>NZ_JBITXV010000018.1:0-186000 GCF_044544845.1 Streptomyces sp. NPDC053474
AGGGCTTCGGCGAACACCGGGTACTGGTCCACCAGTTCGCGGCCCATGCCCAGGCGCTGCGCGCCCTGGCCGGAGAACAGGAAGCCCACCCGGCCGGGCTCATCCGCCACACCCGAGACCACACCACCGGACACCCGGCCCTCGGCCAGCGCCTCAAGCGCGGCCAGCAGTTCGTTCCGCTCGGCGCCGACCACCACCGCACGGTGCTCCAACACCGCACGCGACGACACCAGCGAGTGCCCCACATCCGCCAAGGACAGACCCGAGGACGCCGCCACGAAGTCGCGGAGCAGCGCGGCCTGCGCGCGGAGCGCCTCCGCGCTCCGGGCCGAGAGGATCCACGGGACCAGGCCGCCGTCGTGGGCGGGCTCCGAGGCGGTCCCCTGCGCCGCCTCGGGGGCCTGCTCCACGACGACGTGGGCGTTCGTGCCACTCACGCCGAACGAGGACACACCGGCGCGCCACGGCTGCTCCGTCTCCGGCCACGGCCGGGGCTCCGTCAGGAGCCGCACCGCACCGGCGGACCAGTTCACGTGCGAGGAGGGCTCGTCCACGTGCAGGGTGCGCGGCAGGACGCCGTGGCGCATCGCCATGACCATCTTGATGACACCGGCGACACCGGCGGCGGCCTGGGTGTGGCCGATGTTCGACTTGATCGAGCCGAGCCACAGGGGGCGGTCCGCGGGGCGGCCCTGGCCGTAGGTGGCGAGGAGGGCCTGGGCCTCGATCGGGTCGCCGAGCCTCGTGCCCGTGCCGTGCGCCTCGACCGCGTCCACCTGGGCCGCGGAGAGCCGCGCGCTGGCGAGCGCCTGGCGGATGACGCGCTGCTGCGAGGGGCCGTTGGGCGCGGTCAGGCCGTTGGACGCGCCGTCCTGGTTGACGGCCGAGCCGCGGATCACGGCGAGCACCTGGTGGCCGTTGCGCCGGGCGTCCGAGAGGCGCTCCAGGAGCAGCAGGCCGACGCCCTCGCCCCAGCCGGTGCCGTCCGCGCCGTCGGCGAACGCCTTGACGCGGCCGTCCGCGGCCAGGCCCCGCTGGCGGCTGAAGTCGATGAAGACGCCCGGCGTCGACATCACGGTGACGCCGCCCGCGAGGGCGAGGGGGCACTCGCCGTGCCGCAGGGCGTGCACCGCGAGGTGCAGGGCGACCAGGGACGACGAGCAGGCGGTGTCGATGGTCAGCGCGGGGCCTTCGAAGCCGAAGCTGTAGGCGACGCGGCCCGACAGGACGCTCGCCGCGTTGCCCGTGCCGAGGTAGCCCTCGTAGCCCTCCGGGGCGCCGGTCGCCATGCGGGCCAGATAGTCCTGGCCGTTGGTGCCGACGAACACGCCCGAGCGGCTGCCCCGCAGCGCGTTCGGGTCGATCCCGGCCCGCTCGAAGGCCTCCCAGGAGGTTTCGAGGAGGAGGCGCTGCTGCGGGTCCATCGCGGCGGCCTCGCGCGGCGATATGCCGAAGAAGCCGGGGTCGAAGTCCGCCGCGTCGTGGAGGAACGCGCCCTGGCGGGTGTAGCAGGTCCCCTGCCGGTCGGGGTCGTCGTCGAAGAGGGACTCCAGGTCCCAGCCGCGGTCGGTGGGGAACGCGGAGACGGCGTCGCGGCCGTCGACGAGGAGGCGCCACAGGTCCTCCGGCGACCGCACGCCGCCGGGGAACCGGCAGCTCATGCCGACGATCGCGATCGGCTCGACCTCGCGCTCCTCGGCCTCGCGCAGCTTGCCGCGCACCTCCTGGAGGTCCACGGAGGCCCGCCGGAGGTAGTCGAGGTACTTCTCCTCGTTGGACATGTGTTCGGACCCTTCAGGTGTGTTCATCAGCTCAGGACCTACCGAGTTGTTCGTCGAGCAGCGAGAGCAGCTCGTCCGCCGTGGCCGTGCGCGCGTCCGTGGCGGACTCGGCGGGTTCCGTGCGGGTGTGCGCCTCGTCCCACCTGGACAGCAGCGCACGGAGGCGGGCGCCGACGGCGGCGTTCTGCTCGTCGTCCGGCGTCAGGAGGGACAGTGCGGACTCCAGGCGGTCCAGTTCGGCGTCGATGGTCGGCGCCCCGCCGCCCGGCAGTTCGTCGAGGACGTGCGCGGCGAGCGCGGACGGCGTGGGGTGGTCGAAGATGAGCGTCGCGGGCAGGCTCAGGCCGGTGTGGGAGTTGAGGAGGTTGCGGAACTCGACCGCGGTGAGCGAGTCGAAGCCCAGCTCCTGGAAGGCCCGCCCCGGCTCCACCAGCTTGGTGCCGTCGTGGCCGAGGACGGCGGCGGCCTGCTCCCGCACCAGGTCGAGGACGGCGCGCTCGCGCTCGGGGCCGGACAGGGCGGTGAGCCGGGCCGCGGTGTCGACGGGCGTGGCCGTCTCGGCTGCGGCCTGGGCGCGCTGCCCGCCGGACAGTTCCTGAAGGAGCGGGCTCGGCCGCACCGATGTGAAGCCCGCGGCGAAGACGTCCCAGTCGATGTCCGCCACCATCGCCGTCGGGTCGCCCTGGCGGACGGCCCGGTCGAGGGCGGCGATCGCCTGCTCGGGCTCCATCGGGGGCATGCCGCGGCGGCGCAGCTGGTCGCCGAGCGGCCCTTCGGCCATGCCGCCGCCGCCCCACGGCCCCCACGCGACGGCGGTGGCGGGCAGGCCCGCCGCCGCGCGCCGGTCCGCGAGGGCCTCCAGGAAGGTGTTGGCGGCCGCGTAGTTGGCCTGTCCAGGACCTCCGAGGGCCCCGGACGTCGAGGAGAACATGACGAACGTCGACAGCTCGTGCGCCCTGGTCAGTTCGTCCAGGTTGACGGCGGCGTCGACCTTCGGCCGCAGTACGGCGTGCAGGCGGTCCTCGGTGAGTGCGGACAGGACGCCGTCGTCCAGGACGCCCGCCGCGTGCACGACCCCGGTGAGGGGGAACTCGGCGGGCACCGAGGCCAGCAGGTCCGCGAGCGCGTCCCGGTCGGCCACGTCGCACGCGGCGATCGTGACGCGGGCGCCCAGCGCGGTCAGCTCCGCGCGCAGCTCCTCGGCGCCGTCGGCCTTCGGCCCGCGCCTGCTCGTCAGGAGCAGGTGCTCGGCGCCCCGCGCGATCAGCCACTTGGCGATGTGCGCGCCGAGGGCGCCGGTGCCGCCGGTGACCAGGACGGTGCCGGTGGGCGCCCAGTCCTTGGCGCGCCCTGCGGAGGCCCGCACGATCCTCCGGGCCACCACTCCGCCGCCGCGCAGCGCGACTTGGTCCTCGCCGGTCTCGCCGGACAGGACGCCCGCGAGGCGGGCCCCGGCGCGCTCGTCGAGGGTGTCGGGCAGGTCGACCAGGCCGCCCCAGCGCTCGGGGTGTTCCAGGCCGACGACCCGGCCGAGCCCCCACACCATCGCCTGGTCGGGGTGGACGGACGTGTCGGAGCCACCGGTCGCGGCCCCGCCCCGCGTCACGCACCACAGGGGCGCGGCGAGGCCGCAGTCGCCGAGGGCCTGCACCAGGGCGAGGGTCGCTGCGAGGCCGCCGGAGGGCAGGGCGGGGTCGAGCGCGAACAGCGACAGGACGCCCGCGACGGGCTCGCCGGTCGCCGTCCGGGCCGCGAGGGAGTCCCGGTCCACGGCCTCGCCGGTCCTGACCGGCAGGACCGTCGCGCCGTACCTGCTCAGCGCGGCGGCGATGGGTTCCTCACCGGCGCCGTCGCGGCTGACCAGGAGCCAGGTGCCGGTGAGCGCCGCGGTGGGCTCGCTCACCGGCCGCCAGGCGACGCGGTAGCGCATCCGGTCGACCGCGGAGTTCTCGGCCTGCTCGCGCCGCCACGACGAGAGCCGGGGCAGCACGTCCCCGATCGGGTCGTCGGGGGAGACGGCCAGCTCGTCCGCGAGCTCACCGAGGTCTCCGTCCGCGACGGCGGCCCAGAACCGCGCGTCGGCGGAACCGGTGACGTCACCCGTCGGGGCGGCGGCCGGCGCGGGCCAGTACCGCTGGCGCCGGAAGGCGTAGGTGGGCAGGTCGACGTGCGTGCCGTCGGCGGTCAGTTCGGCCCAGTCGACGGCGATGCCGAGCACGTGCAGCCTGCCCGCCGCCGTCACGAGTTCGGCCGCCTCGGGCCGGTCGCTCCGCAGCGCGGGCACGAACACGGCGTCGGCCGCGGTCTCCTGGCCGAGGGCGGTGAGCACCCCGCCGGGGCCGATCTCCAGGAACACGTCCGCGCCCTGCGCCCGCAGCGTGCCGACGGCGTCGGCGAACCGCACGGATTCCCGTACGTGCCGCACCCAGTACTCCACGGATCCCAGTTCCGCCGCGGAGGCCTGGCCGCCCGTCAGCGTGGACACGATCGGCACCGTCGGCGCCTGGAAGTCCACGTTCTCCAGTACGCGCCGGAAGTCGTCGAGCATCGGCTCCATGAGCGGCGAGTGGAACGCGTGGCTGACCTTGAGCCGGGTCACCTTGCGCCCCGCCGCACGCCACCGCTCGCCCACCGCCTCCGCGTCGGCGGCGACGCCGGAAATCACCACCGCCGTCGGTCCGTTCACCGCGGCGATGCCCACGGTCTTGGGCAGGTCCGCGGCGACTTCGGCCTCGGTCGCCTGGACGGCGATCATCGCGCCGCCCGCGGGCAGCGCCTGCATCAGACGGCCCCGGGCGGTCACCACCGCGGCGGCGTCCGCCAGCGACCACACGCCTGCCACGTGGGCGGCGGCCAGCTCGCCGATCGAGTGTCCCGCGAGGAGGTCGGGGCGCACCCCCCAGGACTCCAGGAGGCGGAACAGCGCCACTTCGACCGCGAACAGCGCGGGCTGCGTCACCCCGGTCTCGTTCAGTGCCTCGGCGTCGTCGCCGAACAGCACGTCCAGGAGCGGCCGTTCGGCGTGGGCGTCGAGGTGGCGGCGGGCTTCGTCGAGCGCGTCGGCGAACACCGGGAAGCGGTCGTACAGTTCGCGCCCCATGCCCAGGCGCTGCGCGCCCTGTCCGGCGAACAGGAACGCCAGCCGGTGCCCCGCCGCGACGCCGGAGACCAAGCCGTTCGCGGCCCGCCCGGCGGCGAGCGCCTTGAGGGCCGTGAGCAGGCCTTCGCGGTCCTGCCCGACGACGACCGCCCGGTGGTCCAGGGCGGCCCGGGACCCGGCGAGCGTGGTGGCGACGTCGGGCAGGTCCAGCTCCGGGTGCGCCACGAGGTGGGCGCGCAGCCGGTCGGCCTGCGCCCGCAGCGCGTCGTCGCCCCGCCCCGAGAGGAGCACCGGCAGCGCGGAGGTGTCCCGCGCGGGCCCGCCCGTCGCTGTGCCGGGCGCGGCGGCCTCCGTTGTGCCGGGCGTGACGGCCTCCGTGACCGGCGCCTGCTCGATCACGGCGTGCGCGTTGGTGCCGCTGAAACCGAAGGAGGATACGCCGAACCGGCGCGGCCGCGCGGCGTCCGGCCAGGGCCGGGCCTCGGTGAGGAGCCGCACGTCACCGGTCGACCAGTCGACCTGCGGGGTCGGCTCGGCGACGTGCAGCGTCTTCGGCAGGACGCCGTGGCGCATCGCCATGACCATTTTGATGATGCCGCCGACACCGGCCGCGGCCTGGGTGTGGCCGATGTTCGACTTCAGCGAGCCCAGCCACAGCGGCCGGTCGTCGGGCCGGTCCTGGCCGTAGGTGGCGAGGATCGCCTGCGCCTCGATCGGGTCGCCCAGCATCGTGCCGGTGCCGTGGGCCTCCATGGCGTCCACGTCGGACGGGTTCAGGCCCGCGCTCGCCAGGGCCTGCCGGATCACTCGCTGCTGCGAGGGGCCGTTCGGCGCGGTCAGGCCGTTCGACGCGCCGTCCTGGTTCACCGCGGAGCCGCGTACCACCGCCAGTACGTGGTGGCCGTTGCGGCGGGCGTCGGACAGCCGCTCCAGGACGAGCATGCCGACGCCCTCGCCCCAACCGGTGCCGTCCGCGTCCGACGAGAACGGCTTGCACCGGCCGTCGGCGGACAGGCCGCGCTGGCGGCTGAAGTCCAGGAACGCGCCGGGCGTCGACATCACCGCCACGCCGCCCGCGAGCGCCATCGTGCACTCTCCCTGGCGCAGCGCCTGCGCGGCCAGGTGCAGGGCCACGAGCGACGACGAGCACGCGGTGTCCACCGTCACCGCGGGGCCCTCCAGGCCGAAGGTGTAGGACAGTCGCCCGGCCATGACGCTCGCCGCGTTGCCCGTGCCGACGTACCCCTCGACGCTCTCCCCGCTCGCCACCAGGGCCGTGACGTAGTCCTGGATGCTGGTGCCCGCGAAGACGCCGATGTCGCGTCCCCGCACTGAGTTCGGGTCGATACCGGCCCGCTCGAAGGCCTCCCACGAGGCTTCGAGGAGGAGGCGCTGCTGCGGGTCCATGGCGAGGGCCTCGCGCGGCGAGATCCCGAAGAACGCCGAGTCGAACTGGTCGACGTCGTGCAGGAAGCCGCCCTCGCGGGTGTACGTGGTGCCCAGGTGGTCGGGGTCCGGGTCGTACAGCGCGTCCAGGTCCCAGCCGCGGTTGCCGGGGAACTCGCTGATGGCGTCGGTGCCGTCCAGGACGAGCCGCCACAGGTCCTCGGGCGAGTCGACCCCGCCGGGGTAGCGGCAGCTCATGCCGACGATGGCGATCGGCTCGTCCGTCACGTCCGCGACCGCGTGGGCGGACACCGCCGCGACGGGCGCGCCCGCCAGCTCGGCACCGATGAACGCCACGAGCGCGTCGGGCGTCGGGTAGTCGAAGACGAGCGTGGCGGGCAGCCGCAGCTCGGTGGCCGCGTTGAGCCGGTCCCGGAACTCGACGGCGGTCAGCGAGTCGAAGCCAAGCTCCTTGAACGCCCGCTCGGGCGCGACGACTTGGGCGGAGCCGTGGCCGAGCACGGCGGCGACGTGGCCGAGCACCAGGTCGAGGAGCGCCTTCTCCCGCTCGGCTTCGGTCAGCCCTGCGAGGGACTTGGCGAGCGCGGAGCGGGCGGCCTCGGGTGCGGCGGTCCTGCGTGCGGTGCCGCGTACGAGGCCGCGCAGGAGGTGCGGCACGGGCTGGGTGCGCGCCTGCCGACGCAGGGCCGGGAGGTCCAGTGGCATCGGCGCCACCGTGGCCCGTCCCGTGGAACCCGCCGCGTCGAACAACGCCAGACCCTCGGTCGGGCCGATCGGGAGGGCGCCGCTGGCCGTCGCTCGTACGTCGGTGTCGTCGGGGCTCTCGCCCGTGCCGTCCTGGGCGGCCCAGGGGCCCCAGGCCAGCGAGGTCGCGGGCAGGCCCTGGGCACGCCGGTGCTGGGCGAGCGCGTCGAGGAAGGTGCTGGCCGCCGCGTGGTCGCCCTGGCCGGGGGTCCCGAAGACGCCCGAGGCCGAGGAGAAGAGGACGAACGCGGAGAGGTCCAGCTCGGCGGTCACCTCGTGCAGGTGCCAGGCCGCGTCGACCTTCGGCCGGAAGACGGTGTCGATCCGCTCCGAAGTGAGCGCGCCGACCGTGCCGTTGTCCAGCACGCCCGCCGTGTGCACCACGGCGGTCACGGGGTGCTCGGCCAGCAGGGCCGCCACCGCGTCCCGGTCGGCCAAGTCACAGGCGGTGAGTACGACTTCAGCGCCCTGTGCGGTGAGTTCGCCGCGCAGCTCCTCCGCGCCCGTGCCGTGTCCACTCGCCAGGAGCAGGCTTCGTACGCCGCGTTCGGCGACGAGGTGGCGGGCGACCAAGCCTCCCAGCGTGTCCGTCGCGCCGGTGACCAGGACCGTGCCCGCGCCGAAGCCGGGGTCGTCCACGACGGGCTGTGCGACCCGGGCCAGGCGGGGTATTCGGACCTCGCCGGAACGCACCGCGAGCTGCGGCTCCCCCGTGGCCAGCGCGGACGGCAGCACCTCCAGAGAAGCCGCCTCATCGTCCAGGTCGACCAGCACGACCCGGTCCGGATTCTCCGACTGAGCCGACCGCACCAGACCCCACACCACGGCCTGCGCCAGATCCCGCACACCCTCATCAGGCGTGGCACTCGCAGCTCCCCTGGTCACGAGGACCAGACGCGACGCGGCAAACCGCTCATCCGCAAGCCAACTCTGCACCGCGTTCAACGTCCAGTATGCGGCCTCATGCGCACCCACCACCGGGCCGGACGCGGAGTCCACCGGGCAGGACAGCACGACGAAGTCCGACAGTTCGCCTTCTGGCGGCTGAGCCAGCGCCTCCAGATCGGACCACCGAGTCGTCGGAACATCGCCGTCGGGCAGGGCAACCGACACCCAGTCGACGCCGAACAGCGCGTCGCTCGGCTCGTTGCCCATGGCCTGGTCGGGTGCGGCCGGGCGCAGGACCAGCGAGTCGACCGTGGCCACGGGAGCGCCCGCCCCATCAGCGACCGCCAGCGACACCGCGTCCGCGCCGGTGGGCGCCAAGCGCACCCGAAGGACCGTCGCCCCGGCAGCGTGCAGCCGCACACCCGACCACGAGAACGGCAGCCTGCCCGTCCCGTCGGCCTCACCCATCAGCCCCATGGCGTGCAGCGCAGCATCAAGGAGGGCCGGGTGCAGGCCGTAACCCTCCGTCTGCACGCCCTCCTCCGGTAGCGCGACCTCGGCGAACACCTCATCGCCCGCGCGCCACGCGGCCCGCAGCCCCTGGAACACCGGCCCGTAGCCGAAACCGCCGTCGGCCATGCGGTCGTAGAACCCGTCCAGGTCCACGGCCTCCGCCCCGGCGGGCGGCCACGCGGTCAGGGAGACCCCACCGGCAGGCTGACCCTCACGCAGCACACCGCTGGCATGCCGGGTCCACGCGCGTGCCTCGTCCACCTCGCCGGTGCTGGAGTAGAGGGTCAACTCGCGCCTGCCCGAGGCGTCCTGGGCACCGACCCACACCTGCACCCGCACCGAGCCGTCCCCGGGCAGTACGAGCGGCGCCTCCAGGGTCAGCTCCTCCACCAGGTCACACCCGACCTGGTCCCCCGCCCGCACCGCCAGCTCCACAAACGCCGAGCCCGGCAACACCACCGCGCCCTGAACCACGTACTCGCCCAGCCACGGGTGACTCTGCACCGACAACCGGCCCGTCAGGAGCACACCATCCGTCCCGGCAAGCGTCACGCTCGCGCCCAGCAGCGGATGCTCCGCAGCACCCAACCCCGCCGCCGACACATCACCCGCCGACGGCAGCACGTCCAGCCAGAACCGCTCCCGCTCAAACGCATACGTCGGCAGGTCCACCCGCCGACCACCACGACCGGCGAAGAACACCTCCCAATCCACCCGTACGCCCCGCGCACACAGCTGCGCCACGGCCGACACCAGCGCGGACTCCTCAGGACGATCGCCACGCAGCACCGGTACGAAGGCGGCTTCCGGCGCCGACTCCCGCCCCAGGGCCGACAGCGTCCCACCCGGGCCGACCTCCACGAACGTACCTACTCCGTCGTCCACCAGCGTGCTGACGGCGTCGGCGAACCGTACGGACTCGCGTACGTGCCGGACCCAGTACTCCGGCGAGGCCAACTCCTCGGCACTCGCCCGCGCGCCAGTCAGCGTCGACACGATCGGGATCGCGGGCGCCGCGTACGAGACGTCTTCCAGGACCGTACGGAAGTCGTCGAGCATCGGGTCCATCAGCGGCGAGTGGAACGCGTGGCTGACCTTGAGCCGGGTCACCTTGCGGCCCGCCTCGCGCCACCGCTCGCCCACGGCCTCCGCGTCGGCGGAGACACCCGAAATCACCACTGACGTGGGCCCGTTGACCGCCGCGATACCCACCGTGTCCGGCAGATCCGAAGCAACCTCTTCCTCGGAAGCCTGGATCGCGACCATCGCACCACCCGACGGCAGCGCCTGCATCAACCCCGCACGCGCCGACACCACCCTCACCGCATCCGCCAGCGACCACACACCCGACACATGCGCGGCAGCCAACTCACCAATGGAGTGACCCGCCAACGCGTCCGGACGCACGCCCCACGACTCAAGAAGACGGAACAGCGCGACTTCGACCGCGAACAACGCGGGCTGCGTCACCCCCGTCTCGTTCAACGCCTCGACATCATCCCCGAACAACACCTCACGGACCTGCGGACCGAACTCCGCAAGCACCTGTTCCAAGGCCTCAGCGAACACCGGGAACCGGGACGCCAGTTCGCGGCCCATGCCCAGACGCTGCGAGCCCTGGCCCGAGAACAAGAAGCCCACCCGGCCGGGCTCGTCGCCCACGCCCGCGACCGCAGCACCGGTCGTCTGCCCCTCGGCGACGGCCTCCAGCGCGGCCAGGAACTCCGGCCGGTCCGCAGCGACCACCACCGCACGGTGCTCCAGCAGGGCCCGCGAGAACACCAGCGCGCGGCCCACGTCCGCCGCCGACAGGTCCGACGAGCCCTCCACGAAGGACCTCAGCCGCGCGGCCTGCTCCCGCAGGGCTACCGGGCTCTTGGCCGACAGTACCCACGGCACCACCGCGCCGTCGGGAAGCGACTCCGGGGCCTCCTCCTGCTCGGCGACGGGGGCCTGCTCGATGACGGCGTGTGCGTTGGTCCCGCTGAACCCGAAGGACGACACACCAGCCCGCCACGGCCGGTCCACCACAGGCCACGCACGCTCACCCGTCAGCAACTCCACCGCACCCGTGGACCAGTCCACATGCGAGGACGGCTCATCCACGTGCAGGGTGCGCGGCAGCACACCGTGCCGCATCGCCATGACCATCTTGATGACACCCGCCACGCCAGCGGCAGCTTGCGTGTGACCGATGTTCGACTTCACCGAACCCAGCCACAGCGGCCGGTCAGCAGGCCTGTCCTGGCCATAGGTGGCAAGCAGCGCCTGAGCCTCAATCGGGTCACCCAGCTTCGTACCCGTACCATGCGCCTCCACCGCGTCCACATCGGACGGCGACAGACCCGCACTCGCCAGCGCCTGACGAATCACCCGCTGCTGCGACGGACCATTCGGAGCCGTCAGACCATTCGACGCGCCATCCTGATTCACCGCCGAGCCACGGACAATAGCCAGGACCTCATGGCCGTTGCGCTGAGCATCCGACAGACGCTCCACGACCAGCATGCCCACGCCCTCACCCCAGCCAGTGCCATCGGCACCGTCGGAGAACGCCTTGCACCGGCCATCCACCGAAAGACCCCGCTGACGGCTGAACTCAATGAACGCACCGGGTGTCGACATCACCGTCACACCACCCGCGAGCGCCAGCTCGCACTCACCCGACCGCAGCGCCTGCACCGCCAGATGCAGGGCCACCAGCGACGACGAGCACGCCGTGTCCACCGTGACGGCAGGACCCTCGAAACCGAACGTGTACGACAGGCGGCCGGAGATCACACTCGCCGAGATGCCCGTACCGGCGTACCCCTCGACGGTCTCCCGCGCGGCCATCAGCAGCGCCGCGTAGTCCTGACCGTTCGTACCGACGAACACACCCGAGCGGCTGCCCCGCAGTGCGTCCGGGTCGATCCCGGCTCGCTCGAAGGCCTCCCACGACGTCTCCAAGAGCAGTCGCTGTTGGGGGTCCATCGCCAGGGCCTCACGCGGCGAGATCCCGAAGAACGCCGGGTCGAAGTCCGCGACGCGGTCGAGGAAGGCACCCATGCGGGAGTACGACGTACCCGTGCCGTCGGGGTCGGGGTCGTAGAGCGCCTCCAGGTCCCAGCCACGGTCGGCCGGGAACTCCGACACCGCGTCGCCGCCCTCGGCGATCAGGCGCCACAAGTCCTCGGGGGACTCGACCCCGCCGGGGAACCGGCAGCTCATCGCGACGATCGCGATCGGTTCGTCGGTCGCGCCCGGTGCCTCGGGTCCGCCGGGCACGACGTCGACCACTCCGCCCAGCAGCTCGGCACCCAGGTGCGCCGCGAGGGCGGCGGGAGTCGGGTAGTCGAAGACCAGGGTGGCGGGCAGGGCCAGCTCGGTCGCCGCGCCGAGGCGGTTGCGCAGTTCGACGGAGCTGAGGGAGTCGAAGCCGAGCTCCTTGAAGGCACGTTCGGGCGCGATGGACTGGGCGGAGCTGTGGCCGAGCACCATGGCCACGTGCCCGCTGACGAGGTCCAGGAGCGCCTTCTCCCGCTCAGCGGCGCTCAGGCCCGCCAGGGACTGCGCGAGCGCGGACCGGGCTGCGGCGGGCGCGGCGGTCCTGCGTGCGGTGCCGCGTACGAGGCCGCGCAGGAGGTGCGGCACCGGCTGGGTACGGGCCTGGCGGCGCAGCACCGGCAGGTCCAGTGGCACCGGCGCGACCAGGGCCCGTCCGGTGGAGCCCGCCGCGTCGAACAGCGCCAGGCCCTCGGGCACGCCGAGCGGAAGCACTCCGCCCCTGGCCATGCGGCGCACGTCGGCGTCGTCGAGGCTGCCCGCCATGCCGTCGGCCGTCTCCCACAGGCCCCAGGCCAGGGAGGTCGCGGGCAGGCCCTGGGCGCGGCGGTGCTGGGCGAGCGCGTCCAGGAAGGCGTTGGCGGCCGCGTAGTTGCCCTGCCCGGGACCACCGAACACACCGGCTGCGGAGGAGAAGAGGACGAACGCGGAGAGGTCCAGGTCGGCGGTCAGCTCGTGCAGGTGCCAGGCCGCGTCGACCTTCGGCCGGAAGACGGTGTCGATCCGCTCGGGTGTCAGCGAAGCGATCGTGCCGTCGTCCAGCACCCCCGCCGTGTGCACCACGGCGGTCACGGGGTGCTCGGCCAGCAGGGCCGCCACCGCGTCCCGCTCAGCCATGTCGCAGGCGGCGAGTACGACTTCGGCGCCCTGCGCGGTGAGTGCGTCGCGCAGCTCCTCCGCGCCCTCGGCCGCCGCGCCACGACGGCTCACCAGGAGCAGGCTTCGTACGCCGCGTTCGGCGACCAGGTGGCGGGCGACCAAGCCTCCCAGGGTCCCCGTCGCGCCGGTGACCAGGACCGTGCCCGCGCCGAAGCCGGGGTCGTCCACGACGGGCTGTGCCGCCCTGGTCAGGCGGGGTGCACGGGCCTCGCCGGAACGCACGGCGAGCTGCGGCTCCCCCGTGGCCAGCGCGGACGGCAATGCCTCCCGGGAAGCCGCCTCATCGTCCAGGTCGACCAGCACGATCCGGTCCGGGTTCTCCGACTGAGCCGACCGCACCAGACCCCACACCGCGGCCTGCGCCAGATCCCGCACACCTTCATCGGGCGTGGCGCTCACAGCTCCCCTCGTCGCGAGAACCAGACGCGCCGCAGCGAACCGGTCGTCCGCGAGCCACGTCCGCACCGCGTTCAGCGCCCAGTACGCCGTCTCGCGCGCGCCCACCACCGGGCCGGACGCGGAGTCCACCGGGCACGACAGCACGACGAAGTCCGACAGTTCGCCGTCCCGCGACCCCGCCAGCTCCTCCAGATCGGCCCACTCAGTCGTCGGAACATCACCACCGGGCAGGGCAACCGACACCCAGTCGACGCCGAACAGCGCATCCCGGTCCTGCGGCGTCAGCGTCTCCGACACCGGGCCAAGGGCCAGCGATTCGGCTCCGGCGACCGGAGCACCCGCCCCGTCGGCGACCGTCAGCGACAGCGCGTCCGCCCCGGTGGGCGCCAAGCGCACCCGAAGGACCGTCGCCCCCGCAGCGTGCAGCCGTACACCCGACCACGACACCGGCAGCCGAGCCGCGTCGCCGTCCCTCACCTCCACCGCGTGCAGTGCGGCGTCGAGGAGTGCCGGATGCAGACCGTAGCCCTCGGCCTTCGCGCCCTCCGGCAGGACAACCTCGGCGAACACTTCGTCGCCCGCGCGCCACGCGGCCCGCAGCCCCTGGAACACCGGCCCGTAGGTCACACCGCGACCGGCCATGCGGTCGTAGAGCCCGTCCAGGTCCACGGCCTCGGCCCCGGCGGGCGGCCACGCGACCAGGGAATCCCCGGCGGAGCGCCCGGCCTCGCTCAGCACGCCCACGGCGTGCCGGGTCCACGAACGCCCCTCGTCCGCCTCACCCGCGCTGGAGTGGAGAGTGAGCTCGCGCCTGCCCGAGGCGTCCTGCGCGCCGACCCACACCTGTACCCGTACCGCGTCGCTCTCGGGCAGTACGAGCGGCGCCTCCAGGGTCAGCTCCTCCACCAGGTCACACCCGACCTGGTCCCCCGCCCGCACCGCCAGCTCCACAAACGCCGAACCCGGCAACACCACCGCGCCCTGAACCACGTACTCGCCCAGCCACGGGTGACTCTGCACCGACAACCGGCCCGTCAGGAGCACACCATCCGTCCCGGCAAGCGCGACACTCGCGCCCAACAGCGGATGCTCCGCAGCACCCAACCCCGCCGCCGACACATCACCCGCCGACGGCAGCACGTCCAGCCAGAACCGCTCCCGCTGGAAGGCGTACGTCGGCAGATCGACGCGCCGCGCACCCTGACCTGCGAAGAAGGCGTCCCAGTCGAGCCGTACGCCCCGCGTGTACAGCTGTGCCACGGCCGACACCAGCGCGAGCTCCTCGGCCCGGTCGGCCCGCAGCGCCGGTACGAACCCGGCCTCCGGCGCCGACTCCTGTCCCAGGGCCGACAGCGTCCCACCCGGGCCGACCTCCACGAACGTGCCCACACCGTCGCCCGCGAGCGTGCTGACGGCATCGGCGAACCGTACGGACTCCCGCACATGCCGAACCCAGTACTCCGGCGAGGCAAGGTCCTCGCTGCTCGCCACCCTGCCCGTGAGGGTCGACACGATCGGGATCTCCGGAGCCGCGTACGACACGCCCTCCAGCACCCGGCGGAAGTCGTCCAGCATCGGGTCCATCAACGGCGAGTGGAACGCATGGCTCACCCGCAGCTTGGTGACCTTACGGCCCGCCTCACGCCAGCGCTCGCCCACCGCCTCCGCATCGGCGGTGGCACCCGAAATCACCACTGAGGACGGGCTGTTGACCGCAGCGATACCCACCGTGTCCGGCAGCTCGGAAGCAACCTCTTGCTCGGAAGCCTGGATCGCGACCATCGCGCCACCCTCGGGCAGCGCCTGCATCAACCCCGCACGCGCCGACACCACCTTCACCGCATCCGCCAGCGACCACACACCCGACACATGCGCGGCAGCCAACTCACCAATGGAGTGACCCGCCAACGCGTCCGGACGTACACCCCACGACTCAAGAAGACGGAACAACGCGACCTCAACCGCGAACAACGCGGGCTGCGTCACCCCCGTCTCGTTCAACGCCTCCGCGTCCTCGCCGAACAGCACCTCACGTACGGACGGATCGAACGCCGCGAGCACCTGATCCAAGGACTCGGCGAACACCGGGAACCGCGCGGCCAACTCCCGCCCCATGCCCAGGCGTTGCGAGCCCTGGCCCGAGAACAGGAAGCCCAACAGGCCCGGGGCGACGGTGCCCGTGAGGGCTCCCGCTGTCGGTGTGCCCTCGGCCAGGGCGGTCAGAGCGGTCAGCCGGGTTTCCGGGTCGTCCGCGAGGACGACCGCGCGGTGGTCGAAGGACGCGCGCGTCGTGGCGAGGGAGAAACCGACGTCCACGGGGTTCAGACCGGCCGCACCCGAGCGGAGCCGCTCGGCCTGCTCCCGCAACGCCTCGGCGCTCCGGGCCGAGAGGACCCACGGCACCACGCCGTCCGCCGGAACGGGCGCAGCGTCGGGCACGGACTCCTCGGCCTCGGGGGCCTGCTCAAGGATGGTGTGCGCGTTCGTGCCGCTCACGCCGAACGACGACACGCCCGCGCGCCGCGGACGGCCGGTCTCCGGCCACGCCTTGGCCTCCGTCAGGAGCTCCACGGCGCCCGCGGACCAGTCCACGTGCGAGGAGGGCTCACTCACGTGCAGGGTGCGCGGCAGCACGCCGTGCCGCATCGCCAAGACCATCTTGATGACACCGGCGACACCGGCGGCGGCCTGGGTGTGGCCGAGGTTCGACTTGATCGAGCCGAGCCACAGCGGGTGTTCGGTCCGGTCCTGGCCGTAGGTGGCGAGGAGCGCCTGGGCCTCGATCGGGTCGCCGAGGGTGGTGCCGGTGCCGTGGGCCTCGACCGCGTCCACATCGGTGGCGGTCAGGCCTCCGCTCGCCAGGGCCTGGCGGATCACGCGCTGCTGGGATGGGCCGTTGGGCGCGGTCAGGCCGTTGGAGGCGCCGTCCTGGTTCACCGCTGAACCGCGTACGACGGCGAGGACCTGGTGGCCGTTGCGCTGTGCGTCCGACAGGCGCTCGACCAGGAGCATGCCGACGCCCTCGCCCCAGCCGGTGCCGTCGGCGCTGTCGGAGAACGCCTTGCAGCGGCCGTCGGGGGCGAGGCCGCGCTGGCGGCTGAACTCGATGAAGGCACCGGGCGTCGACATCACGGTCACGCCACCCGCGAGCGCCAGCTCGCACTCGCCCGAGCGCAGGGCCTGCACCGCGAGGTGGAGCGCGACCAGGGAGGACGAGCACGCCGTGTCCACCGTGACGGCGGGGCCCTCGAAACCGAAGGTGTACGACAGGCGGCCGGAGATCACACTCGCCGAGATGCCCGTACCGGCGTAGCCCTCGACGGTCTCCTGGGCGGCCATCAGCAGCGCCGCGTAGTCCTGACCGTTCGTACCGACGAACACGCCCGAGCGGCTGCCCCGTAACGCGGTCGGGTCGATGCCCGCCCGCTCGAAGACCTCCCAGGAGGTTTCGAGGAGGAGGCGCTGCTGCGGGTCCATGGCGAGGGCCTCGCGCGGCGAGATGCCGAAGAAGCCCGCGTCGAACCGCATCGCCTCGTGCAGGAATCCACCCTCACGCGCATAGGTGGTGCCCGAGTGGTCGGGGTCGGCGTCGTACAGCGACTGCACGTCCCAGCCCCGGTCGGCGGGGAACCCGGACACGGCGTCCGCACCGGACTCGACCAGGCGCCACAGGTCGTCAGGGGACTCGACCCCGCCGGGGAAGCGGCAGCTCATGCCGACGATCGCGATCGGCTCGCTGTCCTTCTCCTCGACCTCGCGGAGCCGTTGCTTGGTCTGCCTCAGGTCCGCTGTCAGGCGCTTCAGGTAGTCGAGGACTTTGTCGTCGGTCGACATGTGCTTGCTGCCCCTTTGGGTGAGAGTCCGTACCCGTGCTGATGAGGGTCCGTGCCGCATGGTCTTGCTGACAGTCCGAGAACCGGCTGGTCAGGCCTTTCCGAGTTCCTCGTCGATGATGTCGAAGACGTCGTCGAGGGTCGCCGAGGTCAGATCGTCCGCCTCGGCCTCGGGCTCCTTGTCGTCCCAGGTGGACAGGAGCGACCGGAGCCGGAGCCGGATGTCTCCGGCGAGTTCGTCGTCCGGGTCGAGCTTGGAGATGGTGACCGACAGTTTGTTGAGTTCGCTGAGGACTCCGGCGGCGGCCGTGCCGCCGTCGGCGAGCACCGTCGTCCGCAGGTGGGCGGCGAGCGCCGCCGGGTTCGGGTGGTCGAACACCAGGGTGGCGGGCAGCCGCGCGTCGACCTCGGCGTCGAGCCTGTTGCGCAGCTCCACTCCGGTCAGCGAGTCGAAGCCGAGCTCCTTGAACGCCCGGTCCGCCTCGACGGCGTCCGGCCCCGCGAAGCCGAGGACGGCCGCGGTGTGGGTGCGGACGAGGTGCACGAGCGCCCGGTCCTGCTCTGCCTCGGTGAGCCCGGCGAGGCGTTGGGCGAGCGGCACCGCGCCGGAGCCGGAGCCGGACCGCGCGGCCCGGCGCGCGGGGGTGGGCACCAGCGCGCGCAGCATCGGCCGCACCTGTTCCGGGTGGGCCCGCAGCGCGGCCAGGTCGATCGCGGCGGGCACCGCGGTCGCGGCGCCGCTCGCGCGTGCCGCGTCGAACAGGGCCATGCCGTCCTCGGAGGACAGCGGGACCATGCCGCCCCTCGCCATCCGCTGGACGTCGGCGTCGTCGAGGTGCCCGGTGATGCCGCTGGCCTCGGCCCACAGGCCCCAGGCCAACGAGGTCGCGGGCAGTCCGGCGGCCCGGCGGTGCTGGGCGAGCGCGTCGAGGTACGCGTTGGCGGCCGCGTAGTTGCCCTGCCCGGGCCCGCCGAACACGCCGGCGACGGCGGAGAACAGGACGAACGCCGTGAGGTCCGTTCCGAGCGTCAGCTCGTGCAGGTGGTGCGCGGCGTCGGCCTTGGGGCGCAGCACCGTGTCGATGTGCTCCGGGGTCAGGGACTCGATCACGCCGTCGTCCAGTACGCCCGCGGTGTGCACGACGGCGGTCACGGGGTGCTCGGCGAGGAGCGCGGCGACCGCGGCGCGGTCGCTCACGTCGCACGCCACGACCGTGACCCTGGCGCCGAGTTCCGCCAGTTCCCGGCAGAGTTCCGGGGCGCCCGGCGTGGCCGCGCCGCGCCTGCCGGTGAGGACCAGGTCGCGGACGCCGTGGCGGGCCACGAGGTGCCGTGCGGTGACGCCGCCGAGCACGCCGAGTCCACCGGTGATCAGCACCGTGCCGTCGGCGGCGAACGCCACCGGCTCGGGCGCGTCGGCGGGCACGGCGAGCCGGGCGAGCCTGGCCACCGTGGCGGTGCCGTTCCTGACGGCGACCTGGGGTTCCCCGGTCGCCACGGCGACGGGCAGCCTGGACAGCGACTTCTCGTGTCCGTCGACGTCGACGAGCACGAAGCGCGAGGGGTGTTCGGACTGTGCCGCCCGCACCAGGCCCCACACGGGGGCGCGCACCAGGTCCGGGACGTCCTCGTCCGGCCCGGCCGCGACCGCGCCGCTGGTCAGCAGTACGAGCCGGGACTCGGCGAACCGGTCGTCGGCGAGCCACTCCTGGAGCAGGCCGAGGGTGCGGCTCGTCGCCTCGCGCGGGGTCGTCGCGCCCTCGCCGGGAGTCACGGCCACGTACCGGGGCACGGGCACACCGGCGTCGACCGCGGCGATGAGCTCGGCCAGGTCGCCGTACTCGTCGACGGGTTCACCGGCCGCGGTGAGCGCGTGGGCGGGCCGTGCGGTGTCGCCGCCGAGCACCGCCCAGGTGCCGCTCTCGGGAGCGGCGTCCGGCATGGGCACCCACGTGACCTCGAACAGCGAGTCGCGGTGGGCGGACCGGGCGAGGTTGAGCTGGTCGGCCGAGAGGGGCCGCAGGGTCAGCTCGTCGACGGCGGCGACCGGTTCGCCGGTGCCGTCGGTGACCAGCACCGCCACGGCGTCCACGCCGACCGGCGTCAGGCGGACCCGCAGCGTCGTCGCCCCGGTCGCGAGGAGTCGTGCTCCGGCCCACGAGAACGGCAGGCCGTGCGCGCTCACCCCGAGGCCGACGGCGTGCAGCGCGCCGTCGAGGAGGGCCGGGTGCAGGCCGTAGCCGTCGGCGGCGACGCCGTCGGGCAGCGCCACCTCGGCGAACACCTCGTCGCCCTTGCGCCAGGCCGCGCGCAGGCCCTGGAAGGCGGGGCCGTGGTCGACGCCGGACGCGGCCGCGACGGTGGCGTGGTGGTCGTCGACGTCGACCGGTTCGGCCTCGCTCGGCGGCCAGGCGACGAGGTCGTCGGTGACGGGCTCCGCCCCGGCCGTGAGGGCTCCGGTGGCGTGGCGGGTCCAGTCCCCGCCCCCGTCCCCGCGGGCGTCCACGGTGAACGCCCGCCTGCCCGAGGCGTCAGGGCCTTCGAGGCTGAGCCGCACCTGGACGCCGTCCCGCTCGGGCAGCACCAGGGGCGTTTCGAGGACCAGGTCGTCCAGGGACGCGCAGCCGACGTGGTCTCCGGCGCGCAGCGCGAGGTCCACGTAGGCCGCGCCGGGCAGCAGCGCGGCACCCAGGACGCGGTAGTCGGCGAGCCACGGGTGGGTGCGCAGGGACAGCCTGCCGCTGAAGACGAGGCCTTCGGAGTCGGCGAGTTCGGTGACGGCCACGAGGACGGGGTGGTCCACGCGCCCGAGGCCCGCCGAGGTCACGTCACCGGACGTGGCGTGGGTGGCGGTGGGCCAGAAGCGCTCGCGCTGGAACGGGTACGTGGGCAGGTCGACGCGCCGCCCACCGGGCAGTTCCCAGTCGACCCGGCCGCCGCGGACGAACAGGCCGCTCGCCGAGGCCAGCAGCCGGGCAGGGCCTCCGTCGCCGCGCCGCAGCGATCCGACCACCACGCCGTCGGGTCCGGCCAGTTCGCCCAGGCCCGCCGCGAGCACCGGGTGCGGGCTGGCCTCGACGAAGGTCGTGAAGCCCTCCGCCACCAGGGCGGAGACGGAGTCCGCGAACTCCACGGTCTGCCGCAGGCTCCGGTACCAGTACGCGGCGTCCAGGTCCCGGGTGTCGAACCATCCGCCGGTGAGCGGGGAGAAGTACGGCACGTCACCGGAGCGCGGCGCCACGTCGGCGAGCCCTGCGAGGAGTTCCGCCTCGACCCGCTCGACGTGGTGGGAGTGCGGGGCGTAGTCCGCGAGGACCCGCCGCGCCCACACGCCGTTGTCGGCGCAGACCCGCACGAGTTCGTCGAGGGCGTCGACGTCGCCGGACACGACCACCGAGGCGGGTCCGTTCACGACGCCCACGGCGAGCCGCCCCTCCCAGGGTTCCAGGAGTTCCCGCACGGCGTCGACGCCGAGGGCGACCGACACCATGCCGCCGTGCCCGGCGAGGACGGTCAGCGCCTTGCTCCGCACGACGGCGAGGCGCGCCGCGTCCTCAAGGGACAGGGCGCCCGCGACGCACGCCGCCGCGATCTCGCCCTGCGAGTGCCCGAGGACGGCGCTCGGTTCGACGCCCCACGACCGCCAGATGGCCGCCAGGGACACCATGACCGCGAAGAGGGCGGGCTGGACGACGTCCAGGCGTTCCATCAGCTCGGGGTCCCGGATCGCGGCGAGCAGCGACCAGTCGACGTGCTCGTCCAGCGCCCGCGCGCATTCCTCCATCCGCGCGCGGAACACCGGCGAGGACTCAAGGAGCTCCAGTGTCATGCCGACCCACTGCGAGCCGTGGCCGGGGAACACGAACACCACGCCGGAACCGCGGTCTTCGGCCACGCCGGTCACGACGTTCGGTGCCTCGCGGCCGTCGGCCAGAGCGCTGAGGCCGGAGAGGAACTCCTCCCGGTCGTGGCCCACCAGGACGGCCCGGTGGTCGAACGTGGACCGGGCGCGCAGCGAGTGCGCGACGTCGGCGACCGAGACGGCCGTCGCCTGGTCGAGCCACTCCCGGAGCCGGTTGGCCTGCTCCCGCAGCGCCTCGCCGGACCGCGCCGAAAGCACCCACGGCACGACACCGTGCTCCACCGGCCCGGCGTCGACGGACGTCACCTCGGGGGCCTGCTCGATGACGGCGTGTGCGTTGGTCCCGCTGAACCCGAAGGACGACACCCCAGCCCGCCACGGCCGGTCCACCACAGGCCACGCACGCTCACCCGTCAGCAACTCCACCGCACCCGTGGACCAATCCACATGCGAGGACGGCTCGTCCACGTGCAGGGTGCGCGGCAGCACGCCGTGCCGCATCGCCATGACCATCTTGATGACACCCGCCACACCAGCGGCAGCTTGCGTGTGACCGATGTTCGACTTCACCGAACCCAGCCACAGCGGCCGCTCAGCAGGACGATCCTGACCGTACGTCGCAAGCAGCGCCTGAGCCTCAATCGGGTCACCCAGCTTCGTACCCGTACCATGCGCCTCCACCGCGTCCACATCGGCGGCCGTGAGGCCCGCGCTCGCCAGCGCCTGACGAATCACCCGCTGCTGCGACGGACCATTCGGAGCCGTCAGACCATTCGACGCACCATCCTGATTCACCGCCGAACCACGGACCACGGCCAGGACCTCATGGCCGTTGCGCTGAGCATCCGAAAGACGCTCCACAACCAACATGCCCACGCCCTCGCCCCAGCCAGTGCCATCGGCACCGTCGGAGAACGCCTTGCACCGGCCATCCACCGAAAGCCCCCGCTGACGGCTGAACTCGATGAACGCACCGGGCGTCGACATCACCGTCACACCACCCGCGAGCGCCAGCTCGCACTCACCCGACCGCAGCGCCTGCACCGCCAGATGCAGGGCCACCAGCGACGACGAGCACGCCGTGTCCACCGTGACGGCAGGACCCTCGAAACCGAACGTGTACGACAGGCGGCCGGACATGACGCTCGCCGCGCTGCCCGTCGCCACGTGTCCGCCCACGTCCTCGGCGGCCCCGTCGAGGACCATCCCGTAGTCCTGCACGTTCGAGCCGACGAACACGCCCACGCGCTCGCCACGGATGATGTTCGGGTCGATGCCCGCCCGCTCGATCACCTCCCAGGAGGTTTCGAGGAGGAGCCGCTGCTGCGGGTCCATGGCGAGGGCCTCGCGCGGAGAGATCCCGAAGAAGCCCGCGTCGAACTCCGCCACGCGGTCGAGGAAGGCACCCCTGCGCGAGTACGTCGTGCCCACGCCCTCGGGGTCGGGGTCGTACAGCGCCTCCAGGTCCCAGCCGCGGTCGGCCGGGAACTCCGACACGGCGTCCCCGCCCGCCAGGAGTACGTCCCACAGGTCCTCCGGGCTGCTCACGCCACCGGGGAACCGGCACGCCATCCCGACGATCGCGATCGGCTCGTCGGACACGCCCGTCACCACGGCGTCCCGCACCGGGTGCGGGACGCCGTGCGGTGCCACGACCTCCGTCAGGAGGTGCTCGGCCAGCGCCGCGGGGCTGGGGTAGTCGAAGACCACGGTCGCGGGCAGGGTCAGGCCGGACGCGGCCGTCAGGCGGTTGCGCAGCTCCACGGCGGTCAGCGAGTCGAAGCCCAGCTCGCGGAAGGCCCGGTCGGGTTCGACCGCGCCTGCCGAGGCGTGCCCCAGGACGGCGGCGGCCTGCGCCACCACGAGGGCGCGCACCGCCTCCCGCTGCTTGGCCGCGTCCAGGCCGGTGAGGCGGCGGCGCAGCTCAGCGCCCTCCTCGTCCTGGTCCTGGGACCCGGCGGGCCGGTCCTCCGCGACCGCGGCGCGCGCCTCGGCCACGTCGTCGAGCAGCGGGCTGGGCCTGCCGATCGTGAACGCGGGGGCGAACCGCTCCCAGTCGACGTTCGCCACGACCGTGCTCGCCGTGCCGCCGCCGACCGCGTCGGCGATGGCACCCACCGCGAGCTCGGGCGGCAGCGCCTGGAGTCCGCGCCGGGACAGCTGCCGCTGCGCCTCGCCGTCGGCCATGCCGCCTCCGGCCCAGGGGCCCCAGGCCACCGCGGTGCCCGGCAGGCCGTGCGCGGTGCGGTGCTCGGCGAGCGCGTCGAGGTAGGCGTTCGCGGCGCTGTAGGCCACCTGGCCTCCGCTGCCCCACGTACCGGCGATCGAGGAGTAGGACAGGAACGCGTCGAGGGGCGTGTCGGCGAGGAGTTCGTGCAGGTGCGCGGCGCCCGCCACCTTGGCGGTGAGCACGTCCGCGAAGCCCGCGAGGTCGGTCTCCGCGGCGGGGACGCTGTCGTTGAGACCGGCGGTGTGTACGACGGCGCGGACCGGGTCACCGGCGGCCGCCAGGCCGTCGAGCAGGGCGGCGAGCCCGTCCCGGTCGGCGATGTCGACGGCCGCGACGGTGACGCGCGCGCCCAGCTCGACGAGCTCGGCCCGCACCTCCTCCGCGCCTTCGGCCGCTTGGCCCCGGCGGCTCGCCAGGACGACGTGCTCGGCACCGTTCGCCGCCAGCCAGCGGGCGGCCCGGGCGCCCAGGGCACCGAGCCCGCCGGTCACCAGGACCGTGCCGCCCGGCGTCCAGCCGGAGCCCGCGGCGGCCCGTTCGGCCCGCCGGAGCCTGCGCGCGAACACTCCGGTCTCGCGCACGGCGACCTGGTCCTCCGCTCCGCCCAGCAGACCGCACAGCCGTGCGGCCGCCCGGTCGTCCACGGTCTCCGGCAGGTCGACGAGGCCGCCCCAGCGGCCGGGGTGCTCCAGCGCCACGGTCCTGCCGAGGCCCCACACCATCGACTGCCCGAGGCCCGCGACCGTGTCGTCGGCGACGGCCGACACCGCGCCCGAGGTCACGCACCACAGGGGCGCGGACACGTCCGCGTCCCCGAGCGCCTGGACCAGCGCGAGGGTGGCCGCGACACCGTTCGGTACGGCGGGGTGGTCGGGGTGCGCCGACTCGTCGAACGCCAGCAGCGACAGGACTCCCCTGACGTCTCCTCGCGGGAGGGCGGCGCGCAGCGCGTCGGCCAGCTCCGCGCGGTCCGTCGCACCGGTCTCGACCGTGACGAGCTCCAGGCCACAGGCCTCAAGGAGCTCGCCGAGCACGGCGGCACGCTCGTCACCCCGGGGCGCCACGACCAGCCACGTGCCCGACGGGGGTGTCGTCGCCGGGTGGCCGAGGGCCTTCCAGCCGACGGTGTAACGCCACTTGTCCACAGCGGACTTCTCGCGCCTCTGGCGCCGCCACGACGACAGGAGCGGCAGCACGGCGCGGAGCGAATCGCTCACCCCGTCGTCGGTGATGCCCAGGGACGACGCGAGTGCGGTCGCCTCCTCACTGTCCACCGCGGCCCAGAACCGCGCCTCGTCCTCGTCCAGGACGACCGCGCCCGCGCTGGGCCGGGCGTCCAGCCAGTAGCGCTGGTGCTGGAAGGCGTACGTCGGCAGGTCCACGCGCCGCGCGCCGCTGCCCGCGAAGAAGGCACTCCAGTCGACCGCCACGCCCCGCGCGTGCAGCGCGCCGACCGTGGTGACGAGGGCGGCCTCCTCCGGCCGGTCGCCGCGCAGCACCGGCACGAAGGCCGCGTCCGGCGCGGACTCCTGCCCGAGCGCCGACAGCGTCCCACCTGGCCCGACCTCCACGAACGTGCCTACGCCGTCGCCCGCGAGCGTGCTGACGGCGTCGGCGAACCGTACGGACTCGCGCACATGCCGGACCCAGTACTCCGGCGAGGCCAACTCCTCGGCACTCGCCCGCGCACCCGTGAGCGTCGACACGATCGGTATCTCGGGCGCCGCGTACGACACACCTTCCAGGACCGTACGGAAGTCATCGAGCATCGGGTCCATCAGCGGCGAGTGGAACGCATGGCTGACCTTGAGCCGGGTCACCTTGCGGCCCGCCTCGCGCCAGCGCTCGCCCACGGCCTCCGCCTCAGCGGAGACACCCGAAATCACCACCGAGGTGGGCCCGTTGACCGCAGCGATACCCACCGTGTCCGGCAGATCCGAAGCAACCTCTTCCTCGGAAGCCTGGATCGCCACCATCGCACCACCCGACGGCAGCGCCTGCATCAACCCCGCACGCGCCGACACCACCCTCACCGCATCCGCCAGCGACCACACACCCGAAACATGCGCGGCAGCCAACTCACCAATAGAGTGACCCGCCAACACGTCCGGACGCACGCCCCACGACTCAAGAAGACGGAACAGCGCGACCTCGACCGCGAAGAGCGCGGGCTGCGTCACCCCGGTCTGGTTCAACGCCTCGACGTCATCCCCGAACAACACCTCACGCACCGACGCGTCGAACTCACCCAGCACGGCATCCAGCGCCCCTGCGAACACCGGGAACCGCGCCGCCAACTCCCGCCCCATACCCAAGCGTTGCGACCCCTGCCCCGAGAACAAGAAGCCCACCCGGCCGGACGCATCCCCCACACCCGTGACCACAGCACCGCTGGCCTGGCCCTGCGCCACAGCCGTCAAAGCGGCAAGGAACTCGGACCGGTCGGCGCCGACCACCACCGCGCGGCGTGCCAGGGCCGACCGCGACGTCGCGAGCGAGTAGCCGACATCGACGGGCGCGTGCTCGTCCACCACGGACAACAGCCGCTCGGCCTGGCCGCGCAGCGCGGCCTCGTCGCCCGCCGACAGCACCCACGGAACAAGGCCCTCGTACGCAGGCTCCGTTGCCGGTCCCTGCTCAGCGGGCCGCACCGGGGCCTGCTCGATGACGGCGTGCGCGTTCGTACCGCTGAACCCGAACGACGACACACCTGCCCGCCACGGCCGGTCCACCACAGGCCACGCACGTTCACCGGTGAGCAACTCCACCGCCCCAGCGGACCAATCCACGTGCGAGGACGGCTCGTCCACGTGCAGGGTGCGCGGCAGCACGCCGTGCCGCATCGCCATGACCATCTTGATGACGCCCGCCACACCGGCGGCGGCCTGGGTGTGACCGATGTTCGACTTGATCGAACCGAGCAGCAGCGGCTGCCCTTCAGGCCTGTCCTGGCCATAGGTGGCAAGCAGCGCCTGCGCCTCGATCGGGTCACCCAGCTTCGTGCCCGTGCCATGGGCCTCCACCGCGTCCACGTCGGACGTGGTCAGGCCCGCGCTCGCCAAGGCCTGGCGGATCACCCGCTGCTGCGACGGACCATTCGGAGCGGTCAGGCCATTGGACGCACCGTCCTGGTTCACCGCTGAACCGCGTACGACGGCGAGGACCTGGTGGCCGTTGCGCTGAGCGTCCGACAGGCGCTCGACCAGGAGCATGCCGACGCCCTCGCCCCAACTGGTGCCGTCGGCGCTGTCGGAGAACGCCTTGCACCGGCCGTCCTGCGCGAGGCCGCGCTGGCGGCTGAACTCGATGAAGGCACCGGGTGTCGACATCACGGTCACGCCACCCGCGAGCGCCAGCTCGCACTCACCCGAGCGCAGCGCCTGCACCGCTAGGTGCAGGGCCACCAGAGACGACGAGCACGCAGTGTCCACTGTGACGGCGGGACCCTCGAAGCCGAACGTGTACGACAGGCGGCCCGAGGCCACGCTGGCCGCGTTGCCGGTCGCCATGTAGCCGCCCACGTCCTCGGCGGCGCCGCCGACCACAAGGCCGTAGTCCTGCGCGTTCGAGCCCACGAAGACGCCGACGCGCTCGCCGCGCAGCGACGCCGAGTCGACCCCGGCCCGCTCCAGGAGTTCCCAGGAGGTTTCAAGGAGGAGGCGCTGCTGCGGGTCCATGGCGAGGGCCTCACGCGGAGAGATCCCGAAGAAGCCCGCGTCGAACCCGGAGACGTCCGACAGGAAGGCGCCCGACCGCAGGTATGTGGTCCCCACCGCGTCCGGGTCCGGGTCGTAGAGCGCCTCCACGTCCCAGCCACGGTCGGTCGGGAACTCCGACACGGCGTCGCCGCCCTCGGTCACCAGACGCCACAGGTCCTCCGGGGACTCGACCCCGCCGGGGAACCGGCAGCTCATCGCGACGATCGCGATCGGGTCGTCGGTCGCGGCCACGACGGGTCCGCCGACCGTGACGTCGAGGGCCCCGCCCAGCAGCTCGGCACGCAGGTGTGCCGCGAGGGCGGCGGGCGTCGGGAAGTCGAAGACCAGCGTGGAGGGCAGCGCCAACTCGGTGGCCGCGCCCAGGTGGTTGCGCAGCTCGACGGAGCTGAGCGAGTCGAAGCCGAGCTCCTTGAACGCCCGCTCGGGCGCGATGACTTGGGCGGAGCTGTGCCCGAGCACGGCGGCGACGTGGCCGAGCACCAGGTCGAGGAGCGCCTTCTCCCGCTCGGCTTCGGTCAGCCCTGCGAGGGACTTGGCGAGCGCGGAGCGGGCGGCCTCGGGTGCGGCGGTCCTGCGTGCGGTGCCGCGTACGAGACCACGCAGGAGGTGCGGCACCGGTTGAGTGCGCGCCTGGCGGCGCAGGGCCGGGAGGTCCAGTGGCATCGGAGCCACCGTGGCCCGTCCCGTGGAACCCGCCGCGTCGAACAACGCCAGACCCTCGGTCGGGCCGATCGGGAGGGCGCCGCCGCTGGTGATGCGGCGTACGTCGTTCTCGTCGAGGCTGCCTGCCATACCGTCGGCGGTCTCCCACAGGCCCCAGGCCAGCGAGGTCGCGGGCAGGCCCTGGGCGCGGCGGTGCTCGGCGAGTGCGTCCAGGAAGGTGTTCGCCGCCGCGTAGTTGCCCTGTCCGGGGGCCCCGAAGACGCCCGAGGCCGAGGAGAAGAGGACGAACGCGGAGAGGTCCAGGTCGGCGGTCAGCTCATGCAGGTGCCAGGCCGCGTCGACCTTCGGCCGGAAGACGGTGTCGATCCGCTCGGGTGTCAGCGAGCCGATCACACCGTCGTCCAAGACGCCCGCCGTGTGCACCACGGCAGTGACCTGGTGCTCGGCCAGCAGGGCCTCGACGGCCTCACGGTCCGCTACGTCACAGGCCGCGAGCACGACCTCCGCTCCCTGCGCGGTGAGTTCGCCGCACAGCTCCTCCGCGCCCTCGGCTGCCGCACCGCGCCTGCTCGCCAGGAGCAGGCTTCGTACGCCGCGTTCGGCGACCAGGTGGCGAGCGACCAGGCCGCCCAGGGTGCCTGTCGCGCCGGTGACCAGGACCGTGCCCGCGCCGAAGCCGGGGTCGTCCACGACGGGCTGTGCGACCCGGGCCAGGCGGGGTATTCGGACCTCGCCGGAACGCACCGCGAGCTGCGGCTCCCCCGTGGCCAGCGCGGACGGCAGCACCTCCAGGGAAGCCGCCTCATCGTCCAGGTCGACCAGCACGACCCGGTCCGGATTCTCCGACTGAGCCGACCGCACCAGACCCCACACCGAGGCCTGCGCCAGATCCCGCACACCGTCATCAGGCGTGGTGCTCACAGCACCCCTGGTGACCACCACCAGACGTGCCGCAGCGAACCGAGCGTCCGCGAGCCACGTCTGCACCGCGTTCAGCGCCCAGTACGCGGCCTCATGCGCACCCACCACCGGGCCGGACGCGGAGTCCACCGGGCACGACAGCACCACGAAGTCCGACGACTCCCCGTCCCACGACCCCGCCAGCGCCCCCAGATCGGTCCACTGAGCCGTCGGAACATCACCGTCGAGCAGGGCGACCGGCACCCAGTCGACACCGAAGAGCGAGTCACCGCGATCGTCCCCGGCGAACTGGTCCAGCGACACCGGGCGCAGCACCAGCGAGTCAACCGTGGCGACCGGAGCACCCGCTCCGTCAGCGACCGTCAGCGACACCCCGTCCGCCCCAGTGGGCGCCAAGCGCACCCGAAGGACCGTCGCCCCCGCAGCGTGCAACCGCACACCCGACCACGAGAACGGCAGCCTGCCCGTCCCGTCGGCCTCACCCATCAGCCCCATGGTATGTAGCGCGGCGTCAAGGAGCGCCGGATGCAGACCAAACCCTCCCGCGTCCACGCCTTCCGGCAGGACGGCCTCGGCGAACACCTCGTCGCCCTTGCGCCACACGGCCCGCAGCCCCCGGAACACCGGCCCGTAGGCGAAGTCGGGGTCGGCCACGCGGTCGTAGAACCCGTCCAGGTCCACGGCCTCCGCACCGGCGGGCGGCCAAGCGACCAGGGAAGGCCCGGCCGAGCGGCCGCCCTCACGCAGCACACCCACGGCGTGGCGGGTCCAGGAGGACGCCTCCTCCACCTCGCCCGTGCTGGAGTAGAAGGTCACCTCCCGCCCGCCCGAGGCGTCCTGGGCCCCGACCGACACCTGTACCCGCACCGAGCCGTCCCCAGGCAGTACGAGCGGCGCCTCCAGGGTCAGCTCCTCCACCAGGTCACACCCGACCTGGTCCCCCGCCCGCACCGCCAGCTCCACAAAGGCCGAACCCGGCAACACCACCGCACCCATGACCTCGTGATCAGCCAGCCACGGGTGACTCTGCACCGACAACCGGCCCGTCAGGAGCACACCATCCGTACCGGCAAGCGCAACACTCGCACCCAACAGCGGATGCTCCGCAGCACCCAACCCCGCCGCCGACACATCACCCACCGACGGCAGCACGTCCAGCCAGAAGCGCTCCCGCTGGAACGCGTACGTCGGCAGATCCACCAGCGGCGCCCCGCCGCCCGCGAAGAAGGCGCTCCAGTCGACCGCCACGCCCCGCGCGTGCAGCGCGCCGACCGTGGTGACGAGGGCCGTCTCCTCGGGCCGGTCGGCCCGCAGCGCGGGCAGGAACACCGCGTCGGGCGCGCTGCCGCCACCGAGCGCGGACAGCGTCCCGCCAGGGCCGACCTCCACGAACGTACCTACTCCGTCACCCGCGAGCGTGCTCACGGCGTCGGCGAACCGTACGGACTCCCGCACGTGCCGCACCCAGTACTCCGCCGAAGACAGTTCCTCGGCACTCGCCCGCGCACCCGTGAGCGTCGACACGATCGGTATCTCGGGCGCCGCGTACGACACGCCCTCCAGTACCCGGCGGAAGTCGTCGAGCATCGGGTCCATCAGCGGCGAGTGGAACGCGTGGCTGACCTTGAGCCGGGTCACCTTGCGGCCCGCCTCACGCCAGCGCTCGCCCACGGCCTCCGCATCGGCGGCGACACCCGAAATGACCACCGCCGACGGGCCGTTCACGGCCGCGACACCCACGGTCTCCGGCAGGTCCGCAGCAACCTCTTGCTCGGAAGCCTGGATCGCGACCATCGCACCACCCGACGGCAGCGCCTGCATCAACCCCGCACGCGCCGACACCACCTTCACCGCATCCGCCAGCGACCACACACCCGCAACATGCGCGGCAGCAAGCTCGCCAATGGAGTGACCCGCCAGCGCGTCCGGACGTACACCCCACGACTCAAGAAGACGGAACAACGCCACCTCAACCGCGAACAACGCGGGCTGCGTCACCCCCGTCTCGTTCAACGCCTCGACGTCATCCCCGAACAACACCTCACGCACCGACGCGTCGAACTCACCCAGCACGGCATCCAGCGCCCCTGCGAACACCGGGAACCGCGCCGCCAACTCCCGCCCCATACCCAGGCGTTGCGACCCCTGACCCGCAAACAGGAAACCCACCCGACCGGACTCGTCCGCCACACCGGTGGCCGCCGTGCCGCTGGCCCGCCCCTCAGTCACCGCCTCCAAGGCAGCGAGCAGCTCCGACGAGTCGGCACCGACCACCACCGCGCGGTGCTCCAGCGCCGCTCGCGAGAACACCAGGGCGCGGCCCACGTCCGCCACTGACAGGTCCGACGACTCATCGACAAAGGACTTCAGCCGTGCGGCCTGCTCCCGTAGCGCCTCGCCGGACCTCGCCGACAGGACCCACGGCACGACAGCACCAGCAGGCAGCGGCTCCGGGACTTCCTTCCGCTCGGCGACGGGGGCCTGCTCGATGACGGCGTGCGCATTCGTACCGCTGAACCCGAACGACGACACACCAGCCCGCCACGGCCGGTCCACCACAGGCCACGCACGCTCGCCCGTCAGCAGCTCCACCGCGCCCGTGGACCAGTCCACGTGCGAGGACGGCTCATCCACGTGCAGGGTGCGCGGCAGCACGCCGTGCCGCATCGCCAGCACCATCTTGATGACACCCGCCACACCGGCCGCGGCCTGCGTGTGGCCGATGTTCGACTTGATCGAACCGAGCAGCAGGGGGCGATCGGCCGCACGGTCCTGGCCGTAGGTCGCCAGGAGTGCCTGGGCCTCGATCGGGTCACCGAGCTTCGTGCCCGTGCCATGGGCCTCCACCGCGTCCACGTCGGACGTAGTGAGGCCCGCGCTCGCCAGCGCCTGGCGGATCACCCGCTGCTGCGAGGGGCCGTTCGGCGCGGTCAGGCCATTGGACGCACCGTCCTGGTTCACCGCTGAACCGCGTACGACAGCGAGGACCTGGTGGCCGTTGCGCTGAGCATCCGACAGGCGCTCCACGACGAGCATGCCGACGCCCTCGCCCCAGCCGGTGCCGTCCGCGTCGTCGGAGAACGCCTTGCACCGGCCGTCCACCGAAAGGCCGCGCTGGCGGCTGAACTCGACGAACGCGGCGGGCGTCGACATCACGGTCACGCCACCCGCGAGCGCCAGCTCGCACTCACCCGACCGCAGCGCCTGCACCGCCAGGTGCAGGGCCACCAGCGACGACGAGCACGCCGTGTCCACCGTGACGGCAGGACCCTCGAAACCGAACGTGTACGACAGGCGGCCGGAGATGACGCTCGCCGCACTGCCGGTGCCCAGGTAGCCCTCGACGGTCTCCGGCGCGGCCATCATCAACGTCGTGTAGTCCTGGCCGTTGGTGCCGACGAAGACACCGGACCGGCTGCCCCGCAGTGCGTTCGGGTCGATCCCGGCCCGCTCGAAGGCCTCCCAGGAAGTTTCGAGGAGGAGGCGCTGCTGGGGGTCCATGGCGAGGGCCTCGCGCGGAGAGATCCCGAAGAAGTCCGCGTCGAAGTCCGCCACGCGGTCGAGGAAGGCGCCCCTGCGGGAGTACGACGTACCGACACCGGCGGTCTCCGGGTCGGGGGCGTAGAGCCCCTCCAGGTCCCAGCCTCGGTCGGTCGGGAAGTCCGTGACCGCGTCCTCGCCCGCCAGGAGTGCGTCCCACAGGCCTTCCGGGCTGGTCACGCCGCCGGGGAAACGGCAGGCCATCGCCACGATCGCGATCGGCTCGTCGGTCGCTCCGGAGACGGCCACGGGCCCGGCGGCCGCAGGGGCCGCACCGGACAGTTCGGTCCGCAGGTAGGCGGCCAGGGCGGCGGCCGTCGGGTAGTCGAAGACCACGGACGCGGGCAGGGCGAGGCCCGTCGCCTCGCTGAGCCGGGCGCGCAGCTCCACCGCCGTGAGGGAGTCGAAGCCCAGCTCCCTGAAGGCACGCGTGGGAGAGAAGGCGTCGCCGGAGACGTGCCCGAGCACGGTCGCGGCCTCGTAGCGCACCAGCTCGGTCAGCTGGCGCTCCTGCTCGGCCTCGGTCAGGCCTGCCAGGCGCCGCGCGAGCGCCGAGGTGCCTTCCTGTTCCGCGGGGGTCGCTTCGAACACGGCGCGGGCCTGCGGCAGTTCGCGCAGGAGCGGACTGGGCCGCTGTGCCGTGAAGGTGTCCGCGAACCGGGCCCAGTCGACGTCGGCGATGGTGACCTGTCCGTCGCCGTGGTCCAGGGCGGTCCCGAGACCCGCGAGGGCCGCGTCGGGGGCCATGAGGGCGAGGCCCGCGCGCCGGAGGTGCCCGGCCTGACCCGAGTCCGCGACCATGCCGCCGCCGTCCCACGGCCCCCACGCGACGGCGGTGGCGGGCAGGCCCGCCGCCCTGCGGTGGGCGGCGAGGGCGTCCAGGTAGGCGTTGGCCGCGCCGTAGGCGGCCTGGCCGCCGCTGCCCCACACCCCGGCGATGGACGAGAACAGCACGAACGCGTCCAGCGGCTCGTCGGCCAGCAGTTCGTGCAGGATCCTCGCGCTGTCGGCCTTGGCCGCCAGGACCTCGGCGAACGCGGTGAGGTCGTCCGGGTCGAGGTCGGCGAGCGCGGCCGTGCGCTCGACGCCCGCCGTGTGGACGACGGCGGTGAGCGAGGGGACGCTCTCCAGCAGCGCCGCGACGGCGTCCCGGTCCACCGCGTCACAGGCGGCGATGGTGACGCGCGCGCCAAGGCCGACGAGTTCGGCCTCCAGGTCGGCGGCGCCCTCGGCCGCCGCGCCGCGACGGCTCACCAGGACGAGGTGCTCGGCCCCGCGCTCCGCCAGCCAGCGCGCCACCCGGCCGCCCAGGGCGCCGGTGCCGCCGGTGACCAGGACGGTGCCGCGCGGCGACCAGCCGTCGCCGGGGGCGTCGCCCAGGGGTGCGGGCAGCAGCCTGCGGGCGAGGAGCCGCTCGCCGCGCACGGCGACCTGGTCCTCACCGGCCGTCCCTGCGAGGGCCGACGCGAGGAGGTCTCCGGTCGTCTCGTCGCGCGCCTCGGGCAGGTCGATCAGGCCGCCCCAGCGTCCGGGGTGCTCCAGCGCGGCCACCCGGCCCAGGCCCCACAGGGTCGACTGGGCGAACCCGGCCACCTCGTCGCTGTCGGCCGCCGCCACCGCGCCCGAGGTCACGCACCACAGCGGCGCGGACACGTCCGCGTCACCGAGCGCCCGTAACAGGCCGATGGTGGCCGCGACACCCGCGGGCACGGTCGACCCGTCCGCGGCGGCCAACCCCAGCAGCGAGACGACGCCGTCGGGAGCGGGCCCGCCGCCGAGCCGCTCCGCCCAGTCGACCGCCGCCGGGTCCACGTACAGGACGTGCGCGTCGGCGCCGCCTCGGGTCACCGCGTCACCGACCCACTCGGCGCGGCTCTCCCCGGCCGGTGCCACGACCAGCCAGGTGCCGTCGAGTCGCCGGGGTCCGGCGGCGACCGGCCGCCAGTCGACCCGGTAGCGCCAGGCGTCGGCGGTGTCGCGGTTCCGCTGCTTGCCGCGCCAGGCGGAGAGGCGGGGCAGGACCGCGCTCAGCGGGTCGTCGGACGACACGCCCAGCGTCCGGGCGAGATCAGCGGGATCGCCCTCCTCCACGGCCTCCCAGAACTTCGCCTCGGCCGGGGACATCCGCGCGACGGCCTCGTCGGCGGCCGGGGCGTCCAGCCAGTAGTGCTCGCGCTGGAAGGCGTACGTCGGCAGGTCCACCCGCCGGGCGCCGCTGCCGTCGAAGCAGGCGGCCAGGTTCACCGCGGCGCCGCGCACGTGCAGGTGGCCCACGGCGGTGGTCAGCGCGACGAGCTCGGGGCGGTCCGCGCGCAGGGCGGGCACGAAGGCGGCCTCCGGGGCGGCGGACTGCCCGAGACCGGACAGCACACCACCGGGGCCGACCTCCAGGAAGACGTCGACGCCCTGCTCACGCAGCGCTGTGACCGCGCCGTGGAACCGTACGGACTCCCGTACGTGACGCACCCAGTACTCCGGCGACGCCAACTCCTCGGCGCTGGCCCGCGCACCCGTGAGCGTCGACACGATCGGGATCTCGGGCGCCGCGTACGACACGCCCTCCAGCACGCGGCGGAAGTCGTCGAGCATCGGGTCCATCAGCGGCGAGTGGAACGCGTGGCTGACCTTGAGCCGGGTCACCTTGCGGCCCGCCTCACGCCAGCGCTCGCCCACGGCCTCCGCGTCGGCGGAGACACCCGAAATGACCACCGCCGACGGGCCGTTCACGGCCGCGACACCCACGGTCTCCGGCAGGTCCGCAGCAACCTCTTCCTCGGAAGCCTGGATCGCGATCATCGCACCACCCGACGGCAGCGCCTGCATCAACCCCGCACGCGCCGACACCACCTTCGCCGCGTCCGCCAGTGACCACACACCCGCCACGTGCGCGGCAGCGAGCTCACCGATGGAGTGGCCCGCCAACACGTCGGGACGTACGCCCCACGTCTCAAGGAGACGGAACAGCGCGACCTCGACCGCGAAGAGCGCGGGCTGCGTCACCCCGGTCTGGTTCAGCGCCTCTACGTCGTCCCCGAACAGCACCTCACGTACCGACGCGTCGAACTCGTCCAGTACGGCATCCAGCGTGTCGGCGAACACCGGGTACTGCTGGGCCAGTTCACGGCCCATTCCCAGGCGTTGTGAGCCCTGGCCCGAGAACAGGAAGCCCAGCCGGTGCGGCTCCGCCTCGCCGATCACGACGCCGGGGGTGCCGCGGCCCTCGGCGAGCGCGGTAAGCCGGTCCGTGGTGGTGGTGCGGTCCTCGGCCAGCACCACGGCGCGGTGTTCGAACGCCGTCCGTGTCGTGGCCAGCGAGAAGCCGACGCCCATCGGATCGAATCCGGCGCTTCCCGTCACGGTGGACAGCAGCCGCCGGGCCTGCGCGCGCAGGGCGTCGGGGGTGCGGCCGGACAGCGCCCACGGCACGACGGGGGCGGCGGGCAGCTCGGGGTCGGCCGCGGGCTCCGGCTCCGCGGCGGGCGCCTCCTCCAGGATGACGTGGGCGTTGGTGCCGCTGACGCCGAACGAGGACACCCCGGCGCGGCGCGGTTCGTCGGCCTCCGGCCACGGCCGCCGCTCGGTGAGGAGCGCCACGGTGCCCGCGGACCAGTCGACGTGGCTGCTCGGCTCGTCGACGTGCAGGGTGCGCGGGAGCACGCCGTGCCGCATCGCGAGGACCATCTTGATGATGCCGCCGACACCGGCGGCCGCCTGGGCGTGGCCGATGTTCGACTTCAGCGAGCCCAGCCACAGCGGCCGGTCCTCGGGCCGGTCCTGGCCGTACGTGGCGATGAGGGCCTGGGCCTCGATGGGGTCGCCGAGGGTGGTGCCGGTGCCGTGGGCCTCGACCGCGTCGACCTGCTCGGGGGTGAGGCGCGCGTTCGCCAGGGCCTGGGTGATGACGGCCTGCTGGGACGGTCCGTTGGGGGCCGTCAGGCCGTGGGAGGCGCCGTCCTGGTTCACCGCCGAGCCGCGGACCACCGCGAGGACGGGGTGGCCGTTGCGGCGGGCGTCGGAGAGGCGCTCGACGAGGAGCATGCCGACGCCCTCGCCCCAGCCGGTGCCGTCCGCGTCGTCGGAGAACGCCTTGCAGCGGCCGTCTTGCGCGAGGCCGCGCTGGCGGCTGAAGTCGACGAACGTGCGCGGCGTCGACATGAACGTGGCACCGCCCGCGAGCGCGAGGGAGCACTCCTCGCGGCGCAGGGCCACCATCGCCAGGTGCAGGGCCACGAGGGACGACGAGCACGCCGTGTCGACCGTCACCGCGGGCCCGACGAGGCCGAGGGTGTAGGCGATGCGGCCGGAGGCGATGCTGCCCGCGCTGCCGTTGGCGAGGAAGCCCTCGAACCCTTCGGGTGCCTGCGGGAGTCGCGCCGCGTAGTCGTTGTACATGACGCCCGCGAACACGCCGGTGCGGGTGTCCCTGGCCTGCTCGGGGTCGATGCCCGCGCGTTCGAAGGCCTCCCAGGAGGTTTCGAGGAGGAGGCGCTGCTGCGGGTCCATCGCCAGGGCCTCGCGGGGGCTGATCCCGAAGAACGCCGGGTCGAAGCCGGTGGCGCCCTGGAGGAAGCCGCCGTGCCGGGTGAGGGAGGTGCCCGCGTGGTCGGGGTCGGGGTCGTAGAGCGCCTCGACGTCCCAGCCGCGGTCGGTCGGGAACTCCACCACGGCGTCCCCGTCGTCGGCGAGCAGCCGCCACAGGTCCTCGGGCGACTCGACGCCGCCGGGGTAGCGGCAGCTCATCCCGATGATGGCGATCGGCTCGTTGTCGCGCTCCTCGACCTCGCGCAGGCGCCGACGCGCGCTGCGCAGGTCGGTGGTGGCCCGCTTGAGGTAGTCGCGGAGCTTGTCCTCGTTCTCCATCTGGCGTGTGCTCCTTGTAGCGGTGCGGACGGGTTCGACGCGGTCCGACCTGGTCACGAGGTCTCGAGTTCGTTGTCGAGGTAGCCGAAGAGTTCGTCGTCGGTGGCGGCGGAGACGTCGGACTCGATGTCCGTGTCGTCGTCCGCGTCACCGGCCCGCGCGTCGCTCCACTTGGCGAGCAGGGCCCGCAGCCGCAGGTCGACCTTCGTGGCGGTGCCGTCGTCGGCGAGGGCGAGCAGCGAGGTCTCCAGCTGGTCGAGCTGGTCGAGCACGCCGGTCTCCGGCTCGGGCTCGGTGCGCGGCAGCAGGGTGAGGATGTGCCGGGTGATCGCGGCGGCCGACCGGTGGTCGAACACGAGCGTCGATGGCAGGCGCAGGCCGGTGGCCGTGGTGAGCCGGTTGCGCAGCTCCACCGAGGTCAGCGAGTCGAAGCCGAGGTCCTGCAGGCCGCGGCCGGGATCGATGTGGGTGGCCGCGGAGTGGCCGAGCACCGCCGCTACTTGGGCGCAGACGAGGTCGAGCACGGTCTGCTCGCGCTCCACCGCGGACTGGCCCGCGATGACGTCGACGAACGCCGTGGTCGCGGCGGCAGGCGCCGCCGTGGCGCGGCGCACGGGGGCGCGGACCAGGCCCCGCAGCATCGGCGGCAGGGTGCCGTCGGCCGCCTGGCCGCGCAGGGTCGCGGTGTCGAGGAGGACCGGCACGAGTGCGGCGCGGTCGTCCCGCGTCCCGGCGTCGAGCAGCGCGAGCGCGTCCTCGGTGGGCAGTTCGAGGATGCCGGAGCGGCCGAGCCGGGCCCGGTCGCCCCCGTCGAGCCCCGCCGTCATGCCGCTGGCGGCGGCCCACAGGCCCCAGGCGAGGGAGACGCCGGGCAGGCCGAGCGCGTGGCGGCGGCGCACGAGGGCGTCGAGCGCCGCGTTCGCGGCCGCGTAGCTGGCCTGGCCCGCGCTGCCGAGGATCCCGGCGGCCGAGGAGAAGACGACGAACGCGGACAGGTCGGCGTCCCTGGTCAGTTCGTCCAGGTGCAGCAGCCCGTCGACCTTCGGGCCGAACACGCGGTGGATCCGCTCGGGCGTCAGGGACTCCAGGACGCCGTCGTCGACGACGCCCGCCGCGTGCACGACCGCGCCGAGCGGCCGGTCGAGGGAGGCGAGGAGCGCCGCCACGGACGCGCGGTCGGCCACGTCGCACGCCGCCACGGTCACCTCCGCGCCGAGCGCGGCAAGCTCGTCCCGCAGCTGAGGCGCGCCGTCGGTCGCGAGCCCCTTGCGTCCCGCGAGGACGAGCCTGCGCACGCCCCGGTCGGTGACCAGGTGCCGGGCCACGAGGGCGCCGAGCGTGCCCAGGCCGCCGGTGACCAGGACCGGGCGGTCCGGGTCGAGCGGAGCGGGCACGGTCAGCACGGCCTTCGCCGCGCCCGGGTCCTGGCCGAGCACGCGGAGCGCCTCGGGCGCGCGGCGCACGTCCCAGGTCTGGACGGGCAGGGGGCTCAGGACGCCCGCCTCGAAGAGGGCCAGGACCTCGGTCAAGATCTCCTGGAAGCGGTCGGGGTCCGGCTGTGTGCCGTCGTACGCGAACTCCACCGGACCCAGGGGGGCTTCGATCTGAGCCGTCGGCGGGGTGAGCACGGCGTCGGCCTCGGTGGTGTGCACCCGCGCGCCCCAGTGCCGGGCGAGCTGCGCGGCCGCCGTGCCGATGTCACCGGCCGCCGCGGGCACGAGGAGGGGCTGTCCCCGGCGCAGCCCCTCCAGGTCGTGCAGGGCGTAGTAGGCGGTGACGAAGGCCTGGGGGACGGCGGCGGCGCGCGCGAAGGTCAAGCCCGCGGGCATCGGGGCGAGCAGCCTGCGGTCGGTGACCGCGAGCGGCCCGAAGCCGTGGGGGGCGGCGCCGAGCACGCGGTCGCCCACCGCCAGGTCGGTGACGTCCGTGCCGACCTCGGTGACCACGCCCGCGACCTCGCCGAGTGCCGCGTCGGGGGCGGCGCGTACGGCACTCGGGTTCAGGCCCGCCGCGCGGACGGCGACGCGGACCTCGCCGGGCGCGAGGGGCGCGGCGGCGTCGGGGTGCGGCACCAGGGCGAGGTCGTCCAGGGAGCCGCCCGGTGTGGCGTCGAGGCGCCAGGGGCCGTCGGCGGGCGGGGTGAGCAGGGCTTCGCTGGTGGCACGGGCGAGCCTGGGCGCGTCGATCCGCCCCTCCCGTACGGCCGTCTGGGGTTCGTCGGAGGCCAGCGCGGCGGGCAGGGCGAGGGCGGACTCGTCGGTGTCGTCGAGGTCGACCAGGGCGAAGCGGCCGGGGTTCTCGGTCTGCGCCGAGCGCACCAGGCCCCACACGGCGGCCTGCGCCGGGTCGGGCGACGCGGTGGCGACGGCGCCGCGGGTCACGAACACCAGACGGGTGTGTGCGGTCCGCTCGTCGGCGAGCCAGTCCTGGGCGAGGGCCAGGGCCCAGGCCACCGTCTCCCGCACCGTCCGCGCGTCCGCGGCGGACGGTCGGGGGCAGGGCGCGAGCAGGTCGGTCACGCCGTCGAGGGCGCCGAAGTCGGCCACGGTCGGCGCGTCGACGCCGAGGTCGTCGGTGCCGAGGACGGCGAGCCCGGCAGGGCCCGCGCCGGTCGCCTCGACGGGCACCCACTCCAGGGCGAGCAGGGCGTCCGAGGCCGGGGAGGCGGCCTTGCGGAGGTCCGCGGGGCGCATCACGAGCGACTCGACGCTCGCCACCGGCCTGCCCGCCGGGTCCGCGACGGCCAGCGACATCGTGTCCTGTCCCGTGGGCGTCCAGCGCACCCGCAGCGTCGAGGCGCCGACGGCGTGCAGGCGTACGCCGGTGAAGCCGAACGGCAGCCGGGGGCCGCTGCCGGACTCGTCCAGGGCGCGCAGGACGGGCGCGTGCAGCGCGGCGTCGAGCAGGGCGGGGTGCACGCTGAAGCCCTCGCCGCCCGCCGGGTCCTCCAGGGCCACCTCGACGTACACGTCGTCGCCGAGGCGCCAGGCGGCGCGCAGGGCGCGGAACACGGGCCCGTAGCCGTAGCCGAGCTCGGTGAGGCGGTCGTAGACGTCGTCGACGTCCATGGGTGTCGCGCCCTTCGGGGGCCAGGCCGTGAGGTCGGTCGCCGGTGCGTCGCCCGTGGTGAGCGTGCCGGAGGCGTGCTCGGTCCAGGGCGCGTCCCGGTCGGCGTCCTCGGCGCGGGCGTGCACCCGGATGCTCCGGACGCCGTCGGCCGGTGCGCCGACGGCGACGCGCAGGGCGACGCCGCCGCGTTCGGGCAGGACGAGCGGGGCGTGCAGGGTCAGTTCCTCGACGGTGTCGAGGCCGCAGTGGCTCGCGGCGTGCAGGGCGAGGTCGAGGAAGCCCGTGCCGGGGAACAGGACGCGGTCGCCGACGCCGTGGTCGGCGAGCCACGGCTGGGTCCGCGTGGACAGCCTGCCGGTGAACACCACGCCGTCGGAGTCGGGCAGGGCGACCGCGGCACGCAGCAGCGGGTGGTCGCCCGTGGCGACGCCGAGGGCCGCCGTCGCTCCGTCGCCCGCGGGCGCCACGGCCGCGGTGAGCCAGTACCGGTCGTGCTGGAAGGCGTAGGTGGGCAGGTCGACGCGGGCGCCGCGGCCGCCGAGGGCGGCGGCCAGGTCGAAGCGGGCGCCGCGGACGTGGAGATGCGCGGCGGCGCGGGTCAGGGCGTCCGCTTCGGGCCGGTCGGAGCGCAGCGTCGGGACGAACACGGTGTCGGGGGCGCTGTCCTGGCCCATCGTGGCGAGCACGCCGCCGGGCCCGCACTCCACCATCGTCGTCACGCCCCGCGCGACGAGCGCCGTGACGCCGTCGGCGAACCGTACGGGCTTGCGCACGTGCCGCACCCAGTAGTCCGGGGACGCCAGCTCCTCGGCGTCGACGGGCGTACCGGTGAGCGTGGACACGATCGGGATCTGGGGCGCCGCGAACGACACGCCCTCCAGGACCCGGCGGAACGCGTCGAGCATCGGCTCCATCAGCGGCGAGTGGAAGGCGTGGCTGACCCGCAGGCCCGTCACCTTGCGTCCCTGTGCCTTGAGGCGGTCGGCGAGGGCGAGCACTTCGAGGTCGCTGCCGGACAGGACGAGGGAGTTGGGGCCGTTGATGGCGGCGATGCCGACGTGCTCGGAGCACTCCGGGGCGATCTCGTCCTCGGTGGCCTGTACGGCGACCATGACGCCGCCGGTGGGCAGCTCCTGCATGAGCGCGCCGCGCGCGGCGACGACCGCGCAGGCGTCGGCCAGCGAGAGCACGCCCGCGACGTGCGCGGCGGCCAGTTCGCCGATCGAGTGCCCGGCCAGCGCGTCGGGCCGCAGGCCCCACGACGTCCACAGCCGGTACAGCGCGACCTCGACCGCGAACAGCGCGGGCTGGGCGTACTCGGTGCGGTCCAGGACGGCCTGGTCGTCGCCGAAGACCACGTCCCGCAGCGGCAGGTCGAGCAGCGGGTCGAGGTGGGCGCACACCTCGTCGAGGGCGTCGGCGAACACGGGGTGCGCCTCGTACAGGCCGCGGCCCATGCCGACGCGCTGGGAGCCCTGGCCGGAGAAGAGCACGGCGAACGTGCCGCCGTCGGGGGCGCCGCGCACCACCGCCGGGTGGTCGGCGCCTTCGGCCAACGCGTCGAGACCGGCCTGGAGTTCGGACGCGTCGGTGCCGAGGACGACCGCGCGCCGGTCGAGCGCGGCCCGTCCGACGGCGAGCGTCGCGGCGACGTCCACCGGCGACAGGCCGGGCCGCTCGTCCAGCGCGGCCGCGAGGCGGGCCGCCTGCTCGCGCAGCGCGGCGGTGTCGCGGGCGGACAGCGGCCAGGCGAGGAGCCGGCCGTCGGGCTCGGCCGCCGGGGCCGGGGCGGCGGGCTCGGCCTGTTCGAGGATGACGTGGCCGTTGGTGCCGCTGACGCCGAACGCGGAGACGGCGGCCCGCCGCGGCCTGCCGGACTCCGGCCACGGCCGCTGCTCCGCGAGGAGTTCCACGGCGCCGGTCGTCCAGTCGACGTGCTGGGAGGGGCGGTCCAGGTGCAGGGTGCGCGGCAGCACGCCGTGCCGGAGCGCCTGCACCATCTTGATGACGCCCGCGATGCCGGAGGCGGCCTGGGTGTGGCCGATGTTCGACTTCAGGGCGCCGAGCAGCAGCGGCCGTCGCGCGGGGCGGTCCTGGCCGTAGGTGGCGAGGAGCGCCTGCGCCTCGATGGGGTCGCCGAGGCGGGTGCCGGTGCCGTGGCCCTCGACGGCGTCCACGTCGGCGGGCTTCAGGCCCGCGTTGGCGAGCGCCGCGCGGATGACGCGCTGCTGCGCGGGGCCGTTGGGCGCGGAGAGGCCGTTCGACGCGCCGTCCTGGTTGGTCGCGGAGCCCCGGACGACGGCGAGGACCTCGTGGCCGTTGGCGCGTGCGTCGGAGAGCCGCTCAAGGAGGATCAGGCCCGCGCCCTCGCCCCAGCCGACGCCGTCGGCCGCGTCGGCGAACGGCTTGCACCGGCCGTCGGGGGCGAGGCCGCCCTGGAGGCTGAACTCGGCGAAGGCCGTGGGCGTCACCATGATGGCGGCGCCGCCCGCCAGGGCCATCGAGCACTCCCCCGACCGCAGGGACTGCACCGCGAGGTGCAGGGCGACCAGCGCCGACGAGCACGCGGTGTCCACGGTGACGGCGGGCCCGCGCAGGCCGAGGGCGTAGGCGACGCGGCCCGACACGACGCTCAGCGCGTCGCCGGTCAGCCGGTAGCCGTCCATCTCGGGCGCCGCCTGCTCCAGGGTGCCCGCGTAGCTCTGCGGGGAGGCGCCGACGAACACGCCGGTGAGGCTGTCGCGCACCGAGGACGGGTCGATGCCCGCCCGCTCGAAGGCCTCCCAGGCCAGTTCGAGCACCTGCCGCTGCTGGGGGTCCATGGCCAGGGCCTCGCGCGGGGCGATGCCGAAGAAGCCCGCGTCGAAGCCGCCCGCGTCGTAGACGAAGGCGCCCTCCAGGGTGCGGCTGCGGCCGTGGGCCTCCGCGTCGGCCGGGTACAGCCGGTCGGTGTCCCAGCCCCGGTCGTCCGGGAACGGACCGATGGCGTCGCGCCCGGCCAGGACGAGGTCCCACAGGTCCTCGGGTCCGCTGACGCCGCCGGGGAAGCGGCAGCTCATCGCCACCACCGCGATCGGCTCGTCCGCGGCGCGGGCGGCGGCCTCGCCCGCCGTGGCGGTGTGCCGTTCGCCGAGCACCACGGTGTGCAGGTGCTGGGCAAGGGCCGTGGGCGTGGGGTGGTCGAACACGACGGTCGTGGGCAGCCGTACGCCGGTGGCCGTGGTGAGGCGCTTGCGCAGCTCGATGGCGGTGAGGGAGTCGAAGCCCAGCTCGCGGAAGGCCCGGTCGGGGGTGACGGTGTCGGCGCCGTCGTGGCCGAGGACGGCGGCCGCGTGGCCGCGCACCAGGTCGAGCAGGAGCCGGTCGCTCTCGGCTTCGGTGAGCCCGGCGAGCCGGTCGGCCAAGGCCCCTCCGGCGGCGGGCTCGTCCGTCGCGTCCTGCGCGGCCAGGGCGACGACGTCGGGTATCTCGCTGATGAGCGGGCGCGAGCGGGCCGCGGTGAAGCCGGGGGCGAAGCGGGCCCAGTCGACGTCCGCGACGGTGAGGGTCGTCTCGCCCGCCGCGAGGGCGGTGGCGAGCGCGCCGACGGCGAGCTCAGGGCGCATGGGGCGCATGCCCCTGCGGCGCAGCTGGTCGTCCAGGTCGCCGGTCACCATGCCGCCGCCCGCCCACATGCCCCAGGAGACCGAGGTGGCGGGCAGGCCGTCGGCGCGGCGGCGCTGCGCGAGGCCGTCGAGGAAGGCGTTGGCCGCTCCGTACGCGCCCAGTTCGCCGCTGCCCCACACGGCGGAGCCGGAGGAGAACAGGACGAACGCGTCGAGGTCGCGCCCGGCGCACAGCTCGTCCAGGTGCATCGCGCCCGCGGCCTTCGCCGCGAGGGCGTACGCGAGGTCCGAGGTCTCGGTGTCGGCCAGCGGCAGGGACGGGACGGTGCCCGCCGCGTGGAAGACCGAGCGGACCGGTGTGCCGTCGGCGTCGAGCCGGGCGAAGAGGTCGGCCAGGGCGGCGCGGTCGGCGGCGTCGCAGGCGGCGAGGGTGGTCCGGACCCCGAGCGCGGTCAGCTCGGCCGCCAGCTCGCGCGCGCCGGGTGCGTCGGGGCCGCGGCGGCTGGTCAGCACGAGGTGCTCGGCGCCGTTGCCCGCGAGCCAGCGGGCGACGTGGCCGCCGATGGCGCCGGTGCCGCCGGTGATGAGTACGGTGCCCGCGGCCCGCCAGGCGGGTGCCGCCGTCGGCGCGGGGGCCGGTGTCAGCCGTCGTACCGACACGCCGGAGGCGCGGATCGCCAGCTGGTCCTCGTCCGCCCGGCTTGCCAGGACGGCGGCGAGCCGCGTCGTGGTCCGGGCGTCGGGGGTCACGGGCAGGTCGACGAGTCCGCCCCAGCGGTCCGGGTGTTCGAGGCCGACGGCCAGGCCGAGGCCCCACACCTGGCTCTGCGCCGGGTGGGTCAGCGGGTCGGACCGGCCGACGGACACCGCGCCCGTGGTGGCCAGCCACAGCGGCGCGCCGATCCCGGCGTCGCCGAGCGCCCGTACCAGCGCCAGCGTGCCGGAGAGGCCGCTGGGGACGACGGGCGCCGCCGGGTCGGGCCGTTCGTCGAGGGCCAGCAGCGACAGCACGCCGCTGGGGACGACGTCCACGGCGCGCAGCGAATCGGGCGAGCCGTCGACCTCCAGGACGTCGGCGCCGTGGGCGCGCAGCGCCTCGACGGCCGCCGTGCGCCAGGGGTGTTCCGCCTCGGCCCGCGAGCCGACCACGAGCCAGGTGCCGGTGAGGGCGGGCGCGGTGGCGGCGGCGAGGGGGCGCCAGGTGATCCGGTGGCGCCAGGCGTCGGCGGTGGACCGTTCCTGGCTGCGCCGCCGCCAGTCGGCCAGGCTGGGCAGGACGTCGGTCAGGGGGGCGTCGGCGGGCACGTCGAGGGTCGCGGCGAGGTCGCCGCGCTCCACCGCGGACCAGAACTCGGCGAAGGCGGGGTCGTCGCCCGCCGTCGTAGGGGCGGTCTCCTCCAGCCAGAACCGCCTGCGCTGGAAGGGGTAGGTCGGCAGGTCCACGTGCTGCCCGGCGGGCACGGCGGCGTGCCAGTCGAAGGGCAGGCCCTCCACGTACGCCTCGGCCGCCGAGAGCAGGAACCGGTCCAGGTCGCCGTCGGTGCGGCGCAGCGTGCCTACCACGACCGCCTCGGTGTCGGCCGCCTCCAGGGTCTCGCGCACGCCGAAGGTGAGCACGGGGTGCGGGCTGCACTCCACGAACGCGCCGACGCCCCGGTCGAGCAGGCCGCGCGTGGCTTCCTCGAAGCGCACGGTGTTGCGCAGGTTCTGGTACCAGTAGTCGGCCCCGACCTCGGTCCCGGTCAGCCACTCCCCCGTGACCGTGGACAGCATCGGCACCCGCGCGGGCACGGGCTCCAACCCGGCCAGCACGTCGGCCAGTTCGGCCTGGATCCGCTCGACGTGCGACGAGTGCGAGGCGTAGTCGACGGGGACCCGGCGGGCCCGTACGTCGTCGGCGGCGCACACCTCCATCAGCTCGTCGAGGGCGTCCGCGTCGCCCGCCACGACCACCGAGCCGGGGCCGTTGACCGCGGCGACGGAGATGCGGCCGTCCCAGCGCGTGATCCGCTCACGGGCGGCGTCGGCCGTCACCGCGAGGGACACCATGCCGCCCCGTCCGGACAGCGCCAGGATCGCCTTGCTGCGCAGGGCCACCACCTTGGCCGCGTCGGCGAGGGACAGCGCACCCGCCACGTACGCGGCGGCGATCTCCCCCTGGCTGTGGCCGACGACCGCGTCCGGCTCCACCCCGTACGAACGCCACAGCGCGGCCAGCGACACCATCACCGCGAACAGCGCGGGCTGCACGACATCCACGCGCTCCAGCGCGGCAGCGTCGTTCAGGACGTCGGACAAGGACCAGTCCACATACGGCGCCAACGCCTGGGCGCACGCGTCGAGGGAAGCGCGGAAGACCGGCGAGGACTCCGCCAGAGCGGAACCCATCCCCAGCCACTGCGACCCCTGACCCGGGAACACGAACGCCACCTTGCCCACCGGCCGCGCCACACCGACCGCCACCCGAGCGGACTCCGCCCCCTGGGCCACCGCCGCCAACGCGTCAGCGCCACCCCCGACCACCACGGCCCGGTGCTCGAACACCGAACGGGAGAGGAGGGCGGCCGCCACGTCGGCGTGCGCGAACTGCTCAGCGGCGCCGGCGAGTTGGGCCGCGTGCGCGCGCAGGGCGTCCTCGGTGCGCGCGGAGAACACGAGGGGTACCGGCGTCAACGGCGGGCCGACCGGGGTCTCCGGGGCGGCCGGGACGTCATCGGGTGCCTGTTCCAGGACGGCGTGGGCGTTGGTGCCGCTGATGCCGAACGAGGACACGGCGGCCCGCCGGGGGCGCGCGACCTCCGGCCACGGCGTGGTCTCGGTGACCAGCGACACGGCGCCCGACGACCAGTCGACGTGCGGTGTGGGCTCGGTGATGTGCAGGCTCCTGGGCAGCACGCCGTGGCGCAGCGCGAGGACCATCTTGATCAGGCCCGCGACGCCGGAAGCCGCCTGCGTGTGGCCGATGTTGGACTTCACCGAGCCGAGCAGGAGCGGGCGGTCCGCCGGGTGCTCCTGGCCGTACGTGGCGAGCAGCGCGTCCGCCTCGATCGGGTCGCCGAGGCGGGTGCCGGTGCCGTGCGCCTCCACGGCGTCGACCTCGGCGGCCGTCACGCCCGCGTCGGCGAGGGCCTGCCGGATCACCCGGCGCTGCGCGGGGCCGCTGGGGGCGGTGAGGCCGTTGGACGCGCCGTCCTGGTTGATGGCGGTGCCCTTGATCAGCGCGAGGACGGGGTGGCCGTTGCGCCGTGCGTCGGAAAGGCGTTCCAGGAGGACCATCGTGGCGCCCTCGGCGAGGCCGAAGCCGTCCGCGCTCGCCGAGAACGCCTTGCACCGGCCGTCCGGGGCCAGCGCGCGCTGCCTGCTGAACTCCACGAACAGGCCCTGCGACGGCATGACCGTGACGCCGCCCGCGAGGGCGAGGGGGCACTCGCCGCGCCGCAGCGACTGCACGGCGACGTGCAGGGCGGTCAGCGACGACGAGCACGCCGTGTCCACGGTGACGGCCGGTCCCGCGAACCCGAAGGTGTAGGAGAGCCTGCCGGACGCGACGCTCGCGGTGTTGCCGGTGAGGAGGTAGCCCTCCAGGTCGGCGGGCGCCTCGTGCAGGCGGGGGCCGTAGTCCATCGTCATGGCGCCCACGAACACGCCCGTCCGGCTGCCCCGCACCTCGGCCGCGTCGATGCCCGCCCGCTCCAGGGCCTCCCAGGAGATCTCCAGGAGCAGCCGCTGCTGCGGGTCCATCGCGAGGGCCTCGCGCGGTGAGATGCCGAAGAACTCCGGGTCGAACTGGGGCGCGTCGTGCAGGAACCCGGCCTCGCGCTGGTAGTAGCCGCCTGCCCGTTCGGCGCCCTCGTCGTAGCGTCCGTCCAGGTCCCAGCCCCGGTCGGCGGGGAAGGCGGTGAGGCCGTCGCCGCCCTCGGACAGCAGCGTCCACAGGTCCTCGGGGCTGCGTACGCCGCCGGGGAGGCGGCAGCTCATCGCCACGACGGCGATCGGCTCGTCGTCCTCGACCGCGGCGAGGGCCACCGGCTCGTCGTCCTCGGCGGGCGCGCCGAGGACGACCCGGCCGATGTGCTCGGCGAGGCCACGGCACGTGGGGTTGTCGAAGACCGCGGAGACGGGCAGGTTCAGGCCGGTGGCGGCGTTGAGCAGGTTGCGCAGGGTGACCGCGCCCGCCGAGTCGAGGCCGAGTTCCAGCAGCGGCGCGTCCACGTCGGCGGCGGTGTCGAGGGTCCCGACGACGGCGGCCAACTGGGTGCGGACGAGGTCGAGCAGGAGTTCCGGGCGGTCGGGGGCGTCCGCGAGCCGGTCGGCGAGCGAGGGGGCGGGGGCGGCCTCGGGCGCCGCGTGCAGGGGGTAGGCGGGCAGGGGCACGGCGCGGGCGTCCCGGCCCGCGAACACCGCCTCCCAGTCGGGGAGTACGCCGTGCGCGTGCAGTTCGGCGAGCGCGGCGGCCAGGTGGTCGGCGCTGCCCTTGCCCCGGCGCAGCGTCGCGACGACGGCGGCCTCGACGGCGGCGTCCTCGGCGGTCTCCTGCACGGCCCGGGTCAGGACGGGGTGGGGGCTCGGCTCCAGGAGCAGCCGGTGTCCGGCGGCGAGCGCGGCGCGGGTGGCGCTCTGGAAGTCGGCGGTGCCGCGCATGTTGCGGCACCAGTGGTCCGCGGTGAGCGTGAGCGGGTCGACCCGGGCGCCCGTGGTGGCCGTGTAGATCGGCACGTCCGTCGGGCGGGGGGTGAGGGGGGCCAGGTCGGTGCCCAGCAGGTCGAGGACCGCGTCGACCTGGCGGCCGTGGGCCGCGAGGCGGATGTCGATGCTCCTGGCCCTGACGCCGTCGGCGGCGAGTTCGGCGAGGAGTTCGGTGGCCGCGTCCTCGGTGCCGGAGACCAGGACCGAGCCGGGGGCGTGCACGGCGGCCAGGTCGAGGCCCTCGTAGCGGGTGAGGCGCTCGCGCACCTCGTCGGCGGACGCCAACACCGAGATCATCACGCCGCGTTCGAGCAGGTGCACCTGGGCCTGGCTGAACAGGGCCACGGTCCGCGCGCCGTCCTCCAGGGACAGCGCGCCCGCGACCGTCGCGGCCGGGATCTCGCCCGCACTGGAGCCGATGACGGCGGCGGGCCGCACGCCCCAGGAACGCCACAGCGCGGACAGGGAGACCATCATCGCCCAGAGCGCGGGCTGCCCCACGTCCGGCCGGTCGAGGGAGGGTGTGTCCGTGGTGCCGCGCAGGACGTCGAGCACGGGCCAGTCCACGTAGGGCGTGAGGGCGTCCGCGCAGGCGTGCAGGTGCTCGGCGAACACCGGGGAGGCGGCGAGGAGTTCGTCGGCCATGCCCAGCCACTGCGGTCCGTGCCCGGGGAACACGAAGGCGATGCCGTCGGTGGGGTCCGCGGCCGATAACGCCGGTCCTGGCACCGCTAAGCGGCCCTCGCTGAGGGCGAGCAGCTCGTCGGCGAGCCGTGCGCGGTCGCCGCCGGTGAGCGCGGCGCGGTGGGCGAGCGCGGGCCGGGTCGTGGCGAGGGAGTAGGCGAGGTCGACGACGGGCAGGTCGGGCTCGGCGGCGAGCAGCGCATGCAGGTCGGCGGCCTGTGCCCGCAGGGCGCCCGGGCTGTGCGCCGACAGGGCGACCGGGACGGCGGGTCCGTCGGGGGCGGTGCGGCCGGGCCCGGGGCGGCCCGCGCGCAGGGCGGCTTCGACGAGGGCGGGGACCGAGTCGGGCCACGCGTGCTCGGCGTCGAGCCGGTAGGCGAAGGCCGCGGTCCGGGCGTCGTCCCCGCGGACGAGCACGACGAAGGCGCCGTCGGCCCCGACCAGGGCCGTGTCGCACGCACCGGACCGCAGGGCGGCGACCGCTTCGGCGAGGGGGTCGTGCCCGGCGCGGCACGGGTTCGCCCGACCGGAAAGGCCGAGGACCCGCGCCAGCTCACTCGCGCCGCCCTCACCCTCGGCGCCCGCACCACGCGCACCCGCGCCCTCGGTGCCCGCGCCACCCTTGCCCGCGCCCTCCGTGCCCGCGCCGTCCATGCCGGTCGCCGCCACGCCCGCTTCGGCCGTGCCCTCGCCGCGCACGCCCGCGCCCTCCGTGCCCGCGCCACGTGCGCCCGCTTCAGCCGCGCCCGCCTCCGCCACGCCCGCTTCGGCCACGCCCGCGGCCCCCGCACCCGCGCCACGCTTGCCCGCGCCCTCCGCACCGGCGCCACCCTTGCCCGCATCCTCCGTGTCTGCACCACGCGTGCCCCGGTCCTCCGTGCCCGCGCCCTCCACGCCCACGCCACGCGCGCTCGCGCGCTTCGTGCCCGCGCCCCCCTCGCCCGCGCCCTCCGCTCCCTCCGCGCCCGCGCCGTCCATGTCCGTCGCCGCCACGCCCGCTTCGGCCGCGCTCACGCCCTCCACGCCCGCGCCGCCCTTGCCCGCGCCACGCGCGCCCGCGCCGCCCACGCCCGTCTCCGCCACGCCCGCTTCGGCCACACCCGCGGCCCCCGCACCCGCGGCCCCCGCGTCGTCGGCCGCGAGGAAGACATCGATGTCCGTACGGTCGCGGGCGCCGGTACGACCGCGGGCGCTGATGCCCGCGTCCTCACAGGCCGTCCATGCCGATTCCGCTTCGGCCGCCCGGTGCGCGGGCAACGGCACACCGGTCAACTCGGCCAGTACGCCGGGATCCTGCTGCGCCCGCACCGGTGCCGCAGGTGCGGCACCGATGACGGCGACAGTGCTGGTGTCCACTCGTACCGATTCGCACATGGCGGTCTCCGCCCCCGTGAGTCGTCCATTAGTACTGAACTGGTGGTTGCTCGGCCCGGATTGGATCGAGCCTTTCTCAGCCAATCCTCCGCGACAACGAACGCAAGTCAAAACCAGCGCTTCGAAAATTGTCAACCGTCGAACATTTTCAGCCTGGGGCGCGAACGTCGCTGTTTACACCCCGCTTACAAGGCGTTTACGAGCGGCGGGCGGACGGGAATGCCCGTAGCCCCTTGGACTCGCGGAATTTACCGTGCGACCCTCCGCGACCCGCGTGCGTCCCGGCGGCAACACGGTGAGAGGGACAGCCCCCTCCCATGCCCCATGACGCAGCAAGCCTTGCCCTTTCGGGCAGAAAGCGACCGCTGTTCTGGATGGCCGGAAAGCCCACGTCAGAGCCACGTTTCGGCGGCCCCAGGCCAGGCAGCCGCCCCATTCAGGCCACCAAGGTCACATTATCGCGCCACCGCGTAAATCATTACGAGCCTGGAACGTCGACGGCGAGCGGAGCCGCGGCGCTTGCACGGCGGTGACCTTCCCAGGTACTCGTTTCCCTGTCGGCCGGGACGGAGCTCGGCGATCCGGGGAGCGCCCCGGGCCGCGGTGGTCACGCCCCCAAGAATCCGCACGTCCGAGGGCCATCACGCGGCTGTCGGGCAAGGGGCGCACGACAGGCTCGGGGGCGGGACGACGGCAGCGGGGGCCGCCGGAGCGAGCACGTCGCGCCACCGCGGGACGGTCGGCCGGGGCGGCGGGGTCGCCCCCTGGACTCACAGCGGCAGGTAAATGAGAGGGAAGTTGGCCCGAATAGCGCGCCAGGCAAAAAGGCGGCAAGCAAACTGCCCTTAACCCCGACCAGAGACAGGCCAGGGTTAAAGACGGTGATATGGGAGCCGCATTTGATGGGGGCACACTCAGCCCACCCCGGTCCCCAGGGGCACCTGAGGGAGCAGACAGGAGAAGACCAACACCTATGCGGTCGACCACCGGGCTCGGGCGTATTTTTCGCATGCCCCCGTGCGAGCACCGGCCTCAAGGGAGATATTCCGGCAAGGCGCTCCACCCAGGTAGTTCCATGGAATGTGCAGCCGGATCGTGCGAGGTCAGAGGATCACATTGTCCGAACTCTCGTGCTGGAACCAACCATATCCCCGGGGGCGCTGCCCGCACCAGCCTCTCTTTGTGTGACTGTCGCGAGCGAAAACAACACGCGCCCACCACCCTTCAGGGATGACACCGAGGGCTGTTTACGCGCTGACAAATATGCGGGAGCGAATCATCGGCGCCCACTCCACCTGGCGTTACTCTGCGTAATTTTGCGACCGCGATAGATGACTTTGGCATATGCCGGGCCTTCCACGCGGCCCCCGGGGGCCGAACGGGCACGCCGGACCCATGCCCGTTCGGCTACTCACGGGCTCCGTTTGCTGCCCGTTTCGGGCTCCGCACCCACTCTCCGTGGCCTACCTCACACCCTCCGCACCGCCCCGGCAGGCGCTCCCTCACCCACCGTCACGCGTGTGCGGCGCTTCCATGCGGGAGAGCCAGGTCGTGAGCAGCGCTTCGAGCGACGCGGCTTCATCGGGGGTCAGGAGGTTCACCAGCTGGCGTTCGTTGCGCATGTGGTCGGTGAACGCCTCGTCGATCAGTTCGCGCCCGGGCCCGGTGAGGGCGACGATACGGCCGCGCTGGTCGTCGCCGGAGCGGCGCCGGGTGACGAGTCCGGCCCGCTCAAGGCGGTCGATCCGCTTCGTCATCGCCCCGGTGGTGACCATGGTGTGCGCGGCCAGCTCGCCGGGCGCCCGCTCGTAGGGCGCTCCGGCCCGGCGCAGCGCGCACAGCACGTCGAACTCGCCCTCACCGAGGCCGTACTGCCCATAGACGAGGCACAGCTGCTCGGTGAGCCGGTCGGCCAGACGGTGCAGTCGACCGATCACCCCCTGCGGCGAGACATCCACGTCGGGCCGCTCGCGGCGCCAGTCGGCCTGAATGCGAGCCACGCGGTCCCATGCCCGCTGGTCTTCGCAGTCCCGTGGCCGCTGGCCTTCCCTGCGCACGTCGTCCATCCGCACATACTAGCTTCCCAGGAAGCTATATTGGCTTCCATGGAAGCTAATGCGCGATGGGTGGCACTGACCGCGGTCGCTCCGGTGGCCTGGGGCACGAACTACTTCGTCACGCACGAGTACCTCCCCGCGGACCGCCCGCTCTCGGGGGCCGCGCTGCGCGCGCTGCCCGCGGGTCTCCTGCTCCTCGCGGTGTGCAGGCAGCGGCCGCGCGGCGCGTGGTGGTGGCGGTCCGCGGTGCTCGGCCTGCTCAACGTGAGCGTGTTCTTCGTCCTCGTCTACCTCGCCTCGCAGCTGCTTCCGACGAGCGTCGCCGCCACGGTCATGGCGGTGTCCCCGCTGACGATGATGCTGATCGCCTGGCTCCTGGTGTCCGAACGCCCCAGCGCCACGCATCTGTCGGGCGCGGTCGTCGGCCTCGCCGGGGTCTGCCTCATGCTGCTCACGGGGGTGGAAGGGGTGAGCGTGCCGGGCGTCCTCGCCTCGGCCGCCGCCATGCTGATGTCGTCGTTCGGCTACGTCCTGGCCAAGCGCTGGAGCGGCGACGCCGACGTACTCGCCTCGACCGCCTGGCAGCTCACCGCCGGAGGCCTCTTCCTGCTCCCCGCGGCCGCTGTCACGGAGGGCCCGCCCGCCGCGCTCTCCCCTTCGGAGGTCCTCGCGTTCGCCTACGTCGGCCTGATCGCCACCGCTGTGGCCTTCGCGGCCTGGTTCACGGGGCTGCGCCATCTGCCCGCGGGGACGGTGGGTCTGATCGGACTGCTCAACCCGTTCACGGGTGTGCTGCTCGGCACGGGGGTCGCCGCGGAGGTGCTGACCGTGCAGCAACTGTGCGGACTCGCCCTGGTGCTTGTGGGGGTCGTCCTCGGCAGGCCCGCCCGCGCGGGGCGGCGCGACGGCGGCCGCACACGCCAGCGTGCCGTCACCGATGAGCGGCCAGGCTCCGGCGCGGACTGCGCACAGAAACCCTCTCGGTGCGGCCCCGGACGAACCTAGGTCACGCGCACGGAGCCCCACCCCGTCCGTCGAGGCCGGTGCCGCCGAGGCGGGTCAGCGCGGCGGACAAGGAGGCGACGTCCTCCTTCGCCCACGCGGGCGGGGCGAAGACGTCGGCGGCGACCCGCTCCGCCGTGGCGAGCATCTCCGCCAGGCGCTCGCGGCCCGTGTCGGTCAGCGCGGCGTACGCCACCCGGGCGTCGCGGGCGTTCGCCTCGCGCGTGACGAGGCCGATCCGCTCCAGCGGGGCGAGGCCCCGGGTCACTCCGGACGCGGTCAGGCCGAGCGCCTCGGCCAGGTCAACCCGGCGCATGCGGTCGCCGGGCGCCTGCCCCAGGCGCAGGAGCAGGGTGAAGTCGGCCAGGCTCACGCCGTGCAGACCGCCCAGGGCCGCGTCGAACCGCTTCACGAGGGCGGTCTGGGCCCGGACGAGGCGCAGCGACGCGTCGAGGGCATCGGTCATTGCTTCCTCCTTGACTGCTCAAGCTTAAGGCAAAGATTGAGCAGTCAAGGATCGGATTCGGGTCAGGTGCGCTGCTGGGCGGCGGCCCGGCGCTGCCGCTTGCCGAGCGGTGCCTGCGAGAGGTCCTCGGCCTGGGAGCGGAGGTTCTTGTAGCCGTAGCCGCGCTGCTCGCACCACGCCTTCGCGGCCGCCTCGGCCTGGTCGGTCGCTTCCAGGATGTCCTCCTCTTCCTCCCCCTCGGCCCGGAAGCGGAAGGTGAAGGCGGGCCGGGCGGCGATGTCGTAGCTGAGGTGCCCCTCGGGCGTGAAGGCGGTGCGCAGCACGTCGTGCTCCGCGGCCCGGGCAAGCAGCTCGGCCCGCTGGTCGGGCGTCAGTCCGTCGAAGACACCGCGCACGGTGACGCGGAAGGTACGAGTAGTCATCCGGCGACCTTAACCAGCGGGACGGAGGCGCTCCACCGCGTTTTCCCGGCGGAGCGGCCAGGTCCGCCCGGGCCGTCACGCCTCGCCGGACTCCCCCGCCGCCTCCACCCTGCGGCGCACCTGGTCCTCCTGTGCCAGGCGCCGCAGGAGTTCGAGTACGGGACCGGAGAGGGCGAGGACGACCACGGCCTGCTCGGCCAGGGCGGGCGAGTCGTCGAAGTCCGCCGCGCGCTCCAGGTCGAGGCGGGCGATCGAGCGGGCCAGCTCCCCATAGGCGGCGAGCCGGTCCAGGCGGTAGTTGGCATCGAGGCGTCTGAGCTCCCGCAGCACCGTCGTCAGCCCCTGGACGTGCGGGGAGTCGTCGGGGACCTGCCAGTCCATGGCCGCGATCAGGTCCGCGGCGTCCGCCGCCGCGGCCGCCTCGGCCGCCGCCTCCCGCTCCTCGTCCCCGGCCGGGGCCTGGGCGACGGGCACCGGCAGTGCGTAGCTGATCGCCTTGAGCGTGCCGTCGGCGCTGTCGGCCCGGTCGACCGCCGCGAGGACGTCGCCGGTGGCGGCGATGGACAGGCCGCCGAGCGTGGTGAGCGCCTTGATCAGGCGCAGCCGCTGGACGTGCTCCTCGCCGTACTCGGCCAGGGTCGCGGCCGTCGCCCGGCCCGCGGGCAGCAGCCCCTGGCGCCGGAAGTACTTGATGCTGGCGACCGGTACGCCGGTCCTCTGGCTGAGCTCGGAGATTTTCACGCGGCTTCCTCGACGACGGGGGACGCGTCCCGGCAGCCCCTCACGGCAATTGGACACCACCAACTCGATACTGTCACTATCTAGAGCTGGATACCTCAAGTATCTAGTTACGTAGCGTCAGTGCACTGGAGCGTCCATGCCTTCCCCTCAGCCCTCGTCCGCGCTCCGCAGCCCCCGGCTGTGGATCGGCACGGGCATCATCGTCGCGGTGGTCTCCACCTTGTTCGCCCTGCTCTATGTGGGCGGCAACGTGAACCCCAAGGGCAACCTGCGCGACCTGCCCGTCGCACTGGTCAACAACGACCGCGGCGCGGGCACGGGCAAGCAGCACATGAACATCGGCGACCAGGTCGTCTCCGGCATCAAGAAGGCCGCCGCGGACAACGACAGCATCGACTGGCAGGTCCTCAGCCAGGCCGAGGCCGACAAGCGCCTCGGCCAGGGCAAGCTCTACGGCGCGCTCGTCGTGCCGAAGGACTTCACCGCCACCGTCGGCGGGCTCAGCGCCGCGCAGCAGAAGAACCCCGCCGCGCCGACCCTGACGGTGCTCACCAACCAGGCGGCCGGAAGCTTCGGCTCCTCCATGGCGAGCCAGGCCACGCAGAAGGCCGCCCACGCCGCGTCCGCGCAGCTCGGCAAGGAACTCCTCGGCCGCGCGAGCGAGCAGAAGGCGCAGCTCGCCCCCGCCGCCCAGCTGATGCTCACCGACCCCGTGACCGTCCAGGTCGCCGACGGCCACCCGTTGGAGACGCACAGCGCCATGGGCCTGAGCGCGTTCTACTACGCCCTGGTCCTGCTGGTCTCCGGCATGCTCGCCGCCAACGTGATCCACTCCCAGGTCGACACGGCGCTCGGCTATCTGCACTCCGACATCGGTCCGTTCCGCCAGCGCAACCCCCTGCGCCGCACCAGCCGCGTGCGTACCCTGGCCATCAACTCGGTCCTGATGCTGGGTCTCTCCGTGGTCATGGGCTCCCTCGTGGAGCTCGCCACGGTCGGCGCCCTCGGCATGGACGCGGACCACCTCGGCCTGCTCTGGCTCTACTCCGTGGGCACCATCGCCGTCGTCGGCCTCAGCGCCCTGGCGCTGCTCGCCGTCTTCGGCACGCCCGGCATGCTGCTGTCGACCATCGTCTTCGTCGCCATGGCCGTCCCGTCCTCCGGCGCCACGGTGCCGCTGGAGGCGCTGCCCGGGTTCTTCCGCGCGCTCGCCGAGTTCGAGCCGCTGCGCCAGCTCACCGGGGGCCTGCGCGCCATCCTGTACTTCGGCGCCCAGGGCGACGCCGGACTGACCCGCGCCTGGATCTCCATGGGCGTGGCCCTGGTCGTCTCCCTGCTCTTCGGCTTCGGCATGACCCGCCTGTACGACCGCAAGGGCCTGCACCGGGTGCCCGCCGAGCCCGCCAAGGCCACCGAGGCCGCGCCGGAGCCCGCGTCGGCCTGAGACACGGCCCGCCCGCGGCCGGGCCGGAACGGTGTGCGCCGTTCCGGCCCGGCCGTCGTCATTCCCGGCGTGCCCCGATCTCCAGGCGCGGCCAGTCCGCGAGGTCCCGCAGGAGCTGGCGGTCGTGCGTGGCGACGACGACAGCCGCGCTCGTCCCCCGGACGGCGTCGGTCAGCTCGTCGACGAGCGCCGCCGACAGATGGTTCGTCGGCTCGTCGAGCAGGAGCAGACCGGGCCGCCCGGCCAGCGCGAGGGCCAGGTCGAGGCGGCGCCGCTGCCCCTGCGACATCCGCCCGACCGGGGTGCGCAGCGCCTCGGCGTCCAGCAGGCCGAGCGCGTCCAGCGGGACGGCGTCGGCGTCGCGGAGCGCCCCGCCCGCCACGAGCCGCCCCACGTGCCGGGCGTGCGCCTCACGGGCGGTGAGCGCCGGGTCCTGCCCCGCCGTCTCCTGGGTGAGCCGGACGACCCGCGCGCCCCGGGCCGTGCGGACGTAGCCGTCCGTGGGCGCGAGCGCACCGGCGAGCACCGCGAGCAGCGTGGACTTCCCCGCGCCGTTCGGCCCGGTGACGAGCAGCCGGTCGCCGCCGTCGAGGCTGAGGCCGACCGGGCCCGCGAGGCGTCCTTCGACCGCGACGCCGTGCGCCCGCAGCTGCGGCGCCCCCGGCCGGACGCCCGGGTCCGGCCAACGCAGCGCCACGGGCGGCTCCGGGACGTCGATCCGGTGCGCCTCCAGGGCGTCCTGCTGCCGCTTCAGGGCCTGTACGACGCCCGGCGCGCGGGACTGGCGCTGGTGCTTGCCGGTCCCCTTCTGCGGCCGCCAGCCGGTGGAGAGCCGGTCGCGGGCCCTGGACACCGCGTCCGTCAGGCGCCGGTGCTCGGCCTGCTGGTCCTCGTGGTCCTGCTCCCAGCGCTCGCGCTCTCGGCGCCGGGCGTCCTGCCAGGCGTCGTAGCCACCGGCGTACAGGCGCGGCCTTCCGTCCCGGGTCGGATCGAGGTCGAGGCAGCGGTCGGCGACGTCGCGCAGCAGTGCCCGGTCGTGGCTGACGACGGCGAGGCCCCCGGCGTGCTCGCGCAGCTCGCGGGTCAGGAAGTCCAGGCCGTCGGCGTCGAGGTGGTTGGTCGGCTCGTCGAGCAGCAGGACGTCGTGGTGCGCGCCGAGCAGGCAGGCCAGGCGGACCCGGTAGCGCTGTCCGACGGAGAGGGTGTCCAGGGGGCGTTCGCGGTCGGCGGGGGCGCCGAGGGCCGCCAGGGCGACGTCGACGCGGCGTTCGGCGTCCCAGGCGTCGAGCCGGGTGGCGGCGTCGAGCGCGGCGGCGTAGCGGTCGTCGGCGCCGGGGTGGCCCTCGGCCAGGGCGTGGGTCGCCGCGTCCAGGGCGGCGAGGGCCGCGAGCGAGGCGGCGAGCGCCTGGGACGTCAGGGTGCCCACGGTCGCGCCGTCGGGTACGGCGAGCTCCTGGCGGGCCAGGCCGATCGTGCCGGCCCGGTGCACGCTGCCCTCGTCGGGCGCGATCAGTCCGGCGAGGACGTGCAGGAGCGTCGTCTTGCCCCGGCCGTTCTCGCCGACGACGGCGAGCCGCGCGCGGGCGGGGACGGTGACCGAGACGCCGTGCAGAACGTGCCGGGCTCCGCGGGTGACGGTGACGCCTTCGGCTCGGACGTGTGCGCTGCCGCCCGCCTCGACGGGCAGGGACGGGGTTTCGGGGGTGGGCGTGAGGTTCACGGGGTGCTCCGAGCTCGCAGGGAGCCGGGCAGCGCACAGCGGCCGCCCGGCGGGAACCGGGACGGCGAGCGCGGATTCAACAGAGGGCGCCGCCGTCAGCGGGCGGAGCGGACCTTCTGCGACCAGATGCCTCGTGCCATGTCGATCACGGTAACAAGGGGGGCTCCCCGGTTCATCCGAATGTCCGCCGGTCATGGCGCGGCTCCCCATACGTACGGGTCACGCCGCGGCGCACGCCCGCGGAAACCCGACGAACGGCCGTGGTGGCGCGGGCCCCCGCGCTGCACCCTGGTCGCTGGATCGCCGCATCCGGACGGCGGCCGCGGGTGGAGAGGCAGGCACATGGGGCAGGCATTCGGTTCCTACCAGAACGAGATCTACCTCGAAGGGGCTGGCGGGGTCCTCCCGCGCTTCCCGATGGGCTTCGCGGGGTGGGAGGCCAGGGCAGAAGCGGCGCTGCCGCCCTCGGTGTGGTCGTACGTCGCGGGCGGGGCGGGGGACGAGCGCACCCAGCGCGCCAACGTCACCGCGTTCGACGGCTGGGGGCTGGTCCCGCGCATGCTCGTCGGCGCCGCCGAGCGCGACCTGTCCGTCGAGCTGTTCGGGACGACGCTGCCCTCGCCCGCGCTCATGGCGCCCATCGGCGTGATCGGTCTGTGCGCGCAGGACGGGCACGGTGACGTGGCGACCGCGCGGGCGTCCGCCCGTACCGGCGTGCCGATGATCGCCTCGACGCTGTCCGTCGACCCCATGGAGGACGTGGCCGCCGCGCTCGGGGACACTCCCGGCTTCTTCCAGCTCTACGCCCCGACCGACCGCGATCTTGCGGAGAGCCTCGTCCGCCGTGCGGAGTCGGCCGGGTTCCGGGGCATCGTGGTCACCCTCGACGCCTGGGTGACGGGCTGGCGTCCGCGTGACCTGAGCATCGGCAACATCCCCCCGCTGCGCGGCCACTGCCTCGCCAACTACTTCTCGGACCCGGTCTTCCGCGCGCAGCTGAAGCGGCCGCCGGAGGAGGCCCCGCAGGAGGCCGTCCGCAACTGGGTGCGCGTCTTCGGCAATCCGCTCACGTGGGCGGATCTGCCCTGGCTGCGCTCGCTGACCGAGCTGCCGCTGATCCTCAAGGGCCTCTGCCACCCCGACGACGTGCGCCGGGCGAAGGACGGCGGGGCGGACGCCGTCTACTGCTCCAACCACGGCGGCCGCCAGGCCAACGGCGGGCTGCCCGCCCTGGACGCGCTGCCCGGCGTGGTGGCGGCCGCCGACGGACTGCCGGTGCTCTTCGACTCCGGCGTCCGCAGCGGTGCGGACATCGTCAAGGCGCTCGCCCTGGGCGCCACCGCCGTCGCCATCGGCCGCCCCTACGCGTACGGGCTCGCCCTCGGCGGCACCGACGGCATCGTCCACGTGCTCCGCTCGCTCCTCGCCGAGGCCGATCTGATCATGGCCGTCGACGGCTATCCGACGCTGGGCGACCTCACTCCGGAAGCGCTCCGCCGCGTGGCGTGACACGACCGCGTGTCGAGCCGGGGAAGCGGGGTACTGGGGTTCTCACGCCGTCTCGATGACGACACCGCGCGGTCGCGTCGAGCAGGGCGGCTCCACGTCCGGTGGCCCGCGCCGCCGGACGCCCTCCCCCGACGACACAGCCAGTACGTCGCCCCGGACCAGCCGGTACGGCATGACACCGGCGGGCGCATACTGGAACATATCCGCACATTGGAGGACCCAATGATCGCGATCGGTCTCGTACTGCTCGTCATCGGCCTGGTGGCCGGTGTCTCGATCCTCTGGACGATCGGCGTCATCCTCGTCGCCGTCGGCGCCGTCCTCTGGCTCCTCGGCGCCGTCGGGCACGCGGTGGGCGGGCGACGTCACTACTGGTAGCAGCGCACCGCACGGCCGCCGCGCGCTCCCTGGGGCCGCGGCGGCGCCCGCACCCGGCCCCCGAGGGGAACCGCCATGCAGCGCACCGCAGTTGTCGACGAGTCGTACTGGCTGACCACGACGCCCGAGACCCGCTACCCGGCCCCCGACACCGATCTGACGGCGGACGTCGCGGTCGTCGGCGGCGGCATCGCCGGTCTCTGCACCGCGTGGGAGCTCACCCGCTCCGGCCTCGACGTGGTCGTCCTGGAGGCGGACCGCATCGCCGCGGGCGTGAGCGGCTACACGACCGCCAAGCTCAGCGCCGCGCACGGCCTGCGCTACGCGCGCCTGGAGGCCGAGCACGGCGCCGACGACGCCCGCCGCTACGCCCTCTCCCAGCAGGATGCCGTCGAGCGGACCGCCGACCTGTGCGCGGACCTCGGCATCGACGCGGACCTGGAGGGCGCACCCGCCTTCACCTATCTGCGCGAGCCCGAACGCGTCCACGAGCTCCAGGAGGAGGCCGCGGCGGCGCGCCGGGCCGGGCTCGACGCCTCCTTCGTGACCGACACCGAACTCCCCTTCGCCCTCGCGGGCGCGGTCCGCGTCGAGGGCCAACTCCAGTTCCACCCGCGCAAGTTCCTCCTGGCCCTGGCCGAGCGCCTCACCGCGGCCGGGGGCCGCGTCTTCGAGCGCGCCAGGGTCACCGCGCTGCACGACGGCCACCGCTGCCGCCTGACGACCGAGTCCGGGGTCACCGTGGAGACGCGTGACGTGGTCATCGCCACGCACTACCCGGTCTTCGACCGCACCCTGCTCTTCACCCGCCTCACCCCCCGCCGGGAGCTGGTGCTCGCCGCCCCCGTGCCGACGGCCGCGGCCCCCACGGGCATGTACCTCACGCCCGAGGACGGGGTCCGCTCGCTGCGCAGCGCGCCGTACGACGAGGAGCGGCGCCTGGTCATCGTCACCGGGGAGTCCTTCACGCCGGGGACGGGCGACGTGCGGGAGCGGTACGCCCGGCTCGACGCCTGGGCCCGCGCCCACGTGCCGCACTTCGACCGGGCGGACACCGGCTACCGCTGGGCCGCGCAGGACAACGACTCCCTGGACCACCTTCCGTACGTCGGCCACGCCCACCCCGGCACCCAGCACGTCTACGTGGCCACCGGCTTCGGCGGCTGGGGCATGAGCAACGGCGTCATGGCGGGCGGGCTGCTCGCGGCCCACATCACCGGCGGGCCGCGGCCCGACTGGACCGAGCTGTACGACCCGCGCCGACTGCCGCCGGTGCGCGAAGCGGGCCACCTCGTCGCCCAGCAGGCGGCCGTGGCCAAGCACTTCGTCGGCGACCGGCTGCACACCGCCCACGTCGACTCGGTCGCGGACATCCCGCCCGGCAGCGGAGCCGTCGTCCGCCTGGACGGCCACCGGTGCGCCGTCCACCGCGACGCGAGCGGCCAGGTCAGCGCGGTCTCCGCGCGCTGCACGCACCTCGGCTGCCTGGTGCACTTCAACGACGCGGAACAGGCCTGGGAATGCCCCTGCCACGGCTCCCGCTTCGCGACGGACGGCTCGGTCCTGCACGGCCCCGCCACCCGCCCCCTCGAACCGCGCGAGATCCCGGGCCCGCCCGCCTGACGCCCCTCGCCCCGGGGTCCGGGCCGCTCGCAAGCCGTCCCGGCGAAAGGTTGTACGCGACGCACGTGGCGATCACCACGGTGATGAAGATGTGGTGAAGACCGTAAGGTCACTTCGTTCACATCTATCGCCGGGCAGCGCTCGCGTCCCGGCACCATCCGTGGGGGACCAGTCATGCAACACCGCACTCGCATCGCCGTGTTCGGCTCCGTGCTCGCCGCGGCCGCCGTGGGCTTCACCGCCCCGGGGGCCCAGGCCACCGCGCCCGAGGGCATCTCCATCACGAACGTCACGGTGAACGACGGCAAGCCGGTCGTGCTCGGCACCACCGCCGGCAAGACCTTCAAGGTCTCGGTGACGGCGGACACCGACTCCGCGATCACCGAGTCCGACATCACCCTGTTCGGCCCGAACTCGAGCGTGGCGCAGCCGCAGACCACCCCCAAGTGCGCCACCGAGGGCACGAAGGCGACCTGCACGGGGACGTTCACGATCGACCCCGACGTCGACTTCTTCGACAACACGCCCGCGGGCACGTGGTACGTCAACCCCCTGCTGGTCTCCGACACCGACAGCATCTACGCGGAGAAGGCCGGGAAGTTCAAGCTCCAGCGCGAGGCGAAGCTGACGGCCGACGCCGCGCCCGAGCCGATCAAGAAGGGCAAGACCCTGACCATCACGGGCGCGCTGACCCGTGCCAACTGGGAGACCCACAAGTACTCCGGCTACAGCGGCCAGTCGGTGACCCTGGAGTACAAGAAGAAGGGCGCCAGCGCCTACTCCGCGGTGAAGACCGTCAAGACCGACACCAAGGGCAACCTGAAGACCACGGTCAAGGCCTCGGCCGACGGCTCGTACCGCTACGCCTTCGCGGGCAACTCCACCACCGGGGCCGTCAAGGCCGCCGGTGACGCCGTCGACGTGCGTTGATCGCCACGTCGTAGGCATCGGGTGAGCGGCGGGCGCGCGGGGCACGACGCGCGCCCGCCGCGCCGCTTCACAGGGTCGGCCGCTCCTGAGCCCACGGAGCGGCCGATTCCAGTTGTCCGGCGAGGGCGAGCAGCAGCCCTTCGCTGCCGAGCGGCCCGCCGAACTGCACCCCCAGGGGCAGGCCCTCGGGCGTGCGGTACAGCGGGACCGACATGGCGGGGCGGCCCGTGATGTTGGCGAGCTGGGTGAAGGGGTTGGGCGCGAGGTTCTGGACGACGGCCTGCTTCCACAGCCTGGTCCTGCTGAGCCTGCCCGCCACCCCCGCCTTGAGCAGCGCCTTGCCGACCTGCCGGGTCAGCCAGGGCGTGTCGAGTTCGCCGATCCGCACCGGCGGCCGGGCGAGCGTCGGCGTGAGCAGCACGTCGTACGTTTCGTGGAACGCGGTCAGTTGACGGGCGTAGGTGTTCCAGCGCGCGTGCCGCACCGCGTGCTCGACGGCGCCGACCGCGCGGCCCGCGGCCGCGATGAGGTGGGTGTCGAGCTCGAACCGGTCGTCGCCAGCGCCGGTCCTGTGCTTCAGCTCCGCCAGCGTCGCGGCGTTCTCCACCGCGTACATCGTCATGAAGTCGTCGGCCATGCGCGGGCCGTCGACGGCGGGCTCCGCCTCCTCCACGTCGTGGCCGAGGCCGGTCAGGAGCTTGACCGCCACGTCGACGGCGTCGACCGCCTCGCGCGCCACCGGGGTGCCGATCGGCGAGCGGGTGCTCACGCCGACGCGCAGCCTCGGTGGTGTGCGCCGGGCCAGTTCGGCGTACGGCGCCTCGGGGCGGGCCGCGAGGTAGGGGCCGCCCGGGTCGGGGCGGGCGGTGAGGACGTCGAGCAGGGCCGCGCTGTCGCGCACGGTGCGGGAGACGACGCCGTCACTGGCCGCGCCCGCGAGCAGCTCGCCGTGCGCGGGGCCCGCGGGCACCAGGCCGCGCCCCGGCTTGAGGCCGAAGAGGCCGCAGCACGCGGCGGGTATGCGGATCGAGCCGCCGCCGTCGTTGGCGCCCGCGGCCGGGACGATGCCCGCGGCGACGGCGGCCGCGGAACCGCCGGACGAGCCGCCCGGGGTGTGGCCGAGGTGCCACGGGTTGCGGGTCGCGCCGCCTGCCTCGGGCTCGGTGATGCTCTTGATGCCGAACTCGGGGGTGTTCGTCTGCCCGAACACGACGAGCCCGGCGTCGAGCCACCGCCGCACGGCCTCGCTGTGGCGCGCCGCGACGAGCCCCGCGGCCGCGCGGGAGCCGCGCCCCGTGGGCCGCCCCGCGTAGTCCTGCATCAAGTCCTTGATCAGGAACGGGACTCCGGCGAAGGGTCCTGTGAGCTCGCCCGCGGCGCGCTCGCGCGCGATGCTCGGCATCGGGCGGACGATGGCGTTGATCTTCCCGTTGACGGCCTCGGCGCGCGCGAGTGCCGCGTCGAGGAGCTCCGTCGGTGACGCGTCGCCCCGCGCCACCAGCTCGGCGAGCCCGACCGCGTCGTACTGCTCGTAGTCCTCGTAGTCCACCGCGCACCCCACCCGACTCGGCGTCATGGATCCCCGGGAGGGTAGATCGTCCGCGCCGTGGGCGGCAACGGGGCCGAGCGGGCCCCGGCACGAGGGCCGACCCTTGGGTGCGTCAGCCGGGCACGCCCATGCTCTGCGTACCGATCACCGAGAGCAGCCGCAGCGCCTCCTGTGACGGCGAGCCGGGGACGGCGCTGTAGATGAGGACCCGCTGGTCCCGGTCGGTGATGTCCAGGACGTCGCCGCGTACGGGGACGGGCCCGACGATGGGGTGCGCGAAGGTCCCGCAGAACGTGGGCCGGTCGGCCACGTCGTGCGTGGCCCACAGGCGGGCGAACTCCGCGCTGCCCGCGAGGAGTTCGTCGACCAGGCTCCGCACCTCGGTGTCGTCGGGGTAGCGGGCCGCTGCGGCGCGCAGGTGCCGGGCCGCGGTCCGGGCGAATTCGTCCGCGTCCGAGAGGCCGTACAGCCTGCGGCCGTGCCGGTGCGGGCCGAGGTAGGCGCGCCGGACGAGGTTGCGGTCCCGGCGCGGGAGCGCGGAGAAGTCCTCCATCAGGGCGGCCGCGAGGTCGTTCCAGGCGAGGACCTCGTACGTCGCCGAGAGGACGACCGCCGCCGCGTCCGGCATCCGCCGCAGCAGGTCGACGATGCTCGGCCGCACCTCCCGCGACGGGCCCGGCGGCTGTGGCGGGGCACCCGCGAGCCGCAGGAGGTGGTCGCGCTCGGCCTCCGTCAGCCGCAGCGCGCGGGTGACCTGGGCGAGGACCTCCCGCGAGGGATGCGGGGCGCGGCCCTGTTCGAGGCGCGCGTAGTACTCGGCCGAGATGAACGCGAGCTGCGCCACCTCCTCGCGGCGCAGCCCCGGGGTGCGGCGGCGCGGGCCCGCGGGCAGCCCCACGTCGGCGGGGGTGATGCGCTCCCGCCTGCTGCGCAGGAAGTCGGCGAGCTCTCGTCGTTCACGTTGATCCACACGTCCAGTGTGGACGGTCGGCGAGGTGCTCATCCAGGCACTGCCAGTGCCTGGATGAGGGGGGCGGGCGGCCGCAGGCTCGTCGGCATGAACCACACACCGATGACCTCCACCACCACCACGGGCCTGCTCACCGGCAAGGTCGCCCTCATCACCGGCGCCGGGCGCGGCATCGGCGCCGCGGCGGCCCGCCTCTTCGCCCGGGAGGGCGCCCGGGTGCTCCTCGCGGCCCGCACGGAGACCGAGCTCGAGGCGGTGACCGAGGAGATCGGGGCGGCCGGCGGCACCGCGGCGCACGTGGTGTGCGACCTGGCGGACCCGGCGAGCGTCCGCGCCGCCGTCGACCGGTGCGTGGAGCTGTACGGCAGGCTCGACGCGGCCTTCAACAACGGCGCGACGGGGCAGCGGCCCGGCCCGATGGACCAGCTCCCGGAGGCCGACTTCGACCACGTCTGCGCCGTGAACCTCAAGGGCCCGTGGCTGGCCATGAACGCCGAGGCCGCCGCCATCCGCGCCACCGCGGGGCGCGGCGCCGTCGTCAACACCTCCAGCGTCGGCAGCCTGATGGCCAACCCCGCGCTGCCCGTGTACGCCGCGACGAAGGGGGCCCTCAACAGCCTCACCGCGTCGGCGGCCGCCACGTACGGCCCGGAGGGCATCCGCGTCAACGCCATCGCGCCCGGCACCACGCTCACCGAGATGCTGATGGAGTGGGACGCCGAGTCCCCCGGCACCATCGAGCAGCTCAACTCCCTGACCCCGCTGGGCCGCGCCGCGGCGCCGGAGGAGATCGCCGAGGCCGCCGCCTGGCTCCTCAGCGACCGCTCCTCCTACGTCACCGGCACGGTCCTGCGGGTCGACGGCGGGATGCGGGCCTGAACCGCCGCCGGTCCGGGGCGGCTACGTGCGGTCCGCCGTGGCCCGCGGGCCGTACTCCCGCTTGCCGCGCCGGTAGGCGATCTCGCCCAGCAGGACGTCGACCGCGATGAACGCGGCCAGCGGGATGCCGAGCAGCGGCACGAAGTAGCCGAGCACCGCGATCGCCGCCATCAGCGGGACCAGGACGTACGCCGGGACGTGCTGCCAGGCCCCGCGCGGCAGCGGGCGGCCGAACGCGCCGCCGCTGCCGCGCAGCCACCACATCCGGTAGCCCCACACGATCAGCAGGACCAGGGCGAGCGCGAGGGCGGCGAGCGCGATCTGGTTCGCGAGGCCGAAGAGGGTGCCGGAGTGCGCGTCGATGCCCCAGCGGGTCAGCTTGGCGAGGACCGGGAAGTCGTCGAACCGCAGGACGTCGGTGACCTGACCGGTCTTCGCGTCGACGGCGACGGAGTCCTGCTTCTCGGGCCAGCTGCGCTGGATCTGCTTGACGACGTAGCCGGAGGAGGCGTCGGCGGGCGGCACGATCTCCACCGGGTTCGTGAGGCCCTCGGCGCGGGCCGCCTTGAGGACGGCGTCGAGCCCGACGTCCCCCGCGCCGCCGGAGCCGCCGGTCGCGCCGCTGCCGCCGTGCCCTGCGTGCTCCCCGGCTCCCGCCCCGGCCGCGCTCGCCGACACCGCGGGCGTCGTCTGGCCGAGGGCCTCGCGCAGGTCGCCGATGCTCTCGCCCGCGTACGTCGACCAGGTCAGGCCCGTGGCGGACAGGAAGAAGAGGCCTCCGGCCGCCCACACGCCCACCGAGCCGTGCAGCGCGAGCAGGCGCCGACGGCCCGTGGTGCCCCGCAGCCCGCGCCGGGCCCGGCGGCGCCCGAACCACAGCACGACGCCGCCGCCCGCGATCACCCACAGCCAGCTCGCGGCGAGTTCGCTGTACAGCCGACCCGTCTCGCCCAGGTGCAGATCGCGGTGGAGACCGGAGATCCAGGTGCGCAGCGGCAGCGAGCCGTTGGAGCCGTAGCTCTCCTCGGCGCCGCGCACCTCGCCGGTGTACGGGTTCACGAACACGGCGAGGGTGCGGTCATCGGCGACGCCCGGCACCCCGGCGAGCAGCACGCGGGTCGTCGCGCCGTCCTCCGCCGAGGGCCGCACCGCGGCGACCGTCCCCTCGGGGTGCGCCTTGCGGGCCGCGGCGACCTGCCGCTCGATGGGCAGCTCCCGGTCCCCCACGGGCACCGTCAGCTGATCGGCGTACACGACCTTCTCCGCCGTGTACGAGGCGGCGTACAGGAAGCCCGTCGCGGCGGCCACGAGCAGGAAGGGGGCGATGAGCACCCCGGCGTAGAAGTGCAGCCGCAGGACCAGCGGGCGCAGCAGGGACCGGACGGACCGCCGCGGGGCGGGCTCCGCCGTGGCGGCGGGCCGCCCGTCGGGCGGGGCGGGGGCAGGGGGTGCGGCGGACATGTCGTGCTCTCCTGGTGCCGGTCGGTGGTACGAGGTGCTCCGGTGCTGACCGGACCGGTCCATGGGTCGAGCGGCGCGCAGGCCGAGTTCCCGGATGCCTATGTGATCTATGACACTCCCGTGCGGTTCTGCGGTACGACAACACCGCACGTCATCGGCACGGGCGGGTGACACGGTCCCTCCCCTTCCGCTCGGCCGGGAGGCAGCCATACCCTTGCTGACCTCAGGCGCGACCACGGGCCCCGCCCTCCGCAGGGAATCAGCTTGTGAACAGGGGTAGTTCGCAGGGTGAAATCCACGCGACGATGGGGCGCATGACGGCGGCGCAACGTGCCATGGCCCAGCTGGAGTCATGGCCGAACCTCGTGAGCGGCTCCCCCCGGTGCGCGGTGGGACGCTCCTACGGCACACCCGGCACACCCGCGCGAGCGGGATACGAACTGGTCCACTTCCACTGCGACGACGCCGCGGACGTCTGCCTCACCCGCGCCGCCGTCGACCGGCTGCGGCCGCAGCTGAGACACAGCTCCGCGATCCGGGTGCGGCCCGGGGCGGCCTGGATCACGGTGCTGCTCGACTGCGACATGGACATCGCCCTGCTGCTCACGCTGGTCAGCGTCGGGCTCAAGGCGCACGACGACGCGCTGGCCGTGCTCCGGGGGGAGGAGCAGCGGGGCCGGTCGGCCGACCGCCCCTCTCCCCCGTGCGACTGGGAGGCCCGGGCCCAGCCCGTGCCCCTCGTCCCGCTCGCGCCGGTGGCACCCCCGCCGTCCGCGGAGGCCCACCGCGGCCTGCGCGCGACGTGGCGGGCGGTCGGGCGGCTCATCCCGCACGGACACTGAGCCGCGCGGCGCCGCCCTACGCGTTCTCCTTCCGTGCCCGCCACGCGGGCGCGAGCACCGACCAGATCTCCTCGTCGTGCCGCACGCCCCGGTACAGATAGCTCTCCTTGAGCACACCGTCGCGCGTCATGCCGAGCCGCCGCGCCACGGCGATGCTCGGCGCGTTGCCGGACGAGACCCACCACTCCACGCGGTGGATGCCGCGCTCCTCCACGGCCCAGTCGATGAGGGCGCGCGCGGCGCGGGTCACCAGGCCCCTGCCCGCCGCCGCGGGCTCCAGCCAGCAGCCCGCCTCCGCGGTGCCCTGCTCGACGTCCATCCGGCGCAGGATGACGGCGCCGACGAGCCTGCCGTCCCAGTGGATGCCACAGATCCGCCCGGCGTCGGCGGCGGCCTTGTCCGCGTACGCCTGGAGGTAGGCCCGGCTCGACGCGAGGTCGGTGATGATGTCCGGCAGGCCGTTGTGCCGCCCGATGAACTCCCGTCCCCGGTCCACGTGCGCCAGGAACTCCTCGGCCTGCCACGGCTCCAGCGGGCGCAGCTCCGCGCCGTCGTCGCCCAGGGATATCGCGTACATCGTCACCTTCCGCCGCCGGTCGTGAGGAGGGAGAGGTCCATCGCGTCCGCCATGGCCGCGAAGCCCGCGTCGTTGACGTGGAGGCCGTCGCCGCTGCCCAGGTCCGGGTGGATGCGCTCCGGGTCCCGCGGGTCGGCGACCGCGGCCGCGGTGTCGACGTAGGCGTCGTAGGGGCTGTCCGCGCCGCGGATCCAGGCGTTGACCTCGCGGGCGACGGCCTGGCCCGCCGGGCTGTCGTAGCCGTCGAAGATCGTGCCCTTGTAGGGGCCGATGGTGGTGGCGATGGCGGTGAGCCCGGCCGCGTGCAGCCGGTCGGCGAGGGTCGTCAGGCCCGCGATGAGCGCGGCGGCGGTGGGCGGGGCCGCGGGTTCGGGGTGGGCGAGCTGGCCGGGCGTGCCCAGGTCGTTCACGCCGAGGTGGACCAGGACGTGGGTGACCCCGGGCACGGAGAGCACGTCGCGCTCGAGGCGGTTCAGGGCGCTGTCGCCGACCTCGTCGGTGAGGAGGCGGTTGGCGGACAGGCCCTGGTTGACCACCCAGCCCGCGCCCTCGGGGAGGCGTGCGTTCAGCAGATCGGTGAGGCGGCGGTCGGTGTCGGGCGTGCTGCCGAAGCCTTCGAACCAGGAGTCGCCGAACGCCACGGTGACGGGCGTCCCGGCCGGGGCGAGGACGTCGACGCCGGTGACGTAGTGCCGGGTCACCAGGAGTTCCAGGCCCTCGGCGCTGTCGAGGGACGCGGTGGCCAGGGCGTTCCCGGGGACGGCGTAGCCGGTGGTGTTGGGGACGGCCGCGTAGGTGCTCAGACCGGTCTCCTCGGGCAGGTACAGGCTCAGCGCCCACTCCTCGCCCGCGCGCACCGCGCGCTCGACGGCGTCGCTGATCACTTCCGCGCCCGGCGCGACGACGACCTCGGTGGCGCCGTCGAACAGGACGGGGGTGTCCGTCGCGGTGTCGACGGCGCTGTGCCGGGTGCGCCGCGCGAGACGGGCGCCCGCGACGCGCAGCGGGGTCTTGCCGTACTGGTTGCTCAGGCGTATGCGCAGGGCGCTGCCGCCCCCGGCGACGCGGATGACCTGACGGACGGTCTGGTCGGCGAAACCACGGCGTTCGAAGAGCTCGATGGACTCATAGGGGCTGAGGACCGCGGAGCGGAAGGCGGCGGTCCAGGCCGTCTGCGCGGCGGACGGGTCGAGCGGTGCCGGTGGGGGCGCGGTGGATCGGGGGGTGTGCGGTGCCGGGGTCTCTGCGTTCATGATCGACTGAACCGGAACGGGTGGGGAGTTATTTCCCCACAGGACTCCGTCCACACAACCCGTTCGTATGATCGTCGGTGACTCCTTGATCCGTTCGGCGGTTGGGTACGACGAGGGGGCCGGAGCAGCCGGTCCGCCGGGCCAGGTGGGTCCCCTCGGTTCAGACGAGGCAAGGAGCAGGGTGTGAACGGCAGTCGGGTGAGGAAACTGTCCCGCTGGGCGCTGGTGGCCGCGGTCGCCGTCGGACCGGTCGTCGTGTCGGCCGGTGCGGCGCACGCCGACGAGACGCACCGCGACTCGCACAACGCGCCGGTGGTGGCGCTGATCAACACCGGTCAGATCGACGACCCGATGGAGGACGTCCTGGAGCACACCCTGAACTTCGGGGACGGCTACAAGTGGGACTGACGCCTCACCCCGCAGGGGCGCGGGGAACTGCGCGACCGGCCACGACGGGCGCGCAGACGCCCACCGGCACGGTGCGGCAGATCCAGCGAAGCGCCTAGGGGACGCGCCGCGGGTGAGGGCCGGACGGCAACGCCGTCCGGCCTTCGCGTTCCCCAGGAGCCTCGCGGGCGGTCCGCCCCGTCGGCGCGGTCCGGTGGGCCCGTTCCACCGCCTGCCCCCAGTACGTGCCCACGACCATCAGCCCCGCGCCGAGCGCGGCGAACGGCGTGAAGCGCTCGCCCCCGAGGCCGATGCCGACCGCGACGGCCCACACCGGCTCGGTGCCGAGCAGCAGACTGGCCCGGCTCGCCGAGCTGTGCTGCACCGCCCACGTCTGCGCGAGGAACGCGAACACGCTGCAGAACAGGGCCAGATACACGAGCTGCCCCCACACGGCGGCGTCCGCCGAGCCCAGCGTCGGCAGCCCGTCCGCCGCGGGCACCGCGAACACCGCCGAGCCGACGACGGTCTGGACCGTGGTGAGGTGCAGCGGCCGCACCGCCCGGCCCGCCGTCAACCGCCCCACCAGGGCCACGTGTGCCGCCCGCACCACCGCGGCCGCCAGCATCAACAGGTCGCCACCGCGCAGCCCGTGGAAGCCGCTGCCGGACATCAGGAGCCCGACGGCCACCAGGCACACCCCGGCCGCGGCGAAGAAGCGCGGCGGCAGGCGCCCCGCGCCGGACGTGCGGTCGAGGAACGGCGTGAGCACGATGGTGAGGCTGATGATCAGGCCCGCGTTGGCCGCGCTGGTGTGCGCGACGCCGTACGTCTCCAGGACCAGGACGGCCGCCTGGGTGAGCCCGAGGAGCCCGCCCGCCGTCAACTCGTCCCGGGTGAAGCGCCGGTCCCGGCGTCGCACGGCGACCAGCGGGAGGCAGACGGCCGCGGACAGCACGTACCGCGCGCACAGCACCACCATGACGGGCAGCACGTCGACGGCCGTCTTCGCGGCGAGATAGCTGGAGCCCCACACGAGGGCGACGAGCAGCAGGACGGCGTCGGCGCGACGGGCCGGGAATCCGAGGTTCTGAGGCACCCCGCACACGCTGCCCGCTCGTGATGTTGAAGCCAAGAGCGTGCTTCTTCAGCAACAGTGAAGTAGCGCTACATCGTTGTCTACGATGGGCCGATGAACGAGCGGCAGCTACGGATCCTGCGGGAACTCGGCGAGTTGGGCAGCGTCACCGCCGCCGCCGAGGCCCTCCTGATGACGCCCTCGGCGGTGTCCCAGCAACTGCGGCTGCTCCAGCGCGCGATCCCCGTGCCCCTCACCGAGCGCGCCGGGCGGCGCCTCGTCCTCACCGACGCCGGGCAGGCCCTGGCCGACGCGGCGGCCGGCGTGGAGAGCGCGCTCGCCCACGCCCGGCACACCATCGACGCGTTCCTCAACGAGCCGGACGGACCGGTGTCCGTGGCGGCCTTCCACAGCGCGGCCGGAGCGTTCTTCCCGCTGCTGCTCCGCGATCTCGCGGGCCCCGGCAGCCCCCGGCTCGCCCTCGCCGACGAGGACGTGGCGCAGGACCGCTTCCCGCTGCTCACCCGGGACTACGACCTCGTCCTCGCCCACCGCCTGGACCCCGCGCCGCCGTGGCCGCGCTCGGTCACGGCCACCACGCTGCTGCGCGAACCCCTGGACGTGGCCCTGCCGGTGGACCATCCGCTGGCCGCCAAGCGCCGCCTCACCCCGCACGACGTGGCGGACAAGCCCTGGATCACGGTGCACGACGGCTTCCCGCTGCTCGCCACCATCGAGGCCATCGCCACGGCCGCCAACCGGCGCCTCGACATCGTGCACCGCGTCAATGAGTTCACGGTGGTCGCGGAGGCCGTCGCCGCGGGCGGCGGCCTGGCCCTGATGCCCCGCTGGACCACGCGCCCGCACCCGGCGCTGACCCTCAAGCCGCTCAGCGGCGTGCACGCCCGGCGCCACATCGACGTGCTGCACCGGCCCGAACGCGCGGCGCGCGGTGCTGTGCGCACGGTGCTCGCCGCGCTGCGCCGCGCCGCCGCGACCGTCCGGGACCGCGACACCGCGTCGGCTTCCCCTTCGGGCCCGCGGCACGGTCCTGCCGGGGCCGGAGAAGACCCGGCTCTACCCCCCGGTCTGCGGCGGCACGCTACCGCGCGCCCTTCCAGCCGTACGCGTACGCGGCGACCCAGGTGATCTCCAGCTGAGCGCTGCTGCCGGGGGCCGCCGACGGGCCCTCCAGGGCGCTCTCGTTCTGGAGCACCCAGGACAGCGGGCGGTCCGGCACGTTCCGGGTGTCGCGGCCCACTTGGCGGCCGTCGACGAAGAAGCGGACCTGGCCGGGCGTCCACTCGGTGGACACGGTGTGCCACCGCGTCCAGTCGTCGGCCCCGTGGAACGTGCCCTGTTCGCCGCCGCCGCAGGGGTGGTGGAAGGCGGTCAGGGAGCCCGTCCACTCGCCCTCGGGGTGGTCCATCTCGCAGCCGCCGCCGTAGTGCAGCCACGCCGACTTGTACCCGGCGGCGGGCTTGGTCACCTTGATGCGGGCGCTGTACTTGCCGTACTTCATCTGCATCACGGCGCGCGGGACCACCGCCGCGGCGTGCACGGGCCCGCCGTCGGCGGGCCGCCACATCCGGATGCGCATGCGGCCGTCCCCGTCGGCGGCGGGGCCGACGCTGACGGTGTCCTCCGGGTGGTAGACCCCGGCCACGCTGCGGCCCCGCTGCCGCTCGTTGGCCGTGTCACGCCAACCGGTCGGGTACGCCCACCAGTTGTCGCGGTACGCGCCCCGCAGCCCGCCGCAGTAGGCGGCCGAGGTGTCGACGTGGTGGGCGCAGTCGCTGAACCCGCCGAGCGGCACCCGGTCGCCGTTGAAGTCCTCCGCGAGGACCTGCCAGTAGGGGCCGCAGTCGCCGCGCGGCATGGTGGCACCCGCCGTGCGGCAGGCGTCGGCGGACCGGGGCGCCCCGTCCGCGCGCGGGAGGCCGAGCAGTCCGGCCAGCAGGGCGACGCCCACGGCCGCGAACAGCGCGGGCCTGCGGCGCCGGTGCGGTGCTGCGTGTGTCCCCATGGCAGTGCGCTTCCTCCTGGGCACGGGATGCGGCTCCGGCGCGCTGGTGTCGGTGGTGCGCCGGGGAGAAGGGCATCCTTGCCGGACGGGAGGGAGGGCGCCATCCCCCGAGACGGCTCATTTCACGCCTTGTCCCGCCGCCCTTTTCAGGTGTGGGATACACGCGACGCTCGGGTGCGGACACGGGTGCCGGGCCGTGACCGCGGACGACTGGTGGTGGTTCGCGCCGACACGCACCAGCTCTTCCGCCACCGCGGGGGCACGTGGCGGGCCCGCCGGGGAGACACCGTCCGGCGCGGCGACCCGCTGCGCGTACGCAGGGCGTACAGGCCGCCGTCGACGCCGCTGGCGTACCTCGATCCCCGCGCCGCGCCCGGCCGCGTCCGCACCGAGCTACCGGTCCCGGCCCCCCTCCGCCGCCGTCCGCCGGTCCCGTCGACGGCGTACCCGTCGTGGTCGTTACCGCCGACGTGCGCCACGTCCCGTCACGGGGTGTCCCCGCGCCAGTCCCACAGGCGCTGCGAACCGGCGCGCGGTCCGTACTCGGCGCGGCCGCCCGGGCCGTACCGGCCGATCTCGGTGTCGAGCAGCGCGCCCTCGGCGAGCCGCTCCGCGGTCCAGCCGGTGACGTCCAGGAGCAGGCCGTCGAGCGGGCCGCCGACGAGCTCGCGGTAGTCGTGGCCCGGCTGCGGGCCGGGGTCCGGTGCGTCGTGGTCCGTGCCGTACACGCGGCGACGGCGTATCACCTCGTCCATGCCCCGAGCCTCGCATCCGGCACTGACAATCGCCCGGCCGGGGAGGCGAGGCCCCGGCCGTCACCACCCCCTGTGGGTCAGATCACGATGACCCGCGGGACGCCCGCTCCTACGATGCGTGGCCAAGGCACCTATCCCCGCGCCTTCCCGCCCCGCCCCGCCAAGGAGATGCATCCCGTGACCACCGGCGACGTCGCACGCGAGAGCTACTACGAGCGGACGGGCGAGGACCTCTACAAGCCCACGGCTCACGCGGGCGGCGCGTGGAGCGCGGACGAACAGCACTTCAGCCCGCTCGCGGGGCTCATCGCGCACGCGATCGACCGGCACCTCGCGCGGCACGCGGCGGCCGCGGCGCGGCACGCGCCCCTGGCCCTCGCGCGGATCAGCTACGACATCCTCGGCCGCATCGCCCTCGACGAGTGCCGGGTCACCGTGGAGACCGTGCGGCCCGGCCGGACCATCGAACTCCTGGAAGCGACCGTGGTCATCGGCGGCCGCCCGGTCGTCCGGGCCCGCGCCTGGCTGCTCGCGTCCCTGGACACCTCGGCCGTGGCCGACAGCCCGCACGACCGGATGCCCGCACCGGAGGCGCTCGCTCCGTGGGCGATGAAGGAGGAGTGGCGCGGCGGCTACATCTCGTCCGTCGACGTCCGCCGGACGCCTCCGTCCCGCAGGGGCCGCGCGGCCGCCTGGGTGTCCTCGCGCCTCGACCTGGTCGCGGGCGAGTCGAGCACCGCCCTGGCCTCGTACGTCGCGCTCGTGGACACCGCGAACGGGATCGCCGTGCAGCAGGACCCCGCCGCGTGGATGTTCCCGAACCTCGACCTGACGATCCATCTGCACCGGCAGCCGCGGGGGCCGTGGACCGGCCTGGACACGACCGTCACGTTCGGCCCGTCGGGGCAGGGGCTCACCAGCAGCGTCCTGCACGACCTCCACGGGCCCGTCGGCCACGCCGAGCAGATCCTCACCGTCCGCCCGCAGCCCGGCGGCTAGGGAGACCACACAAATCGGGTGGACCGGTCACAGGCGCGGAACTTACACTCGCGGCGCTGCGGGGAACGACGGTGCCGGTACGGCGCGTCGACCCCGAACCAGGGGCGCCGGATGCCGTGGGGCCGCCCCGTGCGCACAGACGAGGAGGTGTCGCCGTGAAGCGGCGAACCTAGCCGCCCGCCCGGAAGGTCCGGGAGCCCGGGCGGCGGTTCCGATGGGAACACGATGTCCCGCACGGACAAGACCAAACCCCTCTGGGTGCGCCACAAGGAGCACCGCCCCCTGCCGGTCCACGACCACCGCCACGGCCCCTGCGACCTGCCGCCGCGGCCGACGCGCGAGGAGGCGGACACCCGCTGCCGGTGGGAGCACCCCGGCACGCTGCTGTTCGGCCACACCTGCTGCTCGGGGTGCGCCCGGCGCGGCTGCGTCACGGAGCGCCGACGGGAAGCCAGGGCAAGCAACCGCAAGGCGCGCTACGCGGGTCGGCGCGAGGCCCGCCGCCGCGCCGCCGAGGACGACACCGCCCGCTCCGCCGCCCGCCGCGCTCGCCTAGGGTGAACGCATGATCGATCTGCCCCTCTCCGCCCTCGAGGTCTCCCTCGTCGAGGAAGGCGCCACGCCCGCCGACGCGCTGCGCAACTGCCAGTCCGTCGCCGGGGAGTTGGCGCGGCTCGGCTATCACCGCCTGTGGTTCGCCGAGCACCACCACTCCCCCGCCATCGGCGCCTTCCCGCCCGCGCTGCTCGCCGCGGACACCGCCGCGACCACCGCCGTGATGCGGGTCGGCTCGGGCGGCGTGCTCGCCCCCAACCACGCCCCGCTCACCGTCGCCGAGCAGTTCGCCACCCTCGCGGCCCTGCACCCGGGCCGGGTCGACCTCGGCATCGGCCGGGGCCCCGGCACCTTCCACGAGCCGACGGCCCGTGCGCTGCGCCGGGGCGCCGGGCCCGCCACCGACGCGGAGTACCGCGCGGACGTCGAGGCGATCCTCGGCTTCCTGGGCGAGGAGAACTTCGGCGAGCTGCCCGAGCCGTGGCTGCTCGCCTCCAGCGACGCCGGGGCCGAGCTCGCGGCGGCCCTGGGGCTGCCGATCGCCTTCGCCCACCACATCCGCCCCGACAACACCCTGCGGGCCCTCGAGCGCTACCGGTCCGGCTTCCGCCCCTCGCGCTGGAGCGCCGCGCCGCGGGTCCTCGTGTGCGTCGAGGCCGTGTGCGCCGACACCGAGGAGCGGGCCGCCGAGCTCGCGCGGCCGATGGACGTCATCAAGGCGGGGCTGCTCAACGGCCTCGCCGAGACGCCCTTCCCGACCCCCGCCGCCGCGGCCCGCCACGAGCTGGGCGAGCGGGACCGCGAGGCCGTGGCGGGGTTCGTGGCGCAGCAGGCCCGCGGGACGAAGGAGTCGATCGCCCCGCAGCTCACCCGGATCGCCGCGGCCACGGGCGCCGACGAGCTGATGCTGGTCACCCCGGTCTTCGACCCGGCGGCCCGCGTCCGCTCCTTCGAGCTCATTGGGGACCTGCGCACGAGTGGCGCGCATCAGCCCGCCTGAGTACGCAGGCGCGCTGATGCGCTGGACCGGTGGCGGGCCCCGGGGCGCCCGGGTCCCGCCACCGGAGTCATCAGAAGTGGACCTCCGCACAGGCGCGGCCGCGGGACTCCATGCGGCCGCCCATGTGCTCCCAGCCCTCGGCGCACAGCACGGCGCCGTTGGGCAGATCACGGTGGACGGGCACCGTGAACTTCTGGTGGTAGCCCCAGAAGCCGGTGGCGCTGTTCTGGTCGATGCCACCGCCCCAGATGTGGAAGTGCCCGGTGAAGTCACCGTTCCACGTGGTCGCCGCCTGCACCGTCTCCACGCGCAGGCCGCTGCCGTCCACCCGGATGCAGGTCCGCTGGTTGCAGCCCGAAGCCCCGGCGAACGCCGACGGCGCGGCGGCTGTCACAGCCGCCCCCAGGCAGACGAACGTCGTCACCGTCCGTACCAGCCACCGCGCCTTCGCACCCATACCGTTCACGTGCCACCTCTCACAAGTCGTCAGCCATGTCGACAAAGCGTGACGATCTTGGCAGTGACGGCGGGCCGGACCGGCACTCCCGCGCGCCGGTCCACCCTGACGGGGGATCAGGGGCGTTCCGTGTGACTACTGCGGCACGTTCAGGACGAAGTCGAACTCGGCCTCCTTGGTGTTGCCGACGTCCCGTACGTTCATGAGCAGACGGGAGTCGAAGATGGGGTCGGTGTTGTTGCGGGGTTCGTTGGGGAAGTAGAGCTGGGTCGTGAGCACGGGGCGGCCGGGGGCCTGGAGCTTCACGTGGATGTGGCGGGTGCGGCCCGGGTACAGGCCGGGGAACACCGTGGTGAGGGTGAAGGCTCCCTGCGCGTTGGTGAACTGGTGCCCGCGGAGCTTGAAGCCCCTGTTGTCGTACGCGCCCCTGCTGTCGGCCTGCCAGAAGTCGAGGAGCACGTTCCCGATCGGCTTGCACCTGCGGCCGAAGACGTAGCCGGTGACGGTCAGGCGTATGCCCTGGGTGCCGGGCTCGATGAGGTTCGTCCGCAGCGGGGAGTTGGGCTTGAAGTACGGTCCCTCGGTCTGCGGCGGGGTCGGGTCGTCGCCGTCGTCACAGGGCGGGGTCAGCTCCAGGGGCGCGCTGGTGCCCGCCTTGGAGCGGGCGAGGGCGGGGGCCGCCCCCATCGCCACCGGTACCGCGATGCCCGCGGCCAGGGCCGCGCGCAGCACCGTCTTGCGGCTCGGGCCCGGGCGGGGGGTGCCCGCGGCGGCGCCGGGGCCTTCGCCGCCCCTGGGCTCGTCCGCGTCGTGGCCGTTCACGTGGGTCTCGCCGTCCATCGCTCCTCCTGGGGGTGGGGGGATCGGATCGGCTATGAAGCTATGCGGAGGACCGGGCCCGGGCGATGGACGGAAGTCGGTGGTCGTGGTGAATATCACCACCGCCGCGACGGAAGTCGCCGGGGCTGGTCCCGGTCTCGCGGCGGAAGAACCGGCAGAAGTAGGCGGGGTCGGCGAACCCCACCCGGTGCGCGACCTGTCGCACCGTCAGCTCGGTGCGGACGAGCAGCCGCTTGGCCTCGTGGGCGCGGGCCTGGCGCAGGAGTTCGCCCGGCGTGCGGCCCATGGCCGTCTTCACCGCCTCGTTGAGGTAGCTCACGGAGACGCCGAGCCGGGTGGCGCACTCGCGCACCGACCACAGCGGCGTCTCGGCCGTGTCCACGAGCGTGACGAAGTCGGCGGCGACCGAGGCGGGGCGGGCGGGCGCCGCCTGGCGGACGGCCCGTTCGGGGGCGAGGAGGCGGGCGGCGCGTACGACGAGGACGTGCAGCAGCGCCTGCAGCACGCTGGGGAAGCCCTCGGCCCCCGTGCGGTACTCGTGGTCGAGTTCGCCCACGAGGTGGTGCGCCCAGGCGGCCTCCGTGTCGGAGAGTTCGAGCCAGGAGCGGCGGCCGAGTCTGCGCAGGGTCTCCTGATCCCCCGGGTTCTCCAGGAGGAAGTCGTCGGTGAACAGGATCAGACAGCCTTCGAGGTCCCGGACGCCGTCCCAGTAGTGCACCTGCCCCGGGGCGATGAAGCACAGGTGGGGCGGGCGCAGCGTGAACCGGGCCAGGTCCACGACGTGGCTGCCGGTGCCGCCGGTGACGTACACGATCTCGTGGAAGGTGTGCCGGTGCGGGAAGGAGGCGCGCGACATGGGGCCGATGGTGTCGAAGGTGCCGATCGCGAAGGGCAGCGCGTTCGGTCTCGGCACCTCGAGGCGGTGGATCGGCAGCCCTCCCCTCTCCGGCTCGCTGCCGTTCGTCCGGCCGCCGGGCAAGATGGTGGTCCCGCGCATGGTTACGCTCCTCACCCTGACGCGGCCCGTCGCGATCACACGACCCTTGTCAGGTCCAGACCAATCGATAGGTCCACGATGACACGCGGGACGGAGCGCCTCCCACGCATCTCAGGCCAATTTGCGGCTCAACGAGCTTGACTGCCGCGGCCACGGCCGTACCCCCGTACCGGTCGTGGCCGCAAGCAGCCGCCCGTGTCCGCGCGGTCGGCGCGACGGATCAGTGCCGTCGCGGCGACCGCGCGGGGTCTCAGTGCCCCATGCCCGCGCCGCCGTCGACCGGGATGACGGCCCCGGTGATGTACGCGGCGTCCGGCGAGGCCACGAACGCCACCGCCGCCGCGACCTCCTCGGGGCGGGCGAGGCGGCCCAGGGGGATCTGCCGCACCAGGCTCTCGCGCTGCTCCTCGGTCAGGGCCTCGCTCATGGCGGTCTCGGTGAGCCCCGGCGCCACCACGTTCACCGTGATGGAGCGCGAGCCGAGCTCGCGGGCCAGGGAGCGGGCGAAGCCGACGAGGCCCGCCTTGGACGCGGCGTAGTTGGCCTGGCCCGCCTCGCCGCGCAGGCCCACGGCCGAGGAGATCACCACGATGCGGCCGCCGCGGGCGCGGAGCATGCCGCGGGTGGCCCGCTTCGCGACGCGGAAGACCCCGGTGAGGTTCGTGTCGATGACGGAGGTGAAGTCCTCCTCCGTCATCCGCATGAGGAGCTTGTCGTTGGCCACGCCCGCGCAGGCCACCAGGACCTCGACGGGCCCCTGCTCCTCCTCGACCCGCTGGAACGCGAGGTCGACCTGGTCGGCGTCCGTGACGTCGCAGCGCACCGCGAGCAGGCCCTCGGGGGGCTCGCCCGAGCGGTGGGTGACGGCGACGCGGTCACCGGCGGCCTGCATGGCGCGGGCGATGGCCAGGCCGATGCCGCGGCTGCCGCCGGTGATCAGTACGGAGCGGGACACGGAGTACCTCTCTGGTCGTGGTGGGGGGACGTGCGGTGGGCGACGGCGTCCCGTGGGGCGGACGCCGACCGCGGATCAGCCCGCGTGCCGGACCCGGGTCCGGGTGAGCAGGCCGCTCATGGAGGCCGCCGTGTCCATCACCGCGTGGACACAGCGGGTGCGGGTGACCGCGCCGCGCAGCTGCCGCCGCGGTGCGACCAGGGCCACGGCCCCCGCGAGCACGGAGCCGCGCCACACGGGGGCGGCTATCGACTCCCACTCCGGGAGCGGCGAAGGACCCACCGCGTGACCTTGCTCACGGATGCGGTCGAGCGGCGCACCCGGCGCCGAGGCGCCGTCGAGACAGGCCAGGATGGCCAGCCCCGCGGCGTCGGCGTCCAGGGGCGCGCTCCACAGCCGTCGCAGCGCCGCCCGGGGCGCCGCCTCGAGCGTCGCGGCGTGCGCGCCGACCGCCCGGTCGATGCAGAACCGCAGTGCGGCACCCACCAGCAACGGAGCGTACAGGAGCGACACTTGCCCGGTACGTGACTGTAGAGTGACGAGTTCAGCACGCAACGCAGGCGAGGTCTGACCGACTTTAGTATCCGTGACCTCATCGACGAGGTGGGTGGATCGGTGCGGTGTCTCCGTCAGCGCGTAGTGGCCCCGAGGACCGCGCTGCTCGACGGCCCCTTCCCTGGCGAGGGCCCGCACATAGCGGTGGGCGGTGGGCGCGGGCAGCTCCGCGCGCGCGGCGACGACCGCCAACGGATGCGCTCCCGGGCCCAGTTCCCGCAGCGCGCGGAGCACGGCCAGTGTGCGGGCCACCGCACTGCCGGCGGGTTCCCGCACCGCCGTGGTGGCCACCGGTCGCAGCACCGCGCCGTCCTCCTCACTGGCACGGCTCGTCGCCGCGCCCCGCCTGCTCAGGTCCTGACGCCATTCTCGCGGCCGGACCGGGAGGATCACCAGGCCGTGATTTTTCCGGTCCGCATTTTTCAGGAAGTTCAACTTCCGATGAAAATGCTTCCTACGGAACGGCGCGAGCGACCACCCCGCACAGCGCGGAGAAAGGTTGGAAATTGAACAACAAGGAGGCGCTGCAGCAATTGCTGCAGTTCAAGCGCAGCCAGATCAGCCCCACCGAACTGGGTTCGCCGCGCCGCACCGGGCGCGGCCGGCGCTCGCGCGGACTCTCGCAGGCCAGGGTGGCGCAGGAGCTGTTCGTCTCCGAGCGGACGTACGCGCTCCTGGAGCGCGGAGAGATGGCACAGCCGTCGGCCGAGTTCCTCGACAACGTGGCCACGGTGCTGCGGATGGAGGAGCCCGAACGCACGGCGCTGTATGTCTACGCGCTCGGATATGAGCCGCCCTTCCCGATGGACCCGCTGGCGGGCACGCACGTGGGCCCCGCGTGGCTGACGGCCGTGAATCGGGTCAAGGGCCAGCCGTGTTACATCAACGACGTGGCCTGGAACGTCCTGGCGTGCAACGACGATTTCATCCGCATGTTCCCCCAGGTCCCGGGGACGACGCCCCAGTTGCCCGAGCGCAATCTGATGCGGTGGATGCTTCTGTGCGAGGCGGCGCGGGAGTGTCACCTCGTCGACTGGGAGGAGAACTGGGCGGTCAAGGTGTCGGCGCAGCTGCGCACCGCGATCGCCGCGCACCCGCACAACAAGGACCTCCAGCAGATCGACGAGGAGGTCAACGACGACCCCGTGGCGGGCCCCATCTACCGTCGGCACGACGTGGCCTACGTCCACCCCGACGGGGACGCGCGCCCCATGCGGCACGCGGGGATAGCGTCGCTCGGCGTCGACCGGGGCGACGCCAGCCGGTGCTGCGCGCGGCACGAGCCGTCCGTCCTCGGCTCGGTGACGATGTGCACCGCCCAGCCGCTGAAGTCCCCGGGGTCCCGCTTCTTCTTCCTCGTCTTCGCTCCCACGCTGCCGGGTGAGAATGCATGACCATGGAATCTGATCCGCGCCTCGTCCCCCTGGCCACCGGCGTCCACGTGTGGTCGCCCGACGCGGCGGGCGCCTGGGGGCTCGCCAACTGCGGCCTGCTCACGGCCGCCGGGGAAGCGGCCCTGGTGGACACGCCGTACACCCTGGACCGCACCGACGACTTCCTCGCCGCGGCGCGCGCGGCGACCGGGCCCGGCACCCGGATCTCCACCGTGCTCACCACGCACGGCAACGGCGACCACGGCTGGGGCAACCAGCGGGTGACCGGCGCGGAGATCGTCTCCACCCGGCGCACCCTGGAGCACCAGTGCTTCGAGCCGACGCCCGAGCAGCTGCGCTTCCTGGTGGAGGACACGGACCCGGGCGAGCCGCTCGGCTGGTACTTCCGGCGCCACTTCGGCCGGTTCGACTTCCGCGGCATCACCGTCCAGGAGCCCACGCGGACCTTCGAGGGCCGCCTCGACCTCCGGGTCGGTGACATGCCGGTGGAGCTGCACGACGTGGGTCCTGCGCACACCGTCGGCGACATGGTCGTGCATCTGCCGAAGGAGCGGATCGTCTTCGCCGGTGACGTGGTGTTCGCAGGTGACCACGTGTGCCACTGGGCCGGTCCGCTTCAGCGGGTCATCCTCGCCTGCGAGCGCGTGCTCGGCTGGAACCCCGAGCTCGTCGTCCCGGGCCACGGTCCGGTGCTCGACCAGGAAGGCCTGCGGGGGCACGTCGCCTATCTGCGGGACCTGGCCGAGCAGGCGCGGTCCCTGCACGCGCGCGGCCTCACGCCGACCGAGGCCGCGCGGCACCTCATCGCGGAGGACCGCTATCCGGATCTGCATCTGCCCGAGCGCATGGTGATCACCCTGGCGTCGGAGTTCCGGCATCTGGACCGGGCCGACGCGGAGCCCGACATCCTGGCCCTGATGACCGACTGCTCGCGGATCGCCTGGCAGCGGGGCGGCGGCGAGCAGGCCCTGTCCGCCGCTCCGGCGAGCTGAGGTCGTACGGTGGCGGACGCGCCGCGGGAAGGCCCTTGGATTCCGGCTGCCGGAATCCAAGGGCCTTCCCTTCCGTCACGTGAAACGCGCGGGCGTCCGGCGGGGCCGCGGTGTTGCGCGGTGGCGCGCGGCGGGATGGGGTGAGGCTGTCGGCAGGCCGCTACAGGTTCCAGCGGGCGCCGACCGGCACACCGGGCAACGGTTCTCCCCCACGTCCGGTGTGCGCAGGGGCGGCGGGACGCCGTCGGCCCTGCGTGAGAATGCCGTCGCCGATCCCCCGGCGGCGGCATTCGTGCGTACCGGCACGTGCCCGTCCCCTCCCGTGCGGGAGGGGACGGGCATGCCAGGCCGCGCGCTGGTTCACCGGCCCGCCATGGGCCGTACCACTGACCTAAGTGCTGGGCGCCGCACCCGGCCCCGGGGGTCGGGTGCGGTGTGCTCCTGGTGTCGGATTCGGTGTCGGGACAGGATCCGGTCGGCTCGGTCCTCTCTCCGCACGGGGTGGCGCCCCCGTGTGCGCCGCTCAACCGGCGGCCGCGTGGCGGTGGTTCACACCTCGACTTCGAGGCAGACCAGTCGCTTCTCCTGGCGGGCGGCCAGGGCGGCCTCCCACATGGGTTTGACGAACGGCGAGACCAGTGACGCGTCGACGCGCTGGGGCGGGGCGAAGCGGTAGCAGACGTCCCCGTCCTCGCACCGGGTGAGGGTGCGCCGCTGTTCGGCGTCCACCTCGCCCGCGTCGAAGATGTAGCAGACACGGGGCATGGGCCCGCCGGAGTCGACCCAGGCGACCACGAGCAGGTCCCCCATCGTCACGTCCAGGCCCAGCTCCGCGCGGATCTCACGAGCGCACGCGGCGCTCGGATCCTCCCCTCCCTCGACATGCCCCCCGGGCAGATTCCAGTACGCCGTGTAGAGCGGCTTCACCATCAGCACATCACCGTGCTCATCGGTGATGATCGCCCCGGCCGATGCGGCCAGGGTCGTAGCAGTAGCATCCATGGCATCTTCCTGAATTAGCCCCGTCATGATCTGAGCACCGGCTCATCAGGAACGGGCAGCTCGGCGAGCGGAGTCCCCAACTCCCCCCGACGGGTACGCGCGCAGACGTCGCGTGCACCCCCCGGCAGCGGCTCGGCTCTCCGGGCCAAGGCGCCCCCGCGCCCCGGAGGGAACCATGACCGCGGCCGTGTCCAAGGCCGTACTGCCAAGGAGCGCGCCGACGGCAAGCGGTGTCGCCACCAGTCCATCGCTCCTCCCCTGCACCACCGCGGTCCGGGTCGGGCCGCAGCAGCCCCTGGCATCACCTGATAGAACGCTCGTTCCATTCGCAGGGGCCAACCAGTCCCCGGGGGTTGACTCCGCGGCGTCGGGTGGGCAACCCGTGGCCACCGCGGGGCGGCATCGCTGCCTTCCGGGGCATGAGCAGGACCGTCGGCCGCTTACCGAGCACTCCCGCCCCCACGGGAGAAGTCACGACAGCGACCATACGGACGAATGGAACATCCGGGCAGGTTTCCTTCCCCGTCAGAGCCAACCTGCCCCTGGCTCTGGCGTAGACAGATCCTGATGCACTATCACAGGCGGTGTCAACGATTGAGAACGACGCATGTCATGGCGCTGGCGACTGAGGCAAGTCGGTACAGAGCACCGCACAGTGTTCGGTGCGGAGCGCCGCACGGTGTACGGTGCCGCGCGGCAACGCGCGTAGCGCCCCGCCCGGCGAACCCCGACCCGGCCCGGGCGGACCCGCCGCCCGGACCCGGGCGAGCCGGTCCACCGGGCCTACGCGGACCCGTCGCCCGAGCCGTGACCCTCGTCGGGCTTCCGCTCCTGGATCGCCCTGACCAGCTCGTCCAGGGCGGGCAGCAGGTCCCGCAGCGTGTCGATCTGCGCCCCGTCCGCGGTGCTGCGCAGGGCGACCGACCGGGCACCGAGCTCCTGGAGCACCGCGTGCGTCGCCAGCTTGGGCAGGTCCTCGTGCACCATGCGCCGTAAGTAGGCGACCAGGGCGGCGCCTTCGGTGCGGGAGCAGAAGCCCTCCGGCACGCGGAAGAACAGTTCGAGGCGGGCGGCGTGGTCGTGGTTCGCGCCGCGCTCGCCGTTCAGGAGGTTGGACACGTGCTGGGCGGAGATGCCGGTCGCGCGCGAGATCTCCCTGAGCCCGTACGGCTCCCTGCCCGCCGGGGTCTCCTTGAGCCGGGTGCGCTGCAGGAAGCGCAGCCGCTGCTGGAAGAGCGCCTTGCGGAACGTCTCGCGCGCGTACTTCTCGTGCGGCTCGTCCTCGGGGGGCTCGCCGTTCAACAGGGCCCGCACCCGCTCGGGTTCGATCCCCGTCGCGCGGGAGATGAGCGTGAGGTCGAGGAGCCGCCCGCGCGTGGTCCCCAGGCGCGCGGCATAGGCGTCGACGTCATCGAGGAGACGGGCGATCACGTGTCCGGGCGCCGCTTGGTGGTCGGCTGCGTTCACCTGAGGGTCTCCATGGGCCACGGAACTCGTTGGGCGCCCTGAGAGTATCCGTCCGAACCATCCCCGGCCAGCACTGTCTTCAATTGTTGACACCATAACCGGCCGTAAAGCGTTCGACTTTCGGTCAAAACTGGCAGTCGCACGGCAGCAGCTTCCGTTTCGTGCTCTCCCCCGTGTCCTGCCGGCCGTACAAACGGGCGCCCCGTACGCGTCACCGCGCGGCCGATACCCACCAGCGCACTCGCTACTCAACTCACCTCCGCACCACGGGAAAACACCACATTCGTACTGTCGCAACGCCAGCCGACGCCGCCGTACGAAATCAGCCTGATAATGTCCCAGCGCAGGTCAGCGGGCACACGTCTGTCACAGGGGCGGAACGGGGAGTGTGAAGGGCCTATGAGAACCGCCAGCGCACGGGCACCGCGCCCGCGTCTCGCGACGCGCCCACGAAGAACCGTGCCCGGGCCGGGAATCGGCCCCGTGCCGCACCCCTCACGGCCGACCCGGGAGCGCTGACCCGTGCTGTTCGCGGGCGCCTCCACATCCTGGCGCCACACCGGCGAGGTCCGCGTCACCGACGCCCCGGCCCGCATCCTCGACGCCGTCCGCAGGCGCCGCGCCTGGGGCCGCGCGCGGCGGCGGGCCGTCCGCATCATCCACGACGACCTCGGGCTGCGCCCCGGCCAGGGCCTGCAGGAGCTCCTCCAGGCCGTCGTCCGGCGGCGCCGCAGGCCCCTCACCGTCCTGCGGGTGCCCCTGCCCCCGCACGTCAGCGGCTTCTGTGTGCGCGGCGACGCGGAGGACACCATCGTCGTCACCGCCCTCACCAGCGAGCGGCAAGGGCTGCACGTCCTGCTCCACGAGCTCTACCACCTGCTGTGCGGCCGACCGCCCGCCCCGAACCCGTACGCCGTCGCGGCCTGCGACCTGCTCGATCTGGGCGCCGTGAGCGCGCAGATGCCCTCCCTGCCTCCCGCCGTGGTCGAGGAGGTGCTCTTCCGGCCCGCCCGGCCGCGCACCGGGACGCCGGTGGTGCGCGAGGACGCCGCGGCGCCCGCGGAGCACGGGGAGGACGAGGAGTGGGCCGCCGAAGTCTTCGCCACCGTGGGCCTGTTGATGCTGTGCCTCGACCCCGCGGTGAGCTATGCCGGCGCCCTGACCTCGTCCTTCGCCCACCGGCGCGCCGACGTCTGATGTGGCACGCCCTGCTGTCCTCGGTCAGCCTCACCGTCGCCGCCGTCAGCCTGGCCCTCGGCACCGTCAAGGCGCTCGCGGCCCGGCGCGAACCGGCCCTGGTCCTCAAGCTCACCGCGTCGTCCCTGTTCCACTCGGCGGCGCTCTTCCTCCTCGTCACGCCCGCCGTCTACCACGCCGTCGGCGAGCTCACCGGCGTGCCCCACCTGGCCGCCCTGCTCATCGACTGCGCGGCCCTGCTGCGCGTCGGCCACGCCCATCTCCTGGCGCACCTGTGGCATCCGCCGGACCCTGGCGGCGTGCCGCTGCGGCACAAGGTGCGGGCCTGGGCGCCGCTGTACGGGGGCACGCTCGTCGTCCTCACGGGCCTGTTCGCCCTGACGGACTTCGACGGGCCCGCCCGCCCCTTGCTGTTAGCAACCGACCACGCGCGCGTGCCCCAGATCGTGGCGCTGCACGTGGTGTACTTCCTCGCCCTGTCGGCGGCCGTGACCGCCACCGTGCTCAAGTGCCGCGCGCTCCTGGCCCTCGGCGCCCCCGGGCTCACGCCCGAACTCGACCGGTCCGTACGGGGTTTCGCGGTGGCCGTCGCCCTGGACCTGGTGCACGCCGTCTGTCTGCTCGTGGCCATGGCGGGCGCCGCGCACGGCCGCGGTCTCGACGCGCTCGCCGAGGGCGCCTGGCTGACCACGGCGGCCAGCGCGCTCGTCGCCACCCACAGCCTCGTCCGCCTCTCGGTGCACGCCCGCCGCCAGGAGCGGCGCGACTACTTCGCGCTGCGGCCGCTGTGGCAGACCGTGGTGGGCGGCGATCCCCGGCTGGTGCTCACGCCGGGCCTCGCCTGGGACGGCTGGGACACGCGCATCGCCCTGTCCCGCAGGCTCGTCGAGATCCGGGACGGCGCCCGCGGCCTGAGGCCGTGGATGAGCGCGGCGCCCGCCCACGCCGTGGCCCAGCTGGCCCGCGGGGGCGCGCACCCCGGCGTCGACGTCGTCGCGGCGCAGGCGGCCGCCACGCTCCTGTACGCCGCCGGGCGGCGCGGCGCGGGCCAGCCGCCCGCCCCGGCCGACTCCGGCTTCCCCGAGCTGCCGGGCGAGGACGTCCCGGCCGCCGGGGAACGGGCCCATCTCGTCCTGGTCGCCCGGTACCTCGACCATCCGATCGTGCGGGAGGCCCTGACGCTGCCGTGCCGTCGGCCCCGGGCGATGTGCGACAGCGGGCACGCGTAGCCGGACGTCCTGAGTCCCTTACGTCCTAAGTCCCTTACGTCCCTTCGGTGACCGCCGCGTCGAGGAGCGGGCCGAGTTCGGCGACCGCCGCCGTCAGGGCCCGCGCGTCCCGTTCGGCGCGGGCGATGAGCAGGGCGCCCTCCAGGGTGCTGATCATGAGGGTCGCGAGGGGCTCGGCGCGCGCGGCGGGCACGCCCATGTCCGTGAGCGCCCCGGCCACCGCCCCGCTCCAGCGGCCGAACGCGGCAGCGGCGGCGGCCCGGGTGGACTCCGTGGAGCCCCCGCGGTCGACGACGGCCGCGGCGACCGGGCAGCCGGTGGCGTCCGGGGCGGACTCCAGCTCATCGGTCCACTGGCGGACCATCGCGGCGAACAGGCCGCTGGGCGAGGGCGCGGCGAGGTCGGCGACGAACCGCCGCACGCGCCCCGCCGCATAGCCGCCGCCCCACTCGACGGCCTCGTTGACCAACTGCTCCTTGCCGCCGGGGAAGTAGTGCTGGAGCGAGCCCCGCGGCGCGTTCGCGCGCGCGGCGACGTCCCGCATCCCGGCGGCGGCGACGCCACCGCCGCGCAGCAGCTGGGCCGCGCTGAACACCATCCGCTCGCGCGGCCCCCGCTCGGACCCCATCGCCGCTCTCCTCTTCTCGTTCTCGTACCGCCTGCCGACCGCCCCCGCGCGGGACTACTATGACAGCCGTCATAGCTATGACGGCTGTCATAACCGTGGCCGCGAGGCCGGAGTACGGGGGTGCGCGCGTGGACGTGGGATTCGTGGGACTCGGCGTCATGGGGCAGCCCATGGCACTCCGCCTCGCCGGCTCCGGCGCCGAGCTGATCGTGTGGAGCCGCACCGCGGCGAAGTGCGAGCCGCTGCGCGCCGCCGGGGCGCACGTCGCGGCGGACCCCGACGAGGTCTTCCGGAAGGCGCCCGTCGTGATCCTGATGCTCGCGAACGGCGACGCGATCGACGCCGTCCTCGGGCGGGGCGCGCCGGACTTCGCCGCGCGCGTCGCCGACCGGACCGTCGTCCACATGGGCACGACGTCGCCCGAGTACTCCCAGGGCCTGGCGGCCGACGTCCGCGCGGCGGGCGGGCGGTACGTGGAGGCCCCGGTCTCCGGCTCCCGCGCGCCCGCCGAGGCCGGGCGGCTCGTCGCGATGCTCGCCGGGGAGCCGACGGACGTGGCGCGGGTGCGCCCGCTGCTCGCACCGCTGTGCCACGAGGCGTTCGTGTGCGGGCCCGTCCCGAACGCGCTGGTGATGAAGCTTTCGGTGAACCTCTTCCTGATCACCACGGTCACCGGGCTCGCGGAGTCCTTCCACTTCGCCGAGCGGCACGGCCTGGACACCCGGCAGTTCCTGGAGGTCCTCGACGCCGGGCCGATGGCCAGCGGCGTCTCGCGGATGAAGGCGCCCAAGCTGCTCGCCCGGGACTTCGGCGTCCAGGCTGCGGCCCTCGACGTCCTGAAGAACAATCAGCTCGTCGCGGCCGCCGCCCGCGCGACCGGTGTGGCCTCGCCGCTCCTCGACGTCTGCCACGAGCTGTACGCGGACACCGTGGCGCTGGGCCACGGGGGCGCTGACATGGTCGCCGTGCTGCACGCCATCGAGGCACGGACCGAGCGGGGCGGGGCGGCCCCGCCGCTCTCCGACGGGCACCGGGCCGCGTTCTGAGCGTATAAGAGTTGCCTTATATAAGGCAGGGGTGGCATGCTGGGGCCGTGCACGCATTCGACGTGCTGGGCGATCCGGTCCGGCGCCGCATCCTGGAGCTGCTCGCCGAGGGCGAGCAGAGCTCCGGCGCGGTGACGGCCGCGATCCGGGAGGAGTTCTCGATCTCCCAGCCCGCCGTGTCCCAGCATCTGCGCGTCCTGCGCGAGAGCGGGTTCGCCACGGTGCGCGCCGACGGCGCCCGCCGGCTCTACGCCGTGGACGCGGCGCCGCTGCGCGAGGTGGACGCCTGGCTCGGGCGCTTCCGCGGCTTCTGGGAGCAGCGCCTGGACGCGCTCGGTACGGAACTGGCCCGGGGCAAGCGGGCCCGGCGGTCGCACGGCAGCACACCAGGGGGTGGTGAGCGCGGTACGGAACCTCGTACCGCCACGGAAGAGAGCGAGGAGACCTCCGATGGCTGACATCGTCGACCTGATCAACGCCATGCACCGCCAGGTGCACGACACCGAGACCCCCCAGGGCACCGGCCGCGGCATCGTCATGCGCCGCACGTACGACGCGCCCGTCCACGACGTCTGGGAGGCCTGCACGGACGCGGAGCGCCTGGGGCGCTGGTTCCTGCCCGTCACGGGTGAGCTGAAGCCCGGCGGGCACTACCAGCTGGAGGGCAACGCGGGCGGCGAGGTGCTGCGCTGCGAACCGCCCCGCCTGCTGCGGGTCAGCTGGATCTTCGGCGAGCCCCAGGAGGACGGATTCAGCGAGGTCGAGGTGCGCCTGACGCCCGAGGGCCAGGAGCGCACCCGCTTCGAGCTGGAGCACGTGGCCGTCGTCGACCCGGCGTTCTGGAACACCTACGGCCCCGGCGCCACCGGCGTCGGCTGGGACCTCGGCCTGGTCAGCCTCGGCAGGTACCTCGCCGAGGGCGAGGCCTTCGACCGCGAGGCGACGCAGGCCTGGAGCGAGTCCGAGGAGGCGCGCGCGTTCCTGACGGCCAGCAGCGAGGCCTGGGGGAAGGCGAACGCGGCCTACGGCACGCCCGCGGCGACCGTCGCGGCGATGACGTCGGCCACCACGGACTTCTACGTGCCGCCCGCCTCCGGCTCCTGAGCGCGCCCCGGGATCAGTACGGCCGGTCGCCCGCGATCGCCACGCGCTCGGCGACCCGGCGGGCGGCCCCGTAGTCGGCGACGGCGTAGTGCTGGGTGGCGCGGTTGTCCCAGAACGCGACGTCACCCGCCCGCCAGCGGAACCGCACCTGGTACTCGGGCACATGGGCCTGCTGGAACAGCAGCCGCAGCAGCCGGTCGCTCTCCGTCCGCTCCACGCCGAGGATCCGGGTGGTGAAGGAGGCGTTCACGAACAGCGTGCGCCGACCGGTCCCGGGGTGCCTGCGCACGACCGGGTGGCGCACGGGCGGGAAGGCCTCCTGCCACCGGGCGAGCCGCTCGGGCCCGTAGAACCGCCGGAAGCCGGGCAGGAAGTCGTGCTCGGCGACGGCGCCCTCGACGCGCTCCTTCACCTCGTCCGCGAGGTTGTCGTACGCGGCGGCCATGTCGGCCCACAGGGTGTCGCCGCCGAACGGCGGGACCTCGCGCAGCTGGAGGACGGCGCCCAGCGCGGGGCGTTCGCGGAAGGTCACGTCCGCGTGCCAGACGTTCTCGAAGGTGGGCACGGACGACGCGCCCTTGTCGAACCGCGCCACCTCGTCGCTGTCGCCGCGCTCCAGCAGCGGATTGGTCTCCAACTCGCCCCAGTGGCGGGCGAACGCGCGCTGCCGCTCGCCGCTCAGGTGCTGCCCCCGGAAGAACAGGACCTTCCATTCGAGCAGGGCCCGGTCCACCTCCTCGCGCAGGGCGGGCGACAGCGGCCGGGCGAGGTCGACACCGTGGATCTCGGCGCCGATGGTGGCGGCCTGCGGTACGACCTCGAACAGCTCGTAGGGCCGGTCCTGCCAGCCCTGCGGGGTGCGGCGCAGCACGCGCCGCCCCTCGTACAGGCCGTCGGCGGGAATCCGCGCGGGGCGCAGCGGACCGGGGTCGGCGGGGTGCGGGGCTTCCGCGACGGACATGGGGCACCTCCGGAGCGCAGGGGGCCCGCACGGCGGACGGCGTACGGGGGCGGGCGGCGAGGGACCTGGGGTCCGCTACAAGCCGCCGCGCGCGCAACCACATCGGTCCGGCACGGTGGCCGGTCCGAACGCGTGGGCGCGGTGCGTGGGCATGCCCTCATCATGCGCCCCGTGCAGCACCGGATCAAGGCCGGGGCCCGAGCCGTGCGGACGCGACCTCAGGAGACCAGGGTGCCCAGGACCGCCACGCCCTCGCGGATGTCGGTCGGCGTGCTCGCCGCGTAGCCGAGGACGAGACCCGGCGGCTGGGGGCGCTGGGCGTGCCAGGACAGGGGCTGCACCTTCACGCCACGCTCCAGGGCCGCCGCGGCGAGCTCGGTGTCGGCGCGGTCCGCGGCCCCGCGCGGGAAGGTCACCATCAGGTGCAGGCCCGCGGCGGCGCCGTGCACGACGGCGCCCGGCAGCCGCGTGCGGATGGCCTCGATCATGGCGTCGCGGCGGGCGCGGTGCCGTCGGCGCAGCAGCCGCAGGTGGCGCTCCAGGTCCCCGGACTCCATCAGATGGGCGAGGACCAGCTGCGGCAGCGCCGCGTTGCCGAGGTCCGCGAAGCGCTTGGCGTCCACGAGCGCGGCGTGGTGTGCCCGGGGCGCGAGCAGCCAGCCCACGCGCAGGGCGGGCGCGAGGAGCTTGGACACGCTGCCCGCGTACGCGACGCGGTCGGGGAGCGTGGACCGCAGGGCGGGGACGGGCGGCCGGTCGTAGCGGTGCTCGGCGTCGTAGTCGTCCTCGATGATCAGGCCGCCGTCGCGGGTCCACCGGGCGAGTTCGCGCCGCCGTCCGCCGCCGAGGACCACGCCGGTGGGGAACTGGTGGGCCGGGGTCAGCAGGACGGCCGGGGCGCCGGTGTCCCGCAGCGCGTCCACGCGGATGCCGTCGGCGTCCACGGACACGGGCGGCGCCTGGAGGCCGGACACGCGCAGGTGCTGGCGGAGCCCGAGCGAGCAGGGGTCCTCCACCGCGACGCGGGAGATCCCCACGCCCTGGAGCACGGTGGCGAGCAGGCCGAGCGCCTGGGCGGTGCCCGCGACGATCAGCACCTCGTCCGGGTCGGCCGCGATGCCCCGGTTGCGGGCCAGCCACCGGGCGACGGCGCGGCGCAGGGCCGGGGTGCCGCGCGGGTCGCCGTAGCCGAAGTCGGAGGGCACGAGCCCGGCGAGCACGGACCGCTCGGCGCGCAGCCAGGCGGCGCGCGGAAACGCGGCGAGGTCCGGCAGGCCGGGCGACAGGTCGATCCGGGCGGGCGCGGCCCGCAGCGCGTCGAAGACGTCCGTTCCGGGCGGCCGCCTGAACAGCGGGCTACTGCCTGACGGTACGTCAAACCCCTTGGTGCTGGGCACCGTTGGCGAGGCCAGTGGCGCGGCCACGACCACGGTGCCGCCCCTCCCCCGCCCGGCCACGTGCCCGTCCTCCGTCAGCCTGCGGTACGCCTCTGTGATCACGCCGCGGGAGACGCCGAGCTCCGCGGCGAGCACCCGGGTCGCGGGCAGTCGGCTGCCGACCGGAAGCAGGCCGTCGGCGACCGCGCGCCGGACTTGGCGGGCCAGCCAGTCGGCCATGCCGCCCCGCGGGGCCTCGGCGGTGTTCAGCTGGAGGAAGTCGGAGGCGGCGGTGGGCTCGGGCGCGCCGACCGCTTTGGACCTGTCAGGGGGAGATCCATTGGACCTGTTCACCGAACCATTGTGACGACAGAGTCAAGCCATGGAATTTCTGCTCACCACGCTCGTGATGACCGTGACGCCCGGCACCGGGGTCCTCTACACCGTCTCGGCGGGCCTCTCGCGCGGCCCGCGCGCCAGCGTCGTCGCGGCCGTCGGCTGCACCCTGGGCATCGTTCCGCACCTGCTGGCGGCGATCACGGGCCTGGCCGCGCTGCTGCACACCAGCGCGCTGGCGTTCCAGACGCTCAAGTACCTCGGTGTCGCGTACCTCCTCTTCATGGCGTGGAAGACGCTCCGCGACCGCAGCGCGCTCACCGCGGAGCGGGACGACGCGCCGCGCTCCTCGGCCCGGGTGATCGTCGACGCGGTGCTGCTCAATCTCCTCAACCCCAAGCTCACCCTGTTCTTCTTCGCGTTCCTGCCGCAGTTCGTGCCCGACGGCCATCCGCACGCGGTGCTCCGCATGCTCGAACTCAGCGGCTACTTCATGCTCCTGACGTTCGTCGTGTTCGCCGCGTACGGACGGTTCGCGGCCGCTATGCGCGACCACGTCATCGCGCGGCCCGCAGTGGTGACGTGGCTGCGGCGCGTCTTCGCGGGCGCGTTCGCCGCGCTGGGCGCGAAGCTCGCGCTCTCCTAGCGGGCCCTCGCCTTCCCCCTTTCACCCTCTCCTGATCGGAATCACCGTGTACTTCCAGCATGATCCCGGCCTGTGGCGGGACTTCCCGGCCCTGGTCCCCGGCGTGCTCCACGCCCGTGGCATCACCCCGGACGTCCCGGTCGACGAGCCGGTCGCCCGGTACGGCGCGGCGGCGGCCGAGCGGCTCGCGGCCGCGCCGGAGAGCCAGTTCCCCGAAGTCCAGGCCTGGCGGCGGGCGTTCGCCACGCTCGGGATCAAACCCACCCAGTACCGCTGCGCTTCGGAGTCCCTGCTGCGGCGCTTCCGCAAGGACGGCTCGCTGCCGCGCATCCACCCGCTCATCGACCTGTGCAACGCCGTGTCCCTCGCGTACGGCATCCCGGTCGGCGTCTTCGACCTCTCCCGCATCAGCGGGGACCTCGACGTCCGGTACGCCACGGGGGACGAGGCCTACGAGACGTTCTCCGGCGGCGTCGAGCGGCCCGACGCGGGCGAGGTCGTCTTCGCCGACGGCCGGGGCCGGGCCCACGCCCGCCGCTGGACCAACCGCCAGAGCGGTCACTCGGCCGTGCGGGCCACCACGTCCGACGTCCTGATCATCGCGGAGGCCCTGCACGGCACCGCCGCCCAGGACGTGCCGAAGCTGGTCTCCTCGCTCGCCGACGAGCTGCGCGCGGCGTGGTCGGTCGAGCCGACGACGGGGGTGCTGACCCGGGAGGCCCCCGGGTTCACTTGCTGAGCGCGTACGACCGGCTCCCTGGGGTCAGTCGCCGTACTCGACCAGCTCGGTGGGGAGCACCACCCGTCGCGCGGCCGTGACCGGGCCGTCGGCCGGGGCGCGCTCGCGCATGCGGTGGCGGAGCAACCGGCCCGCCTCGCGGCCCAGTTCGTCGCTGTCATAGGCGACGAGGGTGAGGGGCAGGCCGAGGGCGTCGGCGAGTTCGAAGTCGTCGAAGCCCGCGAGGGCGGTGTCGGTGCGGCGCGCGCGCAGGGCCCGGAACGCCCCTATGGTGTTGCGGTTGTTGGAGCAGAACAGGGCCGTGGGCGGATCGGGCAGGCCCAGGAGTTCGGTGGCCGCGCGCTCCGCCTGGCGGGGCCGGGTCTGCCCCTGGCGGACGTGCCGCTCGTCGCCGGTCAGGCCCGCGTCCGCGAGGGCGGAGCGGTAGCCGCGCAGCCGCTCGGTCCCGGTGTAGACGGTCGGCGGCGAGCCGAGGAAGCCGATGCGGCGGTGGCCGCGTGCGATCAGGCGCGCGGTGGCGGCGCGGGCGCCGCCGAAGTCGTCGACCAGGACGCAGTCCGCGGCGAAGCCCTCGGGCGGGCGGCTGGCGAGGACCACGGGGACGCCCTCGGCGGCCGCGGCGGCGAGGTGGCGCTGGTCGTCCCCCGCGGGCACGGCGATGATGCCGTCCACGCGGCGGCCCACCAGGTCCTCGACCAGGTCCCGTTCGGCGTCCAGGTCCTGCCCCGTGTTGCCTATCACCGTCTTGAGGCCGTCCGGGGCGAGCACGGAGTCGACGCCGAGGGCGAGCCGGGAGTAGAAGGGGTTGGCGAGGTTGGTGACCACCAGGCCGACGAGGCCCGTCCCCCGGCCCAGGCGCAGGCGGCGGGCCAGTTCGTTGGGCCGGTAGCCGAGCGCGGCGGCGGCCGCGCGGACCCGGTCGCGGGTGGCCGGGTGGACCCGGGGGTCGTCGCGCAGCACCCGCGACGCGGTCATCGCGCTGACCCCGGCGCGTTCGGCGACGTCCCGGAGGGTGGCCTTGCCGCTCCTGGACTCGCGCGGGGCGGGGCCGCGCGCGGGCGCTCCCGTCCCGCCCTCGGACTCGGGCTCCCGCGGAGTTCCGGGCATCCGGGCCTTCCTTTCCTCTCTCCCCGCCGCACGGTGTCTCCTGTGGCCGCGCGGTGTCCCCCGGCGCGGCGCGGCCGCTAGCGCTGGCGCGCGTACAGCGCCGCCCCCACGAGTGCCGCGTCCTCGCCGAGCGCGGCCGCGCGCAGCGCGACCGGGGTGTCCCCGAGGCCGTCGCGCAGCGCGGGGCCGACGAGGTCCCAGGACGCGGCCATGCCGCCGCCCACGATAAGCGCCGTGGCCCCGAAGTCCCGCACGTACGGGGCGAGGACGGCGCCGAGGGGGCGCAGGGACGCGTACAGGACGCGGGCGGCCCGGCCCTCGCCCGCGCGGGCGCGGGCGGCGATGTCCCGCACGTCCGCGGCGCGGTCGCCGTAGCGGGCGATGACGGCACGGCGCGAGACGGTGTCCTCCAGCGGGCGGCCCTCGCACCGGATCAGGTCGACGCGGCCCAGCGGCGGCACGCCGGGCCCTTCGCGGCACACGGTGCCGTCGGCGAGGAAGGCCGAGCCGACGCCCGTGCCGAGGGTGATGCCGACGCATCTGCGGTGGCCGCGCGCGGCGCCCGCGTGCCACTCGCCGAGCGCGAAGGCGTGCGCGTCGTTGAGGAACGCCACGCCCGCGGGCCGGGGCCAGACGCCGTCGAGCAGGACGGAGCCCACGTCGATCCCGTACAGGTCGTCGAACTTGCCGACGCCCTCGTAGCGGGCCACGCCCTTGTCGTAGTCGAAGGGGCCCGGCAAGGCGACGCCCCACACCTCGCCCGGCGCCGCGTCCAGGTCGGTGGCGCAGCGCACCACGGCGCTAAGGACGTGCTCGGCGCTGCCACGCGCCTCGACACCGCGGCGCACCCGGCGCACGACGCGGGCGGCCTCGACGAGGGCCGCCGTCACATGGGTGCCGCCCAGTTCGAGGACGGCCCTCACGAGCGGCCCGCGGCGGGCGGCCGGACCAGCGCCTTGACGACCCGCGCGGGCCCGCCGCGCGCGGCGACGCGGTACGGGCCGACCGCCGCGGGCACCGTCAGGGTCTCCGCGTACGACAGCGGATGCGCGGCGCCCGCCGCCGTGCGGATCTCCACGCCCTCGCCCTCCACCACGTTCAGGACGTGGAAGCGCCCGGCGGTGTCGTCGGTGGCCTCGGCACCGGCGTCCAGGGTGAAGCGCCGCACCTCGTAGAACATCTCGTCGAGGGCGCCGATGAGGTCCTCGCGCCAGCCCGGGCCCGTGCGCAGGGCGCGCGGCTCCTGGACGAGGTCGCGGGCGACGGCGTCGCCGCGCCGGTCGGTGTCCAGGTTCGCCAGGCCGTGTTCGTAGGGCAGCGCGCGCGGTCTGCCGTCGGCGTCGGGGCGCAGCCAGTCGTAGAAGCGCAGGCTGTACAGGTACGGCGTGGCGCTGATCTCCAGGACGAGGTTGCCCGCGCCGCTGGCGTGCGGGGTGCCCGCGGGGATGAGGAAGAGACGGCCCTGCTCGGCGGGGAAGGTGAGGACGTGGTCCTCGGGGTCCATGGGCACGCCGTCCCGGGCGGCCTCCTCGACCTCCTTGCGGAACAGGACGGGGTCGGCGTCCTCGCGCAGGCCGAGGAACACGCGCGTGTCGGGGCCGCCGAGCGTCAAGTAGTACGACTCGTGCTGGGTGTAGGGCCAGCCGAACCGCTCCCGCATGTACCGCTCGCGGGGGTGGCAGTGCACGGAGAGGTCGCCGCCGTCGACGGTGTCCAGGTAGTCGAAGCGGATCGGGAAGGAGGTGCCGAAGCGGGCGTGCGCGTCGGCGCCGAGCATCTCTTCCGGGTGCAGGACGCACAGGAGCTGGAAGGGCACTTCGGCCTGGCGGTCGGGGCCGGTCCCGATGAGGACGCCCGATTCGGGGGCGATGAGTTCGTAGCCCAGTGCCGTGTTGCGGGCACCCGCGGCGAAGCCGAGCCGCCGCTGCGCCCAATGCCCGCCCCAGGGCGTGGAGTTGAAGTACGGGCGGGTGCGCACAGGACCGCGGGCGAGGCGGGCCAGGGTGGCGCGCAGGCCGTCGCCGTCGAGGTGGACGGGCCGGTCGGGGTCCTGGACGTCGAGCCAGGCGTCGACGCGCGGGGCGAGCGCGTCGCGGTGCCGGTCGAGCACGGGCCAGTCGACGTAGAAGAGCCGCCGCAGGTCGCCCGGTGCGTGCGGCAGGCCCAGGTTGCGGCCGGTGCCCGCGGCGACGGCGGCCTCCGCGTACCGCTTGGGCACGTCGGCGTACCACAGGACGTCGTGCGGGACGAGGGAGGCGCCCGGGCCGTACACGAGGCACAGGGTGTCCGGCGCCCCGGCCACGTGCGGCAGGGTGTCGAAGAGGTCGCTGAGGGGGTTGGCGGCGAGCTTGCAGTAGTACGGGTCACCGGCGCCGTCCTCGGTGCGCTCGCGGACCGAGGACGGCGGCGCGTAGTGCGCGCGCACGTCCAGGGTCCGCACGGGCGCGGCGAGGTGTGCGGCGAGCCGGGCGGCAAGCCGGTCGAAGTCCACGGACGGGGGCCCCTCCACGGCCACCGTCCGCGGACCGCTGGGCAGTTGTGCGGCCACGGCGGGCCAGCCGGTGGCCAGGACGGCCCCGGGCGCGGGGCCGTAGCGCGGATCGAGCCGGTACACACCATCTCCTTACCGCTGCGACAGCGACGTGCCAGCTCTCACTGGCGCACGAACAGCACCGCCGCCGTGCCGAGGGCGGGCACGTCGACGCTCACCTCCCCGTCCTCCAGGGGGAGTTCGGGTCCCTTGCCGCCCAGGTAGCCCGCCCGGTGGGCGGTGCGCGCGGGGAAGCCGATCCGCACGCGGCACGCCACCGGCTCCTCGGCGAAGGACTGCAGCCGCAGCAGCGTCTCGCCCGCCCGGGGCGTGGTGGCGCCGACCAGGCGCACCCGCGGGTCGTCCAGGGCGGCGAAGCAGTGCGTGGCCGGGGCGTCCCCCGTCGCGCCCCGGGCCCGCACCGCCCGCAGCGGCCTGCTCCACGCCGCCGCCGTCCGGGTCCCGAGCCCGGCCGCCGACGGACCGCAGGCGACGCTGTAGCGGAAGGTGAACGCGAAGCCCTGCTCGCTGGGGAAGTTGGTGTCCCACAGGTTGTTGTGGATCCAGGAGAAGACGGTGGCGGGCTCGTCGTGCCCGAGGGTCTTCGGGAACGGCGCGTACGGCAGCGCGATGTTGCCGAACTGCACCAGCGGCGCGTCCTGCGTGGACCAGGCGACCGCGAGCCCGTCGTCGGCGAGGGTCACCCAGCGGCGCACGGCCCGCATGTGCCGCGCCGAGCCCGGCACCACCGGGAGGCCGGTGCCGGTGGCGCCGCCGGAGGCCTCCATGCGCACGACGGGGTGGTCGAAGGCGAAGGGGAAGGCGAAGTAGGCGCTCTCCTTGCCGAGGGTCCGGTCCTTGTCGAGGCGGTTCTCGACGTCGAGCCGGGGCACGCCGCGCGGCAGCGTGAGGGTGACCCGGAGGCGGTTCGCGCCCGCCGGACGGGTCTCGTACGTGACCGACTCCGCGGTCGCCGTGGAGGTGCGGTCGATGAGCGCGGCGGGCGGGGCGACGGCGCGCCGCCCGAGGTGCTCCAGGCGCTCGGACGCCGTGGTGCGGCTGGAGTTGTGGTTGAAGGCCCCGGCGGTGGTGTAGCTGTCGTGGACGTATCCGTTGAAGCCGACGATCGCGTCGGCGCGCACGAGCTCGCGGCCGGTCGACTTGTCGATGACGGAGGCGACGCAGGCCTGGGCCAGGTCGACGCGGACCGCCAGGTACTCGTTCTCCAGGAGCGTCGGTTCGGGGTGGGCCGCGGCGCGCGCGGCCCGCTCGGCGGGGTCCTCGCGCTCGGTGCCGCCGGTGGGGTTCCAGCCGGTGGCGGCCTTGACGACGGGGTGCGCGTCGCGTCGCCCGGCCCGCCCGGCGTCGGCCCGTACGTCCAGGCGCACCGAACCCGCGGACGGCACCTCGTCCACGCGGGCCAGCAGGAAGCGGCCCGCGTCGCGGTGGTCGTCGTTGGTCTGGGGCCGCTCCTCGTGCGCCAGCGCACGGCCGTCGCGGGCGTCGTGGACGGTGACCCGCTCCTCGAGCGGCACCGTGCTCTCCGGCAGGAAGATCCGTACGACGTCGGTGCGCGGCCAGGAGCAGGTGTTCACCACGTGGTACGAGGCCAGGGCGCCGGGCGCGGCGGCGAGCCGCTGGCCGAGCCGGGCCGAGGCCCGGCGCAGCAGCGAGGCGCCGTCGTCGTGGGCGCGCAGGGCCTGTCCGTACTTCCAGTGCCACTGGTGCTCGCCGGAGTGGCCGCCCTCGTCGCCGTGCGTCCACGGGTCGCCGGCGCCCCAGGTGTGCTCGTCGAAGAGCGACACCGCCTCGTACACCCCGGCGGCGTCCCGCGTGTCGTCCTCGGCCCCCGTGGCGTCGAGGAGAGCGGCGAACGTGCCGATGGTCTGGGCGTCGGCGACCGTGGACTGGGCGGTGCGGGCGAGCGACAGCGGGCGCGCGCCCGCGCCCACGCCGTCCACCCACCAGTCGGTCCAGTCGCCCTCGAAGGTGCGGATCTCCCCGCCGATCCGGGCCTCGGCGTCGCGGAAGAAGTCCTCGTTGCGGGAGAGCCTGAGGCGCGGGTACGCCCAGGTCTCGTTCCAGCGGCGCACGGTGTCGGCGATGACGCGGCGCGGCGGCGCGTTGTCGCCGAACTTGCCCTGTACGCGCAGGTGGAGCACGTCCCACGGGTACGGCTCGCGCTTGACGTCGACGTGGTCCATGGCCCAGCCGAAGATGCCGCCCCGGTAGGGGTAGGGGTGGGTGGCCAGCGAGGTGAGGTAGGCGGGCAGCAGGTCGTCCACGTCCGCGTACGAGGTGTCGAAGCCGAGCAGCGGGCCCTCCATGTAGGCCAGGCCGTGCGGGGTGTCGGTGACCCACACCAGGACGCTCGCGCCGCTCGGAGCGCGCCAGCGGAACAGCCGGGGCAGCCGCTCGCCGCCGACGAGGTGCGGCACGGAGCGGCCCGCCCAGTTGTGCGCGACGGACAGGTAGCGCACGCCCGCCTGGGCGAGGGCGTCGACGAGCCCGACGACCGCGCCCGGCACGTCGGTCTGCATCGCGGCGGTGAGGGTGACGCCGTGGGCCTCGCGGATCTCGTGGGCCGGGCGCAGGAGTTCGTGGAGCTCGTCCGTGGAGCAGGTCTCGGTGTGCAGGTTGAAGGGCATCGCCGTCAGCTCGATGCGGCCCTCCCGCACGCGGCGCATCAGCTCCTCGACCTGCTCGGCGGGCCGGGCGGCGGCCCACTGCCGCAGCGACCACAGGGACTCGACGCACCAGCGGAACCGGGACTCGGACGGCCAGTCGTCGGTGGCCCGGGTCAGCTCCAGACAGGAGTCGAGGAACGACAGGTGTTCGTTCAGGACCTGGCCCTGGGGGTCGGTGTAGCCGATGTCGAGGTGCGAGTGGTGCACCAGGTGGATGGTCCAGCGGCGCTGCGGGGTCAGCTGGACGGTGATGCCGTGGTCCCCCTGCGGCAGGCCGACGGTGAGGCGCGTCGCGGTGTCCACGGCGGGCACGAGCAGCCGGGCGCCGCCGCCGGGCCCGGCCACGCGCTCGGCGCGTACCGCCGTGCCCGCGCCGGTGCGCACGGCCAGTTCGGCGGGGACCCGGGAGCCGCCCACGGGGTCGATCCGCAGCGACTGGAGCAGGGTGCCGTCGGCCGCCTCCCGCAGCAGGGGTTCCTCGCTGAGCCGCAGCGCGGCGCCGTCGAGGGTGCCCTCGGCGCCGACCACGCCGGAGCGCAGGCTGGCGCGGACGCGGTCGTTGTCCCAGTCGGCGGTGCGGACCAGGGCCCGTGTGGTCATGCGGATCTCCCCGGGTGGCGGGCGGTCAGCGGACGGACGCGGCCATGCCGCGCAGGAACAGGCCGCGGAACACCAGGAACAGCAGCAGCGTGGGCACGGACACGACGAGGGCGCCCGCGAGGATCACGGGCGGCCCGCTGGAGGCGTAGGTGGCGCGCAGGGTGGCGAGCGACGCCATGACCGGCTGGACGTCGTGGCTGCGGCTGAGGGTGAGCCCGAGCAGCAGGTCGTTCCAGACGGCGGTGAACTGGAAGAGGAAGGCGGCGCCGAGCCCGGACCGCATCAGCGGCACGTGGACGCGCCAGAAGATGCGGGTGAAGGAGGCCCCGTCGATGAGTGCCGCCTCCGTCAACTCGGGGGGCATCGTGGTCATCTGATTGCGGATCAGGAAGAAGGCGAACGGCACCGCCCAGGCGACGTACACGAGCATGAGGCCGAGCCGGGTGTCGTACAGGTTGGCGTCCGCGTACAGGCCGAACAGCGGCGCGAGGAAGATCTGGAGCGGGAACAGCGTCCCGGAGTAGATCAGCCAGAACCAGAGGGCGGGCCGCGGGATCGGCAGGACGACCACCGCGAACGCCGCCATGGCCGCGACGAGCACCGCGAGGAGGCCGCACACGACGGCGTACAGGAGCGAGGCCTGGAAGCTGTCGCCGATGCCCGCCTCGTCCCAGGCGGTCCTCACGTTGTCCACGAGCGCGAAGCCCTGGAACGTCCAGTCGGGCTTGCCCTCGTACGCGGCCACGGGGGTCAGCGCGTTGACGACGAGCAGGTACAGCGGGAGCAGCCAGAGCGCGACGCACCCGGCGACGAAGGCGTGCAGTCCTATGCGGCTAAACCGCCGCCGCTCTCGCGGACCCCACTCCCACCATCGTGGTTCCTCAATTGATGGTTGCGGCGCATCCGCCATGAAAAATCCCTCCCTCAGGCCCTCGACCAACCCGTGTCGGGCATCTGACGGCTCAGGTAGAGCCAGGACGAGGCGACGACGACCACGGAGAGCACGAGGGCGATCGCCGAGCCGTAGCCGACGTGGAAGAGGCGGAACGTCTCGCGGTACATGGTCAGGGCGAGGGTCTCGGAGGAGCGGGAGGGGCCGCCCTGGGTGAGGATCCAGATCATGTCGAAGGCCTTCAGACTGTTGACGATGGCCATGCCGACCACGACGACGGTCACGGCGCGCAGCTGCGGCACCGTGATGTACCGGAACATGCGCCAGCCGCTTGCGCCGTCCAGCTGGGCCGCCTCGACGGTGTCCCGGGGGATGGCGCGCAGGCCGATGGCGAAGAGCACCACGTTCAGGCCGGTCGCCTGCCAGGTGCTCGCGACGATCAGCGCCAGGGTGTTCTGCGGCCACTCCAGGAGCCAGGTCTGCGCCCACGCGTCGAGGCCGACGGCGCGCAGGGCCTGGTTGACGGCGCCGTCGGAGGTCAGCATGAAGTACCACAGGGCCGCGGTGGCGGTCCCGGAGATCGCGAAGGGCAGCACGATCACCAGCTGGGCGACGCCGCCCCAGCGCAGGCGGTGCGTGGCCAGGGCGATGACGAGCCCGGCGAGCACCGGCAGGAGCAGCGTCCCGGCCACCCACATCAGGGTGTTGAGCAGGGAGCGGCCGAAGATGGGGTCGTCGGCGAGCCGGGTGTAATTGTCGAGGCCGGTGTAGCTGCTGGTGAAGCCGTTGTCCTCGAAGAAGCTGCCGTACACGCTGCGCAGGAAGGGGTAGACGAGCAGGACGCCCACGAACGCGAAGGCGGGCAGGGCCCAGGGCAGCGCGGTCAGAGGCCCGCCGAGCCGGGCGCCGGGGCGCGCGGCGTGGTGCGGGGTGCGCAGGGGCACGCGCCGCCGGACGCGGCGCTCGCGGGCGCCGGGCGCGGGCGCCCCCGCGGGGGTCACGGTCCCGGTCATGTCTCGCCCGCCTCCCGCCACACCTTCCAGGCCTCGTCGGCGCGGTCCTGCATGGTGCGCAGGACCTTCCGGTACGAGGAGGGGTCGAGCAGGAATCCGGCGAGGTCGTCGACGGTGGCCTCGACGAGTTCGGGCGGGCCCTGCTCCCAGAAGCGGTTGAGGAGCCACAGGCGGTCGCCGCGCACCTTCTTCTGGAGTGCGGCGATCACCGGGTTGGCGGGCGGGACCCGGGGGTTGGGGCAGCCGTCCTGGAGGGTGTGCGAGAAGGCCTTCATCACGGCCGGGTGCAGCCAGGCGCCGGTCGCCTGCACGGCCTCGTCGTGGTCGGGTCCCTTGACGGTGGCGACGAGGGCGCTGGACTCGAAGACGACGCTGGGACGGGCCCCGGGCTCGGCCATGGGCAGGACGAAGGCGCTCATGTTCCGGCCGGGCTCGGCGCCCGCGGCCACGAGCGTGGAGCCGAGCCAGGTGCCGCAGGGCACCATGCCGACCTTGCCGTGCACGAGCGCCGCGGCGGCGTCGACGTGGTTCATGTCCATCGGTGTGAACCAGTCCCGGTCGAAGAAGGACACCAGGGTGCGCAGGGCGCGCTCGGCACGCGGGTCGGTGTAGCGCGCGCGGCCGTTCATCAAGTCGTCGTAGAAGCGCGGGTCCTGGCGGCTGAGGACCTCCTGGAACCAGATGAAGGCGGGCCAGCGGCCGTCGGCGGTGCCGTGCAGCGGCGTCACCTTGTTGCGCTTGAGGCGGGTGCAGGCGGCCAGGAAGTCGTCCCAGGTGCGCGGCGGCTTCAGACCGTGCTCGGCGAACACCTCGGGGTTGTGGAACACCACCCAGTACGCGAGGTTCATCGGCAGGCCGTAGACGCGGCCCCGCTCGGTGAACGCGGAGCGCAGCGCGGGGTCGGCCCAGCCCTTGCGCTCGGCGCGGTCCCAGGTCGCGGAGAGGTCGACGATGCCGCCGGTGCGGGCCAGGTCCTTCAGGCGGTAGCCGGACCAGTACTTGAGCATGTCCGGGGTCTTGCGGGTGCGCAGCGAGGACTTGACGACCTGCTCGAAGGATTCGAGGAGCGGGTTGACCTCGGGGACGAGCCGCAGCCCCGCGACGTCCTGCATGGCCTTGCCCGCGGCCGTCATCGGCGCGGCCCAGGCGGCGCTGTCCCCGAACACGCCCACCTTGCCCCGGGGTTGGCCGGTGGCGGTGGAGCAGGCCGTGGCGAGGGCTCCGGTGGCGGCCGCGGCGGCGCCGGTGATCAGCGTGCGGCGTGCCAGAGCGGGTGGCGCGGTGGGCGTGGTACCTGACATGGGCGGCCCCCAGGTGGGTCCCGTGCGTCCCGGGTCGTCTCCCGGGTTGTACCGGCGTGTACCGAGCGGCACCGGGTGCGCCCGGGGCGTGCCCCGGCCCGGTGTTAGCGTTAACACGAGCGAGTTGGAGCGTCGCGGCGGCGGGGGCGGATGTCAAGGCCCCGCGTACCGTTCAGGCCACGCGCAGGCCGTCGGCGCGCCGTCGCGCGAGGCCGCGCCCGGGCGTGAACGGACTGCGCCCGCACCCTCGTGGCCTGACGGCTTTCCCGCGGTCCGGCTCTTCCGGTAGCTCCTCGCGGCGCGGGCGAAAAACGGTTGCCCGGCCCCCGGTCGGGGCCGCAAGCTCGGCGCATGTCCTTCGCATCGACACCCACCCCGCTGCCGCTCGCCCCCGCCGACCGTTCGGCGCGTGGCCAGCAGCAGCCCGGCTGTCCGTGGAGGTCCGCGCCGCCGCTGCGGTGAGGGGGCACCTGGTCGCGGGGCTCGTCGCCGGGTATGGCATCGCCATGCCGGTGGGGGCGGTCGCGACGTATCTGGTGGGGCTCACCGCCCGGACGTCGTGGCGGGTGGGGGCGTGCGCCGCCCTCGGGGTGGCGACAGCGGACGGGCTGTACGCCCTGGTCGCCACCGTCGCGGGGGCCGCCGCGGCCCCTGTCGTCGCTCCAGTGATGGGCCCGCTGCGCTGGGTCTCCGCCTGCGTCCTGGTCGTCCTCGCGGTGCGCGCGGCCACGGCGGCCGTCCGGCGGCACCGCGCCCCGCACACGGCCGCGCCCCGCGACGGCGGCCCGCCGAGCCCGGCCCGCGCGTACACCGCCTTCCTCGGCATCACCCTGCTCAACCCCACCACCGTCGTGTACTTCGCGGCGCTCGTGGTGGGCAGCGGGTCCGGCGCGGACGCGGACCGCCTCGGGCAGGCCGTGTTCGCCCTCGCCGCCTTCGCGGCCTCCGCCAGCTGGCAACTGCTGCTCGCCGGGGGCGGGGCGCTCCTGGGCCGCGCCCTGACGGGCCGCCGGGGCCGCCTCGTCACGGCACTGACGTCCAGCGCGGTGATCACGGCGCTGGCGGTGCGTCTGCTGGTGGCGGGGTGAGTCCCGCTCCCGCCCGCGGGCCCAAGGCCCGTCATGGCCGGGCGGGAGCCGGATGGTTGTACCTACTAGTATGTACACACATCCGGCCCCGCCCCGGGCGCCCCGCACCTCCACAAGGAGTCCCGCCATGCCCCTCGTCCGCATTGACGCCCTGCGCGCCGACGGCGCGCGCCTCGACGCGCTCGGACGGGCCGTCCACGACGCGCTGGTGGAGACGATCGGCATTCCGCCCGAGGACCACTTCCAGATCCTGACCAGCCACGACGGCACCAGCAGCACACTGCGGCACGGCACCTATCTGGGCGTGCGCCGCGACGACGGGATCGTCTACGTCGCGATCACCATGCGGGCCGGACGCACGCCCGACCAGAAGCGCGCCCTGTACCGGCGGATCGCCGAACTCGCCGAGGAGTACGCGGGCACCGAGCCGCGGAACGTGTTCGTCACCGTGCTCGAGAACGCGTCGCCCGACTGGTCGCTCGGCCACGGCGAAGCCCAGTACGCCCCGGCCGATTAGCCCCGCCCCGAGGCGCCCCGCCTCACCAGAAGCGCGCCAGCGCACCCTCCGCGTAGGGCTCCGGGCTCACGCTGATCCCACCCGCGAACGGGCGGTCGAGGACCAGGACGAGCAGCAGGCTGAAGCCGATGAGGGCGGTGATGGCGCCGACGAACAGTAACCGGACCTTGCGGCTCCGGTTGCCGTACAGAAAGGTCAGCGGGATGATCACCAGCGCGCCGCCGTACACCAACACCTGGAGCAGCAGGGGCAGTTCCTGGTGGGACTGGGTGAGCCGGGCCCGGCGCTGGGCCACCACGTCGTTGAGGTGCGTGATGGACTCGCGGTAGAAGGCCCGCCGCGGCCCGTCGTCCGGCTCGTACGCCTGGAGGACGGCGTAGATCCCGTCGATCTGGCGCTGGGTGACGGAGTGCTCGGCCTTCCCAGCGCGCATGAGCGGCCACTGCCGCTCCACCACCGCGTGGACGTACACGCTGACGGCGGCCTCCATCTGGCTGCGTTCGGCGGGCGGGAAGGCCCGTACGTTCCGCACGACCTGCTCCAGGTCCGACGCCTCGGTGGAGACGACCGCCTCGGCCTCCTCCAGCTGCGTCCAGAGCGTCACCACGACGAACGCGAGGATGATGCCGTAGATCGCGCCGAAGACGCTGAGCACCACGCCGACCATGTCGTTGTGCGCGCCCTCGGCGAGGGAGGGCCAGCGGCGGTGCGCCAGTTCGCTGCCGACGAGCGACAGGGCCAGGATTCCGCCGACGACCATCGCCACGAGCGACAGCATGGAGAAGTTGTTCAGGAGCCAGACTCCCACGGGCGCTCCCACGCGGCAGGCAACGGTGGACGTCCCGTTGTTCTGCGCCGGGCCCGCCGCCGGTATGCGCCGCCCGCCCCGCACCACCCGTACGGGGACGGCGCGCGCGGGGCGGGCCCGCGCCGGGGTGGCGCCGGGTCAGTGGACGCGGGGGGCGCCCCGGTGCGTCGGGCCGTGGCCGCTCAGGCAGTGCGGGGCGGCGGAGGCGGGCGGCGTCGCGGCGGCGTTCGGGTCCTCGTGGTCGATCTGGAGCGTGGTGTGCGTGAGCCCGTACGTGTCGGCGAGGCGCTTGTCCAGCTCGCGCCGCACGGCGTGGCAGTCGCCGCCGGGGTGCACCAGGACGTGGGCCGACAGGGCGGGTTCGCCGGACGTGATGGTCCAGATGTGCAGGTCGTGGACCTCGGCCACGGAGGGCATCCCGGCGAGTTCGTCCCCGATCGCGTCCGGGTCGAGGCCCGCGGGCGCCGCCTCCAGGAGGATGCGGCCGGAGTCGCGGAGCAGCCCGCAGCCCGCCTTGACCATGAGGGCCACGACGAAGAGCGTGGCGATGGTGTCGGCGCGGGCGAAGCCCGTGGTCATGACGATGACGCCCGCGACGGCGGTGCCGATGAAGGCGTACAGGTCGTTGAGGATGTGCTGGTAGGCGCCCTCGACGTTCAGCGAGGAGCGGTTGGCCTTGGACAGGCACCAGGTGGCGGCGAGGTTGACGGCCACGCCGGAGAGCGCGGTGGCGAGCACCATCCAGCCGGTGACCTCCGGCGGGTGCAGCAGCCGCTGCACGGCCTCGAAGCCGAGCCAGGCGGCGGCGAGCAGCAGCGTGAGCCCGTTGGCCTGGGCGGAGAGTATCTCCGCCCGCTTCAGGCCGAAGGTGTACGTGCCCTTGGCGGGCCGCGCGGCGAGCCGCATCGCGACGAGCGCGAGCACGATGGAGAAGGCGTCCGTGAGCATGTGGACGGCGTCGGATATCAGCGCGAGGGAACCGGCCAGGAAAGCGATGACCGTCTCGACGGCAATGAAAACGCCAATCAACACGAGTGCGAGCGAAAGCCATCGCCGGTCGGCGTCGGCGGAGACGCCGTGACTGTGTCCGGCATGGCCTCCGCCGTCATGGCCGTGTCCGTGCTGATGCGTATGAGCGTGCCCCACGGAGTTTCCCCCCACGTGTGCCGACGGTGGCTGCCGCAGGGGAGTCAAGCGCAATTCCGCCACCACCGCAAAGGCTGCATCGGTGACCGTTTTCAATTCCGCTTCGCGCCCTGCTTCTTGGCGCCCGGTGTCTGGAATTGCGGGCCGGGGTCGGCTCAATTCAGCGCGTTTGGCCGCGAGAACGGGCGCGTGCGGCCCAGCCCTCCACCGCCTCGCCACCCGCCCTTCCCCGGCGCGCCGTCTGGACTTCGCATCGACTGTCCGATCCAGCTGTCCGATCCAGCTGGAGAGGAAGTGGGGCAAGTGGACTCAAAATGCCTGAAGAGGAGAAAGCGGCGCTATGTACCCCACTTCCCCCCATCGCACTCCTCAACTTGTGACTCACGCCACGCCGAATGGTTAAAGGATCTTGTTCCGCGTATCCACACGGCGGGATCCCGTGTGCCACGATGCCAGCGTGATGCTCGACCACTCAGGAAATCGACCACTGAATCAGTGGCGAATCCACTGATGACTTCTTGAACGTTCGGCTGGCCGTCATACGGGGGACGAGAATGCCGACCATCATCACCATCGGGTATCGGGACGACCTCGATCGGGCGCTGCGGCGCCGGGGCCTCGATCCCTTCTACATCGTGCAGCAGCCGACGCGTTCGCTCCGCGGCGTCGACTTCACCCGCGTCACGGACATCGAGAACGCCCAGGAAATCCTGCGGGCGGTGCTCTCCGCACGCGTCCGCGATGCCGCGGGAGTGCTCACCGTCCATGAAATGGGCGTGTTCGGAGCCACCTTTCTGCGGCAGCAGTTGAGCCTACCGGGAAACACGGACTCCAGGACGGTCCCCTACTTCCGGGACAAGTACCTGCAGAAGAGCAGACTTCCCGCGGGCATCGCGCGGGCGCGCTGTCGATACGCCACCCCGGACACCACGTTCGCGGAACTCGTCGACGATCTGGGCGACACCTTCGTCGTCAAACCCGCGACGGGAGCCGGGTCCCTGCGCACCAGCGTGGTCCGCTCTCCCGAAGAATACGCACGCGCTCTGGAACCGTTACCCGGCGACTCGGACGTCGCCGTCGTCGCGGAGTCGTTCATCGCGGCGCCGGAAGTCTACATCGACGGCATCTGGGAGAACGGCGGCCTTCGGTGGTCGTCGATGACGCGCTATCACGACTCGCCGCTGCGCGCCGCGCGAGGCGGCGTCCTGGCCGCGCACCTCCTGGACAAAAGGCGGCACGAAACCCTGTTCTCCCAGGCGGAGACGCTCGCCCGGCAGGTGCTCACCCACCTGGACGCGCCGTCCTGCGTGTTCCATCTGGAGGCGTTCGTCCAGGAGTCGGGGCTGACGTTCGGCGAGTGCGCCATCCGCCTCCCGGGGGCGCTCTCCCCGCAGATCAACCAATTGACCTACGGCGTCGACCTCTTCGACGCCGAGATCAGCCTCGCGCTCGGGGAGGGAGTCACCCAGACCCTCGACGACCGTACGCCGGACCGCTTTCACGGCTATCTGCTGCTGCGCCGCCCGAAGCGGGGAAGACTCACCCGCGAGGACTTCGAGCGGAGCTTCCTCTTCGACGAGATCGAGTACTCTTCCGCGCCCGATACGCCGCTCGGACCGTACGGCAAAGTGGGCCACGCCATCGTGTCCGACCACGACGAGCTGAAACTGCGGCAGACGATCGAGGAAATCGTCCACTTCAACGAGGGCGCCTGACACCGTTCCGCTTGGAAGCCTCGGCTTCGCGGGCGCTTCCGCGCACAGCCCAGCGCACCCCGACCACGTCATCCGTGCGGAGCACACGTCATCCGTGCGGTGCCGTCGCGGCTACGCCCTTCCCCTTTTCCTTCTCATTCCTTCTCACCGCATGCGCTCACGGCTCTTCCGCGCTGTTTTGGCTGGAGGTTCGTTCCGATGCTGGATCAACGTTCTTCTGTGACTGCTTCGTATGTGACTGTTGCTCATGTGCTCGAGCGTGCGGCTCATGACACGACTCGTGGTGTCACCTTCGTCGGCGGCTCCTTCCTCTCCTACGCCGAACTGTGGGAGTCCGGCCGCCGGATCGCGCGGGGGCTGCGCGGTCTCGGCGTCGCTGCGGGCGACCGGGCGCTGCTCGCCGCCCAGGACCCGGAGAGCTTCGTCCGTGCCTTCTGGGGGTGCGTGCTCAGCGGTGTCGTACCGTGTCCGGTCGCGCCGCCCGCCGACCCCGCACGCCGCCACGCCCACCTCGCGCAGCTGCGCGCGCTCCTGGGCGATCCGCTGTTCCTCGTGCCCAAGGCCGCCCACGGGGACCTGCCCGAGACCGGGCTGCGGACCGTCGCCGTGGAGGAGCTGAGCCAGGCCTCCCCCGAGGACGGCCGGGCGCACTCCCCCGCCGCCGACCCCGCCCCCGACGACCTCGCCCTGCTGATGCTCACCTCCGGGTCCACCGGCGCGAGCAAGGCGGTCGAGCTCACCCACGCCAACCTCCTCGCGGCGGTGGCGGGCAAGGCCGAGGCGCTCGGCCTCGGGCCCGACGACACGATGATGAACTGGATCTCGGCCGACCACATCGCCGCGGTCGAGGCGCACCTGCTGCCCATGTCCCTGGGCGCGGAGCAGGTCATCGCGACGCCGGAGACGGTCCTCGCCGACCCGGTGGAGTTCCTCAGGCTGCTCACGGCACACCGGGTGCGCGTGGCCTTCACCCCCAACTTCCTGTTCGGGCAGATCAATCAGGCCCTCGCGCAGGGACCCGCCGAGCGGCGGGACATCGACCTGTCGCAGGTACGGCACATCATTTCCGGCGGCGAGGCGACGGTGACCGCCACCGTGCGGACCTTCCTGGACACCCTCGCCCGCCACGGGCTGCGCGAGGACGCCGTCGTGCCCGCCTTCGGCATGACGGAGACCTGCGCGGGCAGCGTGTTCAACCGTGACTTCGCCGCCCGCGACCAGGATCCGGAGTTCCCTCCGCTCGGGCGTCCGGTACGGGGGCTGCGCATACGGATCGTGGACGGCGAAGTGCAGCTGCGCGGCACCATGGTCACCTCGGGCTACTTCGGCGACGAGCAGGCCACCGCGCGGGCGTTCACCGCCGACGGCTGGTTCCGCACCGGCGACCTGGGGCACCTCGACGCCGAGGGACGGCTGACGCTGGTCGGCCGCGCCAAGGACTCCATCATCGTCAACGGCGTCACCTACTACAGCCACGACCTGGAAGCGGTCCTGGACGAACTCGGCGAGGTGCGGCGCGGCGAGGTCGCCGCCTTCCCGGTGCGGCCCGAGGGGGCGGACTCCGAGCAGCTCGCCGTCGCGTTCGTACCAGTCGGCGCCCCCGACGACGAGGCGGCCGACGCGGCCCTGTACCGGGCGATCGTGGCGATCCGCAGCTCCACGGTGCTGCACTGGGGGTTCCGCCCCCAGCTGATCCTCCCCGTCACCGCGGCCGACATCCCGCGCGGCAACCTCGGCAAGGTCCAGCGCGCGCGGCTGCGCGCCGCCGTCGAGGCCGGGCGGCTGGACGGCGCGGCCCGCCGGGCCGAGGAGGTCAGCGCCCGGTTCCTCGGCGCCCACGCGGCCCCGGAGTCAGAGGCCGAGTCGACGCTCGCCGCCCTGTACGCCCGCGTCCTGCACACCAGCGAGGTGTCCGCGACCGCGAGCTTCTTCGACCTGGGCGGCACCTCCCTCGACGTGCTGCGGCTCAAGCTGGAGATCCAGACCGCGTTCGGCATCGACGACGTACCGATGGCGACGCTCCTCCAGGCCCCGACGGTACGGGCCCTCGCCGCGCGCCTGGCCGCCGGGCGGGGCGGCGGCGACGCGGCCTACGACCCGCTGGTGCCGCTCCAGGTGACCGGGGACGGCACCCCGCTGTTCTGTGTGCACCCCGGCCTCGGCGAGGTCCTGGTCTTCGTCAACCTCGCCAAGTACTTCACCGGCGAGCGGCCCTTCTACGCGCTGCGGGCGCGCGGGTTCGGGCAGGGCGAGACCCACTTCGCGTCGTTCGCCGAGATGGTCTCCACCTACGTGGCGGCGATCCGGCGGGCCCAGCCGCGCGGCCCGTACGCCGTCGCGGGCTACTCCTACGGCGGCGCGGTCGCCTTCGAGATCGCCAAGCGCCTCGAGGCCGAGGGCGAGGAGGTCGGCTTCGTGGGCGTCTTCAATCTGCCGCCGCACATCTCCGGCCGCATGAACGAGATCACCTTCACCGACGGCGCGATCAACCTGGCGCTCTTCCTGGAACTGATCGGCGCCGCCGACGTGGAGCGGCTCACCGCGACCCTCCGCCCCCTGCCCGAGGCCGACCAGCTCGCCTACCTCGTCGCGCACGCGCCGCGGCGCCGTCTGACCGAACTCGACCTCACCGTCGAGCGGTTCACGGCGTGGGTGCACCTCGCCCAGAGCATGGTGCGCCTCGGCCGCACGTACGAACCGTCGGGGTCGGTCGGCCAGGTGCGGGTCTTCTACTGCACGCCACTGCGCGGCACCAAGCAGGAGTGGCTCGACGACCAGCTGCGCCACTGGGACGACTTCACCCGCGGCCCCAACGAGTACATCGAGGTCGCCGGGGAGCACTACACCCTGATGAGCCCGCAGCACGTGCGGACCTTCCAGGCGACCTTGCGGCAGGAACTGACCCGCGCGCTCGGCCGATGAGCCCGGCCCCGACCCCCGCCACCGCCGACACGAGCAGGAGCCACTGACCATGCGAGGCAAGAAGATCCTCATCACCGGGGGGACCGGGCAGGTCGCCCGGCCCGTCGCCGAGGCGCTCGCCCCCGACAACGAGGTGTGGTGCCTGGGCCGCTTCGGCGACCGGACCGCCCGCGAGGAGCTGGAGGGACGCGGCGCCCGCACCTTCACCTGGGACATGGACTCCGGCGACCTGGACGGGCTGCCGCACGACTTCACCCACGTCCTGCACTCGGCGGTGCACCGGGGCGAGAGCGGGGACTTCGACGGCACCGTACGCGTCAACTCCGTGGGCACCGCGCGCCTGATGACGCACTGCTCCACGGCGGAGGCGTTCCTGTACGTGTCGTCAGGGGTGGTCTACGACCGGACCGACCCCGCCCACCGCTACCGCGAGAGCGACCCCCTCGGCACGGGGGCGCCGTGGCTGCCGACGTACCCCGTCGCCAAGCTCGCCACCGAGGGCCTGGTGCGGGGCCTGGCCGAGGCGCTCGCGCTGCCCGCGGTCATCGCCCGGCTCAACATCGCCTACGGCCCGTACGGGCACGGCGGCGTGCCCATGATCATGTTCCGGGAGATGCTGCGGGGCCTGCCGTGCGCGGTGCCGCGCGAGGGCCAGAACTACTGCAACCCGCTGCACACCGACGACATCGTGCGCCAGGTCCCGCTCCTGTGGCAGACGGCGCGGACGCGCGCGCGGGTCGTCAACTGGGGCGGCGACGAGGAGGTCGGCATGACCGACCTCCTGGAGTACATGTCCGCGCTGACCGGCGTGCCGCTCACGCTGGACCGCGGGGACCGCAGCCGGGGCACGGCGGTCTTCGACCACACCCTGCGCCGCAGTCTCATCGGCGACTGCGCGGTCGGCTGGAAGGCGGGCATCGCCCGCACCCTGGCCGAGCTGTTCGGGGAGTACCGCGACCGCGTCGACGCGTACGTCGGCACGGGCGCGGCCCGGTGAGGGAAGTCGGGGCGTCCCGGCCGCCGGGACGCCCGGTCGAGCGGGAGAAGGACGTGCCCCCGGTGACGAAGAGGAGTGCCTAGCGTGCGCAGGACCGCAGACATCGACGCGCTTCAGGACGTGCTGTGCGCCGCCCTCGGCTCCCGCGAGCCCGTGTGCTCGCTGGGGCACCTCGCCCAGGACACCGCCGCGTTCGCCACCCTGGACCCGGCGGTCGTGGAGCGTCCCACCCTGGTCAGCGGCGGGGTGCCGTACGCCCCGACCGGCCCGGTGCCCGCGCTCCCCGCGCTGGATGAGCTGCTCGGGCGGGCCAAGGCGCTGGGCGTGCCCCAGGTCCTGGTGGCCCAGGTGCGCCGCGGCGACGACACGAGCGGGCTGCGGCGGGCCGGTTTCGTCCCCGTCGCCGTGGACCCCGAGTGCGTCTTCCGCGTCGCCGGGGACGTGGACGAGGCGCTGCGGACCCGCGTCGGCGCCGACCGGCTCGGCGAGCTGCGCCGCCGCCGCGCCGAGGCGGCCCGCGAGGTCCGCTGGGAGCGGGTGCCGCTGCGGGGGCTCGGCGGACGTGCCGGGGTGCGCGAGGCCTTCGTGGCGCTGCACGAGGACACCGGCCTGTACACGGCCGACGCCCTCGACGCGCTGGCCCGCGGCCCGTTGGCGGAGCGCACCGAGATGCTCGTGGCCCGCCGCGGGAGCACCGTCGTCCAAGCCGGTCTCCTGACGCGGTCCCACAACGGCCGGGGCGTCTACTGCCTGGCCCTGGCCACGCACGACGACGCTCCCGGTGCGGCCCGCGACCTCCAGGAGGCGGGCCTGTACGGGGTGTACCTCGACGCCCAGCGGTCCGGTCTGGCCTGGGTGCACCTCGGCCGGGGCGACGCCGGGCGCATGCGCGGCCTCGGGGCCGATCTGTTCGTGCCCGTCGACCACTGGCTGCGGGCCCCGGGCCTCGCCCCCGCCGAGGCGGACGCGGACGCGGGCGAAGCGACCCTTTCGGCCTTCGCGGCGCCGCAGGTGGCCGCGGTGCCGGTGCCGGGCCCGGCCCGGTTCCGGCGGCAGCCGCGGTTCGACGTGGTCGACCTGTCGAGCAACACCAATCCGTTCCTGGGGGCCGCGAGCCACTACCCCGAGCTCGACACGGCGGAGCTGGCCCGGACGTATCTGTCGACGGTGGCGCGGCTGCCCGGCCACCCTGGGGTCGGCGCGCTCACCGCGGACCACGTGCTGTTCTCCAGCGGGGCGGTCGACGGCGCCCTGCTGCTCCTCTCCGCGCTCGCCTCGCCCGGCGAGCGCGTCTGCGTCACGTCGCCGACGTTCCCGCTCTACGACCACTTCGCGCGCGTGCTGCGGCTGCCGGTCGTCGACGTGCCGCTGCGCGGCGAGGACCTGGACGAGCTGGACGTCGAGCGGATCCTGGCGGCCGAGCCGCGGGTGACCCTCCTGTGCGATCCGAACAACCCGGTCGGGACCAGGCTCGACCCGGCGCGGGTGCACGCCCTGGTGGCGGGCGGCCGAGGGCTCGTGGTGATCGACGAGGCGTACGTCGAGTTCAGCGAGAAGCCCTCGTACGCCGGACTCGTCGCGCGCTACGACAACCTCGTCGTGCTCAGGACGCTGTCGAAGGCGTGGGGTCTCGCCAGCGCGCGCTGCGGTGTCGTCCTGGCCCGGCCGGGCGTCGTCGAGGCGCTGCGGCGGGTGCAGGTGCCCTTCGGGTTCACCGACGCGTCGCAGCGGGCGGTGCGGGACCGGCTGACCGACGCGGCGCGCGTGCTCTACAGCGTCCGGCGCGTCCGCGCCGAGCGGGAGTGGATGGCGGCCGCCCTGGCCGACCACCCCGCGGTGGAGCGGGTCTTCCCCTCGGAGACCAACTTCCTGCTGGTGCGGCTGCACAAGCACGAGCGGGTCATGGACCGGCTGCGCGACGCGGGAATTCTCGTCGCGGACACCGGGCGCGCGATTCCCGACACCTGCCGCGTCTCCATCGGCGAACGGCGCGCCAACCATTCCCTCCTCGCCGCGCTCACCGCCGCTCTGTGAAGAGGTCTTCTATGACTCGGTGAGTTCCAGGGGTTCGTTGGGCCCGTCCTTTTCCTCTATCACCAGGAAGGACAGGACTTCGTCGCCGATATTCCTCATGTCGTGGAGGTGGGACGCGCCTTCGGCGATACGGAAACGCTGGGTGTGACCCCGTTCGTACGCGATCTCGCGGCTGGACCCGTCGCCCAGGTGCTGACGGGCCCGGCCGCTGGTCAGGGCTATCCAGACGTAGTCGAGGACGTGCCGGTGGACGGGGATCCGCTCGCCGGGACCGAGGCGGGTCTCCCAGATCCGTACGGATTCCGTCTCGGCCAGGAGCGAGGAGCCGACGCGGCCGTTGTGGGCATTCCTCTTGAAGTCCTCGTGCAGCGGCGGACTCCAGCGGTCGAACGCCTCGGCCACCACGGTGCTCGCCAAGGGGAGAACGGCGGGATTTCCTTGACCCATGAACCGGATCCTTTCGGTTTCGGGCGTGCGCCGGTATTCCTGGAACGGGCGGCCGACGGTCCGGCCCAGGCTATCCCCGGTGGAATTGCGGCGACAAGAATCAGTCGGGGAACACATACAGGACCTGTGGCTCGCCCCAGGCCACGAAGTGGTCGGCGGGGGTGGCGCCCAGGCTGTCCAGGAGGTGCCGGGAGCGGGTGTTGGCGCGCTGGGTGACGGCAACGACGCCGGGGACGGCGGAGCGCATCGCCTGCCGGGCCCAGCCGACGACCGCGTGGACCGCCTCGCGGGCGTAGCCCTGGCCCCAGTGCTCGGGCAGGAGCTGGTAGGAGACCTCGGTGCGGCCGTCGTGGCCGTCGGGCTCGGCCACGACCAGGCCGAGCACGGCCCCGTCGTGCCGCTCGACGGTGAACGCCCCGGGCACGCCCACGCAGTGCTGCTCGCGGGCGCGGACGACGTCGGCGGTCACGGGCCCGCCGAGGTGCCGCCGGACCTGTGGGTCCGTCCACAGCCGGACGGCGTGCGGCACGTCCGGCTCCGCGACCGGGCGCAGGGTCAGGCGCGCGGTCGCGAGCGTCGTCGGCCAGTCGGGCACCGGGCGCTCCGGGGCCTCGTCCGGTGCTGTGGGTCGTTCCGCTGTCGTGCCCCCATCGGATGTCATGAGCCCATCGAAGCAGAGGCAAGATCGTGGTTCACAGGGGCGGTGTCGCCGGGGCCGGGCCCAGGGTGGTCGTCCCGGGTGCGGCGCGGTGGCCGAGGCCCGTGCGGTAGGCGTCGAGGGCGGCCTCGACGCGCCCGGTGCGCCGCAGCAGGTCGCCGAGCAGCCGGCACAGGTCGGCCAGGTCCCCGGCCGCGCTGGAGCGCTCCAGGAGGGACAGGGCCGCGCAGTAGTGCTCCTCGGCGGAGTCGGTGTCGCCGCGCTCCTCCGCGATCAGGCCGAGCAGGCGGTGCGCGCCACCCGCGTGCACGGCCCCGCGCTCGGCGCCCAGCGGCCCGGTGTCGGCGCCGTCCGCGCCGACGACGAGCAGCGGCCTCAGCAGGGCCTCCGCCTCGTCCGCCCGGCCGCGCCGCCGCAGCACGTCGGCGAGCTCGACCTCGACCTGCTCGGTGAAGAGCGCGGCCCGCTTGGAGGCGAGCATGTCGCGGGCCGTGCGCAACTCGCTCTCGGCGCGGTCGAGATCGCCGTCCTGGGCGTGGACGTAGCCGCGCATCCAGTGGCAGTGGGCGAGTTCGGTGCGGATGTGCAGCTGGCGGTAGAGCTCCTGCGCCTTGGCGAGGGACGCGTCGGCCTCGGCGGTGCGGCCCTCGGCGATGAGCGTACGGGCGACGCCGCGGTGCATGTGGGCGACGAGCGCGGGGTCGCTGACGCTCGGGGCGAGGGCGAGGGCCAGCTCGGCGGCGTGGGCGGCGCGGGCGTGCGCGCCCATGTCCATGTACGGCGCGATGGACGCCGTGTAGAGGAGCAGCAGCGCGTCGGGGTCGTGCAGGCCCGCGGCGTTGAGCTCGTCGAGGGTGGTCTCCAGGAGGTAGCAGGCGTAGCGCAGTTCGCCGGTGAGCAGGTGCGCGGTGGCGCGGCCGCGGATGGCGGGGACGCGGCGCGGCAGCGGCTCGTCGGCGAGGAGGCGCTCCACGGCGGCGAAGCAGTCGCGGGCGTCGGTCAGCTCGCCGGACTCCAGGAGGCAGTCGCCGAGGCCCTGGAGGGCGGTGGCCTGCTCGGGCGGCAGGGCGTGGGCGACGGCCTCCTCGTGCAGGGCACGGAAGAGGGCGGCGGCGTCCTCGGGCGCGCCGGTGGCGAGGGCGCGCCGGGCGTCGGTGAGCCGCAGCCGCAGATCGGTGGCCAGGCGGGCGGGCCGCCCGGTGGCCAGCTCCTCATAGCCGACGCCGAGGCGTCCCGCGAGGTGTCTGAGGGCGGCTTCGGAGGGCCGTACCTTGCCGGACTCCAGGGTGGACACGTACGCGGGCGTGTAGGCCGGTTCGGCCAGCTGCCGCTGGGTGAGCCCCCGTTCGGTGCGCAGCCGCAGCACGCGGCGGCCGATCTCGGCCGGGTCGTCGAGCCGCGCCCCCTCGGGGCTGTTCTCCGCCACCTCTCCCCCTCCGTGGATCCTCCGTAGGTCCGTGACCTGAGCTAAGTCGATGGGCGCGGGGGTTGGATAGGGGCCGGACGGGTTTGCCCGGTGGCGTGAAGTCACCCTCAACCCAACCGCCTCAAGTGGAACTTCACGTACGCATTGCCTCTTCCGTCACGGCCCCCTACGTTGAGCGGCGCGTTAATCCTACTTAACTCGCCGCTTAACGCGCGGCCTTGAGGAGGCCCCCACATGACCAGCGACACATCCGGCATATCAAGCCGAACCAGGAGAAAGCGGCTTCGAGTCGCCCTCGCAGCGGGCGTCACGCTCGCGGCGACCCTCTCCGCCACGGGCGGGGCGGTCGCCCACCCGGAGCCCTCCGCCGCCGAACCCTCCCGGAGCGTCGAGTACTTCGGCAAGGACGGCCACCCGCGCCACACCGAGGTGTCCGCGCCCGCGCCGCTCACGCGCGAGGAGCGGTCCCGGATCGCGGGCGGCGCCGACGGCGACGTCGTGCCGATCGTGCAGAACGGCCCCGTCGGCACCAAGGCCGACGTCGTCTTCATCGGCGACGGCTACACCGCCGCCCAGCAGGAGGACTTCCACGCCGACGTCCGCACCAAGTGGGCGGAGGTCTCCAAGGTCGAGCCGTACGCCTCGTACAAGAACCTCTTCAACGTGTGGGCGGTGGACGCCCACTCACGGCAGTCGGGCGTCTCGGGCGACCCGACGAGCGACGTCCGCAAGGACACCGCGCTCGGCTCGTCCTTCTACTGCGACAACATCGAACGCCTGCTGTGCGTCGACACCAACAAGGTCGAGGCGTACGCCCGCAAGGCCGCCGACCCCGACGTGGTGATCGTGCTCGCGAACTCCACGAAGTACGGCGGCGCGGGCTACAACGACATCACCTCGCCCTCCGGCTACGACGGCATCGCCACCGGCTCCTCCGACAACGCCCAGTCCTCGCAGGTCGTCGTGCACGAGCTCGGCCACTCCCTGGGCAAGCTCGCGGACGAGTACTGGTACGACGAGTACGGCACCTACACGGGCGCCGAGCCCTCGTGGCTGAACAGCAGCAAGCTCACGGCCGCCCAGCTCACCGCGCAGAAGAAGAAGTGGTACCGCTGGATCGGCCAGGCGTCCCCCGACGGCGGCACCGTCGGCGCGTACGAGGGCGGCAACTACTACCCGCGCGGCCTGTACCGGCCCACCGACAACTCGATCATGCGCACGCTGGGGCGGCAGTTCAACCTGCCCGGGCGCGAGGCGATGATCGCGGGCTTCCACCGGCACGCGTCGGTGGCGACCAGCACGACGCCCACCGGCAGCGAGGTGCGCCGCAAGCAGCGCGTCACCGTCGAGGCGGGCGACGGCGTCCGCCTGCGGTGGTACGTCGACGGCCGCCCGGCCAAGAAGGGCGACGACGCGCGGGCCGTCACGCCGCGCTCCCTCGGCGTGCCCGCCGACGGCCGCGCGCACACGATCTCCGTGCGCGCCAAGGACACCACGAAGGCGGTCCGTGACCCCGCCCTGCGCAAGCTCCTGACGACCGAGCTGACCTGGCACGTCACCCGCTGAGCCGTGGGCTCCGCATGACGGCCCCCCGGGCGGGGCAGCCTTCTGGCCCGCCCGGGGCGGCCACCTGCCGCCCCGCCCCGTTCACCGGAGGTGGCACGTCATGACCGCCGACGACCCGCGGCCCCTGCTGACCCAGGCCCGTGAGCTGCTGCCCGGCCTCGTGGCCACGCGGCGCGCCCTGCACCGCGCGCCGGAGCTCGGCCTGCGCCTTCCGCGTACGCAAGCCACGGTCCTGGCCGCCCTGGAGGGCCTGCCCCTGACGGTCACCACGGGGCGGGCCCTCAGCTCCGTCGTGGCCACCCTGGAGGGCGCGCACCCGGGCCGGACGGTGCTGCTGCGCGGCGACATGGACGCGCTGCCGCAACACGAGGACACCGGCCTGGAGTTCGCCTCCGAACTGCCGGACGCCATGCACGCCTGCGGGCACGACCTGCACACGGCGATGCTGATCGGCGCCGCCCGGCTGCTCGCCGGGCGCCAGGAGGAGCTGCGCGGCCGCGTCGTGTTCATGTTCCAGCCGGGCGAGGAGGGCGACGGCGGCGCCCGGCACATGATCGACGAAGGCGTCCTCGGGACCCGTGGAGAGGGCGGTGTGGACGCGGCCTTCGCCCTGCACGTGTCGACCCGGCTCGCATCCGGCACCGTGCACCTGCGGCCCGGACCCGCGCTCGCCGCCCACGACACGCTGCACGTGACCGTCCACGGCCGCGGCGGCCACGCCTCGGCGCCGCACCGGGCCCTGGACCCCGTGCCGGTCGCCTGCGAGATCGTGCAGGCCCTGCAGACGATGGTGACGCGCACGGTCCACGTCTTCGACCCCGCCGTGGTGACCATCGGCAGGATCGAGGCGGGCACCACCACCAACATCATCCCGGAGACCGCCGAACTCCACGGCACCCTCCGTACGCTGACCCCCGCCACGCGACAGCTCCTGCGCGAGAACGTGGCCCGCGTCGCGCACCACGTCGCGGCCGCGCACGGCGCCACGGCCGAGGTGGAGCTGCCGGAGGGCTATCCGCCCGTCGTCAACGACCCGGACCGGACCGCGGCCGCGCGCGCCGCCGCGACCGCGCTGCTCGGGCCCGACCGGGTCCACGAGCTCGCCGAGCCCGTCATGGGCGCCGAGGACTTCTCCTACGTCCTCGAACGGGTCCCCGGCGCCATGGCGTTCCTCGGCGCCTGCCCGCCGGGGACGTCGCCCGAGGAGGCACCCGACATCCACTGCAACCGGGTCGTGTTCGACGAGGACGCCATGGCTGTCGGCAGCGCCGTCCACGCGGCAGTCGCCCTGCGCTTCCTGGGCGACTGACCGCGCGGACGGCCGGTTCGACGGGCCTCAGACCACCGCGCCGTCACCGCTCCCGCGGCGCCTCGCCTCCAGCGGGCTGCGCGGACGGGGGCCTGCCGAAGGGCGTGCCGGGCGCCGGGGCGCCGGGCTCCGCCGCTCCAGGAGGACCGCCGCGGGCACCGCGACGGACACCGTCGAGGCCATGCCGAGGACGACACCGGCGATCAGCGCGAGCGAGAAGTCCGCGAGCGAGTCACCGCCGAGGACGGCGAGGGCGGCCAGGACGAACAGCGCGCCCATGCCGGTGTTCACCGTGCGCGGCAGGGTGCGGATGACGGCCTTGTTGGCGAGGTCCGCGAGATCGGCCCGCGGGTCGCGGCGCCGCGCCTCGCGCACCCGGTCGAACACGACCACCGTGTCGTTGACGGAGTAGCCGATGACCGTGAGCACGGCCGCGAGGAAGACGCTGTCGACGGTCTTGCCCAGCCAGGCGAACAGGCCGACCACCAGGAGCACGTCGTGGACCATCGCGGTGACGGCGGCCGTCGCGAACGTCCACCGGAACCGTACGCTCAGATAGATCAGCTGGGCGGCGACGGCGATGCCGAGCGCCACCAGCGCCTTCTGGCGCAGCTCGGCGCCGAGGCTCGGGCCGATGCGTTCGTCGCGTTCGACGGTCACCTCGCCGCCGGGGCCCGCCAGGGCCTTCTTGATGCGCTCCTGCTCGCCGTCGCTGAGGTCCCCGGTGCGGACCGTGATGTCGTCCTCGCCCGACTCCTGCACCACGGCGCGCGGGAAGCCCGCGTCCGCGACGGCCTCGCGGGCGGTGTCGGCGTCCAGGCGCTGGCTGGTGCTGTACTCCACGAGGCGTCCGCCCGTGAACTCGACGCCCAGGTCGAGCCCGCGCACCACGATCCCGGCGACCGCCACGGCCACCAGGAGCGCGCTGACGCCGAGCCAGCGGCCCCCGTGGCGCACCAGGCGGGGGTTGCGCCGCGCCAGCAGGGTGCGCACGCGGCCCGTGGTGGCCAGGCCGGTGAGCCGGGGCCGGGCGCGGACGGAGCGCCGGCGCACGGCCGCCTCGGCGAGCGCCCTCGTGACGACGAAGGACGCGACCATCGACACGAGGACGCCGATCGACAGGGTCACCCCGAAGCCCTTGACCGGGCCGGTGGCGAAGAAGAACAGCAGTCCCGCGGCGAGCAGCGTCGTGACGTTCGAGTCGACGACGGCGCTCCAGGCCTTGGTGAAGCCGGTGTGCAGCGCCTTGGCCATGCTGCGCGGGGCCTCGGCGGTGCGGGGCCCTCCGTCGGGACGGAGCGCGCGCGGGCCCAGGTACTCCTCCCGCGCGCGTTCGAAGACGAGGACGTTGGCGTCCACCGCCATGCCGATGGCCAGCACGAACCCGGCGAGGCCGGGCAGCGTGAGGGTGGCCCCCACCGCGAGGAGCGCGGCGTACGACATGAGTCCGTACAGGGCGAGCGCGAGGGTGGCGAGGGCGCCGAGGAGCCGGTAGACGACGATGATGAACAGGCCGGTCAGGACGAGGCCGATGACCGCGGCCTGGGTGCTCGCGTCGATGGCGGCGGCGCCGAGCGTCGGGCCGACGGTGCGCTGTTCCACCACGTCGACGGGGACCGGCAGGGCGCCGCCCTTGACGAGGGCGGCCAGGTCGCGCGCCTCGCCCTCGTCGAAGCCGCCGGTGATCTGGGTGCTGCCGCCGGTGATGCCGGTGCCGCAGCGCACGTCGGCGTTGACGCCCGGCGCGGAGATGACCTTGCCGTCGAGGACGATGGCGACGCGCCGCTGCGGGGCGTCCTGCGGCGCACAGGCCGCCTCGCCGGTGACGCGGGCCCAGTCGCCCGCGGCCTTCGAGCGGAAGTCGAGGGTGACGTACCAGCCGTTGAGGGTCTGCTGGTCCAGGACCGCGTCGGCGTCCTTCACTCCGTCGCCGGTCAGCGCGGTCGGGCCGAGCCTCAGCTGGCCGCCGGGCCGGTCGGGGTCGGGCAGGGTGCGGGAGCCGTCGGCGGCGGGCGCGGCCTTGCCGGGCCGGTCGGCCGCGCCGGTCACGGGGTGCACGGTCAGCTGCGCGGTGCGGCCGATGACTTCGGCGGCCTCGCGGGGGTCGCGTACGCCGGGCAGCTCGACGACGATCCGCCGGGCGCCCGCCTGGGCGAGGCTCGGCTCGGCCACGCCGAGGGCGTCGACGCGCTGGCGCAGGACCTCGACGGCCCTGCGGGTGGCGGCCTCGTCGGCCTTGACGGTGGGTGAGTCCTTGGTCTCCAGGACGATCTGGGTGCCGCCCCGCAGATCGAGGCCGAGGCGGGGCGACTGGGTGAGGGCGAGGAACAGCGAGGCGGCGACGGCGACTAGCGCGACGATCGCCCGCCACAGAGGTGCGCGGGGCATGGGTGTACTCCACATCCACGATGAGGGCATGACGAAGGGGGACGGCGCGGCGGCCGGGCGCGCGAAGCGCCCGTCAGGCGGCGTCCTGAACGGCGTCGTTGCTCATCCGTGGCGGTGGGCCGCGCGGCCGGGGCCCGGCGTCGGCGTGCCGCCGGGCCGGGGCCGTGCCTCCCACGGCCGCCGTGGGCCCGCCGACGGGCCGGTGCGGCGCGCGGTCGGCGGCCGTGGTGCCCGGGTACGGCGGGTGCGGGAGGTGCGCGTGGTGCGGGTGCGCGACCGTCGCGTGGACGACGCGCGGCAGGTCCGGGGCGCGGGGGCCCACGCTGTCGCTGTGGGAGCGGTCCGGGGCAGCGGCCATCGCCGTCGGGACCGCGGGGACGGCCCCCGGGGCGCGCGACGGCACGGCGAACGCCAGCACCGCGACGACCACGGAGAGGACCGAGGCGGCAAGCCGGGCGGACCGGGCGCGGTACTGCACGCGGGCCTCCTGGCCGGGTCGGCGATCATCGGGGCCCGCGGCCGGGGCGGCCGCGTTCGGGGTGCCAATCGCTCAACGCGGAGGGGGGCGAGCAGGTTCCCGCCCGGGGGGGGCGGGGGTCGCGGGGCTCGGGCCACGCGGGGTTCACGGGGCTCGGGCCACCCAGGCTCACGAGGCTCGGACCACCCAGGGGCCCGGGGCCCGGGCTTCTGGGGCTCACGAAGCCGAGGCCACTTGGGACTCACAGACTCGGGCCTCCCAGGGCGCACGGGGCCGGGGCCTCCCAGGGCCCACAGGGCTGGGACGCCCCGGGACTCATGGACTCGGGACCTTCCGGAACCCACCAGGCCGGGGCCTCCCGGGACCCACGGACTCGGGCCCCGCGGGGCTCAAGACACGCTCCTCGGCGGAGCCGGGCCCCCGTCGAGGGCCTCGGGCGACACCAGCTACGCGCTACGCCAGCCGCAGACGGCCTCCTCCCGCGCGCAGCCCCGGGCGGCGCCAGCCCCCTCCGCTTCGCCAGCGGCAGAACGTACTTCGCCCATGGCAGAACGTCGCCCCCGCGACCCCCCGCGCTCCTACGCTGAGGCCGTGACCAGCCATGCGACGAACGCCTCGCCCCCTCCGCCGCGGCCGGACCGGGACGCCCGCGTCATTCCCCTGCGCCCGGCCGCGCCCGCTCCCGCCGCCAAGGAGCCCCTGTGGCGTGACGTCGTCGGGGCCGTGCTGCGGCGGGAACGCCTGGCGCAGGAGCGCACGTTGAAGGACGTAGCGGACGCGGCGCGGATCTCGGTGCCGTATCTCTCGGAGGTCGAGCGGGGCCGCAAGGAGGCGTCGTCGGAGGTCCTCGCGGCGGCGGCGCACGCGCTCGGCCTCGGCCTCGGCGACCTGCTGGGTCTCGCGCACCACGAGCTGACGTCCGCCGGGCGGCGGGCCCGCAGCGGCCTGCGCGGCGCGGGAGCGTCCGTGGTGTCGCGCACCGCCATGCCGCAGGCGTCCGTGGCACAAGCCTCCATGTCGCGGCTCAGCAGCGGCGCACCGCTCGGCGGCGGTGGCCCGCACCAGGGCCAACTGAGGCTGGCCGCCTGACGCGAAAGGGCCCGTGGGGGCCCGCGTCCCGCCGTCGGGACGCGGGCCCCCACGGGCCCGGAAAAGGGCTAGGCCTTGGGCCACCACGGAGCGCTGGTGTCCCGCAGCGTGTTGGTGCCGCAGTGCACCTCGCCCATGCCGATGTGGTACGTGTACCAGTCATCGATGTAGGTCGTGGTGAATCCGGCCTTGGCGTACACGGAGTTCACGGCCTCGGTGAAGATGTCCTTGCCGCCGATGACCGGGCCCCACTGCTGGGGCGCGAGGTAGCGGGTCGGGCTGAGCAGGACGCCGTTGACCGCGCCGGGGATGTAGGCGCTGTTCTGCCAGGCCGCGGCGGCCGTGCGGGCCTTGCCGCCCGCGTCGGCGCGGTTGTCGTCGCCGCGCAGCTGGTTGAACTTGCGCAGCGAGTCCGGGCCGAGGCGCCGCAGCTTCCGGCTGTTGCTCAGGCCGCTGCCTCCCTGGCCGTCGCGCACGTACAGGCCCGGCACCCGCACGATCTCGGCGTCGGTGACGCCGGTCTCGCGCTTGAGGGTCGCCAGGTTGGCCTCGATGCGCTCGGCGGCCAGCTTGTTGTCCGCCTTGAACTTGGCGGAGCCGAGGACCTTGTCGATGGTCTCCTTGGGCGCCGGGACGTCGGCGCCGCGCGGCACCGAGAACATCTTCTTCGCGCCGTGGCCCTCGCGCTGGGCCTTGCGGAGGAGCTCCACACCGGCCTTCGGGTCGGCCACGCCGACGCGCCAGCCGCGCTCGGTGTCGGCGGGCAGGAACTGGACGAACTCGTCCACGTGCCCGACCGACAGCCAGGACGTGTCGAGCAGCAGCGGGTCCTGGGCGCCCTGCGACTTCAGGAACGTACGCATGGACTTGGCGGGCTTGGAGCCGTTGTCCTTGCGGTAGCCCTGGATGATGCGCCCGGCGGGGTAGTCCTTGTTCCCCAGCTTGTACGGCGGAATGGTCTCCAGGTTGCCCATGGAGTTGAGCGTCCACTCCTCGTTGGCGCCCGCCTTGGCGACCTGCACCACGCCGACGTCGGGGCCGCGCAGCTTCTCGAACAGCTCGCGGCCCGCCGGGCGGTCGAGCTGCGCGGAGCGGATCAGCACCCGCATCGTGCGCGGCTTGCCGTCCGGGCCCGGCATGCTGGCGTAGCCCGGCTCCACGAAGTCCTGCGCCCAGATGTCGCCGTACTTGGTGAAGGTGGTCAGCGGCTTGCTGATCCCGGCGTCCTTGACCTGCTTCGCCAGGTTCTTGACGAACTTCTGCTGGGCCTTGCTGTAGGGGTCGCGGCCCGACACCTTGGTCACCAGGACTTCCTGGGCCTTCTGCAGGTGGTGCTGGGTGAGCACGGGCGCGGTGCGCAGCACGACGTCGTCGGAGCGGGACGGGCCATCGCCGCCGACGGTGAACCGTACGGTGATGTCGCCGTTCCACTGGGCGGCGTCCCGCACCACGTCGGTCGCCTCGACGCCCAGCTCGACGCCGGAGCGCAGCTCCTTCGCGGTGAGCTTGTCGGTGGGCTTCAGCAGGACCCAGCGGCCGTCGCGGTGGAGGAACAGGCGGGCCTTCTTGGCGCCCGCGCCCACCGCCTTCACGGTGCCGTGGCTGCTCGCGGTCGCGTCGGGCAGGGGCACGGTCCGCAGCCGGGCCAGGTCGAGGGCGTCCTTGGCGCCGTTGACCTTGGTGTCGGACGCGTCGTTGCACTGGGCGAGCTTGGCGTTCGACAGCGGCCGTCCGTTGCCGTCCTTGACGGGACAGCGCTTGGCGTCGTCGTCGATGTTCGGCAGGACGATCGCGCCGCGCTCCCGCGTCCAGGTGTCCTCGCCGTCGCTGTCGCTGTCGCCCTCGACGTCCACGCGCCCGTCGCGGTTGACGTCCGCGCGCAGGTCGGGCTTGTTCGCCGGGGCCGGGGTCGCGGCGTCGGCCATGGCCGTGGCCCCCGTCGCCACGAGGACCCCGGCCGCGCCGGCCGCCAGGGCTATCTTTCTCCAGCTGTGCGTGTGCACAGTTCCCCTCTCCTTGTCAGGGCCCTCTGGTCGGTTGGTCGGTCGGCGAGGGCCACTGCTGGAGAAGAGTCCGCGCGGGGGCGGCGGGTTGCCCGGAACCGGAGGGCATCGGGCGTGACCCGTGCGCTCACTTCCCCCGACAGCCGGACCAACAGGCTGATATCAGGCACCGGGAATCCCCGGGTGGCCGTCGGGCGTCCCCGACAGCGGCCAACCGGGCATCCCGCACAGCGGCCGTCAGATGGACCCGAGGTCCGAGGAGATCCACCGCTGCGGGCGCAGCCGGACGACGATCTGCTCGCCGTGCGCCTTCCAGGCCTCCTCCACATAGCCGTCGACCTTGTCGGCGGGGAGGTAGCGGGCGGAGATCTCGTGCAGCTGCTCGCGGGTCGCGGGCTCCGTCGCCACGACCGGGCCCTCCACCGACACGTACCGGACGGACGGCTCCACGCGCTCGACCATGAGCGTGAACCGCCCCGCCGCAGCGATCAGTTGCGCCTTGCGCGACTCCTTGCCCGTCATGATCCAGATCTCGCCGCCGGGCTCGTACTGGTACCAGATCGGGACGGTGACCGGCGCCCGCCCCTCCTCTCCCGCGTCCACGGACAGTGCCGCGATGTGCGCCTGCGCCAGGAACTCCTCGCGCTCCTCGGGTGTGAGGGCCATCTGCGTCTCCTTCGTACGTACGTCAGGACCGTGCGGTCGGCGCCCCGGACGGCGGGGCGTGCCGCGACATCCCTACCCCGGCGAAAGCCCGTTTGATTCCCTCTCCGGCCGGTGTTCGCGAGGACGGCGCGGCGGAGCGCGGCCGTCAGCGCTTGGGCGGGGTGAGGCCGTAGCGCCGTACGACGTCGTCGAACCAGTCGGGGTGGCCGTAGGTCAGGCCGTACTTCTCGGCGAGCGCGTCGAAGGCGCCGCGGTCGCTCGTGCTGGCGGCCACGAGGTCGGCGAGTTCCTGGAAGTAGCGCTCGAAGCCGCCCGGGGTGATGATCTCGATGATGCGGCCGGGGGTGTCACCGGCGTTCCACATGGCGTGCATCTGGCCGCGGGGCTTGATGATGTAGCCGCCCGGGCCGATCACGGTCTCGGCGTCGTCGGAGCGGAAGCCGATCTCGCCCTCCAGGACGATGGAGTACTCGTCCTCCCTGGTGTGCAGGTGGGCCGGGGTGATCACACCCACGCCGAAGGGGTGCTCGACGATGGACAGCGGGCCCCCGGAGGCCGCGCTGCTCAGCTTGAAGTCGGCGCCGAAGCCGGGGAGGGGCGCGTGGTGGCCCTCCCCCGGCTGCACGACCGTGAGGCGCGGGACGCTGGTGCTCATGGGGGCCTTCCTCCTTGACCGGGTGCGGGGTGCGGCTCGGGACTCAAGTCGCCGCTCGCGAGGGGACTTCGGGCCACCCTGCCCTACAGGTTTCGTTACAGTCAATGATTCAAACTCCCTCACGGGGCATGTGAGGGGCGCCGGTTAGGGTGAGCCCGGACAGGAGGAGCACGTCATGAGCAGCAAGGACGCGGGCGCGCCCGCGCCGCGCCCCGGCGGCAGGCCCCGGGAGCCGGCGATCGAGGAGGCGATCCTCAAGGCCACCCGGGCGCGGCTCGCCACCGACGGCTACTCGCGCCTGACGATCGGCGACGTCGTCGCCGACGCCGGGGTCACGCGCCCGACCCTCTACCGGCGCTGGCCGAACAAGTACGAACTCGTCGTGGACGCCCTCCACTACGGCCTGCGCAAGCAGCGCGAGGCCTATCCGCCCATGGACCTGGAGCGGATGACGCCGCTGGAGGCGTTCACCGAGGCCGTGCGGCGCCTCGACCCGCGCTACCACAACGAGCGGGCCATGGCCCTGCACGGCAACTTCATGGGCGAGGCCGAGCGCGAGCCGGAGCTGTTCACGCAGCTGCGCGAGCACGGGAACAAGCCGCGCTGCGCCGAACTCGCGCGCACCCTGCGCCATCTCCAGGACGCGGGCGCCCTGCGCGCGGACGCCGATCTCGACACCGTGGTGACCCTCTGCTTCGGCAGCTACTTCGGCGACTACCTGCGCACGGGGCAGAGCACCCCGGCCGACCTCGCCGACCGGGTCGTCGCCGTACTGTGGCCCACCCTGCGGGCACCCGAGCCGCCCGAGGCGTAGCCGCAGGCGCCGAACCTCCCTTTGGCAAAGGGAAATCCGGCCGATGATGCGGCTGAGGTGCCGTTGTCATGCCGACCGGCCGTGTGCGGCGCCTCATGCCTCGGCGCGCTCCCGGCGGGGTCGCTGCCCGCCGTCGCCTCGCTGGCGGTCGGCGGCGACGCGGCGACGCCCGAGGGGGCGCTTCGTCGCCTGTCCGTACGGCGCGCCCGGCCGCCGCATGGACCGCACCGGGGACGTGGTGACCCGGCGCCACGACGGCCAGCTCGTCGTCCACGGGCGGGCCGACGACCAGGCCCAGATCCGTGGCTTCCGCGTCGAATCCGGCGAGGTGCAGGCCGCGTTGAGCGAACACCCGGGTGTGGCGCGGGCGGCCCGATCCGGGCGGTGTTCGAGGCGAAGCTGTTCCACGCCCTCGGCGGGGTGTGCCCGCCGAGGGCGGTCTTCGCGACGGGGACCTCGGCCATCCCGGTCGAGCGGCTCGCCGCGCGAACGGGGCGGCCGGGCTTCCACCGCTATCCGGCGCGCGGCGCCTTCGTGCGGGTGTGGGCTCGCCCTACGGGGCGAGCCGGTACGCGTTGCTGATCGTCTCGGTCATGGTGTTGCCCGAGGTGTCCTTGAGGTACACCCGGAACGACACGGCCTTGGCCGTCGCCGGGTGCCGCACGCTCGCCGTGCGCGCGCCCGAGGCGTCGGTCGTGACGGGGGCGGACTTCCAGGTCCTGCCGCCGTCGTAGGAGACCTTGACGGTCAGCTCGGCGACCTTGTCCCGGCCCGCGGCGGCCCCGGCCACCTTCAGCGGCACGGTCAGCGTGCCGCCCGCGGGGGCCGTGCCGTTCAGCGCCAGCTTCGGCGCGAGGCGGACGGTGGAGAGCGGCAGGTCGGTGGGCTGCTCGTCGGGGGTCCTGGCCGAGGTGAAGGTCCAGGCCACGGACACCTTCGTGCTGGTCGTGGTGGCCTTCGCCGGGCGGCTCGCCTCCATGGTCAGCTTGTAGGGCGCGGAGGCGGCGGGGAGATCGGCGTTGACCGCGCCGGGCTCGCCCTCGGCGACGGTCCGGCCGCCGGACTCCAGGCGGGTGAAGCCGCCGGTGGTGAGCGAGTCGCCCGCGTGTCCCGCGCCGTCGTTGAACAGCCGGACGTAGGCGTCCATGGAGTTGCCCGCGCGGCGCGCGCCCTGACCCGCCTCGGCCTTGAGGTCGGGGCCGACCACGCCGGTGTTGAAGTTCAGCGTGTAGCGCTTGCCCGCCTTGTACGCGACCGGGTCCGTGCCGTAGTTGATGACCGGCGCCCCCGCGTCGTCGAGCTGCGCAACGGACCACATCCAGTGCAGGCCCTTGGTGTTGACGTAGGTCGTGCCCGAGGCCGGGAGGTTCAGGGTGGTCTGCGACGGGAGCGGCGAGCCGTAGTCGTTGGCGCCGATCGGCGTGACGGAGAGCGTGCCCTTGCGCCGGGCGGCGGAGGAGCCGATGCCGTACGTCACCTCGGCGACCTCGGCCTTGGTGGTGGCGTGCTTCAGGCCGGTGAACCAGCTGCCGGTGCGGCTGAAGGCGAGGCGGTAGTCGACCTTCTTGGCGGAGCTGCCCGGCACCTTCCACACCCCGTTGTACTGGGCGTTCAGCGTGGTGGAAGAGGCGCCGAGCCCGGCCGTGCGGAGGGTGGTCGCACGGCCCAGGCTGAAGCTGCCCGCGATCCCGGCCGCCGGGTCGTCGTAGCTGAGGTCCGACTCCGTGAGGCGCGCGGCCCGGTCCGGGGCGGTGACGGCGATCGGCTTGGCCTTGCGGGAGTCCAGCGTGAGCGTCGAGTCCGCGGCGACCTTCAGCTTCGGCTGCACGAAGACCGCGAACTCCGGGGTCTGCCCGTAGACGGAACTCTCCAGGCCGTACGTGCCCTTGGGGAGGCGCACCGTGGCCGTGCCGCTGCTGTGGTAGGGAACCGTGATCTTCGTCTGGGTGGCGCGCTCGGTGAGCGTGGTGGTGTAGGTCGACGCGCTCCGGCCGTTGACGTCCAGGTGCTTCAGCGTGACGTCGTAGGACTCGACCTCGCGGTCGACGACGAGGCCGGTGCGGACCGACTGCCCGTCACCGGCGGCCAGGACGGTGCCGCCGTAGACGCCGTCGGCGGAGCCGGGCTTGGTGTCGGCGGTGACGGTGGTCTTCGCGGTGCCCTGGGCCGGGACGGTGAGCTTGGTGTCCTTGAGGGTGAACATGCCCGCCGGGGCCGGGCGCCCCGCCGGGTCCACGGCCGTGGTGGACAGCGTGAGGGTGACCGGCTGGGTGCCGTGGTTGCGGTAGGTGAGCGTCTTCTTGACCGGCTTGTCGTCGGTGTGCGGCCAGGCCTGCGTGCCGAACGTGAGCGTGCCGGGCTCGGAGGAGACGGACGCGGACACCGCGCGCGTCAGGTCCACGCGGCCCGCCCCCTGCTCATAGGCGTTGAGCTTGGGGTTGGCCTTGGCGGAGCCGGTCAGGACGGCCTTGAGCCGCGGCCCCGACCAGGTGGGGTGCTGCTGCAGGAGCAGGGCGGCGGCTCCGGCCACGTGCGGAGTCGCCATCGAGGTGCCCGACAGGGAGGTGTAGCCGTCGCCCTCGTCGTCGGACAGCTCGGTGGAGCGCGCGGCGGTGATGTCCTCGCCGGGCGCGGTGAGGTCGGGCTTGGCGGCCCCGTCGGCCGTCGGGCCCCGGCTGGAGGTCTCCGCGATCTTGTCCCGCTTGTCGACCGAGCCGACGGTGAGGGCCTCGGGGGCGCTGCCGGGCGCGTTCAGAGTGTGCGGGCCGGGGCCGTCGTTGCCCGCCGCGATGACGAACAGGGCCTTGCCGGAGAGCCGCGCGACGGCCGCCTCCAGCGGCTCGGTGCCCGGGGTGTCCAGGCTGCCGAGGCTCATGTTGACGACCTTGGCACCGCTGTCGACGGCCCACTGCATGCCCGCGGCGATGTCGGAGTCGTAGCCCGCGCCCACCTCCTCGGAGATGACCTTGCCGTCGAGGAGCTTGGCGCCGGGCGCCACGCCCTTGCGCTTGCCGCCCGACTTGGCGCCGGAGCCCGCGAGGATGGAGGCGACGTGGGTGCCGTGGCCCATGCGGTCCTTGGCGTCGGGCGCCGCGGTGAAGTTCTTCTCGACGACCTCGACGCCCTTGAGGTCCGGGTGCTTCTGGTCGACCCCGGTGTCCAGGACGGCGACCTTGACGCCCTTGCCGGTGTATCCGGCGTTCCACATGGTGGGAGCGCCGATCTGCGGCACGCTCTTGTCGAGCGCGGGGCGCACCTTGGCGTCCAGCCAGACGTGCGCGACGGCCGGGGCGACGGTGGCGCGGACGTTCGTCCGCCCGCCCGTGCCGCGGGTGAGCGTCGACCACAGGTCCGTCGCGGCGGACTTGGGCGTGGAGAACGCCTCACCGCCGACGGCGGGCAGGGCGCGGCGGTCGCGGGCGTGGCCCTTGAACGTGTCGGCCGCCTTGAGGGCGTTGACCCGGCCCGGCCGGTATCCGACGATCAGCGGGAGCGAGGTGGTGTGCGCGTCGTCGTACTCGTCGGCGACCAGGCGCGTGACGTCGAACAGCCGCCGGTCGAGCCTGCCCGCGGCGATCAGCGACTCGGCGTCCTGCGGTACGACGTACACGTGCCCGGCCTCGCGCCGCACCGAGATCGCCATCTGCTCGCGGCCCTCGCCGCGGATCAGCTTGACGACCCGGCCACCCTTCGCCGCGACGACCACCCGGTCTCCGGTGATCAACGTGACCGTGGCCGTCTTCCCCGGCCGGGCCCCCTTGGCGCCCGCGGCCTCACTCGTGCCCGTAGTGCGGTCCGGCCGCGTCCCGGTGTCGGCTGCCGCCGCCCCCGTGAGCAGTGCGCCGGACACCACGGCGGCCATCGCCGCCGCCCCCACCCTCGATATGCCTGTCACCCTAATTGCCCGTCCTTTGAGCGTGTTGATGCGACCCCCCGTGAGACGCGATCATGACACGGGTGGTTCTCGGGAAGCGGAAGAGATGTCGGGGAACACCGGAACGCCAGGCGTCGACGAGCGGACTCAGGGGCGGTACGTGTCCGTCGCGATCCGGACGAACGAGCGGATCAGCGGGTTCGCGTCGCCCGCGCGCCAGGCCACCAGGACGCGGCTGGGCTCCATGTCGGCCAGCGGCACCACCGTGAGTCCGCGGCCCGGCTCGTGGCCCAGGGGCGTCATGCCGACCGTGCCGTTCCACAGGACGGCCTGTCGGCACTCCTGGACGGCGCGCACCACCGGGCCCTCGCGCGGTGCGCCGCCGTTCCAGTACGTCTGCCAGACGCCGTCGGTGCCCCGCGGGAAGAGGAACCAGCGGCGGTCGGCCAGGTCGGCCAGGCGCAGGCGGTCGCCGCGGGCCAGCGGGTCGTCGGCGCGCAGCAGCGCGCCCACCGGGTCGGCCCGCAGCTCCCGGGCGGCAAGACCTGTGGTGTCGAACGGCCCGCGGGTCAGGGCGACGTCGACGAGCCCGGCGTGCAGCCCGCAGGTGGGATCGGTCAGGTCGGTCTCGCGGACGCGGACCTCGACGTGCGGGTGCCGTGCGCGGAAGGCCTCGGCCAGGCGGGCCGCGTCCGGGTCGGCGCCGTCGCCCAGGATGCCGACGGTGAGGGTCGCGGCACCGGCCGCCGCGGCCACCCGGGCGTGCACCCGCTCGGCCTGCTCCAGCAGGGCGCGCGCCTCGTCCAGGAGCACCGACCCGGCGCCGGTGAGCCGGACACCGGCGGACGACCGGTCGAACAGGGCGGCGCCGAACCCGGCCTCCAACTGCCTGATCGCCCGGCTCAGCGGCGGCTGGCTCATGTGCAGCCGGGCGGCGGCCCGGCCGAAGTGCAACTCCTCGGCCACCGCCACGAAGTACCGCAGCGTGCGCAGCTCCATGGCGGCACGATACCCGTGGGGTATCGAGGGGGCGGAAGGGGTCTTGGACACCCCCGGCGCACCGGCGGTGGAATCGACGCATGACAGACACACCGAAGAGCGCTGACACACCGAACACCGGCGCGCCGGACGCCGACCCCGCCGTGACCGTGGTCGGTCCCGACGAGGGCGAGGTCATCGTCCTGGGCACCACGCGCATGCGCGTCCTGGAGGACGGCACCGCCACCGGCAACCGCCTCGGCTGCACCGAGTCCGTCCTCGCACCGCACACGCCCGGACCGCCCCAGCACCGCCACGCCCTGCACGACGAGGGCTTCTACGTCGTCTCCGGCTCGGTGCGCTTCACGGTCGGCAGGCAGCACCACGACGTGCCCGCGGGCGCGTTCGTGACGGTCCCGCCCGGGGCCCCGCACACCTTCGCCAACGTGACCGACGAACCGGCCGTCATGCTCAGTACGTTCACGCCGTCCCTGTACGTGCAGTACTTCCGGGACCTCCAGGAGGCGGCCGCCGAGGGCCGGGGGCTGACTCCGCAGGAGCACCTGCGGACGATGAGCCGCTACGCCACCGAACCGGCCACCGACGTCGTCTCGTGAACGTCGCGCCGGGGCGCCCCCGGGTCACGGCGTCGAGCACAGGTCGGCGCGCGGGTTGGTGACGCCGACCTCGCCGGTCAGGATGTGCAGGGAGAACTGGAGGTCGCGCAGGCCGCCCAGGGAGCCGAGGTCCCGGGCCATATGGCCTTCGAGGGCGCGCAGGTGGGAGCGGACGGTGAACTCGGAGAGGCCGAGGGCGCGGGCGGTGGGCTCGATGTGCGCGTCGTGCGCGAGCCAGACCGCCGCGGTGGTGAGCAGGTTCCTGCGGTCGCCGCGCGCGCCGCACAGCAGGTTGTCCGCCCAGGCCCTGGCCTCGGGCGAGGCGAGCAGCGACTTTAGGGTGGGCGGCGCGCCGCCCACCAGGGTGAGGGAGCGCTCGGGCCGGTGCCGGTCGGCGAGCAGGTCCAGGGCGAGCCCGACGGTGGCCCGGTCCCGCACGGTCGCGAAGTCCATGTCCAGGAGTTCGGCCGCCTTGGCCACGCGGCGCCTGACGGTGTTGCGGTGCACGCGCAGCCGACGGGCGGCCACCGCGTAGGGGTAGGCGAGGGCGGTGGGCAGGGTGTCCCGCATCTGCTCCCCCTGCGCGTCGGGCCGCAGGAGCGGGTCGAGCAGCCCGCGGGCCCAGCGCCGCGCCGCGTCCCGTGGCAACACGCTGACCAGGTCGGTGCTCTGCGCGGACAGCGCCACCGCGTCCGGGCGGCGCAGCGCGAACCGCTGGGCGGTGATGGCCTCCTGGAGGGCGTCGGCGAGCATCACCATCGGGTACGTGCCGCTGCCGCCCAGCGAGGCGTCGGCGCCCAGCTCGGCGACGAGCCGGGTGAGCGCGGTGGCCACCGCGTCGCCGGTGCGGCGCGGCCGGATCGGCTCGACGACCAGGATCCGGCGGTCCTCGCGCGGATCGGCGACGACCAGGGCCCGGCCCGCCGTCCCCGCTTCGCAGCGGAGCAGGACGGCGTCGCGCCGGTCCTGGGGCGTCTCGACGACGAAGACGCGGACGGCGTCCGGGGTGAGCAGCCCCGGCGCCTGGGTGGCCATGACCCGGCGCGCCTTGTCGACCTCGGCGTCAAGGAGCAGTTCCACGGCCGCCGTACGGGTCGCGTGCGCGGCGTCGGCGGCGGCCCGGTGCTCGCGGCGCGCCTGGTCGAGCAGGCCGAGCAGGCGCGCCGCGTGCCGCATGAGCCGGAGGTCGGCGTCGTCGAAGGGGGGCGAGCGGCGGGCGACGGCCAGTACCGCGTTCCCGGCGTCCGCGGCGGAGACGGCGCCGACCGCGGCGAGGTCGCCGACCGCGGCGACCCGACCGCCCCACGAGGCGTCGTCGACGGGGGCGGGAGGCGCCGACGAGAGGGGGACGAGCCGCGTGTGCGGACCCTGGGACCGGTCGCGCGCGAGGCCTTCGCGGTGGCCGCGCAGGAACGCCTCCGCCAGGGCCTCGGCCGCGGTCTCGGGCGACGCGGCGAGGACGCTGCCCGGCTCGCTGACGAGGACCTGTGCCCGCAGGGCGCGCGCCAGCCAGTCCGCGATGGGCTGCATGGCCTCGGGGTCGGCGGCCCGGGTGGGCAGCTGCTGGACGAGGGTGGTGAGCTGACCGGCGCGGGCCTCGGCGTCGGCGAGCCGTCGCTCGGTGAGGTCGCGGCCCGCCCGGGCCCACTGGCGCGGCGGCGCGGTGGTGATGAGCAGGGGGACGCCGAGCGCGGCGGACACCTCCCGCACCGCCAGGGAGAACGGCTGGTGGGCGCCGGACAGGACGCTCACCGCGAGGCCCGCGCACCCGTCGAGGGCCAGCTGTTCCAGGAGCGTCTCCAGGGCGACTTCCGCACGCCCCCGAAGCCGGAACGGCATCTCGGTGAGCAGGACGAGCGAGCCGGGTTCGAGGCGACGCTGCGGCTCGCCCTCCAGGAGCTGGGGCAGGGTCAGGGTCGCCAGTCCGGCGACCCTGACCGCCTCGTGCGGTGTGGCGGGGACGCCTCCGGCGAAGGCAAGTTCGAGTTCGACCCTGCCGACCAGTGCGCCCAGCGTCAGCACGTCATCTCCCCCGTCATTCCCCCGTGCGTACGACGTGTTGTCCGCCCCGGTTGTCCCGGCCGCTTCACCACTGCGCCTACTCAACGGGTTGCGTCCAGGGATTGCAAGCGACAAGGTGTGCACTGTCCACAAGTTGCGGAGTCTGTCGCAAGGAGGGGTGCGTGGCTCGCGAACGATCCGGTCGGACCGTCGCGCACCTCGTGCTCGCCACCCGGCTCAAGGTCCTCCGCGAGGCCGCCGGGCTTTCGCTCAAGCAAGCCGCGTCGGCCCTCGGCGCGCACCCCGCCACGGTCCGCCGGATCGAGCAGGCCCAGACGTCCCTGGACGTGGGTCAGGTGTCCGCGCTCCTCGCGGCGTACGGAGCGGCGCGGGCGGAGACCGAGGAGTTCCTGGGCAAGTTGGCGAGTGCCAACGCCCCGGGGTGGTGGCACCCCTGGCGCGCCGTGATGGACCCGTGGCAGCTCGACCTGATGAGCGTGGAGTCCGCGGCCGGAATCGTGCGCACCTGGGAGCCCGCACTCGTTCCGGCTCTGCTGCGCACGCCGTCGTACGCGCGCGCCGTCGACGACGTGCTGCGCCCGGACCTGTCCCCCGCGGCCAAGGACCGCAGAACCGATCTGCTGGTCCAGCGCCAGGAGCGGCTGCGCACCCAGCAGACCCGCATCTGGGCCGTGATGTCGGCCGCGGCCCTGCACACCCGCGTCGGGCTCCCGGGGGTGCTGGCCGAACAGCTGGAGGTGTTGCGCGCCACGGCCGAGCGGCCCGACGTCACATTGCAGATCCACCCCCTGGACGGGCCCCCGCACGCGCTGACCGGCAAGCCGCCGCTGACCCTGTTCCGCGTCGAGGTGCCGGAGATCTCCGACCACGTGGTCAGGGAGGGCGGCCTGGCCGGGACCGCCGACGTCTGGGACGCGCCCGACACGGTGACGGCCTACCGTCTGCTCCTCGACTACTCCTGCGCCACCGCACTCCACCCCGACAAGTCGAAAGAGGTACTGGACCTGTCATGACCGAACCGATGAGGCTCCCCCCGCGGTTGGACGAGATCGACAGTTCCGTCGCCCACAGCGCGCGCGTGTGGAACTACTGGCTGGGCGGCAAGGACTGGTACGAGGCCGACAGGGCCGCCGGTGACGCCTACCGCGACAAGTACCCCCTGATCGAGCCGTTCGCCCAGGAGTCACGGGGCTTCCTGGTGCGCACCGTCACCTGGCTGGCCAAGGAGGCAGGGATCCGGCAGTTCCTGGACGTGGGCGCGGGCCTTCCCACGGCCAACAACACCCACGAGGTGGCCCAGCGCATCGCCCCGGAGAGCCGGGTGGTGTACGTCGACCACGACCCGCTCGTGCTCCTGCACGTCCAGGCGATGGGCAAGAGCACTCCTGAGGGGGCCATGGACTACGTGCTCGCGGACATGCGCGACACGGAGGCGATCCTCACGGGCGCGGCCAAGACGCTGGACATGACCCGGCCCGTCGCCCTGGTGATCAACGACGTCCTCGGGCACATCGTGGACTGGGAGGAGGCCCTGGGGCTGGTGCGGCGCCTGGTGGCCCGGCTGCCCTCGGGGAGCCATCTGTCCCTGAGCCACTCCACGGCATCGGACGACAGGCACCGCGAGGTGCAGGAGGAGTACAACAACTCGGGCGCGATTCCGTACGTCTTCCGTGAGCCGGAGGTGACCGTCGCGTTCTTCGAGGGCCTGGAGATGGTCGAGCCCGGCTATGTGTCCTGGCCCCACTGGCGGCCCGAAGCGACCACCGGCACCCTCACCGCACGCGCGGGGTGGGGTGGCGTCGCGCGGATACCGTGACGACGCGCGGCGCGGGCCGTGAGCCGCACCCCGCACGGCCCCCGGCCCCGTCCGCCGTGGAGCACGCGCAGGTGGTGCGGCGGCTGACGCGCGCGGCGGCCCGCTCCGGCGCGCTCCTCGTCGCCGAGGTCGCCGCCCTGGCCGAGGGCTGGGCGGCGCTCGTGGACCCGGCGGCCGGACTCGTGCACGCCACGCCGGACTCCGCGGGGCCCACGGCGCTGCGGGCCGCCGCGCACCCGCAGGCGCACCCGCACGTGGCCGTCCACCAGGTGCCGGGGGCGCAGGGCACCGTCCTCGTGGTCTGCCCCGGCGTGGCGGCGTCCCCGCCCCTGACGGCGCTCGTCACGCAGTGCGCCGTCGACCTGCTGCGGCTGCGGGCCCGGCACGCGGAGGAGACGCGCGGCACCGAGCAGCGCGTGCACACCGCCGTGCTGCGGCTGCTGCTGCGCGGCCAGCACCGGCTCGCCGCCGAGGTCCTCGGCGGGGAGACCGCCACGCACGCCACCGTGTACCGCCTCACCGGGCGGGCCCTGCACACCGCCCACCACGCGCTGTGGCGGGCGACGCAGCCCGACCTGTCGAACGGCACCCGCACGCTGGTCAGTCTGGACGGGGCGGAGCTGACCGTCGTCGCCCTGCACGGCGCCCGCGACCTGCCCCGCGCCGACGGCGGCCACCCGACGCTCTCCCTCGTCGCGCGCGTCGCCGACCGGCACCAGCTGACCGGGGGCGCGGCGGCCCCCGCGCCCCTGGACATGTTCGTCACCGCGTGGGCCGAGGCCGGGAGCACCCGCAACAGCACCTCCATCGGCCGCCTCACCTCGGTGACCGGGCTGGGGGCGCACGGGCTGCTCCGCGTGATACCGACGGACCGCCTCGTCACCTGGTCCGCGGCCGTGCTCCAGCCGCTCGACGGCAGGGAGCGGCGCACCCTGGAGGCCTGGCTGCGCTCGGGCTCCGCGCAGGCCGCCGCCCCCGCGCTCGACGTGTCCGAGGGCACGGTCCGCTCGCGGCTCCGCTCCATCGGCGTGCTGCTCGCGGTCGACCTCGACCACCCCACCGTGCAGGCCCAGTCGCTGCTCGCGCTGCGCGCCCCGGCCTCGCCCGTCCCGGCCGCGGTGGCGCAACCCCTGCTGCCGAGCCCGCCGTTGCCCGCCGCCCTGCTCAGCGCCGAGCGGGCGGGGCGGTGGGCGTCGGGTCTGCTCCAGCCGCTCGACCCGCGGCTGCGCATCGCGCTCCGCTGCTGGCTCGCGCACCGCGGCCGCACCGCGCCCGCCGCCACGGAGCTGGCCCTGCACCGGACCACCCTCAGCACCTGGCTGAGCGAGTGCGGCCGCCTCCTGGACCTGGACCTGTCGTCCGCGACCGTCCGGGCGGAGCTGCGCCTGGCCGTGGAGACGGCCGCGACCGCCGACGACGTACCGGCCGCGCTGCCGCGCCGGGGCGGCCGGACGTACCGCGAGCCGGGGCGGTAGCCGCCCGCGCACACGCCGTACCGGCGGCCCCTGACGGCCCCTGACGGCAACAGAATTCGCCATGACGCTTCTCGTGGTTCACACGGGGCTGGTGGGCTGACCGCGCCCACATCACCCAGCACAGGAGGCGCGCGTGAATCTCGTCGTCAACGGCGACGCGGAGAGCGGGGCGGGCGGCAGTGCCGATCCCGTCACCACCGTCCGCGGCTGGAAAGTCGTCCAAGGAGCCCCGGCGCTCGTGCCGTACAGCCTGGGCGGCGGCTATCCGACCCCCTCGGACCCCGGCCCCGCGCGGCGCGGCAGCCGCTTCTTCTCGGGCGGCGACAGCCCGCGTACCGCCCTGGTGCAGGACGTCACCCTGCCCAGGAGCGGGCCGACCGGACGCGGGGCCGTCGACGCCGGGAAGGTGCGCTACACCGTGACCGCCTGGCTCGGCGGCTACGCGGGCCAGGAGGACGGCGCCCGTCTCTCCGTGGAGTTCCGCGACGCCAAGGGCACCCCGGTGGCCCTCAGCGTGCTCGGTCCGGTGAGCGCCGCCGAGCGCGAGGGCCGCACGGCGCTGCTCGAACGCGCGGCGGCGGCCCAGGTGCCGCCCGGCGCGCGCACGGCGCGGGTCCTGCTGGTGTTCACGCGCAGCGGCGGCGGCACCTCCAACGACGGCTACGCCGACGCCGTCTCCCTCACCCTCGAGCCCACCGGAGGCCGCTGATGACCGTGAACCGCCGTGACCTCCTCAAGGCCGCCGCGGCCGCGGGCGCGCTGAACCTCGCCTGGCCGCTCGCCCCCGGCCTGACCCCCGCACAGGCCCGCGAGGCCGCCGAGCGGCTCGGCGCGGAGTACGACCGCGCGCCGTTCACCCTCGGCGTCGCCTCCGGCGATCCACAGCCGCACTCGGTGCTCCTGTGGACCAGACTCGCGCCCGAGCCGCTGGCCGCCGAGCAGAAGCTCCCCGAGGTCGTCGAGGTCGAGTGGGTCGTCGCCAAGGACGCCCGCCTGCGCCACGTCGTCGCGCGCGGGACGGCTCCGGCGTCGGCCACGCTCGGGCACAGCGTGCACGTGCCGGTGAGCGGGCTCGCCCCGGGGCGCCCCTACTGGTACGCGTTCAAGGCGCTCGGCCGGACCAGCCGGGTCGGCCGCACGCGGACCGCGCCGCGCGGCCGGGTGCGGAAGGTGACCTTCGCCGCCGCCAACTGCCAGGCGTTCCACGACGGCTTCTACGCCGCGCACCGGGGCATCGCCCGCGAGAACGTGGACTTCGTGATCCACCTCGGCGACTACATCTACGAGCACGGGCAGGTCGGCGGCGTCCCCGAGAAGCACGTGCGCGACCACGACGGCCCGGAGATCCTCACGCTCGCCGACTACCGCAAGCGGCACGCCCTGTACAAGGGCGACAAGTCGCTGCGCGAGGCGCACGCCGCGCACCCGTGGTTCCTGACGTGGGACGACCACGAGGTCGTCAACGACTACAGCGGCACCGGCGGCGGCGCGCCGTTCATGCGGCGCCGCGCGGCCGCGTACCAGGCGTGGTTCGAGCACATGCCGCACCGCGACTCCTTCGGCGGGTCGTCCCTGCCGGACCCGGAGATCCACCGGGTGCGCCGCTGGGGCGACCTGCTCGAACTCACCGTCCTGGACCTGAGGTCGTACCGTTCGGCGCAGAACCTCCCCGACGGCACGATCCTCGGCGCCGAGCAGAAGGCGTGGCTGAAGAAGACCGTCGACAGGGCCCCGGACTCCTGGCACGTGTGGGCCAACTCGATCATGCTGAGCCAGCTGCGCGGCAGGCCCGGCGGCCCGTACATGTTCACCGACCAGTGGGACGGCTTCCTCGCCGAGCGCGAGGAGGTCCTCCAGCACGTGCACGGCAGCGGCCTGGAGGACCTGGTGGTCATCACCGGCGACTGGCACTCGGCGTTCGTCGACGACATCCGCACCGACTTCGACGCGCCCGAATCCCCCTTGGTCGGCACGGAGTTCACCGCGCACTCGGTGACGTCGGGCGCGTACTCCCCGGAGTGGAACGCCGCCAACGGCCCCGTGATGGGCAAGGCCAACCCGCACCTGAAGTACTTCGAGGGCAACCGGTACGGCTACGACGTGTACGAGGTGACTCCGGAGCGCTTCAGCGCGCACATGCGGGTCATCGGCGACCGCCGCGACCCGCGCTCCCCCGTCACCACGCTGACCACCTTCCACGTGGACCGGGGCAAGGCGGGCTCGTACGAGGACGACGCCACGAAGACGTCGCCCGCGCAGTACCGCAGGGATACGGCGGATTAGCCTCCGCACCGCCCCCGCGTGGTCCGGAACACGCCATGATCACGTCGTTGGCCGTGCAACGCCTGTTTCAAGAGCGGGTGTTGGTGCCACGATGAGTGTAAGTGGAGGAAGTACGGAGTAACGGGGGGATTTTCGTGAAGAGACATCAGGCGTGGGTGGTGGCGGGGGCCCTCGCCGCGGTCGTGGTGCCGTCGGCGACGGCGGCCGGACCGGCAGCCGCGGCACCTCGGGCGGCGGGGGCGGTGGCGCAGGTGCTGCCGCCGCTGCCGGGCGACACGGGGGCCAGCGCCAGCCTGATCAACGACGCCGGTCAGGTCGTCGGCTCCAGCCACGACGGGCGCGGGCACTACCGCCCGGTGCGGTGGGAGCCCGACCTCACGCCGACCCGGCTCGGCCTACTGGAGGGCGGGACGCAGGCCGACCCCAAGGTGATCGTCACGGACGGCTCCATCGCGGGCCAGGCCGAGGGCGCCGACAAGCAGTGGCACGCGGCTGTCTGGGGGACGTCGGGCGCGGTGCGCCGGTTGCCGGAACCCACCGGATACCTCACGAGCGCCGCGGAGGACCTCAACGACGACGGCGTCGCGGTCGGCACGGCCAGCGACAACTGGGTGACCCGCGCCGTCCGCTGGAACCGCCAGGGGCAGCCCGAACTGCTCCCGGTGGAGCCGAACATGCGGTACAGCAAGGCGCTGTTCGTCGACAAGCAGGGCAACGCGTACGGCTGGATGAGCTCCACGGCGACCCCAGGGGACGTCGTACGCTGGGACCGGTCCGGGAACATCACCAGGCTCAAGTCCCCCGACGACCCCTACTACACCCGCGCCGAGCTCCGCGACGTCAACGACCGCGGCACCGCCGTCGGCTCGAACGGCACCAGCGACGACTGGCTGGCCTCCCTGGCCCTGCCCGGCGGCACCTTCACGGCCCTGCCCGGCGCGCGGCACAGTAGCACCACGATCGACGTCAACGCCTCCGACACGGTCGCCGGCTACATCAACAGCGACCCCACCCTCTGGAAGGGCCGCGAGGCGGTCCGCCTGCGGCCCCTGCCCGACACCACGAGCGTGCAGCTCCGGTCCCTCAGGGACGTCCTCAACGACGCAGGTACGGTCACCGGTTCCTCCGGGAAGCACGCCGTGACCTGGGACGCCACCGGCCAGCCCACCAAACTGCCCGTCGCCCCGGACGTGACCTCCTCCTACGGCCTGGTCATCAACGGCCCCGGCCAGGTCCTCGGATACATCGACACGTGGTCCGCCTCAAGGATCCCCGTGGTCTGGCGCTGACCCGACCGGCTCACCGCGTCACGGGCAGGCACTCGGCGAGCAGGTCGACGACGTCCCGCCACGCTCGCCGCGCGTGCTGCGGGTGGTAGCCGACCCCGGGGCGCGTGGTGTGGTCGACCGGTGGGTGGTGGAAGGCGTGCAGGGCGCCGCCGTAGACCGTGAGGCGCCAGTCGACGCCCGCGGCCTGCATCTCGGCGGTGAACGCGTCCCGTTGCGCGGGCGGCATGATCGGGTCTTGTGACCCGACTCCGGCCCACACCGGGCAGGGAATGCGCGCCGCCTCGCCCGGTCGGCCCGTGGTCAGGGCGTTGACTGTCGCGATCGCGCGCAGGTCGGCGCCGTCGCGCCCGAGTTCCAGCGCGATGGCGCCCCCGGTGCCGTAGCCGACGGCGGCGACCCGGTCCGGGTCGGTCCGCGGTTCGGCGTGGAGCACGTCGAGCGCCGCGCGGCCGATGCCTCGCATCCGGTCGGGGTCGTCGAGCAGCGGCAGGCAACGGGCCAGCATCTCCTCGGGGTCGCCCAAGTAGCGCCCGCCGTGGAGGTCGAAGGCCAGCGCCACGTATCCCAGCTCGGCGAGCGCGTCGGCCCGGCGGCGCTCGACGTCGCTGAGCCCCACCCCCTCGGGCCCGACCAGGACCGCGGGCCGGCGGTCGGCCCCGGCCGGGAGCGCGAGGTGCCCGACCATCGTCAGGCCGTCTGCCGCGTAGGTGATCGTGCGCGTGGTAACCGTCGTCATGAGTCTGGACTGTAGTGATCGTCGAGGCCGGTCGGGCCGGTGTTCTGCCACGGGCAGACGGCAGGTCTCCGGCGTGGGACGTGCCGTGGGCGCTGATCGTCGTGCCGGGGCCGGTGCTGGCTGATCGGCTGACGCCCCGGGAGCCGGGGAGCCATCACCCGGATGTTATGACGACGTGTTAGTAGGCACGGGGTGCCCGGGTCAGTAGCTTCGATGAGTGACGGGCGGTGCGGGCGCCCGTTCGCGCGATCCCCCCACAACCGCTTCGAGACGAGGTCCTCGTGAGCCGTAGACACCTCCCCCGTCTGCTGACCGCATCCGTCGTCCTGGCCCTCGGCGCCGGGACCCTGGCCGCCTCCGGCCCCACCGTGGCCGCCACCCCTTCCGCCACCGGCACCGGCACCCCACAGAGCCGCGCCACCGCCCCCTACTGCTACGACGAACCGTCGCAGCCGAACGCCGACGTGAGCGACCTCAAGGCGTCCTTCACCTCCGCGAACTGGATGCGCACCCTCCAGGCCATGTACAAGCGGCGCTGGCCCAGCGGTGAGGCGCTGGCGATCGCCCAGGCCAAGGACAAGTACTGGGACCAGTTCGTGAACAAGCAGAGCTTCGAGGGATTCACCGAGTCGATGATGGTGGCGATCCACGAGGAGACCCACATGTGGGACCTCGACCCGTCCCGGACCAAGTGGGACGTCCACATCGCGGCCTGGGTCAACGCCGGTCAGCAGGCGCTGACGGTCCCCGTGCACGGCGGCTTCCCCCGCAAGGAGATCCTGCCCCTGATCAAGGACAGCCTCAGCTCCTCCATGGATGACATCTACCTGCGGGACAGGACGCAGGGCGAGTACCGCCTCCAAGGAGTGTTGGCGGAGCAGAACGCCGGTCTGACCGGACTGCCCGCGGTGACGGTGGTCCAGGAGTACATCAAGGGCGTCGGCGCCAGCAACGCCCGGGACATCGCCGCCACCAACCTGCGGTACCTACTGCTCTACTTGCGCGTCGCCAAGGACAAACACCCCGACTACTGGGCCACGATCAAGGCCGAGCCCAAGCTGCGCGACCTGGTCCTGACCCAGTTCCTGCGTACCGCGTACTGGCTGGAGAAGTCCGCGCCCTACACCGGCAAGCTCGGCAGCCGCGACGCCGACAAGATCACGGCGGCGAACTACGCGCCGGAGAACATCGCCGTCCTGGAGGAGTTCACCGGCCGTAAGGTGCGCGTCGACGCGCAGAAGCACTGCACCGCCTGAGCGCGGGCCACGGGGAGGCCGGGCCTCCCCGTGGCAGCGGGGGGCCGCTCACCCACACGCTCGCCGCGGACGAGAAAAGTACAGCGATCCGGTCCATAAGTGACATGACATCAGAAACGACGCTGCCTACGCTGGCCCCACCGCACGAATCCGCTGGCCCCACCGCACGAACACCACTCTCGCGCCACGGAACTCCAGCGTCCCCCAGCATCCTCGGGAGCCTCCAGTGAGAAGTGCACGCATCGCGCTCTTCGCTCTGCTCGTCACCGGAGCCGTCGGACTCTCGCCCACCGCCGCTTCGTCGGCCTCCCCGGCGCCGTCGGCGCCCCGGAACGCGTTCACCCTCTCCAGCTCCGCGTTCGCCGACGGCGGCGTCATCCCCAAGGTCCACGAGTGCACCAGCGGCGGCGGAAGCGACCCCGCCAAGCGAAACGAATCGCCTCCCCTGACCTGGTCGGGCGCTCCGACCGCCGCCAAGAGCTACGCGATCGTCATGCGCGACCTCGACAACTCCAACCTCATCCACTGGGTCATCTACGACATCCCGGCGACCACGACCTCCCTCCCCCAGAACGTCGACCACGCCTACCGGCCCTCGGTCCCGGCGGGAGCCAGGCAGGTCTACTACCGCGGCAGCGCGAGCCTCTACGGCTACCAGGGGCCGTGCTCGCCCTCGACGGTGAACACCTACGAGTTCGTCGTCCACGCGCTCAACCAGGCATCGCTCACCAACCTGAACGCCAACTCCTCGACCCGGACCGCCGCCAGGGAGATCGCCGCGGCGACGATCGGCTCGGCCAGGATCACCGGCGAGTCCTAGCGTCCGTGCCGTGCCGCAGGCGGCCCGGCCGGTCAGGGACCGGCCGGGAGCCCGGGGCCGGTCAGGGGCGCCAGTCGAAGGGGAAGTGCTTGCTCGATCCGCCCCGGTACGCGTGGGAGAAGTCGAAGCCTTCCGCGTGGTCGCTCTCGACCACGCCCCAGGTGGCGATCTGGCCGGGTCCGACCTCGGCGCCCGGTGCGTTGACGAGCTGCACGCGGCGGTTGGGGTCGGCGGTCGGGCCGGTCAGGGCGACGGCCCCGACGGAGACCTTGTCGCCGACGTCGGCCCGCCAGTACGAGAGGTCCTCGGCCGCGTCGAAGCGGACGGGGGCGTACTGGACGTCGCGCAGTTCGCTGATGAGGGAGCCGAACTCGCCCGGCCAGCCCCCGACGTGCCCGGCGAAGATCTGCTGGAGCGCGTCCCGCTGGGCCTGGTCACCCTTGGCGTCTATGTAGAGCATCACCTTCATCGTGGCGTTCGGGTCACCGACCCACATGTTGCCGGTGAACTCGCCGAGCGCGACGACGCCGAGGCCGTCCAGGCGCACGTCCCCGAAGTGCCCTTCGTGGATCTGCCAGACGAGCGTGAACAGGCAGTCCCCGTGGGTCGGTGCCTGCGCGAAGGTGCAGGGGCAGGGCAGGGAGCAGCTACAGACGTCGAACCACTCGCCCCGCAGGTGCCAGTCGGGCAGCGAACCGTCGCCACCGGCGCGGACGACGGTGGGCGTGGCGGACGCGGTCGGCGAAGTCGAGGACGTGGTGCACATGGTGGGACCTCCTGAAGGGACGCGAGCGGATACCCGGAGGGGGTATCCGCCGTCGATGGGGAGGACGCTACGGGGCGGGGTTCGCGCTCGTCAAGTACCCCTGGGGGGTATTCAGTTCCAGGGGTTCGGATGCGCCTCGACGAGCCGCTGCGGCGCCCGCTGCCGCCAGGCGTCCGCGAGGACGTCGGCGCGGTGCTTCCGGTGGAGCGCGACCGCCATTCGCCCACTGGCTCAAAACAGTTCATCCGCCGGTGACTTACCGCCCCGGCGCGGCGGCCCTACTGTCCACGGCGTTCCCGTCCCCCGTGCGACGAAGGAGTCGACATGGAACGCCGTACCGTGCTGCGCGCCGCCGTTCTCAGCGCCGGAGCCGCAGCCTTCTCCGGTTCGTTGTGGCGGCAGGCCGCCGCGTATCCCGCCCTGCCGGGACCCAGCCCCTACGGGGCGCTCCAAGCCGCCGACGCCAACGGCATCAGGCTCCCCGCGGGCTTCACCAGCCGGGTCATCGCCCGCTCCTCCCAGCAGGTGTCCGGCACCGGGTACACCTGGCACGGAGCACCCGACGGCGGCGCCTGCTTCGCCGACGGCTCGGGCTGGATCTATGTGTCCAACGCCGAGCTCAGCGGCGGCCAGGGCGGCGCGAGCGCGGTGAAGTTCAACAGCGCCGCCCAGATCACCGGCGCCTACTCCGTCCTGTCCGGCACGCAGCGCAACTGCGCGGGCGGCGCCACCCCGTGGAACACCTGGCTGTCGTGCGAGGAGACCGACACCGGCTACGTCCACGAGACCGACCCGTGGGGTGTGAACCCGGCGGTGCGGCGGGCGGCGATGGGCCGCTTCAACCACGAGGCAGCGGCCGCCGACCCGGTCCGCAGGGTGATCTATCTGACCGAGGACAAGACCGACGGCCGCTTCTACCGGTTCGTGCCCACCACCTGGGGCAACCTGTCCTCCGGCACCCTCCAGGTGCTCAAGGAGACCGGCGGGACGCTGTCCTGGGCCACCGTGCCCGACCCGGACGGCAGCCCCACCGCGACGCGCTACCAGGTGTCCGGCGCCAAGGTCTTCAACGGCGGCGAGGGCTGCCACTACCGCGCCGAAATCTGCTACTTCACCACCAAGGGGGACAACCGCGTCTGGGCCTACCACGCGGCGAACAACACCCTGGCCGTCGTGTACGACGACAACGTCGGCGGCGCCCCGCTGACCGGCGTGGACAACGTCACCGCCGCCGCGGTCGGCGACCTCTACGTGGCCGAGGACGGCGGCAACATGGAGATCTGCATCATCACGCCCTCCGACGTCGTGGCCCCGTTCCTGCAGGTGACCGGCCAGTCCTCGTCGGAGATCACCGGGCCCGCGTTCAACCCCGCGGGCAACCGCCTGTACTTCTCCTCGCAGCGGGGCACGTCCGGCTCCAGCAGCGGCGGCATCACCTACGAGGTGACAGGCCCGTTCCGCAACAGCCTGTGACCTAGACCGGAGGCGACGGCACGGACGGCGTCCCTCCCCGCGCGGGCGGGGCTCCGTCCGGTCAGCCCTCGGCCGCCGCCTCGATGAGGCAGAACGCGTTCTCCTCGCCGAGCCCGGTCACCGAGGTCAGGGCGAGCCCCGCCCGGTCGCAGAGCTCCGCGAACTCCTCGCGGGTGCGCTCCCTTCCGCCCACGTTCAGGAGCATGTTGAGGTCGGTCAGATAGAGGTGGGTGCTCTCGGGGGTGACCGCGGCGGGCAGCAGGTGTTCGACGATCAGCACGCGTCCGCCCGGCGGGAGCACCGCGCGGCAGTGGCCGAGGATGGTGACGACCTGGTCGTCGTTCCAGTCGTGCAGGATGCTCTTGAGCAGATAGAGGTCGGCGCCCTCGGGGACCGAGCGGAAGAAGTCCCCCACCACCAGGGAGCAGCGGTCCTCGACGCCGTGCCGCCGCAGCGTCGTGGGCGCCTGCGCCAGGCCCTCCTCGGTGTCGCAGAGGATGCCGGAGAGCGCCGGGTGGGCGCGCAGCACCGGGGACAGCAGGGTGCCGTCGCCGCCGCCGATGTCGGCGACCGTGGTGAAGCGGCCGAAGTCGTAGGCGTGCGGGAGCTGGGCCGCGGTGAGCGAAGTGCCTTGGCTCATCGCCGTGTTGAACAGCGTGGACAGCTCCGGGTGCTCCTTGAGGTAGGGGAAGAAGTCCGTGCCGAAGACCGAGGCGAAGGTGGTCTCGCCGGTCCGTACGCCCTCGTCCAGGCGCTCCCAGGCACGCAGCATCGTCGGTTCGGCGAACATGCCGGCGAGCGCCGCGAGCGAGTCGGGCCGCGTCGGGTCGAGGAGGGCGCCCGCGGAGGTCACCGCGTAGGAGTCCGGGGCGCGCTCCTGGAGGATGCCGAGGCTCGCGAGGGCGCGCAGCAGCCGGGCGGTGGCCTGCGGCTGCGTTCCGGCCTCCGCGGCCACGTCGGCGGCGTGCCGCTCCTTGGCGCCGATGATCTCGACCACGCGCAGCCGGACGGCCGCCCGCAGGGTCTGGGCCGCCACGCTCCCCAGGATGAGTTCGACCACGCGCCCGCGGTCCTCGGCGCTCGCCACCGGGGTCTCGTCGTTCGTGTCCGCCACCGTCACTCCCCTTCCGGTCGGGTCGCGCGTGCTCGCCGCACGGACGACCAAGCAACTTAGGTAACCCTAACTTGAAGGGCGGGGGCGGGGGTCGCGATCCGGCCAACCGGGCGCCGCCGGTACTCGTGGACGCCACCCCGGGGCGAGGCAGGCCTACACGCCGCGGGTGCGCCACTCCGAGGCGAGGACGGACCACTGCTGGGCGTCGTACCGCACGCCTTCGTACGGCCACGACTCGCGGCGCACGCCCTCCAGCGTCATGCCGAGCCGCTTGGCGACCGCGGCGCTGCGCTCGTTGTCCGCGCGGCAGACCCACTCCGCGCGGTGCATGCCCCGGACGGTGAACGCCCAGTCGAGGAGGGTCTCGCAGGCCTGGGTGATCAGGCCGTGCCCCTCGGCCGCGGGCTCCAGCCAGCAGCCGACCTCGCACGCGCCCGACGCGGCGTCGAAGCTCACGAACATCACGCCGCCGACCAGCACGCCGTCGCGCCGGATGCCGTAGAGGCGGGCCCCGTCCGCGGCCTGCCGCTCGGCGTACCGGCCGAGCGTGGCCCGGGCGCCGTCGAGGCCTTCGGTGACGAAGGCCGCCCCGACCCATGGCCGGATGTGCTCGCGGGCCCGGTCCAGATGGGCGGCGAACTCCTCGGCGTGCCACGGCTCGAGCGGGCTCAGCTGGGCGTCGTCCCGCAGCGGAAGGGCGAACATGGAGACCTCGCATTCACACAACAGACGTTATGACTATGTACGGTAGCAGCATGCCACGCACCAAGGGAGATCACGAAGCCCGCCGCCGCGACGTGTCCGAGGCCGTCTGGCGGGTCCTCGCCGCGCACGGCTTCGGCGGCCTGACCCTGCGCGCCGTCGCCGCGGAGCTCGGCGCGACCACCGGCCTGCTCACCCACTACTTCCCGGCCAAGCGCGACCTGGTCGCGCACGCCCTCGACCTGCTCGACCGGCGCACCGCGTCACGCCCCCGGCGCGCCGGGGGGACCGGGCTCCCGGCCGTGCGCGCCGCGCTGCTCGACGTGCTGCCGCTGACCGCCGAGGCCACCGACAGCAACCGCATCTGGGTCTCCTCCTGGGACACCGCGCTCGCCGACCCCGGCCTGAGCGACGAGTACGCCCGCAAGTACGCGCGCAGCCGCGACAAGCTGCGCGACCTGGTCGCCGCGGCGCAGGAGTTGGGCGAGCTGCCCGCCGGAGACCCCGCGCGCATCGCCGCCGCCGCGCAGTCCTTCGTGCTCGGCCTGGTCGTGCAGGCCCTCTTCGCCCCGGCGGCGTTCCCGCCGCAGCACCAGGTGGAGCTCCTGGACGACTACCTCGCCGGGCTCGCGGCGACATCCTGACGTCCCCCTGGGGCGCCCTCCCTCCGGAGAGCTACGGACGATCTCGCCCCAGGGCGGGACGCCGACCCCGCCCCCGGCCCCCTAGCCTCACTTCCGGGTACGCCGACAGCCGTGCTCACGCCCTCCCTTCCGCACGGTGACCACCGAGGACGCCCGGCATGACCAGCCACCACCCCCCGCCCACGAGCCCCGCCCCGGCGCGGGTCAGGACCGCGCTCCGCGGCGTGCGCGCCGACCTGGCGAGCTCGCGGGCCCTGCCGCTGCCGCCCTGGTCCTGGCCGCGCGGCCTGGGGTGGCTGCGTCGGCTCCCCCACGTCCTGGTCGTCCTCGCGGCCGCGGCGGTGGCGGCGACCGGCGCGGACCCGCCCGCCCGGCTCCTGGCCGTCGGGCACGCGGCCTGCTGGCCGGTGGCGCTGCGCCGCCCCGTGCCCGCGTGGTGGCTGTCGACGGCGTTCTTCGTCGTCATCCCCCTCGCGCATCCGCCCACGCCCGCCAACGAGTTGTGGACCTGGACCGTGCAGGCGGGCGTGCTCTTCCTGCTCGCGCTGCGGGTGCCAGCCGTGTCGGCGGCCGTGGCGGCGGGCCTGAGCGGCGCGGCCGGGACGGCACTGAAAGCGGCCGGGGGCGCCGTCGGCTCCTGGGACCTCGTGCTCTTCGGGCTCGTCCTGTTCGCCCTCGCGGTGCTGGTCGGCGGGGTGGCCCGGGGCCGCAGGGAGGACCGCGCCCGGCTCACCGCGCAGATCGCCGCCACCGCGCAGGAGCGTGCCGTGCGCACGGTCCTGGAGGAGCGCGCCCGGATCGCCCGCGAGCTGCACGACGTCGTGGCCCATCACATGTCGCTCATCTCCCTCCAGGCGGACGCGGCGCCCTACCGCGTCCCCGACCCGCCGCCCCAGCTCGCCGCCGAGTTCGCCTCGATCCGCGCCAACGCCCTGGAGGGCCTCGCCGAACTGCGGCGCTTGCTGGGCCTGTTGCGGGCCGACGCCCCCGGCGCGAGCACGGCCGCCACCGCCCCGCAGCCCTCGCTCGACTCGCTCGACACCCTGCTGGCACACGTGCGCGCCGCGGGGCTCCCCGTCGCCGTACGCGTCGACGGCGACCGCAGGCCGCTGCCGCCGGGGGTGGAGCTGTCGGCGTACCGCATCATCCAGGAGGCGCTCAGCAACGCCCTGCGCCACGCCCCCGGCGCCGAGGCGGCCGTCGAACTCGCCTACGCGCCGCGCGCGTTGCGGCTGTGCGTCACGAACGGGCCCGCCGCCAGGGCCTCCGCGCCCGCGCCGGGCGGCGGCCACGGCCTCACCGGGATGCGCGAGCGCGCTGCCATGCTGGAGGGCGACCTCGCCGCGGGCCCGCTGCCGGACGGGGGCTGGGAGGTCACCGCCGTCCTCCCGGCGCGCCCCGCCCCGCGCGACCTCCCCGGCCCGGACCCCACCACGGACAAGGACTCCCCCGCATGACGATCCGCGTACTGATCGCCGACGACCAGGCCATGGTGCGCGAGGCCCTCTCCGTCCTGCTCGGCGCCCAGCCCGACCTCGACGTCGTCGCCACGGCCGAGGACGGCGCCGCGGCCGTGGCCCGCGCCGCCGCACTGCGGCCCGACGTCGTCGTCATGGACATCCGCATGCCCGGCCTCGACGGCATCGAGGCGACCCGCCGGATCACCGCCGACCCCGCGTCACCGACGAAGGTCCTGGCCCTGACCACCTTCAACCTCGACGCGTACGTGTACGAGGCGCTGCGCGCCGGAGCGAGCGGCTTCCTCCTCAAGGAGGCCTCCGGCAGCCAGCTCGCCGACGGGATCAGGGTGGTGGCCCGGGGTGAGGCGCTGCTCTCGCCGGAGCTCACCAAGCGGCTCATCACCGAGTTCGCCCGCACCGGCCCGGCGGCGAAGCGGCCCACCGGCGTGGTCGTCGACCGGCTCACCGCACGCGAGACCGAGGTCCTCGTCCAGGTCGCCCAGGGCCTGTCCAACGCGGAGATCGCCGCGGCCCTCACCGTCGCCGAGGAGACCGTCAAGACGCACGTCGGCCGGATCCTGCACAAGCTGGCCCTGCGCGACCGCACCCAGGCCGCCGTCTTCGCCTACGAGTCGGGCCTCGTCACACCGGGCGCCACGACCTGACGCCGGGCCGCCCGCCCGTACAAAGCACTTGCTTCAAGTGCACTCGAACGCTTTAGCGTGATCGGCATGACGGTGACCGACAACGCCCCCTTGACAGCGCCGCGCCCGGACATCTGCGTGTCCCCGACGCTGCGGCATCCGCGCCCCGACGGCCAGGACCGCTACACGATCAGCGAGGTCGCGGCGTTCACCGGGCTCCGGGCCCACACCCTGCGCTGGTACGAGCAGATCGGTCTGATGCCGCACGTGGAGCGGTCCCACACCGGGCAGCGCCGCTTCAGCAACAGGGACCTGGAGTGGCTCGACTTCGTGGGCAAGCTGCGACTGACCGGGATGCCGGTCGCCGCCATGGTCCACTTCGCGGACCTGGTCCGCGGGGGCGAGGTCACCCACGCCGAGCGGCGGGAGATCCTGGAGCGGACCCGGCACGACGTCGTCGCGCGCCTCGCGGAGCTGCGGGAAGCCCTCACCGTCCTCGACGCCAAGATCACCTTCTACGCGGGCGCCGACCGGGCGCCGGAAGGGGCCTGAACGCCCTCATGAACACCTCCATCGAACCGATCCCCACGGTCCGCCTCGGCACCGAAGGACCCCTCGTCGGCGTCCAGGGCTTCGGCGCCATGGGCATCAGCGCCGCCTACGGACAGACCGACGACGCGGCGGCCCGCGACACCCTGGAGGCGACCGTCGAGGCGGGCGTCACCCTCATCGACACCGCCGACATGTACGGCAGCGGCGCCAACGAGGAGTTCCTCGCGCCGTTCGTCGCCGCGCACCGCGACGACATCACCCTGGCCACCAAGTTCGGCATCGAGACCCGCGCCGACGACCCCGGCCACCGGGCCATCCGCAACGATCCCGCGTACGTACGCCGGGCCGTCGAGGGAAGCCTGCGCCGCCTGGGCGTCGAGGTCATCGACCTGTACTACATGCACCGCAGGGACCCCGGGGTCCCGCTCGCCGAGTCCGTCGGCGCGATGGCCGAACTGGTGCGGGAGGGCAAGGTCAAGCACCTCGGCCTGAGCGAGGTCACCGGGGCCGAGCTGCGCGAGGCGTACGCGGTGCACCCCATCGCCGCCGTGCAGTCGGAGTGGTCGCTCTTCAGCCGGGACGTCGAGTACAGCGTGGTGGGCGCGGCCGCCGACCTCGGGGTCGCCTTCGTGCCGTACTCGCCGCTCGGGCGCGGCTTCCTCACCGGCGCCTTCACCGACGCGAGCGCCGAGCTCTCCAGCGACGACTTCCGCCAGTCGATGCCGCGCCTGAGCGGCGACAACGCCGTGGCGAACGCCGCCCTCCTGACACCCCTGCGCGCCATCGCGGCCGACCGCGGCGCCACCCCGGCGCAGATCGCCCTGGCCTGGGTGCAGCAGCGGGCCCAGGTGCACGGCCTTGCGGTGGTGCCGATCCCCGGCACCCGCAAGCGCGGGCGCCTCCTGGAGAACGCCGCGGCCACCAGGGTCACGCTGACCGCGGCCGAGCTCGCGCTCCTGGAGCCGATCGCGGGCCACGTCACGGGCGACCGCTACCCGGACATGTCCCTCACCTCCGCCGCGCGGGAGGCTCAGGCCTGACGGCGGGCCGTCAGGAGCCGACCGGTGCCGAGCAGCCGCAGGCCGTCCTCGGTCTCGTGCCGCCTCAGCCGCTCGGTGAGGCGGGTGTGGGCGAGCGCCCGCGCGTCGGCGTCGACCCGCTCCAGGAGGTGGCGGCCGGGGCCGGAGTCCAGCATGAAGCGGGCCGCGTCCTCGGCGTCGCGGCCCCAGGTCCCGTACGCCTGGACGCGTTCGGCCCGTACGTCGTGGAACCCGGCCGCCGTGAGCAGCCCCGCGGCGGTCTCGGCGTCGGCCAGGGAGAACATGCCGGGCCCTCCGGGCGCGCCGAACCCCCGCAGCGGCAGGACGTCGTCGAGCGCGCCGAAGGCCCGCAGCCACTCGGTGGTCTCCGGCTCGGCGGCGGTGAGGAAGGCGATCCGGCCGCCGGGCCGCAGCGCGCGGGCGACGTTGGCGAACGCGGCGACGGGGTCGGTGAAGAACATGACGCCGAAGCGGCTGATCGCCACGTCGAAGGCGGCGGGCGCGAGGGGGTGCACCTGGGCGTCGCCGTGCGTGAAGGAGACGTTGGCGATGCCCTCCGCCGCCGCCCGCTCCCGGGCGCGCTCCAGCATGGGCGCGGAGAGGTCGAGGCCGAGCGCGCGGCCGGGGCCGACGGCCCGGGCGGCCAGGCGGGTGGTGGCTCCGGCGCCGCAGCCGACGTCCAGGACCTCGTCACCGGCGCGGAGGGCGGCGGCGTCGAGCAGCGGCTGGTCGAACCCGCCGTTGACGGCGTTCCAGCGGTCCTGGTGGGCGGCCCAGTGGGCGCCCTCGTAGCCGTTCCATGCCTGTGCCTGGGCGGTGTTAGCGATGCCGTGCATACGGGATGACCTCCAGCGGTGGGAGCCGGGCACCCTAGAATGGGCGCGTGCCCAAATAGTATGGGCGCGCGCCCATACTGGCAATCGCCGTGTCCTGGGAGGGACTTGATGTCACCGCGCGGAGTTGCGATCCCCGATCTGCGAGAGCGGCTGTTCGACGCCGCGGAGCGCGTGCTCGCGCGGGACGGCGCCGCCGCCCTGACCAGCCGGGCCGTCACCGAGGAGGCGGGCTGCGCCAAGGGGGTGCTGCACACGCACTTCGCGGGCCTCGACCAGTTCGTCGCCGAACTCTGCCTGGACCGCTTCGCCCGCACCGCGGCGCGGGCGAAGGACCTGCCGGAGCGGGCGGGCACGGCCACCGTGGCCGAGCACCTCACCGCCGTGGCCGCGGCGGTCCTCTCCCTGGACCCGGGCGTCGTGGAGCTGGCCGTGACCCGCCCGGCCGCCACCCTGCGGATCCGCGAGGCCTGGCGCGCGGGCGCACCCGGCTTCGGCGCGGTGCAGGAGTCGATCGGCGCCTATCTCCGCGAGGAGCAGCGCCTGGAGCGCGTACCACGGGAACTGGACACGGCGTCCGTCGCCCTCGCCCTGGTCGGGACGCTGCACCATCTGCTGATGACGGGGTGGATGGGCACGGCGGATCCGCGAGGCGAGGTGGAGCGGCTCATCCGCGCGCTGGTCGGCGGGGCCTGAGGCCGGGCCCGCGGCTCCACCGACTCCGTCGTCGGCGGGTGCCGTCACCAGCCCATCGGCAGACCGGCGAGGTACGACGTGAGCCGGTCGGCGATGAGGCGGTCGTCGTGCGCCGAGTAGTGCCAGTGGCAGCCCTGGAAGTCCAGTCCCGAGTCGTCGAGGTACCAGTGGCGGACCCGGCTGTCACCGGCGTCGTTGCGCGCCTTGACCGCCTGCTGGACATGGGCGGCGTACGATCCGGTGCCGACGGCCACGAGGGTGGTGGTGGCTCCGTAGCGCGTCCGCAGCTTCTGGAGGAAGTCGCCGTAGGCGGTGCGGTAGGCGGCCGCGAGGCTGTCGGGTGTCCACGGCTCGCCGGGGTTGATGGCGGTCGAGAAGTCGTTGGTGCCGAGGTTGACCACCACGAGCTGAGGACGCCAGGTGCCCGGGTTCTGCCAGACGTCACCGGGCACGTTCAGCAGGGCGCGGTCGTAGAAGGTCCGGTACGTGGTGCCCGGCGAGTGCCCGTTGTAGTTGCGTACCATGCCTAGGCCCGAATAGGCGTTGAGCTGGTAGTCGGCGTTCAGTCGCCGGGCGGTGAGGGCGCCGTAGCTCACGTCGGCGTCGGTGGTCCGCCGGACCTGGTCCGAGGTGCAGTCGCGGGACGTCGACCGGTTGCCGTAGCCCACCGTGAGGGAGTCCCCGATGAACTCGATCTGTCGGCTGCGGGCCGTCGGTTTGCTCAGCACGGCACCGCCGGGCGCCGCGACGAAGCCTCCGAATGTGCTGGTGTCCCCCGGGCTGTCGTTGCGCTTGACGAGCCGGACGGAGTGTGTGCCCTCCCGCAGGCCATTGATCCAGTGCGTGGTCCGGCCGGGCGTGACCAGCGTGGCGACGGTGGCTCCGTCGACCTGGACGTCGTAGTCGGCGGCCCAGTCGTCCAGCACGATGCCCACGCCGGTGCCCCTGACGGTGCCCTCGAAGTACACGCCGGGCCAGCTGTACCGCACCGCGTCTCCGTCGTCCCTGACCCGCCCGGCGGTGTGCGCCTGCGCCAACACCCCTGTCACACGGGCCGGTTGCCACCGCTGGCGGGCCTCGACGGCCTTGCCTCCGCTCCGATTGGCCGACTCGTACCGCGCGTCCGGATCCACGGTGGCCGCCTGTGCCGTCCCGGCGGCACCGATGCCCGTCAGTTGCGCCGTCAGCAAAGCGGTCACCGCGGCGAGGAGCGCCGTGGGCCTTCCGCGTCTGCGCCACGCCTTTCTGAACGTCATAGGCACGCTCTTCATTCGCGTCTCCTTCACTGAGTGCGGTGCTGAACCGACCGCAAGCGAGTACGGCCCGCTCGGCCACGACCCCGGTCAAGCCGCGGTGGAAGGTGAAGCCGCTGCCCGCCCGGGGAGACTCCCGGGCGGGCAGCGCGCTCAGCGGTCGACGAGACGTCTCGGACTTCCGTTCACCGGACGTCGCGCGTGGGCGGGGTGGAGGTCTGGAACTGGGTGAAGAACTTCCACACCTCTCCCGGTAGCCAGGTTCGGGAGCCGCTGTCACCCGCGGCTCCGTCCTGCGGCGCGGCGATGTGTCCTTCGTCGAACGCGGCCCAGACCACCGGATGCCCGGCCGAGCAGCCCGAGTAGGCGGTGACCCGGTGCGTCAGGCTGCCCTGCGGCGGTTCCGGCGGGTTCTGCGGGGTGCAGCCGTTGTTCCTGACGAACCTGTCCCGCAGCGCCCGCCCGCCGGAGATGCCGAGGACGTTGTCCCGAAGGCCGTGCACTCCGAGGTAGGCGATGGGCCGGGTGCCGCCACTGCATCCGCTGAGCTGCCCGCCGCTCTGGACCGCGACCACGGCGGGCCACAAGAGCGATCTGGTCCTTGTCGTCATGCGACTCCCCTTCTGCCGTGTTCCGCTCAGGTGCGGGTCCACTTCTGGTTGGCCTGGCCGTTGCACGTCCACAGGACCAGCGGGGTCCCGTTGGCGGTACCGGCCCCGTTGACGTCGAGGCAGAGCCCGGCGTGGACGTTGCGGATCGACCCGTCGGAGCCGACGGTCCACTTCTGGTTGTTCTGGCCGTTGCAGGGCCAGGTGACCACGCGGGTGCCGTTGGTGGTGCCCTGGTTGTAGGCGTCCAGGCACTTGTCGCCGAAGACCCGGATCTCCCCGCCCGCCCACGTGGTCCACAGCTGGTTGGCGGCCGTGTGGCAGTCCCAGATCAGGGCCGTGGCCCCGGCGGCGGTGGAGGCGTTGTCCACGTCCACGCAGCGGCCGGACGCGCTGCCCCGCAGCCGCGAGGTGGTGGCCGCCTGCGGGCTGCCGCCGCTCACCCGGAACACGGCCACGCCGTGCGCGGGGACGCTCGCCGAGATCTGCCCGGAGGTGCTCGACGTACCGCCGGTCCACAGGTCGGTGAGGGTGAACGACCCACCGGACAAGCCGACTTGTGCGGCCGTGGTGGTCACGGTCTCGGTGCCGCCTCCTCTGTTGAACAGGCCCACCGCGACCGAGCCGTCGGACAGGGGCTTGGCGAACACCTCCGTACTGCCGTCGTCGCGCACCCTGCGCCCGCCCGCGCCCAGCCGATCCTGATTCACCGCCAGCAGCCTCGGGTTGCGCAGGATGGCGCTGACGTCGGCGGACATGGTGCGGATGTCGTTTCCGGCCATGAGCGGGGCGCCCATCAGCGCCCACAGGGCGAAGTGGGAGCGGGACTCGGTCAGCGACAGACCGGGACGGCCGACGACCAGCATGTCGGGGTCGTTCCAGTGTCCGGGACCTGACTGCGCCGCCAGCGGCGCGGTGACATCCAGGACGTTCCCGACGCCCATCGGATAGCTGTTGGTGTTGCCGTTCTGCCAGATGTCGAGCAGGTCCTCGGTCGTCCGCCACAGGTCGGCGACCTCGCCCCAGTTGTACGAGGCGCCGGTGGGAGTGTGGAAGCTGTTGGGGTTGATGCTGTAGACGATGGGCCGCCCGGTGGCGCGCAGGGCGTCGCGCATCAGCGTGAAGCGTTTGACCTGCTCGTCTCGGGTACCGCTGGAGGAACACCAGTCGTACTTGAGGTAGTCGACGCCCCACGAAGCGAACGTGGCGGCGTCCTGGGCCTCGTGCCCGAGGCTGCCCGTCGACCCCGGGTAGGTTCCCACGGTCTGCGCGCAGGTGCGTTCGCCCGGCACCTGATAGATGCCGAACTTCAGCCCCTTGCCGTGGATGTAGTCCCCGAGCGCCTTCATCCCGCTCGGGAACTTGGTGGGATTGGCCCGCAGATTTCCGGCCGCGTCGCGCTGCGGGTCGAACCAGCAGTCGTCGACCACCACGTACCGGTAGCCGGCCTCGCGCATGCCCGAGGACACCATCGCGTCGGCGGCCTGGCGGACCTGGGCCTCGGTGATCCCGCACCCGAAGCTGTTCCAGCTGTTCCAGCCCAGCGGCGGGGTCAGCGCCGGGCTGCCCGGCGCGGCCGATGCGGGGGATGGGGCGGAGGCCGTCACGGACGCGGTGACCGTCAGCGCAGCGGCCGCGAGGAGACGGAGCAGTCGCCCGCGTGAACGTCTGAGCACCAGGAACTCCTTTGGCGGAAGAGCGACATGGGGGGTGGTCTCTTCCCAGCGCCACGTCCATGACACTTCAAGAAAGAGTGATGAGCGTTCGAAATCTCGGATGCCATTCGAGGTCTCGACGTTCCACGGATACTAGAGAGGCGGCTGAGCATGTCAACACCTCCGGACGATTCGGCCCTGTCGGGCGACCACGCAGGGCCGGAAGGGCTGCGCATCTGCGCCCCCGCCCGCTCAACTGACCTGCGGCGCCTCGGCGTTATACGCGACGAATGTTTCGATGCCGTTCAGGAATCATGTGCAAAGTATTGACGAGGGACACCGACTCCTTAGTATCCAGAATGCTCGACCGGTCAACCTTTGTTCGACATCCCGAACGTAGAGCCGCTCCGCACACACGAATCTCCGCACGCACGAACCTCCGCACGTAACGCATCAAGGCACCTCCAGGCAACGCCAACCCCCACGGGCCGGGCCACACAAGGAGACCGCCACGCATGGATCTGTCATGCCCTCATCAATACCCGTCCCGTCGCCGTGCCCTCGCGACGGCCACCGGCCTCGCCGGCGGCGCGGTCCTCGCCCTGGCCGGAGCCTCCTCGGCCGCCGCCTCCGCTCCCGACCAGGGCGCCGCCCTCGCGGCCGACCAGTACCAGAACCCGGTGATCTGGCAGGACTTCGCGGACATCGACGTCATCCGCGTCGGCGACACCTACTACGCCTCGGCCTCGACGATGCACTACTCGCCGGGCGCGCCCGTCCTGCGGTCGTACGACCTGGTGAACTGGGAGATCGCCGGTCACTCGGTGCCGGTCCTCGACTTCGGCGCCAAGTACGACCTGAACGGCGCCCGCGGCTACGTCAGAGGGATCTGGGCATCGTCCCTGGCGTACCGCCCGAGCAACAGGACCTTCTACTGGCTCGGCCAGATCGACTTCGCCCGGACGTACCTCTACACCGCCACCGCCGTCGAGGGGCCGTGGAGCAGGCTGACGACGATCAGCACCCCCTACTACGACGCCGGGCTGCTCGTCGACAGCGACGACTCCCTGTATGTGGCGTACGGCAACACCACCATCAGCGTGGCCCAGCTCTCGCCCGACGGCCGCCAACAGGTCCGCACGCGGGAGGTGTTCACCACACCGCCGAGCGTCGGCACCCTTGAGGGCTCCCGCTTCTACAAGATCGACGGGCAGTACTACATCTTCCTGACCCGCCCCGCGAACGGCCAGTACATCCTGAAGTCGTCGGGCGGTCCCTTCGGTCCGTACACGATGCGGCAGGTGCTCCTCGACCTGCGCGGGCCGATCCCCGGCGGCGGCGTCCCGCACCAGGGCGGGCTGGTCCGGACCCAGCAGGGCGCCTGGTACTACATGGCCTTCGTCGACGCGTACCCCGGCGGCCGGATGCCCGTACTGGCGCCGGTCACCTGGACCCCGGACGGCTGGCCCGTCGTCCAGCTGGTGAACGGCGCGTGGGGCACCTCGTACCCCAGCCCGGCCGTGCCCCCTCCGCCCCGCCAGGTCACCCCCATGATCGGCGTCGACACCTTCGACGGCACCACCCTCAAGCCGAGATGGGAGTGGAACCACAACCCGGACAACACCAAGTGGTCGGTCGGCGACGGCCTGACCCTGCGGACCGCGACCGTCACCCAAGACCTGTACGGGGCCCGCAACACCCTCACGCACCGCATCCAGGGGCCCACCTCCACCGCCACCGTCCAGCTCGACCACTCCGCGATGCGGGACGGCGACCGGGCCGGACTCGCGCTGTTGCGCGACTCCTCCGCGTGGATCGGCATCACACGCGACAGAGGCGCGACGCGGGTGGTGATGGTCAACGGGCTGGCCATGGACGGCAACTGGAACACCACCCACACCGGCACCGAGGCCGCGAGCGCGCCCGCCCCGGGCGGCCGCGTCTGGCTCCGCGCGCACGCGGACATCCGCCCCGGTGCGCCACGCCCCGGGACCTTCTCCTACAGCACCGACGGCACCACCTTCACCCGCCTCGGCCCCGCCTTCACCATGGGCAACGACTGGCGGTTCTTCATGGGCTACCGATTCGCCCTCTTCAACCACGCCACGCAGGCGCTCGGCGGCGCGATCCGCGTCCTGCGCTTCGAGCTGTCCACCCCCTGACCCGTCCCCATCGATCGGACCCCCACCCCCACCCCCACCCGACGAGGAGCACCATGAGCCCCTTCAAGCTCGGCCGCCGCCGGGCCTCGGTCCTAGGCCTGCTGGCCGCGGCCGTCCTGGTGACGCCCGGGACCGCGACCGGCGCACCCGACGCCGCCGAGGCGAAGGCATCCACTCTGGGCGCCCAGGCGGCCCAGTCCGGACGGTACTTCGGAACCGCCGTGGCCGCCGGACGGCTCGGCGACAGCACGTACACCACGATCCTGCGCCGCGAGTTCAATTCGGTCACGCCCGAGAACGAGATGAAGTGGGACGCCACCGAGCCGTCCCGCGGCCAGTTCACCTTCGGCGCGGCCGACCGCATCGTCAACGAGGCGACGGCCCGCGGCCAGCGCGTCCGCGGCCACACCCTGGTCTGGCACTCCCAGCTGCCCGGCTGGGTCAGCTCCATCAGGGACGCGAACACACTGCGCGGCGTGATGAACAACCACATCACCACCGTCGCGAACCGCTACAAGGGCCGGATCCACTCCTGGGACGTCGTCAACGAGGCCTTCGCCGACGGCCCCAGCGGCCAGCTCCGCAGCTCGGTCTTCCGGGACGTGCTGGGCAACGGCTTCATCGAGCAGGCCTTCCGCACCGCGCGCTCGGCCGACCCGGCGGCCAAGCTCTGCTACAACGACTACAACATCGAGAACTGGAGCGACGCCAAGACCCAGGGCGTCTACCGCATGGTGCGCGACTTCAAGGCGCGCGGCGTGCCCGTCGACTGCGTCGGCCTCCAGGCCCACTTCGGCACCGGCGGCCCGCCCGCCAGCTTCCAGACGACCCTGTCGAACTTCGCCGCCCTGGGAGTGGACGTCCAGATCACCGAGCTGGACATCGCCCAGGCGTCACCGACCGCGTACGCGAACACGGTCAGGGCCTGCATGAACGTCGCGCGCTGCACCGGCATCACCGTCTGGGGCATCCGCGACAGCGACTCCTGGCGGGCCTCGGAGAACCCGCTCCTTTTCGACCGCAACGGCAACAAGAAGCCCGCGTACAACGCGGTCCTTACGACGCTGGGCGGCACGCCCGCCGCTCCCTCAAGGAGCAGGCCCGCCACCGCCCCCGCTGACACGCCCGCACCTCCCTCCAGCGGCACCCCCGCCGCCGCCCGCAGCGGCCCCAAGGCCGCCGCCCTGCCCAGCAGTTACTCGTGGAGCTCCAGTGGCCGGCTGATCTCACCGAAGTCGGACTCGACCCACAACATCGCCGGGATCAAGGATCCGACGGTCGTCCGGTACAACGGCAAGTACCACGTGTTCGCGAGCGTCGCCAGCTCGTCCGGATACAACCTGGTCTACCTGAACTTCAGCGACTGGTCACAGGCAGGCTCGGCCACGCACCACTATCTGGACCGCAGCGCCATCGGGTCCGGATACCGGGCCGCTCCACAGGTCTTCTACTACGCGCCCCAACGCCTGTGGTACCTCGTGTACCAGACCGGCAACGCCTCCTACTCCACCAACCCCGACATCAGCAACCCGAACGGGTGGAGCGCGCCGCGCAACTTCTACGCGTCGATGCCGGACATCATCAAGCAGAACATCGGCAACGGCCACTGGGTCGACATGTGGGTGATCTGCGACAGCGCCAACTGCTTCCTCTTCTCCTCCGACGACAACGGACACCTGTACCGCTCGCAGACGACCGTCGGCCAGTTCCCCCGCGGCTTCGCCAACACCGTCATCGCGGCCCAGGACTCCAACAAGTACGCCCTGTTCGAAGCGAGCAACGTGTACAAGGTGCAAGGCAGCAACCAGTATCTCCTCCTCGTCGAAGCCATCGGATCGGACGGCCGGCGCTACTTCCGCTCGTGGACCTCGGGCAGCCTGGCCGGTTCCTGGACGCCCCTCGCCGCGTCCGAGGGCAACCCGTTCGCGCGGGCCAACAACGTCGCCTTCCCCTCGGGCGCCTGGACCCGTGACATCAGCCACGGCGAGATGATCCGCGCGGGCTACGACCAGACACTCACCATTCCCGCATGCCGGCTCCAGTACCTCTACCAGGGCATGAACCCCAGCGCGGGCGGCGACTACAACCTACTGCCGTGGCGGCTCGGCCTCCTCACCCAGACCAACTCGACCTGCTGACCGACGGAACTGCGGGGAGTGCTCCTCATGAGCGTTATGGGAGCGCTCCCACTCTCACTGCCGACCTTCGCACGCATCCCTGTCAGGAAACCGAGGTACCGTCATGCGCCGCACACTCCGCACCCTGGCGGCAGCGCTCTGCGCTCTGCCACTGGCGCTCACCGTGGCACCGTCCGCCCACGCGACCGACCCGACGACCATGACCACGGGGTTCTACGTGGACCCCGACTCCAGCGCGAAGCGGTGGGTCGCCGCCAACCCCGGCGACGGCCGGGCGCCAGCGATCAACACCGCCCTCGCCAACACCCCGATGGCCCGCTGGTTCGGCTCCTGGAGCGGCGCCATCGGCACCGCGACGGGTGCGTACACGGGGGCCGCGGACCACGTGGACAAGCTCCCCCTCCTCGTCGCGTACAACATCTACAACCGCGACTACTGCGGCGGGCACTCCTCGGGCGGAGCCGCCTCGCCGTCCGCCTACGCGACGTGGATCGCCCAGTTCGCCGGCGGGATCGCCAAGCGCCCGGCCGTCGTCATCCTCGAACCGGACTCCCTGGGGGACTACGGCTGCATGACCCAGGACCAGATCGCCGAGCGCCAGGGCATGCTCACCGGCGCTCTGGCACAGTTCAACCGCCAGGCCCCCAACGCCTGGGTCTACCTCGACGCCGGCAACCCGGGCTGGGCGAACGCGGCGACCATGGCCCGGCGCCTCCACGAAGCCGGGCTCCGTCAGGCTCACGGCTTCTCGCTCAACATCTCCAACTACCACACCACCGCCGAGAACACCGCCTACGGCAACGCCGTCAACAGTGAACTGCGCGCCCGCTACGGCTACACCAAGCCGTTCGTCGTGGACACCAGCCGCAACGGCAACGGCTCCAACGGCCAGTGGTGCAACCCCGCAGGCCGACGCATCGGCACCCCCACCCAGACGGGCGGAGGCGCCGAGATGCTCCTGTGGATCAAGGCTCCGGGCGAGTCCGACGGCGACTGCGGCGTCGGAACCGGCTCCACGGCCGGACAGTTCCTCCCCGAGGTCGCCTACAAGATGATCTACGGCTACTGACCCAGGACGCCCGTGGCCCGGCCCGCCCCCACACGGCGACCGGGCCACGGGCATCACCGCCTACGACGTGGTCGCCGTGAGCGCCTTGCGGAGCGCGTCGTAGGCGGGCTTGTGCCGGAGGTTCTCGTCCCAGGGCAGGGCCGCGCCCTCACCGGGGAAGGTGGCGGGGATCCAGGAGTGGCGGTCGGAGTAACCCCACAGGGTGATGCCGACGCAGCGGCGCACGGCGAGGCAGGCGCTGGTCACCTGCCCGTACCAGTCGGCCTGTTGGGCCAGCTCGGTCGCGTCGGAGGGCAGGATCATGCGGATGTCGAGCTCGGTGATGGCGACGTCGACACCGAGGTCGGCGAACCGCTGGATGTTCTGCCGCATCTGGTACGGGAAGCCGTACTGCAGCGCCAGGTGGGCCTGCATGCCGAAGCCGTCGATGGGCACGCGGTCGGCCTTGAGCCGCTTGATGAGGGTGTAGTACGCGTCCGACTTCGCACCCGTGCCCTCGACGTTGTAGTCGTTGAGGTAGAGCTTGACCCTGGGGTCGGCGGCGCGGGCCCAGCGCAGGGCGTCGGCGATGTAGCCGGGGCCGAGGGTCTTGTAGAAGATGTTCTCCCGGTACGTGCCGTCCTCGTTCATGATCTCGTTGGCGACGTCCCAGGCGAAGACCTTGCCCCGGTAGTGCTTGACCACCTTCGTGATGTGGTTCTTGAGGATCGAGCGCAGCTCGTCCGCGGTCCAGGTGCCGGAGGTGAGCCAGCTCGGGAGCTGGTTGTGCCACAGCAGGGTGTGGCCGCGCACCTTCAGGCCCTTGGCCTTCGCGTAGTTCACGATCTCGTCGCCCGCGGTGAAGTCGAAGACGCCGCGCCGGGGTTCGGTGGCGTCCCACTTCATGCCGTTGCCGGGCGTGGTCTGGCCGAACTCGGTGCCGAGCAGGTCGGCGTACGGAGTGTCGGCGAGCTCCGGGTTGTCGACGGCGGAGCCGAAGTACCGGCCGTGCTGCCGGGCCAGGTCGTCGAGGGTGGCCGCCCGGTCCCGGTGCGGGCTCGCCGCGTCGGCGGCCGGGGCGACGGTGAGGCCGAGCAGCAGGGCCGCGGACGCGGCGAGCGCGGCGGCTGTGACGCGGGGACTGCGGGTGCGGGTACGCATGGGTGTCTCTCCTCGGTTGGTGGGTCTCACCTACGGGGTAGGGCGTGCGGTCGGCCTTGCGCCTGCCTGCCTGCCCGGCTGGCTGCCCGACTGGCTGGCTGGCTGGCTGGCTGCGCGGTCCTACTTCACGCGCATCTCGCACCACATCCGGCGCTCGTGCCCCACCTGCCGCACCGCCCCCGTCAGAGTGAGCGACACCGTGTGGTGGACCTGCTCACTGGAGGCGGCGACCCGCAGTTCGAGGGCTCCCGGTTCGACGAGGCGACGGCCATCGGCTCCGGTGTACGCGGCGAGGTCGGCGGGGAACGTGGCATGGACCTCGGCCGAGGCACCGGCGTCGAGCGGGACGCGGGCGTAGCCGACGAGCCGGACCTCGGGGCGGGCGACGGTCCCGACCGGGTCGTGGAGGTAGAGCTGAACGACCTCGGTGCCTGCCCGGCCGCCCGTGTTGCGTACGGTCAGGCGCAGCGTGGTGTGGCCGTCGGTGGCGAACTCCGGGGCGTCGCACTGCGGTTGGCCCCAGTCGAACGTGGTGTAGCCAAGGCCGTGCCCGAACGGGTACAGGGGGGTGGGGTCCACGGTGCTGGGGAAGCCGTCCCGGCCGAGCGGCGGGGCCAGATACGGGGCGGGCTGGCCGCCGGGGCCGCGCGGCACGGCGACGGGGAGGCGCCCGGACGGGGCGACGCGACCGGACAGGACCCCCGCGACGGCGCCGCCGCCCTCCTGCCCGGGGAAGAACGCCTGCACGACGGCGGCGGCCCGGTCGGCCCAGCGGCCGAGTGCGTAGGGCCTTCCGCTGAGCACGACGATGACGACCGGCACACCGGAGGCCATCGCCTCGTCCAGCAACTCCGCCTGGCCGTACGGCAGGCTCAGATCCTCCGCGTCACAGCCCTCGCCCGACGAGCCACGCCCGAACAGGCCCGAGCGGTCCCCGACCACGGCCAGGCAGACGTCCGCACCTGCCGGATCCTCGACGAACTCGGCGCCCGGCAGCTCGGTGCGCAGCGCCTGCGCGAGCGTCGGCACCTCGACCCCCGTCGGCAGGCCGGGGTGGTGGACGCCGACGTGCCGGGGGAACGTGTAGCAGCCGAGCATGGCGGCCTGCTCGTGGGCGAGCGGGCCGAGGAGCGCGATGCGCAGCCCGTCGTCGAGGGGCAGCACCCGAGAGTCGTTGGCGAGCAGCACGACCGATTCCTCCGCCACCCTGCGCGCCAGCTCCCGCATGTGCGGAGGGTTCAGGTCGGCGGGCACGCCACCGGTGGCGGGTTCCCCTTCGGGGTCGAACAGGCCCAGTTCGCACTTCTGGGTGAGGACGCGCAGCGCGGCCCGGTCGAGCAGGTCCTCGGGGAGCGGGTCCGCGGGGCTGAAGCAGCGGGCCGCGGGGAGTTCCACGTCGACCCCCGCCGCGAGGGCGAGCCGCGCCGCGGCGCCTTCCCCGTCGGCGACCCGGTGCGCTTCCTCGAGGAGCGAGACGCCGTAGTAGTCCGAGACCACGGTCCCGGTGAACCCCCATTGGTGACGCAGGAGCTCCGTGAGCAGCCGGGCGTGGGCATGGGCGGGCAGGCCGTCGATGTCGTTGTAGGCGGGCATCACGGAGCGGGCGCCGCCGTCGCGCACCGCCATCTCGAACGGCGGCAGGATCACGTCGGCCAGTTCGCGCGGGCCGAGAGAGGCGGGGGCGTGGTTGCGGGCGGCGCGCGAGGCCGAGTACCCGGCGAAGTGCTTGAGCGTGGCGACGATGCCCGCCGCCTCAAGGCCTCGTACGTACGCGGTGCCGATGGTGCCGACCAGGTACGGGTCCTCCCCGATGGCCTCCTCGGTGCGGCCCCACCGCGGGTCCCGTACGACGTCCAGGACCGGGGCGAGTCCCTGGTGGATGCCGACCGCGCGCATCGACGCACCGATGGCCTGTGCCATCTCCGTGATCAGCTCAGGGTCGAAGGAGGCGCCCCAGGCGAGCGGAGTGGGAAAGACGGTGGCCTGCCAGGCGGTGAAGCCGGTCAGGCACTCCTCGTGAGCGAGCGCGGGCAGTCCGAAGCGGTTGCCGGCGCGGATGGTGCGCTGTAGCTCGGCGAGGCGGGCAGCGCCCTCGGCGGGTTCGACGGGGACGGTGCCGAAGGGGCGGGTGAGGTGGCCGACCCCGTGCGGGAGCAGGGCGTCGAGGGCGGCGCTGCGGGCCGCGTAGGTGTGCTGTCCGGGGGCGACGTCCGCGCCCTCGGTGTCGGCGCCGATCCATACGCTGGACAGCTGGGCGGTCTTCTCCTCGGTGGTCATTCGGGCGAGCAGGTCCGCCGCCCGGACGTGGGCGGGCAGGGTGGTGTCCTGCCATGGCTCGGCCATGGAACTCCTCACATGAGTACGAGTCGGGGGATGTCGGTGCGCGCGGGCTCAGCCCTTGGTGGCGCCCAGCGTGATGCCGCCGATCAACTGCCGTTCGGCCACCGCGTAGAAGGCGAGCGCGGGCACCATGGCGAGGATCAGGTACGCGAAGACGCGGGCGATGTCGGAGGCGTACTGGCCCTGGAACTGCTGGACGCCGATGGGGATCGTCCACCAGGTGGGTTCACTGAAGACGAGCAGGGGCAGCAGGAAGTTGTTCCAACTCCCCACCACGGCGAGGACGGAGACCGTGCCGAGGGCGGGCCGGGCCATCGGCAGCAGGATCCGCCAGAAGAAGCCGAACGGGGAGCAGCCGTCGAGGGTGGCGGCCTCCTCCAGCTCGCCGGGGATCTCCCGGAAGAAGCCGCGCAGGATGACGATGGTCACCGGAAGGCCGAACGCGGCCTGCGGCAGGACCACGCCCCACGGGTCGTCGAGCAGCCCGAAGGTGCGCAGCAGGATGAACAGCGGAAGGATCGCCACCGCGAACGGGAACATCAGGCCGATGGTGAAGAACGTGAACACCACCTCCCGTCCGCGGAAGGCGAATCGGGCGAGTGCGAACGCCGCGAGCGCCGCCGTGCCGACCGTCAGCAGGGTCGTCCCCACGGCGATCAGGGTGGAGGAGCCGAGCATCCGCCAGAACGAGCCGGAGGCCAGTACGTCCGTGTAGTTGGACGTGACCCACGGCGAGGGCAGGCCGAAGGCGTTCTGTGAGAGCTGGTCGGTGGACTTGAACCCGGAGACGAGCGCGTAGAGGAGCGGCGTGATCATGACCACGCCGACCACCCACACGGTCACGTACACGGGCAGGGAGCGCAGCCTGCGCCGCAGGGTCGGGGTCATCGGTTGCCTCGCATCGTGGTGAGGGCTCCTTCGGTGTCGCGGCGCAGCACGAACCGCTGGTAGGCGAGGGCGAAGACGAGACTGATGAGGAACATCGCGATGCTGATCGCGCTGGCGTAGCCGATCTGGTAGCGCTTGAACCCGAACTGGAAGAGCGTGACGGCCAGCGTCTCGGAGTGGTGGTCGGGTCCGCCCTGGGTCACCACCCAGACCAGGTCGAAGAGCTGGATCGCGCCGATCACGGACAGGAAGACGCTGATGCGGATCGTCGGCCCGAGCAGCGGCAGGGTGATGTGGCGGAAGCGCTGCCAGGGCCCCGCGCCGTCGATGCGGGCCGCCTCGTGCAGCTCGGCGGGGACGCCCTGCAGTCCGGCCAGGTACAGCATCATGTGGAAGCCGAAGTACTTCCACATCATGACGAGGAACAGGGTGGCCAGGACGTGGTCCTGGTCGGCGAACCACAGCCCGCCCACGCTGTCGAGGCCGACCGCGCCGAGCGTCTTGTCGGCGAGCCCCTCGTCCGGCGCGAAGATCATGGCGAACAGGACGCCGGTGATGACCTCGGAGAGTACGTACGGGGCGAAGAACAGCATCCGGTAGAAGGCCCGGCCGCGCAGTTTCTGGTTGAGCAGCACGGCCATGGCGAGCGCGAAGGGCAGCTGGATCCCCACGGACAGCAGGACGAGCAGCAGGCCGCGCCACAGGTCGCCCAGGAAGACCGGGTCGTCGAGGAGGCGGGTGTAGTTGTCGACGCCCGTGAAGTCCGAAGGGGAGCCGAATCCGCCCCAGTTGAAGAAGCTGACGTACAGCGCGTACAGGATCGGCGCGAGCACGAAGAGCCCGAACAGGACGAGGGCGGGCACGGTGAAGACGAAGGCGGTCAGCCAGTCCCGCACCCGGCGGGCGAGCGGGCGCCGGTTCGGCCCGCTCGCGTCCGGCTCCTTGGCGAGGGCGGGCCGCTTGTCGCGTATTCCGGTCGTCGTCGTCATCTACTGGCTCTTGGCGACCTGGGTGACCGAACGGGCCACCTGCTCCGGCGACTTCGAACCGGCGATGAGACCGGCGACCGAGTCGTTGATCTCCTGCCCGACGGCCGGCGAGTATGCCTGGTCGAGGTAGAGCTGGAAGCCGGTCGCCTTGCCCAGGGTGTCCGAGACGGCCTTGAGGCTGGGGTCGGTCAGGGCGCTCACGGCGTCCTTGACGACCGGCATCATGGCGGACTTGGTCACGAGGACGCGGTCGGACTCGGGCGACATGAAGAACTTCAGGAAGTCGACGGCCGCCTTCGGCGCGCCCTTGCGCACCGCGTACCCGCCGCCTCCGCCGAACACGTCGGTGAGCGCGCCCTTGCCGCCCGCGACCGTGGGGAACGGGAAGAACCCGAGGTCCTTGCCGATGCCCTTGCCCGCGTCGGCCTGCACGACGGGTGCCCACTGGCCCATCAGCTCCATCGCGGCCTTGCCGTTGCCCATGGCCGCGGCCTCACCGGTGGGGGTGGAGTACGCGGCACCGAGGAAGCCCTTCTGGAACGGCTCCAGGTCCACGAGTTCCTTGAGGTGTTCGCCCGCCTTGACGAAGTCGTCGCCGCTGAAGTCCTTGGCGTCCGCGGCCTTCTGCATGCCGTCGACCCCGGCGATCCGCAGGGCCAGGATGGCCCAGTAGTACATGCCGGGCCACTTCTCCTTGCCCGCGAGGGCGATGGGCGCGGTCCCGGCGCTCTTCAGCTTCTTGACCGCGTCGAGGTAGTCGGCCCAGGTGGTGGGCGGGGCGCTGATGCCCGCCTTGGCGAACAGCGCCTTGTTGTACCAGAAGCCGACGGCGCCGATGTCGAAGGGCACGGCGTACGTCTTCCCGTCGAACTGGTACGCCTTGACCGACGCCGGGACGAGGGTGCCGGTCAAGGTGCTGACGGAGTCCGTGAGGTCCTCCACGAGCCCCGCGTCGATCTGCTGCTCGAGAATGCCGCCGCCCCATGTGTGGTAGATGTCCGGCAGCTTTCCGGAACTGGTCAGCGCCGTCATCTTCGACTTGTACGCCTCGTTCTCCAGCGTGACGAGCTTGATGCGCACATCGGGGTTCTTGGCCTCGAAGGCCTTGGCCCGCTCGGGCCAGACGGACTGCGAAGGCTCCGTGGTCTGGATGTTCCACCACTCCACGACCGTGCGGCCCTCGCTGTCGGTGGTCGCGGCCCCGGAGTCCGAGCAGGCGGACAGACCGGCCGCGGTGAGTCCCACCGCCGACGCGGTCCCCAGGAACCGGCGACGGGAGAAGCGGGAGGACGCGGCGCCGGAGGCGGACGCGGCGGCTCTATCGAAGGCTGGCATGGCACACCTTCCGGAAGTATTCCGAAAATTTTCGGGAGACGGTCACGGAAGTTACGGACATGAAGAGGGGGTGTCAACGGCCCTGACAAAATGGGCCGTTGACACCCCCTCTTCACGGGGCCGCCGTTCCGCTACGCGCGGCGCGGCCGCGCCGTGCTCGCGCGGATCACCAGCTCCGTCGCCAGCTCCACCCGGAGCGAGGCGGGCGCCACGGACCGGGCGAGATCGAGGACGGCGCGGGCCGCCAACTTGCCCATGTCGGACAGGGGTTGGCGGACCGTCGTGAGCGGCGGGGACGACCAGCGCACCTCCGGAAGGTCGTCGAAGCCAATGACGCTCAGGTCCTCCGGCACGCGCAGGCCGCGCCGACGCAGCGCCTCGATCGCGCCGAGCGCCATCTGGTCGCTGGCCGCGAAGATCGCGGTGGGCGGTTCGTCCAGGTCGAGCAGCCGGTTCGCGCCGGTGAACCCGGACTCGTGGTAGAAGTCGCCGGGCACGATCAGCGCGTCGTCGACCGGCGCCCCGGCCCCGTCGAGTGCGGCCCGGTAGCCGTCGAGGCGGGCCCGGGAGCACAACAGCCGGGGCGGGCCCTCGATGAACCCGATCCTGCGGTGGCCGAGCCCGAGCAGGTGCTCCGTGGCGGACATGCCACCGGCCCAGTTGGTGGCTCCGACGGTAGGCGCCTCGGTGGCGGGCGATCCGGCCGGGTCGATCACCACCAACGGCACGCCCAGGTTCCGCAGTTCGTCGTGGAGCCCGGGTTCGAGCACCGAGGTCACCAGGATCACGCCGTCCGAGGCGCGGGCCCGCAGATTGGTCATCCACTGCCGGGCCGCGCCCGCCCGGTCATGGATCGCGGAGACCACGGTGCCCACGCCCTGCTCGTGTGCGACCTCCTCCACACCCCGGATGATCTCCACGGCCCAGGGGCTGTCGAGGTCGTTGAAGACCAGGTCGAGCAGGGCCGCCCGGGCCCCCAGGGCCCCCGGGCGACGGCGGTAGCCGTGCCGGTGCAGCAGGTCCTCGACGCGGGCCCGGGTGGCGGGTGAGACGTCGGAGCGCCCGTTGACGACGCGCGAGACGGTCGGCACGGACACCCCGGCCTCCCGCGCGATCTCGCTGATCGTCACCTTGGCCGCCCCGTCCGGGCTCCGCGTGCCTGTCCTGCCCTTGGCGCGTTCCCCGGCCACCGGCCCCACCTCCGTCACTGTGCGCCCGGAATACCTCCGGGAGCTTTCCGGAAACCGTAGGACATGCCGTCCGCTGCCCGCCGGTCACCCCGTCCTTCCGTCCGACTCCTCGAACATACCGCGCGCCTCGCTCACGCCGCGTCACCGCTCACGACGCGGCGCAGCCAGTCGAGTTGGCGCCGCACATGGACCGCGTCGCCGCCTTCGTGCTGGTTGAACGGGTAGGCGTGGATCTCCTTGACCGCCTCGCGTCCGCTCAGCTCGCCGTAGCGGTTGTACGCGGCGTACGCGCCGCTGGGTGGGCAGACGGTGTCCCGCAGGCCGGTGCCGAAGTGGGCGGGGGCGCCCGCGCGGCGGGCGAAGGAGATGCCTTCGACGTACGACAGCGTGCGGTACGCGGCGTCGACAGCACCCCGGTGCACGGCCAGGTAGGCGGCGATGTCACCGTACGGCCCGTCGTCGGTCAGGTCGAGGGCGCGCTCGATGCCGCACAGCAGGGGCGCCGTGACCAGGACCGCGGCCAGGTCCGGGACGAGCCCGGCGACGGCGAGGGCCACTCCCCCGCCCTGGCTGTTGCCGGTGGCCACGACGCGGGCCGCGTCCACGCCGGGCAGGGCGCGCAGCGCGGCGACCGCGCCTACGGCGTCGGTGATCAGCCGCCGGTAGTGGTAGTCGTGCGGGTCGAGCAGCCCGCGCACGGCAGGCCCTGGACCGCCGGGAGCGCTCGCGTGCGGGTCCGGCGTCGCGCCGCCGCTGCCGTAGAGGTCGCCCTGGCCGCGGTTGTCCATGAGCAGATGCGCGTATCCCGCGTTCACCCAGGTCAGCCGCTCGTGCGGGAGGCCGCGGCCGCGCCCGTACCCGGCGTACTCGACGACGCCGGGCAGGAGTTCTGGCGTAGCGGCGGGACGGGTGTACCAGGCGCGCACCGGGTCGCCGGCGAAGCCGCGGAAGGTGACGTCCCAACTCTCCACCAGGCGCAGTCCGTTGTCGACGGGTCGGGCCTCGATCAGCGGCTTCGGGTGGGCGGCGGCCTTGAGGGTGCTCTCCCAGAAGGCGTCGAAGTCGTCGGGTTCGCCGGGGTCGGGCCGGTGGTGTTCCAGCTGGTGGAGCGGCAGGTCGAAGGCAGGCACGGGCACCTCGCAGCGAGTCGGGTCGCGGGCTCCCCCTCCAGTCGCGTCACGGGCAGGCGTCGGGAGCGACTCAAGGTTGCGGTGACGCTACCGGAATATCTCCGAAAATTCTCGGCTGCGTCCTCCCCGCGGCGGTCAGTGGATCCGCCGCCCTCGCGCGTCGGGCACGCCTGACTTGCGCCAGAAGTAGCTGTTGATCTGGTCGCGCCACTCGCGGGCGCACCGCAGCTGCTCCTCGTAGCGCTCGACGACGCGGGCGTGCACGTCGGGGCGGACGAGCCCGGTGAGTGAGGCCCACTCGGCGCGCGCCGCCTCGACCTCGGCCACGCCGTCGAAGTGGGTGTCGTAGATGTGCTGGATCACCGTCTTGCCGCTGTGCAGCACGTGCTCGTACGGCACGTGGTGGAAGAACAGGAGCAGTTCGTCGGGGCAGGTGTCCTTCGTCTCGTACGTCCGCGCCCACGGCTTGGCGTACTGCCCGGCGAATCCGGTGCCGGTGGCGCGGCTGCGGTCGACGCCGACGCCGTCGCGGTCGGCGAAGTGGTAGGTGCCCCAGGGGCTGTATTCGTAGCCGTCGACGCTCGGGCCGTAGTGGTGTCCGGGCTGCACCATGAAGCCGACGCCGAGGGGTGCGGTGTACTTCTCGTACGTCGCCCAGGAGCCTGCCATGACCGACCGCAGCCCGGTGCGCAGCCGTTCGGGGGCGTCGCCCCGGGCCGGGGTGAAGGTCAGCTCGATCCACTCGCCGAGCAGCCGGTCCGGGTCGGCGTCCGGGTCCCAGGCCAGGCGGCCCAACGCGTACAGGTTGAACTGGGCGAGCGGGTGGCCGGTCCAGTACGGGTCGTCGCCGACGTTGGACACGGCGACCAGGCCGCCGTCGCCGACGACCCGGCCGACTGTGGGTCCGCCCTCCCCCTGTGGCCTGTGTCGCAGCACCTGCGACCACATCGGGGCGAGCGCGCACACGTGCCGCTGCTGCCCGGTGTACTCCTGGGTGGCCTGCAGCTCGACGGCGGTGCGGGTCGCGGGCAGGGCCCCGATGACCGGCGAGACGGGCTCGCGGACCTGGAAGTCCATCGGGCCGTGCTTCACCTGGAGCACCACGTTGTCCCTGAACTGCCCGTCCAGCGGGACGAAGTGGTCGTACGCCGCACGCGCACGGTCGGTGGCGCGGTCGCGCCAGTCCTGGCGGTGGTCGTAGACGAAGGCCCGCCAGTGGACGGTGCCGCCGTGCGGGGCGAGCGCGTCGGCGAGCAGGTTGGCGCCATCGGCATGGCTGCGGTCGTAGGCGAACGGCCCCGGCTGCCCTTCGGAGTCGGCCTTGACGACGAAACCGCCGAAGTCGGGGATGCGCGCGTACACGTGGTCGACGGCGCGCCGCCACCAGTCCTTCACGCGCGCGTCGAGCGGGTCGGCGGTGTCCAGCCCACCGAGCAGGACGGGTGCGGCGAAGCTCACGGAGAGGTACGTGCGCACCCCGTACGCCCCCAACTCGCCCGCGAGAGCCGCGATGTCACCGATGCGGTCGGTGAGGAGGCGGGCCTCGGAGGCGTGCACGTTGACGTTGTTGACGGACAGGGCGTTGACGCCGCAGGCCGCGAGGAGGCGGGCGTAGGCGCGCACCCGGGGCAGATCTCCGCGTGCCCTGCCCTCCCGCCAGAACAGTGATCCTCCGGCGTAGCCCCGCTCGACCTGGCCCATCACCAGGTGCACGTCGACGTTGTCCCAGTGGTTGAGCATGCGCGAGGCGAGCGCGGGCCGGTGGGTCTGCGGCGGCGCGGCGGTGAAGGCTGCCTCGCCGAGCCGCACGACGTGGAAGTAGCCGTACAGGAGCCCGGCGGGGGTGGCGGCGGTGACCGTGGTGCGCTCGGGTGTGCGCTCCAGTGTGAAGCCCTCGGGGCCGGTGTCCGCGTCGGCGGTGACCGCCAGGAGCAGGTCGCAGGGGTCGTCGTCGCGCACCGGCGTCCCGCCGAACCTGACGCGGGCGTGGGCGACTTCGGCCCGTACCGTGTCGGCGAGGGCGCCCTCGCCGCAGACGAGGACGCGCCGTTCGCCCACCGGACGCAGCACCTCGTCGGGCAGCCACGCCGGGTCGACGCCGTCGGGGAGGCCCCTCATCATGACTCGGCCACACCTTCCTCCCACTCCTTGATCCTGCGCGGATGGCTTCCCGGCGCACTGAGCGTGCCGCCCGTGGGCCCCTCCAGGCGCAGAAATCCCCGCGCGACGCGGCGAGCCACCTGAACCGGCGTCAGGAGGTGTGTGCTGGTCGGCATACGGCGAACCTACGCGTCCCGTCCGGCTCAGTCGTGGGCTGGAGTCGTCCAGTGCCACTACGAGGGTGCTCTGCCCCTCGGGCAGTCGGTTCACACCCCATACGGCCGGGCCACGTCACGCGACCTGCACGCCTTACTTGTGCGCCGGGCTAAGGAGGCCGCGTGGGTGGTCGACAGGGTGGCGAGGCCGTACAGTTCACCGCTGCTCAGCGGTACGGCGCCGCGCAGACGGTAAACAGCGCCACGTCCACCGCTCGCGGCCACCAAGGCCAGGGCGTCCGCGTCGGCAGGGTCGCGGCGACGGTCCAGCCGCCGCGCCGCGACGGGCCACCCGCTGACCTTCGAGGCCTGCCTGGGCGACGAGCCGGTGCCGCCGTCGGTGTCACTCGACCAACGGCGGCCCCAGGCCGGTGACTAGCGCAGGCCGCTCTGGCTGCGGCCGTCCAGCTTGCCGTTGGTGAACGCGAACGACGCCACGCCGAACGGCGACTTCTGCTCGCACGTGTAGATCGCCGACTTCACGCCCTTGGCCTGGGAGTCGGCGGTGCGCACACAGACGCCCTTGCCCGCGATGGTGTGCATCTGGGCGATGGTCTTGCCCTTGGTGATCTTCTTGTACTTGGCCTTCGTCATCTTGCCGTTGGACTCCTTGCCGTCCAGACCGGCCTGCGACTTGATCTCCAGCTTGCCGTTGCCGAAGAAGAAGTCCGCCTCGCTGAACCGCTTGTTGCCCTTGCACGTGTAGGTCTTGCTGGAGTAGCCCGGGTAGCTGCTGCTCGCGGTCTTCTTGCAGGCGCCGCTGCCCGCGACCGCGTGCAGCTTGGCGATGGTGGCGCCCAGCTTCACCTTGTCGTACTCGGCACGCGTGATGGTTCCCGTGCCCGCCGCCTGCGCGGTCGGCGCCAGGGCGGCGGTGAGAGCGGTGGCGAGCAGACCGGCGGTGACCAGGCTCTTGCGCGACATTCGAGATCCTCATTCTTGCGCGAAAAGGGCAGGGCTGAGGGACGTCACGAAGGCGCAGCCCCCCACCCTTCGAACAAGGCGAAGTATAGGGATACGTCGATCTTCATTTCGAAAACTTTTGATCAATCGTGACGCATACTGGGTGATGAGCAGCACACCGCACACGGAGCCTCATGTGCCGAGTTCCGACCCGGGCCGGGAGCGCGTCTGGTACGTCTCCTACGGCTCGAACATGCACCTCGACCGCCTCATGGCGTACATCGCGGGCGGCAGGCCCCCCGGCTCGTCCCGGGACCACCCCGGCTGCCGCGACCGGCGGCCGCCCGAGGTCTCGCGCGCCGTGGAGCTGCCGGGCGCCCTGTACTTCGCGACGGAGTCGGCGCTGTGGACGGGCGGGCGGGCCTTCTACGACCCAGCCGCCGACGGCCTGCTCTACGCGCGAGCGCACCTGGTGACCCGCGGCCAGTTCTCCGACATCGCCGCGCAGGAGATGTACCGCGCCCCGGGCACCGACCTCGATCTGACGGCGGTGGTCCGGGACGGCCGCGCCCGCCTCGGCCCCGGGCGCTACGAGACGCTGGTGTGCCCGGGGCTGCTCGACGGCCTGCCGCTGCTCACCTTCACGGCGCCCTGGCGCCTCGCCGACGTGGCTCTCAACCCGCCTGCGGGCGCCTATCTGCGGCACTTGGGCGCGGGCCTGATGGAGACGGCGGCCTGGGGTGAGGCCGCCGTCTCCGCCTACCTCGCGGCCCGCCCGGGCGCCCTGGGTCACTGGACGGCCGAGCGGGTCGCGCGGCTGCTCGCGCGCTGACCTGTGGGTCAGCCGCGCAGCGGGCCCTCGCAGCGGAAGTCGGACGTGCCGCCGCGCCCGTCGGTCCAGATGTCCACGGCACCGAACGAGCAGTTCATGTCGGTGAGGTTGTTCTCACCGCCCTTGGCGCGGTCGAGGATGAAGTAGTCGACCGTCTCGGACATGTCCTTGAAGACCAGGTCCTCGTCCTGGGAGTCAGTGAGGCGGGCCGTGATCCGTCCCGTGCAGGCGAAGCGCGGGCGGTCCTGCGAGCCGCCGGACGCGCACTCGGGGGTGTTGCCGGTCGTCGCCTTGATGGAGTCGCGGACCTGCGCCGCCGTGGTGGCGCGCAACTCGCCCACCGGCACGTACGTGGTGGCGGGCACGAACAGGTCGTCGACCTGGGCGATCTGCTCGTCGAGGAAGGCGTCGTACTCGGACTGGAGGTGCGTGTCCCTGCCGACCCGGTCGCGCCAGGCGTCGAAGCCCGTCGGGTCGTCCTTGCGCAGCAGGCGGTACATCTCCTGGAGCTCGGCGGGGTGCTCGGCCCACAGGTACTCGAAGAACGTGCCCGCGTAGTTGTAGAAGCGGAAGCCGTCGCCGTCGTAGGTGGCGTGCAGGAGCTGGTTGACGGTCATCCGCGGGCCGCCGCCCGCGGTGTCCGCGATGATGCCCTTGACCAGGGACTTGCGGACCTTGATGCCGTCGTCGCGGGTGGCGCCGTCGAAGAACTCCGCGGTGCCCTCGTCCATGGCCGTGGTCCGGTCGCCCTGGTACCACGGGCCCTCGCCGAAGGAACCGGGCACCGCCCAGCGGCCGTTGAGGTAGTGCGTGTACTCGTGCCGGAACAGCTCTTCGAGGGTGAGCGAGGAGTCCTGCGGGACGCGGCGCTGGTAGGTGTAGAAGGTGGCGCCCTTCTCGATGTACATGCCGCCGTTGTCAGTGCTCAGGCCGGTCAGGAGCGGCTGGAAGTTCTCGTACTCGGCGCGCGAGGAGTACAGGACCACGCGCAGGCTGGAGTTGGTGTCGCCCTTGAGCGGCTCCTGGGTGCCGACCACGCGGTGGAACTGCGCCTTGACCTGCTGGCTCGCGTAGTACAGCTGGTCGACGGTGGGTCGGTCGAGGGCGTGGCGCACCACGATCCCGTCCGTGCCCTGCTTGCCGTAGTTGTACGTCTGCGGGAACAGCTTCTTCTCGATGTCCTCGCGGCACACCTTGTACGGGGCGCAGGCCTCGAACTCCACCAGCCAGGTGGCGACCTTCGCCCAGGGCGCGCTGAGGTTGCCGAAGGTGCGGGCGGTGACGTCCAGGAGCCCGCCGAGCCCCGAGACGATCTCGGTGCGCAGCGCCTCGACCTGGCCCATGCGGCCGTACTCCAGGAGGGCGTCGCGCGCCGCCCAGGCGTTGTCCGTGCCCTTCAGGTGTCCGTAGCCCGCGAACGCCTTGAACGCGGCGCGGTAGGAGGGGTCGGCGGCGACGGCCGCGTGGAAGGCGGTGTCCCGGTTGCCGGGGTAGATCCCCAGGTAGTTCAGGGAGAGCGCGGCGAGGGCCGAGCCGCCCCAGGAGCGGTTCTTGTAGGTGTCGGACCGGTCGGCGTCCATGGTCTTCAGGACCCGTTTGACCAGGGGAAGTTGGTGCTGGCGCAGGCCCGGCGCGCTCGCCGCGTACAGGGCCTCGCGGAGCGTCTCGGCGTTCGTACCGGTCGCGTCGAAGGTGCGGGCGGCCGAGCCGAAGGCGTCGATGGCGGCCCGCATGGCCGCGACCGTCGGCGGGTCGGTGACGTCGATCTCGTCGCGGGAGAAGTCGTGGTACGCGACGGCGTGCAGATAGGTGAACATCTCAAGGAGGTGGCTGGTGTTCTTGCCGTCGTGACTCGCGGCGAGCGCGCTGATGCGCCGCGACACGGCCTGCACGTGCGCGTCGGACATCACCGGGGCGAGGCGCCGGTCCCAGGTCCAGATCAGCGAGCGCAGACAGCCGTCGGCGGTGACGGCCCGGTCGGCGAGGAAGTCGGCCAGGCCTTCCGGGGAGAGGCGGGTCAGGTCGTCGAGCGTGCACCCGGCGGCGGACCGCTGCTTGGGCTTCGGCGTACGGGGGCCGGGGACGCGGCCGTCGGTGAGGCCGCCGGGCGCCGGGAGCCGCCGGGCCTCGGGCTTGGGCGCCTTGGCCAGGCGGTCGGCGCGGTCGTGCGGGTCGGGCGCGGCGGGTCCCGGTCGGGCGGCCGCCTGGCGTATCGCGTCGCCGGACGCGGACGGGGTGTCCGCCTGGACGAGCGGGGCGGCGGTCACGCAGAGGGTCACCGCCGTCGCGGCGGTGAGCAGGGATCTGCGCAGGGTTCTCGAAGGAAACACGGAGGGCTCCCAGGGTGGGGGTCATGGGAAAGCACGCGGGGCAGGGGCGATGGGCGCCCAACTGCCCGCCTTGTAACGGCACTTGGCGACGGGGGCCCGTCGGGGAACCCAACGCCATGTGACGCGTAACGTAGTAATGTGAAATTGCACTGACAAGGGGTCAGGCGCTCCGTTATCCAGCTGTGTCCCGACCGAACCACCCACCGCGCCCGGACCGGACCGCCCGCCGCGCCCCGGCCGAACGGCCCCGGGCGGGCGGCCCCGGGCGGGCGGCCCCGGGCGGGCGGCCGGGTCACCCGGCTACCGAGGAGGACCATCCATGCCCGAGACCACGACCGACACCCCCGGCCCGCCCGCGGCCGACACCCCCCGAGCCCCCGGCACGGTCAGCCACGACCTGCCCGCCTCCCCGGAGTTCGAGCAGTTCATGGCGGGTGACTGGGCGCCGAGCCCGCTCCCCGGCGACCTCCGTCTGACGGCCGCCGACGTCACCCCGGGGCGTCGGGCACGCCTCTCCGCCCGCTTCCCCGGGGAGCGGCTCGTCATCCCCGCCGGGGAGCTGCGGGTGCGCACCAACGACTGCGACCACCGCTTCCGGCCGCACAGCGCGTACGCGTGGCTGACCGGCCTCACCGGCGAGGAGCAGGCCGGGCACGTCCTGGTCCTGGAGCCCGACGGGCCGCACCGGCACGAGGCGGTCCTGTATGTGCGGCCCCGCTCACCACGGGCCGACGGCGGCTTCTACCGGGACCGGCGCTACGGCGAGTTCTGGGTCGGCCGCCGCCCCGACCTGGACGAGGCCGAGCGCATGACCGGCATCCGCTGCGCCCACCTGGACGGTCTCGGCGCGCTCCCGCCGGGGCGCCACGCGGCGACGGACGGCGAACTCGCCGCCGCCCTGAGCGAGCTGAGGCTCGTCAAGGACGCCTGGGAGGTGGCCCAGCTCCAGCAGGCCGTGGACCACACGGCGGCGGGGTTCGAGGACGTGGTGCGCGCCCTGCCGCACGCCCTCACCCATCCGCGCGGCGAGCGCTGGATCGAGGGCGTCTTCGGCCTGCGCGCCCGCGCGGAGGGCAACGGCACCGGCTACGAGACCATCGCCGCCTCCGGCGCCCACGCCTGCGTCCTGCACTGGATCCGCAACGACGGGCCCCTGGACCCGCGGGAGTTGCTGCTCCTGGACGCGGGCGTGGAGACCGACACCCTCTACACCGCCGACATCACCCGCACCCTGCCGCTCTCCGGGCGCTTCTCCCCCGTCCAGCGGCAGGTGTACGAGCTCGTGCTCGCCGCGCAGGACGCGGGCATCGCCGCGCTGCGGCCGGGCGCGCGCTTCCGCGACTTCCACCGGGCCGCGATGCGGGTGATCGCGGAGGGACTCGCGGAGTGGGGCGTCCTCAAGAGCCCCGAGGGCGACTTCCACCGCCGCTACACCCTGTGCAGCAGCGGCCACATGCTCGGGATCGACCTGCACGACTGCGCGCAGGCGCGGACCGAGGTCTATCTGGACGGGGTCCTGGAGGAGGGCCAGGTGCTGACCGTCGAGCCCGGCCTCTACCTCCAGCCGGACGACGAGACGCTGCCGCCCGAGCTGCGCGGCATCGGCGTCCGCATCGAGGACGACCTGGTCATCACGGCCGAGGGGGCCCGCCTCATGTCCGGCGCCCTGCCGCGCACGCCCGACGAGGTGGAGGCGTGGATGGGGCGGCTCATGGAGGGCTGAGGGGCAAGCGCCCGCCGACGGGCGGGGGCGCGTGCGCGATCCCGCGCGGGTGGGGGCCGCGTGCGGGATCCCCACCCGCGCAGGTGGGGGCCGCGTGCGGGATCCCTTGGCAACGCCGGTGCAATGTGAAATATTACTGACGTGCCCACGAGGAACTCCACGGACGTCATCGTCATCGGAGCGGGCGTGGTCGGCGCCGCCTGCGCCTACTACGCGGCCCGCGCCGGACTCCACGTCACCGTGATCGACCGCGGCCCCGTCGCGGGCGGGACGACGGGTGCGGGCGAGGGGAACCTCCTGGTCTCGGACAAGGAGCCCGGCCCGGAACTCGATCTGGCCCTGCTCTCCACGCGGCTGTGGCGCGAGCTCGCCGACACCCTCGGACCGCGCGTCGAGTACGAGGCCAAGGGCGGCCTCGTCGTCGCCTCCGACGCCCACGGCCTGGCCCCCCTGCGCGAGTTCGCCGCGCGGCAGGCCCGGTCCGGCGTCGCCGCCGACGAGGTGCCCGCCGACCGGCTCCGCGACCTGGAGCCGCATCTCGCGCCCGGCCTCGCGGGCGGCTTCCACTATCCGCAGGACGCGCAGGTGCAGCCCGCCCTCGCCGCCGCCCAGCTGCTGCGCGCGGGCGGCGAGCGGGTGCGGCTGCGGCTCGGCGAGGAGGTCACCGGCGTCCTCACCGGCTCCGGCGGGCGGGTGCGCGGAGTGCGGACGCCCTCGGGCGACCTCCACGCGCCGCACGTCGTCAACGCGGCGGGGACCTGGGGCGGCGAGGTCGCCAGGCTCGCGGGAGCATTCCTGCCCGTGCTGCCCCGGCGCGGCTTCGTCCTGGTCACCGAGCCGCTGCCCCGCGTGGTCCGGCGCAAGGTGTACGCGGCGGACTATGTGGCCGACGTCGCCAGCGACTCGGCGGCGCTCCAGACCTCCGCCGTCGTCGAAGGGACTCCGGCCGGGCCCGTCCTGATCGGCGCGAGCCGGGAGCGGGTCGGCTTCGACCGCTCCCTGTCGGTGGCGGCGCTGCGGCGCCTCGCCGCGCAGGCCGTCCGGCTCTTCCCGGTGCTCGCCACGGTGCGGGCCATGCGGACGTACGCCGGGTTCCGGCCCTACCTCCCCGACCATCTGCCCGCCATCGGCCCCGATCCGCGCGTCCCCGGCCTGCTGCACGCCTGCGGGCACGAGGGGGCCGGGATCGGTCTCGCCCCGGCGACGGGGCACCTCGTCGCCGCGCTGCTCGGCGGCGGCGAACTCCCCCTCGACCTCAAGCCGTTCAGACCCGAGCGGTTCGACGAGGGCACCCACCCCAGAAAGGAGCCGGGGCATGGCGCGTGACCGCACCCCCGCCGACCTCGTCGGGGCCGCCCCCGACGCCGCGTTCGAGATCAGCTTCGACGGGCGCCCCGTCCCCGCGTTGCCCGGCCAGTCCGTGGCCGCCGCGCTCTGGGCCGCGGGCGTCCTCGCCTGGCGCACGACCCGGGTCGGCGGGCGGCCGCGCGGCGCGTTCTGCGGCATCGGCCAGTGCCACGACTGCCTGGCCACCATCAACTCCCGCCCGAACCGGCGGGCTTGTCTGGTCCCGGCGCGGCCCGGCGACGCGGTCACCACACAGGAGGGACACGGGCATGCGGGACTCGGCGTCTGAGACGGCTCCGGAGCACCGGGCTCACCGGGCGCACGAGGGGCCGTACGACCTCGCCGTGATCGGCGCCGGTCCCGCGGGCCTCGCGGGCGCGGTGACCGCCGCCGAACTCGGCCTGTCCGTGGCCCTGTTGGACTCCTCGGCGCAGCCCGGTGGCCAGTACTACCGCCACCCCGACCCGGCCCTGGGCGCCACCCGCCCCGAGGCCCTGCACCACGACTGGGCGGCCTTCGCGGACCTGCGCCACCGCCTGGACTCCGGTACGGTCACGCGGCTTGCACGCCACCACGTGTGGACCGTCGTACGCGAGGACAGCGGGGACAGCGGAGACGGCGGGGCCGCCGAGGGCGGTGAGGACCTGTGGGCCGTGCACGCCGTCACCGGCTCGGACGGATGCGGGGGCGGGGAGCGTCCCGTGCGCCTACGGGCCCGTGCGGTGCTGCTCGCGACCGGTACGTACGAGCGCCACCTCCCCTTCCCCGGCTGGACCCTGCCGGGTGTCGTGGCCGCCGGAGGGGCCCAGGCGATGCTGAAGTCCGGGCTCGTCCTGCCGGGCAGCCGGGTCGTGGTGGCGGGCAGCGGGCCGCTGCTGCTCGCCGTGGCCGCGTCGCTCGCCTCGGCGGGGGCCCAGGTGCCCGCCGTGGTGGAGGCGTCGGGCTACCTCGCGTACGCCCGTGAGCCGCGCGCCCTGCTGGCCAATCCGCACAAGCTCCTGGAGGGCGCGACCCACGGCGCGGCGCTGCTGCGGCACCGGGTGCGGCCCCTGGTCCGCAGCGCGGTGACCCACGCGCACGGCACCGACCGCGTGGCGGCCGTCACGGTCTCGCGGCTCGACCGGGACTGGCGGCCCGTGCCCGGGACCGGCCGCCGCATCGCCTGCGACGCCCTCGCGATCGGCCACGGCCTGGTCCCCCAGCTCGAACTGGCCACCGGCCTCGGCTGCGCGACGCGGCGCACACCGGACGGGACCCACGCGCTCGCCCTCAACGCCCTCCAGAGCACCTCGGTGCCCGGCGTCTACGCGGCGGGCGAGGCGGGCGGCGTCGGCGGCGCCCCGCTCGCCCTGGCCGAGGGCGAGTTGGCGGGCATCGCCATCGCCGCACGCACCCTGGGGCGGCCCGCGCTGCTCGACGGCCCGCGCGTGCGCGAGCTGCGGCGGCGCCGACGCCGACTGCGCGCCTTCGCCGAGGTGATGGCGCGCGCCCACGCCCCGGGCGAGCGCTGGACGCGGTGGCTCGACGACGCGACGGACGTCTGCCGCTGCGAGGAAGTCACCGCGGGCAGCGTGCGCGAGGCGATCGACGTCTACGGCGCCCGGGACGCCCGCACCGTCAAGCTCCTCACCCGCGCTGGCATGGGCTGGTGCCAGGGCCGCATGTGCGGCACGGCCGTGGCCTGCCTCGCCGCGGGCGCGGCCAGGGCGCCGCAGTCACCGCCACCGGAGCGCAGACCGCTGTCGGTGCCGGTGCCGTTGGGGGTGCTCGCCGCGGTGGACGGGGACGAGGAGGGCCCGCCGATGGCCGACGGGTAGTACCGCCCCTTCCCGCGCCGGACTACCGCCCCTTCCCCGCCGTCCCCGCACCGGGCGGTTGTCGGCCGCTCAGACCTCTCAGACCTCTCAGACTCCACGCCCCGCCCAATGAAATGTCACACATCACAGAAGGGTTCTCTTCATGACCACCTCCCCCTCCCCCGCCGCCTCCTGGACTCCGGAGCGGCCGTGGCGCGGCATCATGGTCGCTACCGCGTTGCCGTTGCGTGATGATCTGTCTGTCGATTACGACGCCTATGCCGAG
>NZ_JBITXV010000019.1:0-172493 GCF_044544845.1 Streptomyces sp. NPDC053474
ACGCCCGGTTACATTCCGAACCCGGAAGCTAAGCCTTACAGCGCCGATGGTACTGCAGGGGGGACCCTGTGGGAGAGTAGGACGCCGCCGAACAATCTTTGGAGGACCCTTGGTCCCAGCGTTCACGCTGGGACCAAGGGTCCTTTTTGTTTTGCCGAAGGGCGCAGACTACGCGGCTGCGTCAGAATGACTGCGGTACCGAAGACTAGGAGTCACCGATGTCCACCAACTCTCCCGACGAGCGACCGGAGCGCGAGCAGCGCCGCCGGGACGGTGGTGACCGGGGCGGCTACCGAAGCGGACCGCGTCGCGACAACGACCGTGGCGGGTTCCGCCGCGATGACCGTGACCGTGGCGACCGTGGTGGCTTCCGCCGTGACGGAGACCGCCCGGCCTTCCGCCGCGATGACCGTCGTGACGATCGCCGCGATGACCGTCGTGATGACCGTGACCGTGGTGATCGCGGTGGGTTCCGTCGTGATGACAGCCGTGGTGGCGACCGGGACCGTGGGTTCCGTCGTGACGGGGACCGTCCGGCCTTCCGCCGGGACGATCGCCGCGATGACCGTGGCGACCGTGGCGGCTTCCGCCAGGACGATCGCGGTGGCTTCCGGCGCGACGACCGGCGCGATGACCGTGACCGTGGCGACCGTGGTGGCTTCCGCCGTGACGGAGACCGCCCGGCCTTCCGCCGCGATGACCGTCGTGACGATCGCCGCGATGACCGTCGTGATGACCGTGACCGTGGTGATCGCGGTGGGTTCCGTCGTGATGACAGCCGTGGTGGCGACCGGGACCGTGGGTTCCGTCGTGACGGGGACCGTCCGGCCTTCCGCCGGGACGATCGCCGCGATGACCGTGGCGACCGTGGCGGGTTCCGCCGCGACGACAACCGTGGCGGCTTCCGCGGCCGCGACGACCGGCGCGACGATCGCGATCGTGGCGGCTTCCGCCGCGATGACCGCCGTGATGACCGCGACCGTGGCGGCTTCCGCCAGGACGATCGCGGTGGCTTCCGCCGTGATGACCGTGACCGTGGCGGCTTCCGCCGCGACGGAGACCGCCCGGCCTTCCGCCGCGACGACCGCAGGGACGATCGCCGTGACGACCGGCGTGACGACCGCAGGGACGATCGCCGCGACGACCGCGACCGCGGTGACCGCGGTGGCTTCCGCCGCGACGACAACCGCGGCGGCTTCCGTGGGAACGGGCCCCGGCGCGAGGACGGCCGGGGACGTCCGGGCGGCGGCGGTTTCCGCGGCCGCGACGACCGGGGCGACCGCGGCGGCTTCCGCGGCCGTGACGACCGGCGCGATGACCGCCGTGACGACCGCGGCGACCGCGAGCCGGTCAAGCGGCTGCCGATCCCCGAGGACGTCACTGGCGAAGAGATCGACAAGGACGTGCGCCAGGAGCTCCAGAGCATGCCGAAGGGGCTCGCCGACGACGTCGCCAAGAACCTGGTGATGGTCGCCAGGCTCATCGACGAGGACCCCGAGCAGGCCTACGGCTACGCGAAGGTCGCCCTGCGGCTCGCCTCGCGCGTCGCGGCCGTACGCGAGGCCGCGGGCTTCGCCGCGTACGCGAACCAGAAGTTCAGCGAGGCGCTGGCGGAGTTCCGCACCGCCCGGCGGATGACCGGCAGCGTGGAGCTGTGGCCGGTCATGGCCGACTGCGAGCGCGGGCTCGGCAGGCCGGAGAAGGCCCTGGAGATGGCCGGTGCGCCCGAGGTGCACAAGCTGGACAAGGCCGGGCAGGTGGAAATGCGCCTCGTGGCCGCCGGAGCCCGGCGTGACATGGGGCAGCTCGACGCGGCGATCGTGACGCTGCAGAGCCCCGAGCTGGCCTCCAACTCGGTGCAGCCCTGGACTGCGCGGCTGCGGTACGCGTACGCCGACGCGCTGCTGGCCGCCGGGCGCGAGGACGAGGCGCGCGAATGGTTCGCGAAGGCCGTCGAGTCCGACAAGGACGGCAGCACCGACGCCTCCGACCGGCTCGCCGAGCTGGACGGCGTCGAGTTCGTCGACGCCCTCGTGACGGACGGCGAAGCCCCCGAGCAGCCGGTGGACGGCGACGGGCCGCAGGCCCCCGCCGAGGCCGAGGCCGACACCAAGGCCGACACCAAGGCCGACACCAAGGCCGACGTCGAGACCCCGGAGCGGGACGAGGACTGACGTCCAAGAGCAGCAAGAGCAGCACAAGAGCAGCAAGAGCAGTGAGCAACAGGGGCGGCCCTCCACACGGAGAGCCGCCCCTGCGGCGTAACGGTCGCGGCGCCCGCCGACGTCGGGCTAGAACGCCAGGTCGCGCAGGACCACGCCCGTCGCGGGCTTCGGGCCGAACGACGTCGACTTGCGGGGCATCGTGACGCCCTGCCGGGCCAGGTCGCGGACGACCTCCTCACGCACCGGGTGCATGAGGACCGCCGTGCCGCCCTCGCGCTCGGCCTTCTCGACCGTGGCCTCCGTGTGGTGGATGTACGCGATGTGCTCGGGCGCGTCCGGGATGCGCCAGATGTGGTCCAGGAGCGTGGCGTGCAGGACCGTCGCGTCGAGGGTGCGCCACGCCTCAGGACGGCCAAGGGGGACCGTCCGGGCGATCAGGTCCGGGGACGGGCGGTCGACCAGGTGGTACGAGCCGTCGCCCGCAAGGAGGAAGGCGTTGCCCTCCGAGGCGGCGTCCGCGAGAGAGTCCAGGGCCAGGCCGAGCGGGCACTCCAGGGTGCGTACCCGGAAGGAGCCGTCCAGGGCCGCCAGGGCGTCGGCGACCGGGAGGCGATGGAGGTAGCGGTGGATGGCGCGGACCCGCAGCGGATAGCGGACGGTGTCCACGAGCAGGACCAGACCGAAGTCCCACGGGCTCGGTGAGCCGTGCTCGCCGCGCAGCCGCAGATAGGTGGCCCAGCGGTGGTGGCCGTCGGCGATCAGGGCCTGGTGACGGGCCAGATCTGACCGGATCCCGGCGATCTCGGCCGGGTCGGTCACCGCCCACAGACGGTGGCTGAAACCGTCCTCCGTGGTCGTCGAGAGCAACGGCTTGTGGAGTATGGCGCGGTCTATGGCGGTGGCGGCGCCGCCCGGCGTTGCGCCGCCGCGGTAGGTCAGGAGCAGCGGTTCGAGGTTCGCCGCCGTCGCGCGCATCAGCGCTGCGCGGTCGTCGATCACGTGCGGCATGACGTCCTCGTGCGGCAGGACGACGCCTTGCGACGGCTCGGACAGGCGCAGGGCGCCGATGATGCCGCGTTGCAGGATGTCGCCGTCGTGCTGCTCGTACACGTACAGACTGGGCAGCGCGTCGGGGGCGAGGACGCCCTCGCTCAGCCACTCGTGCAGGGTGTCCGCGGCCTGCTGGTCGCGTGCGGCCTGGGTGGTGGCCTGCGGCAGGATGAGACGGACGATGTTGTGCGGGTCGGAGGACTCCAACTCCAGGAGCCCGTCGGGCCGTACCACCACGTCGTACGGAGGTGAGGTCACAGCGGCGAGACTGCCGACCTGCTGCGGGTCGTAGCGCACGCCCCGGAACGGAATCAGGTCGAGGCCTTGGACGTCCGTGTGACCCACTGTGTTCATTAGTGCATCGTAAGTGTGTCAGTGGCATGCGCGATGATCGGTGTAGTGGATCTCACGAGGAGCGATACGTAATGAGCCAGACCGGCGGTCAGAGCGTCCGGACCCGGCCCGCGGGCAGCGCGCGTGCCCTGAGCGAGGCGTACGACACGGCACTGCTCGACCTGGACGGGGTGGTGTACGCGGGCGGGCACGCGATCGCGCACGCCGTGGACTCGCTCGAAACGGCCCGCTCAGGCGGTATGCACCTCGCGTACGTGACGAACAACGCGCTGCGCACCCCGCAAGCGGTGGCGGAGCACCTGACCGAGCTCGGCATTCCCGCCGAGCCGTCGGACGTGATCACCTCGGCGCAGGCCGTGGCGCGGCTGATGAGTGACCAACTGCCCGCAGGGGCAAGGGTGTTGGTGGTCGGCGGGGAGGGCCTGAGGGTCGCTCTGCGTGAGCGCGGCCTGGAGCCCGTGGAGTCGGCGGACGACGCGCCGGTGGCGGTGGTGCAGGGGTTCGGCGGGCCCGAGCTGCCGTGGGGGCGGTTCGCGGAGGCCTGTTACGCGATCGCGCGCGGGGTGCCGTGGTTCGCCTCCAACACGGACCTGACGATCCCCAGCGCCCGGGGCATCGCGCCGGGGAACGGCGCCGCCGTGGAGGTGGTCCGCATCGCCACGGGAGCGGAGCCGCAGGTGGCGGGGAAGCCGCTGCCTCCCATGCACCGGGAGACGATCCTGCGGACCGGGGCGGAGCGGCCGCTGGTGGTGGGCGACCGGCTCGACACGGACATCGAGGGGGCGTTCAACGGCGGTGTGGACTCGCTGCTCGTCCTCACGGGCGTGACGGACGGGGCGGCGCTGCTTGCCGCGCGGCCCGAGCACCGGCCCACGTATGTCGACGCCGACCTGCGGGGGCTGCTGGGCGGGCAGCCCGAAGTGGAGCCTGCCGAGGGCGGGTTCGCGTGCGGGGGCTGGAGCGCGTCCGTGCGGGGCGACGCGCTGGCGGTGGAGGGCGAGGGGGCGGCGCTCGACGGGCTGCGGGCGCTGTGTGCGGTGGCCTGGAGCGAGGCGGGGGAGGGGACCTGCGGGCTCGACGGCGAGAAGGCGCTGGCCCGGCTGGGGTTGTGACGGGTCGCTCGCCTGCCCTCGGTGTCAGCGCTTGGGTTTCGTGGATGTGGTGACGGCCTCGGCCAGGGGTTCCAGGACCGGGGCGTGCGTGGTTCTTCTCTCAGCGGGCCAGCGGGGGGCGGAGTCAGAAGGGGTCAATGGGAGGGTAGGCTAACCTAACCTCGTGTTGGTCGACAGTCCCCCCGAACCCCGCGCGGAATCCCCGGCCGCGCCGCCCAACCGCCGCGCGCTACGCGGCATCGGGCTGCTCCTCTCCGCCGTCCTGCTGCTGGCCGTCGTGTTCGCCAGCATCGCCGTCGGCGCCAAACCGCTGTCCATGGACCAGGTCTGGCACGGCCTCTTCCAGGACTCGGGGACGTACGCCGACGTGGTCGTCGGCGAGCGGGTCGCGCGGACGCTGCTCGGAGTGCTCGCGGGACTCGCGCTCGGCCTCTCCGGGGCCGTCCTGCAAGCCCTCACCCGCAACCCGCTGGCCGACCCGGGACTGCTCGGCATCAACATGGGTGCCTCGGCCGCCGTCGTCACCGCCATCAGCTTCTTCGGCGTCACCTCGCTGAGCGGCTATGTGTGGTTCGCCTTCGCGGGGTCCGCGATCGTCGGTGTACTCGTGTACATGCTCGGCGGCACCCGCAACGCCACGCCCGTGCGGCTCGCGCTCGCCGGGACGGCCCTGACCGCGGCGCTCACCGGCTATCTCCAGGCCATGATGATCACCGACAACGCCGCGCTCGACAAGATGCGCTTCTGGACCGTGGGCTCGCTCGCCTCGGCCAAGACGGAGACCATCCAGCAGGTCCTGCCGTTCCTCGTCATTGGCGCTCTCATCGCGCTGGGCCTCGCCCGGCCGCTGAACGCGCTCGGCATGGGCGACGACACCGCCCGTGCCCTCGGCGCCCGGCTGAACCGGACCCGCGCGCTCTCCATGGCCGCCGCGACGCTGCTGTGCGGGGCCGCCACCGCCGTCTGCGGGCCCATCATGTTCGTCGGCCTGATGGTGCCGCACGTCGTGCGCTCCTTCACCGGGCCCGACATGCGCTGGATCATGCCGTACGCGGCGCTCCTCTCGCCCGTGCTGCTGCTCGGCGCGGACGTGCTCGGCCGCGTGGTGTCGCGCCCCGCGGAGCTCCAGGTCGGCATCGTCACCGCGGCCATCGGCGCCCCGGTCTTCATCTTCCTGGTACGACGGCAGAGGATGGCCCAGCTGTGAAGGCGATACGCACCAAGGGCGGGCTCTCCGTCCGCCTCGACGTCCGCACGGCCGCGGTCGTGGCGGCGCTCGTGGTCGCCGGGCTCGCCGCGAGCGTCGTGCTGATCGGCACCGGCGACTTCCCCATCCCGGCCGCCGACGTCATCCGCACGCTGCTCGGCGACGGCGACGCCGGGCAGGAGTTCATCATCAACGACCTGCGGCTGCCGCGGGTCCTCGTCGGCCTGCTCGTGGGCGCGTCCCTCGGGCTCGGCGGCGCCCTGTTCCAGTCCATCTCCCGCAATCCGCTGGGCAGCCCGGACGTGCTCGGCCTCGGGCAGGGTGCGACCGCGGGCGCGCTCCTGGTGATCGTCGTCTTCTCCGGCGGCGCGGCCCAGGTCGCGGCCGGAGCGCTCGTCGGCGGCCTCGTCACCGGCGCCGCGATGTACCTCCTCGCCTGGAAGCGGGGCGTGCACGGCTACCGGTTCGTCCTCGTGGGCATCGGCCTGAACGCCCTCGCCGTCGCCGTGAACGGCTATCTGCTCACCAAGGCCGACTTCGTCGACGCCGCGCGCGCCGTCGTGTGGATGACCGGCTCGCTCAACGGCCGCGACTGGGAGCAGGTGTGGCCCCTGTTCTGGCTGTGCGTCGTGCTGCTGCCGATCGTCGTCGCGCACGCGCGCCCGCTGCGGATGCTGGAGATGGGCGACGACGTCGCGTACGCGCTCGGCGTGCCCGTCGAGCGCACCCGCGTCGCCCTGATGGGCTCCGCCGTGCTGCTCACCGCCGCCGCGACGGCCGCCGCCGGGCCCGTCAGCTTCGTCGCCCTGACCGCGCCGCAGCTCGCCCGCCGCCTCACCCGCTCGCCGGGGCCGAACCTGCTGCCGTCGATGTGCATGGGCGCCACCCTGCTGATCGTCGCCGACTGGGCCTCGCAGCGGGCGTTCGGCGCCGACCAGCTGCCCGTCGGCGTCGTCACGGGCGTCATCGGCGGCGTCTATCTGCTGTGGCTCCTCGCCACCGAGCGCAAGGCGGGGCGCATATGAGCCGCACGGCGCGCGGCGGGGCCGCGCGGAGCCGTCCCGCGCGCGCCGGAACCGGGAAGAGCGGCACCGCGCGGACCGGCCCGCGCACCACCCCCTCGTACGAAGAAGCACACGACCAGGAGCGTGCCCCTGTGAACCGGCTCATCGCCGACGACGTGACCCTCGGCTACGACCAGCGCGTCATCGCGGAGGGGCTCTCCGTCGAGATCCCCGACAACTCCTTCACGGTCATCGTCGGCCCGAACGCCTGCGGCAAGTCCACGCTCCTGCGCGCCCTGTCCCGGATGCTCAAGCCGTCGGCCGGGCGGGTGCTCCTGGACGGCGACGTCATCCACTCGATGCCCGCCAAGAAGGTCGCGCGCACCCTGGGGCTGCTCCCGCAGTCCTCGATCGCGCCCGACGGGATCACCGTGGGCGACCTGGTGGCCCGCGGCCGCTACCCGCACCAGGGGCTGCTGCGCCAGTGGTCGGCCGACGACGAGCGGATCGTGCGCGAGTCGATGGAGTCCACCGGCGTCGCCGAACTCGCCGAGCGGTACGTCGACGAGCTCTCCGGCGGCCAGCGCCAGCGCGTGTGGATCGCGATGGCGCTCGCCCAGCAGACGCCGCTCCTGCTGCTCGACGAGCCCACCACCTTCCTCGACATCCAGCACCAGATCGACGTACTCGACCTGTGTGCCGAACTCCACGAGGAGCAGGGCCGCACGCTCGTCGCCGTGCTGCACGACCTCAACCACGCCGCCCGGTACGCCACGCACCTCATCGCGCTGCGCGACGGCAAGGTCATCGCGCAGGGCGCGCCCCGCGACATCGTTACGGCGGATCTCGTGGAGGCGGCCTTCGGTCTGTCCTGCCAGGTCATCGACGACCCCGAGACCGGGACGCCGCTCGTGGTGCCCGCGGCCCGGCGGGCGCGCGGGACCGCGGTGGCTACAGCAGCTTCCTGAGGCGCAGCAGATCGCGGAAGCCCGCCTCGACGCGGACGCGGCCCGCGGCCCAGGCCTTGGCGAAGTCCAGGCGGCCGGACACCAGGGCCACCAGGTCGTCGCCCGTCAGGGCGAGCCGGACCTCGGCCCGCTCGCGCGGCGGGCCCGGGTGGTGGCCCGCCACCTCGATCCGGCCGTTCTCGAGGCGGCCGGTGAAGGTGACGTCCAGATCCTTGATGTGGCAGCTCAGCGAGCGGTCGAGCGCCGCCGCACCGCGAACGTCGCCGTCGGCGGACGCCAGGGTCGCCGACAGCCCGTCCAGTGCGCTGCGGCACTCCGCCATGGTCGCCATCGTGATCGACAGTACCGCAGGGCTTCGATGTAGCGTCGGGGCATGAGCGACTCGACGCCGGGCCCCGAGCCCGAGGTCACAGAGGCGGACGTGCCCGTTCCGCAGCTGTCGGACGCGGCGGGGGAGGCCCTCGCCGAGCCCGTCGACCCGGCCGCGCCCGCCCCCCTGGGCGTGCCCCGCACCCCCACCGGCAACGCGGACGTGGACGCCGGACTCGACCGCCTCGGCGACGCCGACCACCTCGCCACGGATGGCCACATCGAGGTGTACGAGGATGTGCACCGGGGCCTGCGCGACGCGCTGACCGCGCTGGACGCACGCCCCGCGCCCCCGGCCCCCTCGGGGGCACCGACACCCGCGTACGACAACAGGAGCTGAACCGAACGTGGCAGGAGTGGCACGCCGCCGCCTCGACGCCGAGCTGGTGCGCCGGAAGCTCGCGCGCTCGCGCGAGCACGCGAGCCAGCTGATCGCCGCCGGTCGCGTGACCGTCGGCAAGACCGTCGCGACCAAGCCCGCGACCCAGGTGGAGACGGCCGCCGCGATCGTCGTCGCCCAGGACGACGGCGACCCCGACTACGTCTCGCGCGGCGGCCACAAGCTCGCCGGCGCCCTGAAGGCCTTCGTCCCCGAGGGCCTCGTGGTCGAGGGCCGACGCGCCCTCGACGCGGGCGCCTCCACCGGCGGCTTCACCGATGTGCTGCTGCGCTCCGGCGCCGGGCACGTCGTCGCCGTCGACGTCGGCTACGGCCAGCTCGCCTGGTCCCTGCAGAGTGACGACCGGGTCACCGTCAAGGACCGTACGAACGTACGCGAGTTGACGCTCGACCTCATCGACGGCGTCCCCGCCGACCTGGTGGTCGGTGATCTCTCCTTCATTCCGCTGGGGCTCGTGCTGCCCGCCCTGGTGCGCTGCGCGGCCCCGGACGCGGACCTCGTCCTGATGGTCAAGCCGCAGTTCGAGGTCGGCAAGGAGCGGCTGGGGACCGGCGGCGTGGTCCGCTCGCCCGAGCTGCGGGCCGAGGCCGTGCGCACCGTGGCGCACCAGGCCCACGAGCTCGGCCTCGGGGTGCGGGGCGTCACCGCGAGCCCGCTGCCCGGACCGTCCGGGAACGTCGAGTACTTTCTGTGGCTGCGCGCCGGGGCGCCGGAACTCGACCCGGCGGACGTCGACCGTGCCGTGGCGGAGGGGCCCCGTTGAGTCAGAGCCGAGCTCGTACTGTTTTTCTCCTTGCACACACCGGCCGTCCCGCGGCCATCCGCAGTGCCGAACTCGTCGTGCAGGGGCTGCTGCGCAGCGGCCTCGGCGTACGGGTCCTGGAGGCGGAGGCCGCCGACCTGCCGCTGCCGGACTCGGTGCAGACCGTCAAGGAGGCGACGCCCGCCTGCCTCGACGGGTGCGAGCTGCTCATCGTCCTCGGCGGTGACGGGACGCTGCTGCGGGGCGCGGAGTTCGCCCGCGCTTCCGGCGTGCCGATGCTCGGGGTGAACCTCGGCCGCGTCGGCTTCCTCGCCGAGGCCGAGCGCGACGACCTGGACAAGGTCGTCGACCGCGTCGTCACCAAGGCGTACGAGGTCGAGGAGCGCATGACCGTCGACGTCGTCGTGCACAGCAACGGCGATGTCGTCCACCGCGACTGGGCCCTCAACGAGGCCGCCGTGCAGAAGATGTCGGCCGAGCGGATGCTTGAGGTCGTCCTGGAGATCGACGGCCGTCCCGTCACCGGCTTCGGCTGCGACGGCATCGTGTGCGCGACCCCGACCGGCTCGACGGCCTACGCCTTCTCGGCGGGCGGGCCCGTGGTGTGGCCCGAGGTGGAGGCGCTGCTCATGGTGCCGATCAGCGCCCACGCCCTGTTCGCCAAGCCGCTGGTGACCTCGCCGGACTCGGTCCTCGCGGTCGAGGTGCAGCCGCACACACCGCACGGCGTGCTGTGGTGTGACGGGCGCCGGACCGTCGAACTGCCCGCCGGGGCGCGGGTGGAGGTGCGCCGGGGTGCGGTGCCCGTACGGCTTGCGCGGCTGCACCACGCCTCGTTCACGGACAGGCTCGTGGCGAAATTCGCCCTGCCCGTGTCCGGGTGGCGGGGAGCGCCGCACTGACGCTGCCGCTGGAGTCGCGGGGGCGGCGCGGCGGTCGCCTGCCGGTGCGCTGAGGTTGGTCGCGCCCGCGCGGCGGAGCCGCACATCGGCACGCCCCGCGTCCCTGAAGGGGCGCTCCGGCGGTGCGTGCGCGGATCAGGTGCCGTTCACCACCGCTATCGCGCGGCGGCGCAGCACCGAGGCGACCGGCAGGCCCGTGGCGGCCAGCGTCAGCAGGAGCGTGCCCGCCGCGATGCCCGCCACGACCGCACCCGGCAGATAGGGCACCGCCGAGCCGAACGCCGTACTCAGGATCGGCGCGAGCGTCGCGAGGGCTATCGCGCCGCCGACGAGCAGCGCCGTCCCGGCCACGACCACGGCCTCCCACGCCGCCATGGCCCGCACCTGGCGGCGCTGGGAGCCGACCACGCGCAGCAGCGCCAGGTCGCGTCGGCGCTCGAAGGAGATCATGGCCAGCGTGTTCGCCGAGGCTATGGCGGCGAAGCCCGCGTACAGGCCCGTGCCCAGATAGTCCAGCCAGACTTCGCCGGTGGTGCCCGCGGAGCCCGTGTGGTGCTCGGCGGTCGTATGCATCGCGATCTTGGTGACGCCGAAGCCGACGACGAGCAGCAGGGGCACCACCGCGGCCGAGAAGCGCCGGGGCTGGGAGCGGACGTTGACCATCGCGAGCCGGGCCGCGGCGCCGCCGAAGCGGCCGACCGCCGCCGACACCAGCCAGGCCGCGGGCCCGATGAGCCGCGGGCCGAGCAGCCCCGCACCCACGCAGAACAGGATCAGGACCAGGAAGGCGCCCTCGCTCGCCTCGGCCGCGTCCTGCCGGGAGAGCAGCACCGACAGGGCCACGGCACCGGCCACCGCGAGCAGCCCGAGCGGGGCCCGCAGCCAGCCGAGCCCGCGTCTCCCGGCCGTCGCCTCGGCCAGCGCGCGGGCGGGGCGCAGCAGCGAGAACCGCAGCGCCGACAGCACGGCGGCGAGCGCGGAGGTGACCACCGCGACGCCCACGCACACCGGCAGCGCCAGCCAGCTGAACCGGAAGGGCACCTCGGCCGGGACCAGGCCGTGCGCCACCATCCCCGTGAACCACACGCGGGCCAGCGCACCGCCGAGGACGAAGCCGACCAGGGCCGCCGGTATCGAGGCCGCCAGGGCCTGCCCGGCCACCGCACGGCGGACCTGCCGGGGCCTGGCGCCGATGGAGCGCACCAGGGCCAGCTCGCGGTGCTGCTGGACCACGGCCGTGCCCATGGTCGAGGCCACCACGAATATCGACATATAGATGGAGCCGATCAGGAGCACCGTGGCGATCTCGCCCACGCCGCTCTCCGTGAGGCGGTGGCGGGTCGCGGCCGGGAGCCCGGCCGTGCTCGTGCTGCGCAGCACCATCGTCGAAGCGCTCACCACCGTCGCGGCGAACAGCGCCGCCACGGCCGTGCCGATGAACGCGGGGCGGTGCGCCCGCAGCGCCGCCCGTGCCAGTCCCGTACTCATACGGACCATCGTGGGGTGCCAGGGCCACCGGCCACCATGAAGATCGCCCCAGGATTTCCTGGGGGATAACCCCACTCCCGTGGGTGACAGACGGTTCTGGGGCGGCACGCCGTGCCCGCGTCTTACCTGCGCCTTCACACAACGGCTACGCGATGACACCAGGGCACGTCGCACACCGCCGCCCTGACCTCGTATGGTCTTGTCCGTGTTGGAGGAGATGCGCATACGGTCGCTCGGAGTCATCGACGACGCCGTGGTCGAGCTGTCGCCCGGCTTCACCGCCGTGACCGGCGAGACCGGAGCGGGCAAGACGATGGTCGTCACGAGCCTCGGGCTGCTGCTCGGCGGGCGTGCCGACCCCGCGCTGGTGCGGATCGGCGCCAAGTCGGCGGTGGTGGAGGGGCGCCTCACCGTGCCCGCGGGCGCCGCCGCGGCCCTGCGCGCCGAGGAGGCCGGGGCCGAACTGGACGACGGCGCCCTCCTGATCAGCCGCACCGTCTCCGCCGAGGGCCGCTCCCGAGCCCACCTCGGCGGCCGGTCCGTGCCCGTCGGGCTGCTGGCCGAGCTCGCCGACGACCTCGTCGCCGTCCACGGCCAGAGCGACCAGCAGGGCCTGCTCAAGCCCGCCCGGCAGCGCGGCGCGCTCGACCGGTACGCGGGGGACGCCGTCGCCGGGCCGCTGGACAAGTACACGGCGGTGTACCGGCGGCTGCGGGCCGTCAACGCGGAGCTGGAGGAGATCACCACGCGCGCGCGAGAGCGTGCCCAGGAAGCCGACATGCTCCGCTTCGGCCTCGACGAGATCGCCGCCGTGGAGCCGCGCACCGGCGAGGACGTCGAACTCGCCGCCGAGGCCGAGCGGCTCGGCCACGCCGAGGCGCTCGCCTCGGCCGCCACCGCCGCGCACGCGGCGCTCGCGGGCAACCCCGAGGACCCGGAGGGCGTCGACGCCTCCACGCTCGTGGCGGGCGCGCACCGGGTCCTGGAGACCGTGCGGTCCCACGACTCCGCCCTCGCCTCCCTCGCCGAGCGCATCGGCGAGGTCGGCATCCTGCTCGCCGACGTGGCGGGCGAGCTCGCCGGGTACGCCGACGACCTGGACGCCGATCCGCTGCGGCTCGCCGCCGTCGAGGAGCGGCGGGCGGCGCTCACGCAGCTGACGCGCAAGTACGGCGAGGACGTCGGCGCCGTGCTCGCCTGGGCCGAGGCAGGGGCGGCGCGGCTCGCGGAGCTGGAGGGCGACGACGACCGGCTCGGCGACCTCACCGCCGAGCGGGACGCGCTGCGCACCGAACTCGCCGGGCTCGCGCGGGAGCTGACCGAGGCGCGCGCCGAGACGGCCGCGCGGTTCGCGGCCGCCGTCACCGAGGAGCTGGCCTCGCTGGCGATGCCGCACGCGCGCGTGACGATCGACGTACGGCAGACCGACGACTCCGACGGCGTGGAGATCGACGGGCGGACCGTCGCCTACGGCCCCTCCGGCGTCGACGAGGTCGAGCTGCTGCTCGCGCCCCACCCCGGGGCGCCGCCCCGGCCCATCGCCAAGGGCGCGTCCGGCGGTGAGCTGTCGCGCGTCATGCTCGCCGTGGAGGTCGTCTTCGCCGGGACGGACCCCGTGCCGACGTACCTCTTCGATGAGGTCGACGCGGGCGTCGGCGGCAAGGCGGCCGTCGAGATCGGCCGACGGCTCGCGAAGCTCGCGAAGTCCGCGCAGGTGGTGGTGGTCACCCACCTCCCGCAGGTGGCGGCGTTCGCGGACCGGCAGCTGCTGGTGGAGAAGACGCACGACGGGTCCGTGACGCGGTCCGGCGTACAGGTCCTCGAGGGCGAGGACCGGGTGCGCGAGCTGTCGCGGATGCTGGCGGGCCAGGAGGACTCCGAGACGGCACGGGCCCACGCGGAGGAGCTCCTCGCGGCGGCCCGGACGGACGGCTAGGGCCTGACCCATCGGACAGGCCCCAGCCCCCACGCGCCCCGGAGCCGCCCTCCAACACGCCCGGTGAGCACGTCGGATTCGTCAGAGGCTTCCGGTCGAGGGGGCGGTCTTGCGAAGATGCGGGGGCCGACGGGGGAGGGGGCGTGTGGTGGGTGGACGCCGGGGCCGGGGCGAGCGCGTGCTCATCCGTGAGAGTGATCCCTTACGCGGGGTTGTCCGGCTCCATCCGGAAGGGGGCCTTTCGGCTGTGCCGGAACGGCCGTACGGACTGGCATCCTTGGCGCGGTGACGGGCGGGGACCGACCGCCCGGACCGCCGGCGCCCACCCGTTCCGTCGGCGCGCCGCCCGCCGACCCGACCCAGGAGTCCCGGCCACGTGAGCCACGTGAGCACCCCTGTACCGCAGGGCCAGACGCCGCTGCACACCGTGCAAGTCCTGGGCGGCGGCAGCGCGGGAAGCAGCGCGCACGTCCGGTCGCTCGCCACCGGCCTCGCCGCGCGGGGCGTGCGCGTCACGGTGTGCGCCCCCGCCGAGGCCGACGAGGTCTACGACTTCGCGGGCACCGGCGCCCAGCACCTGGCGGTGCCGCGCCGCAGCGACCCCGCGTCCGTGGCCGCGCTCAGGGCGGCCTGCGCGGACGCCGACCTCGTGCACGCGCACGGGCTGCACGCCGGGCTGCGCGCCGCCATCGCCCTGACGGGGCGCCGGGTGCCGCTCGTGGTCACCTGGCATACCCGCGCCCACGCGTCCGGTCCCCGCGCCCAGGTCCTGCGCCTGCTTGAGCGGCGCGTCGCCAGGGCCGCGGCCGTGGTCCTCGGCACCTCGTCCGACCTGGTCGACCGCGCCCGCAGCCGGGGCGCGCGCGACGCCCGGCTCGCGCCGGTCGCGCTTCCCGCGCCCCGCGGCGCACGGGAAGCGGAGCATGAGCCCGAGCTGCCCCGGCACAAGGTCCGCGCCGAACTGGGTGCCGTGGACCGGCCGTTGCTGCTCGCCGTCGGGGCCCTCGAAGCGCACCGCGGCCACGACGTGCTCCTGGACGCCGCGCGGACCTGGAACGGGCTCGATCCGGTGCCGCTGCTCGTGGTCGCGGGGGAGGGCACGCGGCGGTCCGCGCTCCAGGCCCGCATCGACGCCGAGGAGCTGCCCGCGCGCCTGCTCGGGCGGCGTGACGACGTACCCGAACTGCTCGCGGCGGCCGACCTCGCGCTGCTGCCGAGCAGTTGGGAGTCGCGCTCGCTGCTCGCCCAGGAGGCCCTCCACGCGCGCGTGCCGCTCGTGGCGACCGCGGTGGGTGGCATCCCCGAGCTGGTGGGCGACGCCGCCGAGCTCGTCCCCTACGGCGACGCCCAGGCCCTCGCCGACGCCGTCGTACGGCTGCTCACCGACGACGCGCGCCGCCGGGAGCTGAGGGACCTGGGCGCGGCCCAGGCGGCCTCCTGGCCCACCGAGGACGAGACGGTCACCCAGGTCCTCAGCGTCTACGACGAGCTGACGCAGCCCCTCACGTCGTACTGAAGCCCGCGGCCCCTCAGGCCGTGCCGACCGGCGTCCCCGGCACGTGTCTGCGGGCGCGCAGGGCCAGGCTCAGGGCCAGGACCGTCTGCGGGTCGTCGAGGTCGGTGCCCAGGAGCTCGCTGATGCGGGCGAGGCGGTTGTAAAGGGTCTGGCGGTTCAGATGGAGTTCGCGGGCGGTCTCCGCCTTGCGGCCCGCGTGGGCCAGATACGTCTCGAGCGTGGGCAGCAGCGGCGGCTTGGAGCGCTGGTCGTGGGCGCGCAGCGGGCCGATCGCGCGGTCGACGAACGCCGCCAGGTCGGGGTGGGCCCGCAGCCGCCACAGGAGCAGGTCGATGTCCAGGCGCCGCGCGTCGTACCAGGGGCGTTCCGGCAGGCCCTGGGCCGCCGTCGCCGTCTCGGCCGCGTGCCGCAGTCCCGCCGACGCCGCCGCCCAGCCGCCCGCGACGCCCACCACCACGACCGGAGGCGGCGCGTCCGCTCGCTGCATGCCCGCGCGCTCCACCCCGGCTCGAAGGGCGGCGGCGACCCGGTCCGCGACCGTGGCGCGCTCCGCCTCGGACCGCAGGCCGAGCAGGAGCGGAACCCTGCCCTCTACGGGGCGCACGCCGAGCAGCACCGGCACGCCGACGGCCGTCAGCTCCTCCGCGACCGCGCGCGCGAGCACCGCCCAGCCGCTGCCGGACGGCGCCCCGGCGGCTCCGGCCAGGCGCATCACGACCGGCAGGAGCGGGCCGCGGCCCGGTTTGAAGCCGAGCACGCGGGCCTGCGCGGGCGCGTCGTCGGCGGTGATGCGGCCCTCGGCGAGGTCGGTGAGGAAGTCGCCCCGGCCGCGCGCGGCGAGCTCCTCGTCCTGGCGCGCCTGCATCAGGACCACCGCGAGACTGCCCGCGGCGCGCTCGGCCGCGATCCGGTGCACGGGAAGCAGCGCGGACTCGACGGCGAGCAGCACGAGCCGGGCCCGCACCGAGCCCGCCCCGGGGCCGCCGCCCGGCACGTCGACGAGCACCGCGCCCGCGGGCGGCTCGTCCCGGTCGGCCTGCCGCCCGCGCAGGCCCTCCCACACCTGGAGCGGGTCCGCGCACGCGCCGCCCGCCCCGGCGGCGTACAGGAGCTGTCCCTCGGCCGTCTCCAGGAAGACCGGGTTGCCGCTGAACTCCGCGAGGACGGACAAGACCTGGGGCACGCCACCGCCGCCGAGGAGCGCGTCGGTGCAGCGCCGGTGCACCTCCTCGGCGCGGCGCAGGAGCGCGTAGTGGCCGTTGACGATCTCCGTGTGCACCTCTTCGGTGACCGTCACGAACGGCACCTCGCGGTGCAGCTGCACGAGGGGCAGCCCCGCCGCGCGCGCCGTGTCCACGAGCGCGGCGGGCAGCCGGGAGAAGCGCGGCCCGAGCTCGACGACCAGGGCGGCGATGCCGCGCTCGGCCAGGTCGCGGACGAAGGCGCGCTGGTCGGCGGGGCGGGTGCCGAGGCCGAGGCCCGTGGTCAGGAGCAGCTCGCCGCCCTTGAGGAGCGAGGCGATGTTCGGCACCTCGCCCGCGTGCACCCAGCGCACCGTCCGGTGCAGCCGGTCGGCGCCCGCGAGGACCTCCGGAAGGCCGCCGCGCAGGCCCGGAAGCTCCAGTGCCCGCTGTACGGTGATGCCGCCCTGAGTGTCCTGGCTTTCCATGGGGCGGACGCTACCTGACCTGGGCCGGGGCATCGGCCGCCGTCCGGGGGCCGCGCGGGCGCCGTCCCGTCCTGTCCTGGCGGCCAGGACTTCACCCGGCCGCCATCTGCGCGTGCGGTGTCAGCCGCCGTACGCGCCCGACGCCGTGAGCCGCAGGGCCGTGTCGATGAGCGGCACGTGGCTGAACGCCTGCGGGAAGTTGCCCACTTGGCGCTTCAGGCGCGGGTCCCACTCCTCGGCGAGCAGCCCCAGGTCGTTGCGCAGGGCGAGCAGGCGCTCGAAGAGCTTGCGGGCCTCGTCCACGCGGCCGATCATCGCCAGGTCGTCGGCCATCCAGAACGAGCAGGCGAGGAACGCGCCCTCGTCGCCCTCCAGGCCGTCCACGCCCGCGTCGTCACCGGACGTCGGGTAGCGCAGGATGAACCCGTCCGGCGTGGACAGCTCGCGCTGGATGGCCTCGATGGTGCCGATGACGCGCTTGTCGTCCGGCGGCAGGAAGCCCACCTGGGGGATGAGCAGCAGGGACGCGTCCAGCTCCTTGGAGCCGTACGACTGCGTGAAGGTGTTGCGCTCCTTGTCGTAGCCCTTGTCGCAGACGTCCCGGTGGATGTCGTCGCGCAGCTCGCGCCAGCGCTCCAGGGGGCCGTCGGCGTCGCCGGACTCGATGAGCTTGATGGTGCGGTCGACGGCGACCCAGGCCATCACCTTGGAGTGCACGAAGTGGCGGCGGGGGCCGCGGACCTCCCAGATGCCCTCGTCCGGCTCGTTCCAGTGCGTCTCCAGGTAGCGGATCAGCTTGAGCTGGAGCAGCGAGGCGTAGTCGTTGCGGGCGAGGCCCGTCATGTGGGCCAGGTGCAGGGCCTCGGTGACCTCGCCGTAGACGTCGAGCTGGAGCTGGTGCGCCGCGCCGTTGCCCACGCGGACCGGGCCGGAGTTCTCGTAGCCCGGGAGCCAGTCGAGCTCGGCCTCGCCCAGCTCGCGCTCGCCCGCGATGCCGTACATGATCTGGAGGTTCTCCGGGTCGCCCGCGACGGCGCGCAGGAGCCACTCGCGCCAGGCGCGGGCCTCCTCGCGGTAGCCGGTGCGCAGGAGCGAGGAGAGGGTGATGGCCGCGTCGCGCAGCCAGGTGAAGCGGTAGTCCCAGTTGCGGGAGCCGCCGATGTCCTCCGGCAGGGAGGTGGTGGGGGCGGCGACGATGCCGCCGGTGGGCGCGTAGGTCAGGGCCTTGAGCGTGATCAGGGAGCGCACCACCGCCTCGCGGTACGGCCCGTGGTACGTACAGTGCTCGACCCATTCGCGCCAGAAGTCCTCGGTCGCCGTGAGGGCGGCCTCCGGCTCGGGGTGGGCGGGCGGCTGCTTGTGGGAGGGCTGCCAGGAGAGGGTGAAGGCGATGCGGTCGCCGGGCCCGACGGTGAAGTCCGAGTACGTCGTCAGGTCCTTGCCGAAGGTCTCGGCGGAGGTGTCGAGCCACACCGAGTCAGGACCGGCCACGGCGACCGTGCGGCCGTCGACCTTGTGCACCCAGGGCACGACGCGGCCGTAGCTGAAACGCATCCGCAGGGCCGAGCGCATCGGCACGCGGCCGCTGACGCCCTCCACGATCCGCACCAGCTGGGGGGCGTCGCTGTCCCGCGGAGGCATGAAGTCGATCACCCGGACCGTGCCGCGCGGGGTGTCCCACTCGGACTCCAGGACCAGTGAGTCCCCGCGGTAGGTCCGTCGGCTCGCGGCGTCGGGCCGCGCGCCCGCACCGTGCGCGGGGCCGAGGCGCCAGAAGCCGTGTTCCTCCGTGCCGAGGAGGCCCGCGAAGACGGCGTGGGAGTCGAAGCGGGGCAGACACAGCCAGTCGACCGTGCCGTCCCGGCAGACCAGCGCCGCGGTCTGCATGTCTCCGATCAGTGCGTAATCCTCGATGCGCCCGGCCACGTGCATCCCCATTCAAACGGCCACGTTCGCCCGCTCTCGGGGCGCTCGTTCTACGGTCAAGGGTTCGCTGCAAAGAACGAACTGCCGGGCCCGAGTGTTTCCGGTGGTCTCCAGAAATGGCGACGGGGGATGGTTCCGCCCGCGCGCGTGGGTCGGCAGTAAGTGTCCGAGCAACATACATCGGCGCCGCCGCAATCTGCCCCCTCGTCCAGCCAACGTGGCTAGGCCGAACGAGTTGCGGCACGCACATGTGTACGCGGTGAAGATCGTGTACGTGAGGTGAATGCGCGTGTCAAGGGGTGGCCGGAAGCAGGCCCCTCTTGACGCTGATACCCTGGTAGCCCGTGAGCCGGTGGTCATCGAACCCCCGAACCGCAGCGACGGCGCCTCCCTCCGAGCGGAGAAGCAAGCACGGAGCGGACGCCGGTACGCACCCCAGACCGCGACGCACGGGAGCCCCCTCTTGGCCATGCCACCCACATCCACGACGACCAAGCACATCTTCGTCACCGGGGGCGTCGCCTCCTCGCTCGGCAAGGGCCTGACGGCCTCGAGCCTGGGTGCGCTCCTCAAGGCCCGGGGCCTTCGGGTCACGATGCAGAAGCTCGACCCGTACCTGAACGTCGACCCGGGCACGATGAACCCCTTCCAGCACGGCGAGGTGTTCGTCACCAACGACGGCGCCGAGACCGACCTGGACATCGGGCACTACGAGCGCTTCCTCGACGTCGACCTCGACGGCTCGGCCAACGTCACCACCGGCCAGGTCTACTCGCAGGTCATCGCCAAGGAGCGGCGCGGCGAGTACCTCGGTGACACCGTGCAGGTCATCCCGCACATCACCAACGAGATCAAGCACCGCATCCGCCGCATGGCCACCGACGACGTCGACGTCGTCATCACGGAGGTCGGCGGCACGGTCGGCGACATCGAGTCGCTGCCCTTCCTGGAGACCGTCCGCCAGGTCCGCCACGAGGTCGGCCGCGACAACGTCTTCGTCGTGCACATCTCGCTGCTGCCCTACATCGGCCCCTCCGGCGAGCTGAAGACCAAGCCGACCCAGCACTCGGTCGCCGCCCTGCGCAACATCGGCATCCAGCCCGACGCGATCGTCCTGCGCGCCGACCGCGAGGTCCCGACCGCCATCAAGCGCAAGATCTCGCTGATGTGCGACGTCGACGAGGCCGCCGTCGTGGCCGCGATCGACGCCAAGTCGATCTACGACATCCCGAAGGTCCTGCACACCGAGGGCCTGGACGCCTACGTCGTGCGCAAGCTCGACCTGCCGTTCCGCGACGTGGACTGGTCGACCTGGGACGACCTGCTCGACCGCGTCCACAACCCCGACCACGAGGTCACGGTCGCGCTCGTCGGCAAGTACATCGACCTGCCCGACGCCTACCTCTCCATCACCGAGGCGATGCGCGCCGGCGGCTTCGCCAACCGGGCGCGCGTCAAGGTCAAGTGGGTCACCTCGGACGACTGCAAGACCCCGGCGGGCGCCAAGAAGCAGCTCGGCGACGTCGACGCGGTCCTGATCCCCGGCGGCTTCGGCGACCGCGGCGTCTCCGGCAAGGTCGGCGCGATCCAGTACGCCCGCGAGAACAAGATCCCGCTGCTCGGCATCTGCCTGGGCCTGCAGTGCATCGTGATCGAGGCCGCCCGCAACCTCGCGGACATCCCGGACGCCAACTCCACCGAGTTCGACGCCGCCACCGCCCACCCGGTCATCTCCACGATGGCCGAGCAGCTCGACATCGTCGCCGGTGAGGGCGACATGGGCGGCACGATGCGCCTGGGCATGTACCCGGCCAAGCTCGCCGAGGGCTCCATCGTGCGCGAGGTGTACGACGGCAAGGAGTACGTCGAGGAGCGCCACCGCCACCGCTACGAGGTGAACAACGCCTACCGCGCGGACCTGGAGAAGAACGCGGGCATCCAGTTCTCCGGCACCTCGCCGGACGGCAAGCTCGTCGAGTACGTCGAGTACCCGCGCGAGGTCCACCCGTACCTGGTCGCCACCCAGGCGCACCCGGAGCTGCGCTCGCGCCCGACGCGTCCGCACCCGCTCTTCGCGGGCCTGGTCAAGGCCGCGGTGGAGCGCAAGACGGGCAAGTAACACAAGAGAGATACGGTTGCCGGGGTACGGCCCTTCGGGGCGCGTGCCCCGGCTTTCGTATGGACGTGTGGAAGGGCAGGACGACATGACGATCAAGGACACCGCGGAGGAGTGGCGGATCACGGCGACGGCCACGCCGTTCGTCGGGAACAAGACCTCCGTGCGCACCGACGACGTCGTCATGCCCGACGGATCGGTCTCCCGCCGCGACTACCAGGTCCACCCCGGCTCCGTCGCCGTCCTGGCCCTCGACGACTCCGGCCGCGTCGTCCTGGTGCGCCAGTACCGCCACCCGGTGCGCCACAAGCTCTGGGAGATCCCCGCGGGCCTCCTCGACGTGCCCGGCGAGAACCCGCTGCACGCCGCCCAGCGCGAGCTCTACGAGGAAGCGCACATCAAGGCCGAGGACTGGCGGGTGCTCACCGACGTCTACACCACGCCCGGCGGCTGCGACGAGGCCGTGCGCGTCTTCCTCGCCCGCGATCTGTCCGAGGCCGAGGGCGAGCGCTTCGAGGTCGAGGAGGAGGAAGCCGACATGGAGATCGCGCGCGTGCCCCTCGACGACCTCGTCCGCGGGGTCCTGGCCGGTGAGCTGCACAACAACTGCCTGGTCGTGGGCGTCCTGTCGCTCGTGGCCGCGCAGCGCGGCGCTGGCTTGGACGGGCTTCGTCCTGCGGACGCGCCTTGGCCTGCGCGGCCCTTCGAGGTGTAGGAGGTTTGCCTGCGGGTTCGTTGTGGCTGGTCGCGCCCACGCGGCGGAGCCGCACATCGACACGGCCCCGCGCCCCTTTGGGGCGCAGCAGCGCGGGAACGTCCTACGGTGTGACCATCTCCTGATCCGATCGGGCGACTTCCGCGCGCCGTGGCACCGGGGTGGCGGCAGGGCCTGAACTAGGCTCTGCAAGCGTCCCGCCCGGAGTTCCGGCGGGCTCGTGCGCAGGCGGACGGGAGCGTTACCCGTGACGGATCAGGCGGTCGACACGGACGGTGCGGCGCGGGGTGCCGTGCCGCCGCCCACGAGCGCGGCGGCCGGTGCCGACGGGGCCCGGTTCGTGGGCCGCCACCGGGAGTTGAAGGAACTCCGCGCCGACATCGACCGCGCCGGGCTCGACACCCTCTCGGGCCGCAAGGCCCCCCGCGCCCGCGTCCTGCTCATCGCGGGCCGCCCCGGCTCGGGCCGCACCGCCCTCGCCGAGGAACTGGCCCGCCAGCTCGCCGACGCCTACCCCGACGGCATCCTGCGCGCCCGCCTCCGCGACCCCGACGGCACCCCCGTACCCACCGAGCGCACCGCCCGCGAACTCCTCGACGCGCTCGCCGTGCCCGCCCCCGCGGGCGCGGGCGAGGACGACCTGACCGCGACGCTGCGCGCGGCCCTCGCCGACCGCCGGGCGCTGCTGCTCCTGGACGACGTCGCGGAGACCGCCGCCCCGGCCCCCGCCAAGGGCGCCGACGAGAGCGGCGCCGACGCCGCCGAGGCCGCGGACGCCGCCGGAGCCGCACAGGTCGACCCGCTGCTCCCGGACACCCCCGACTGCCTGGTCGTCGCCGTGTCCGGCGGCCCCCTGACCGGCATCCCCGACGTGCGGCCCTGCACCCTCGGCGGCCTGGACACCAAGGCCGCGCTCGACCTGCTCACCCGCAGCGCGGGCTCGGTGCGCGTCACCGTCGACCCGCGCTCCGCCGAGAGCCTGGTCGAGGCCTGCGGCGGCCACCCGGCGGCCCTCGTGATCGCCGGGGGCTGGCTCGCCGCCCGGCCCAAGGCGGCCGTCGCCGACCTCGCCAAGCAGCTGCGCGAGCTCCCCGAGGACGGCGCGGCCGAATCGGGCCTCGCCCGCGTCTTCCGGCAGGCCTACGCCGGACTCCCCGGCCCCGCCGCGCGGATACTGCGCCTGCTGTGCCTCGCCCCCGCCGGGTACGTCGACCCGCACACCGCGTCCGCGCTCGCGGGCTGTTCGGTGAGCGCGGCGCGCGCCGCGCTCGACGACTTCGTCGCGCTCGGCCTGCTGCGCACCGTGGACTCGCCGCTGCCGCAGTACGACGTGCCGGGCTGTCTGGTGCCGCTGCTCCGGAAACTGATGGAGGCGCAGGACCGGCCCGGGGAGGTGCAGTTGGCGCGCGCCCGGATGCTGGAGCGGACCGTGCGGCTGCTCCAGTCCTGCCGTGCGATCACCGAGCCCGGCGACTCGGCCGCGCGCAAGAAGCTGGCCGGACTGCCCCGCGCCCTGCGCTTCCCGAACCCGCGCGCGGCCGCCGACTGGCTGCGCGTCCGCAGGCCCGCGCTGCTCGCCGCGGCCCGGCTCGCGGTCGCGGACGGCGAGCTCGACACGCTCGCGCGGCGGCTGATGTCGGCCCTGACCCGGGCGCTCGCCGCGCACTGGGGCACCGAGGCCGCGGCCCCCGACCTGTACGGCATCCACCAGCTCGTCCTCGACGTGGCCGAGCGCCGGGACCTGCCGCGCGAGCAGGCGGCCGCGCTGCTCAACCTCGCGGACCTGGACGCGCGCACCGGCCGTACGCACGAGGCCCTGGCCCGCTACCGCGCCGCCCTCGACTGCGCCCGGGCGGCGGGCGACCCTTACGCGACCGGGCGCGCGATGGAATCCGTAGGCGGCGCCTACCAGGAGCTGGGGGACTACCCCCGGGCCGCCGACTGGTACGGCAGGGCCCTCGCCGAGCGCCAGGCCCGGGACGAGCGGGCGGACGCCGCCCGGCTGCACGGCCGCATCGCCACCGCCCACACCTACGCGGGCCGCTACGGCGAGGCCCTGCGCAACTGGCGCTCGGCCGTCGCGGGCCACCGCAGGACCGGGGACCTCCCGGCCCGGGCGCGGGCCCTCGGCGAGCTGGCGCGGGTCCAGGAGTACGCGGGGCGGCCCGAGGACTGCCTGCGCACCTGCCAGGAGGCGATCGACCTGGCCCGGCAGGCGGCGGACACCCGGCTGCTCGCGGCGCTCCAGCTGCGGCTCGCGGACACCCTGGACCGGCTCGGCGACCCGGCCGCGGCCCGGCTGCACCGCGCGGCCGCCGAGCGCATGCTGGGAAGTGAGCTGAGCGGTGAGTCCGCCGAGGTCGGGAGCCCTGCCCCGGTGGATGGAGCCCCGGCCTCCGCCTACGAAATCCGTAGTGCATCCGGTCGAGATTGATGCTTTGAAAGGCTAGACAGCGAGAACTCCTTCATTAGAATGGCTCCGCCGCGTGTCTACGTGGTGTCTTCCGATGCGCTCATATGCGTACCGGTATGTAACGCTTTGCCCTAAATCCCCCTGAGCCAAGGACCGTGATCGACGTGAAGGTCGGCATCCCCCGCGAGGTCAAGAACAACGAGTTCCGGGTGGCCATCACCCCCGCCGGCGTGCACGAGCTGGTGCGCCACGGCCACCAGGTCGTCATCGAGCGCAACGCCGGTGTCGGCTCGTCGATCACGGACGAGGAGTACGTCGCCGCGGGCGCCGAGATCCTCGAGACCGCCGACGAGGTCTGGGCCTCGGCCGACCTGCTCCTGAAGGTCAAGGAGCCGATCGCGGAGGAGTACCACCGCCTCCGCAAGGACCAGACGCTCTTCACCTACCTGCACCTGGCCGCCTCCAAGGAGTGCACGGACGCGCTCCTGGAGTCGGGCACCACGGCCATCGCGTACGAGACGGTGGAGCTGCCCAGCCGCGCCCTGCCGCTGCTCGCCCCGATGTCCGAGGTCGCGGGCCGCCTCGCCCCGCAGGTCGGCGCCTACCACCTGATGCGCGCGGTCGGCGGCCGCGGCGTGCTGCCCGGCGGCGTCCCGGGCGTGGCGGCGGGCAAGGCCGTCGTCATCGGCGGTGGCGTCTCCGGTTGGAACGCCGCGCAGATCGCCATCGGCATGGGCTTCCACGTCACCCTGCTCGACCGTGACATCAACAAGCTCAGGGAGGCCGACAAGGTCTTCGGCACGAAGATCCAGACCGTCGTCTCCAACGCCTTCGAGCTGGAGAAGGCCTGCCTGGAGGCCGACCTCGTCATCGGCGCCGTCCTCATCCCGGGCGCCAAGGCCCCCAAGCTCGTCACCAACGAGCTGGTCTCGCGCATGAAGCCCGGAAGTGTTCTTGTCGACATCGCGATCGACCAGGGCGGCTGCTTCGAGGACTCGCGCCCGACCACGCACGCCGAGCCGACCTTCCCGGTGCACAACTCGGTCTTCTACTGCGTGGCCAACATGCCCGGCGCGGTGCCCAACACCTCCACGTACGCGCTGACCAACGCGACGATGCCGTACATCGTCTCGCTGGCCAACAACGGCTGGGTCGAGGCCCTGCGCCGCGACCCGGCGCTGGCCCTCGGTCTCAACACGCATGACGGCAAGGTCGTTTACAAGGAGGTCGCCGAGGCCCACGGCTACGAGCACCTGGAGCTCGCCTCCCTGCTCGGCTGATCTCGGCGAACGTCAACAAAAGTCGTCAATCTCACGCCAGCGGCCGGACCTTGCGAGGGGTCCGGCCGCCGCCGGTTCGGCGCGAACACGGTCAACTCGCCGGGAAACTTACCCTTTAACCGTTTCGCGCACCCCGGAATCGTGCCGACGAAGCGGCATACGCCCTTGACACCGGGGTGTTCCGTTGCCGACACATCGGGCCGGGTCCGGCGGATTGTGTTGCTGCGGAGCGGTGACACGCCATAGAGTCGCCAACCGTCGGCATGGTGCCACGCTGACCTATCTAGAAATTTCCTGGTCACCAAGGAGGTAAGACGACTTGTGAATGAGTCGACATTTGCTCCCGGGGGTGGTCAACCAGGAATGTCTGGACGGGGCCAGGGTCCCGTCGGGCTCGAGGCTGTCGGCTCCGTCGCTGTCCGCACCTTCGAAGCCCGCCAGAGTCCGACACCGTCAGCACCCCAGAGCATGGATGGCCAACACGTGAACGCCATGGCCGGCGACCGGAGTGGCGACAACACCACCCCTACCCCCCTCGCCGACTACGAGGAACTGCCCCAGGGTCATTTCTACGACCCCGACGCGGAGTACGAGCCCGACCCCGAGTACGCGGCCACGCTCGCCCCCGACGCCGCGCGCCAGCGCCGCGAGCGCATCGGCCCGACCGGGCGTCCGCTGCCGTACTTCCCGATCCCGGGACCCCTGACCGACCACGGCCCCGCGAAGATCATCGCGATGTGCAACCAGAAGGGCGGCGTCGGCAAGACCACGTCGACCATCAACCTGGGTGCCGCGCTCGCGGAGTACGGACGCCGGGTCCTGCTCGTCGACTTCGACCCGCAGGGCGCGCTCTCGGTCGGCCTCGGCGTGAACCCGATGGAGCTCGACCTCACGGTCTACAACCTGCTCATGGAGCGGGGCATGTCCGCCGACGAGGTGCTCCTGAAGACCGCGGTCCCCAACATGGACCTGCTGCCGAGCAACATCGACCTGTCCGCCGCCGAGGTGCAGCTCGTCAGCGAGGTCGCGCGCGAGTCCACGCTCCAGCGCGCCCTGAAGCCGCTCATGGCCGACTACGACTACATCGTGATCGACTGTCAGCCCTCGCTCGGCCTGCTCACGGTCAACGCGCTCACCGCGGCGCACAAGGTCATCGTGCCGCTGGAGTGCGAGTTCTTCGCGCTGCGCGGTGTGGCGCTGCTCACCGAGACCATCGAGAAGGTCCAGGAGCGGCTCAACCCCGACCTGGAGCTCGACGGCATCCTCGCGACGATGTACGACTCGCGCACGGTGCACAGCCGCGAGGTCCTCGCGCGCGTGGTCGAGGCGTTCGACGACCACGTCTACCACACGGTGATCGGCCGGACGGTGCGCTTCCCGGAGACCACGGTCGCCGGTGAGCCGATCACCACGTACGCCTCGAACTCGGTCGGTGCGGCCGCCTATCGCCAGCTCGCCAGGGAGGTGCTCGCCCGGTGTCACGCCGAGTGAGTCTGCCCGGGGCCGACGAACTGTTCCGTACGACCGGGGGCATGGCGCTGCAGGCCTCGACGCCGCGGCGGCAGACGAATGGCGAGGCGAGGGTGCCCGCGCCCGCGGGCGAGAGCGACGAGGCCGCCGCGGAGGAGTCGCACGCCTCCGCCGCCGCGCAGGGTGACGGCGAGTCCGCCGAGCACCCCGCGGGCGAGGCGGAGCCGGGCGGCGCACGCGGCGACGACGCCGCGCGGGGACGCCCGGCGCAGGAAGGTTCTACCAGCTCCGGCACGGGCAAGAACGCGGCCTCGACGGCCACCCAGACGCGCAAGCGCGGCCGGGCGGCCAACCGGCGCCCCAGCGGGCGCGAGCGGCACGACGAGAAGATCACCGTGTACGTCTCCGCCGAGGAACTGATGGACCTGGAGCACGCGCGGCTCGTCCTGCGCGGGGAGCACGGGCTCGCGGTGGACCGCGGGCGCATCGTGCGCGAGGCCGTCGCCGTCGTCCTCGCCGACCTGGAATCGCGGGGGGACGCGAGCATCCTCGTACGACGGCTGCGCGGGCGGTAGCGGTACCTTTCCGCGTAATGTCCACCACCTCGACGAGCAGCACGTCCGCGCCGCCGCCCGCCCGCCGACGCGCCCTGGGCCGAGGGCCGGGGACGGAGGCCGTCCCGAGCCCGCCCCCTGCCGAGAGCGGGAGCGAGCCCCCGCGCCCGCCGGACGGGCCCGCCGAGGCGCCGCAGGACGGGCCCGCCGAGGCCCCGGCGGACCCCGCGCCCGACGACGGGCGGTTCACGGTCCGGCTCGCCAACTTCGAGGGCCCCTTCGACCTGCTGCTCCAGCTCATCGCCAAGCACAAGCTGGACGTCACCGAGGTCGCGCTCTCCAAGGTGACCGACGAGTTCATGGCGCACATCCGGGCCATGGGTCCTGACTGGGACCTGGACCAGACGACCGAGTTCCTGGTGGTCGCCGCCACCCTGCTCGACCTGAAGGCCGCGCGGCTGCTGCCCGCCGCCGAGGTCGAGGACGAGGCCGACCTGGCCCTGCTCGAAGCGCGCGACCTGCTGTTCGCGCGGCTGCTCCAGTACCGCGCGTACAAGCAGATCGCCGACATCTTCAGCGGCCGCCTCGACGACGAGGCGCGCCGCTATCCGCGGACCGTCGGGCTCGAACCGCACCACGCCGAGCTGCTGCCCGAGGTCGTCATCAGCATCGGCGCCGAGGGGTTCGCCAAGCTCGCCGTCAAGGCGATGCAGCCCAGGGCCGAGCCGCAGGTGTACGTCGACCACATCCACGCGCCGCTGGTCTCCGTGCGGGAACAGGCCGCCGTGGTCGTGGCGCGGCTGCGGGAGCGCGGCGAGGCCAGCTTCCGCGGCCTGATCGAGGAGCTTGGGCCCGACGACACCCTGACCGTCGTCGCGCGCTTCCTGGCGCTCCTGGAGCTGTACCGGGAGAAGGCCGTCGCCCTGGAGCAGGAGGACGCGCTCGGCGATCTTGTGGTGCGCTGGACCGGCGGGGACGGCGACGGCGAGCCGACCGTCACCGACGAGTTCGACCGGCCCCCCGAGCCGCAGGAGGAGAAGCGTTGAGCAGCATGGAGAGCCCGGTCGGCGAGCTGCGGTCCGAGGTCGCCGAGCTCGACCTCAAGCCCGCCCTTGAGGCCGTCCTGATGGTCGTCGACGAGCCCGCCACCGAGGAGCACCTGGCGAAGGTCCTCCAGCGGCCCCGGCGGGCCGTCGCGGAGGCGCTGCGCGAGCTCGCCGACGAGTACACCGCCCAGGGCCGGGGCTTCGAGCTGCGCCTGGTGGCGGGCGGCTGGCGGTACTACACGCGGCCCGCGTACGCCCCCGCCGTGGAGGGCTTCGTGCTCGACGGGCAGCACGCCCGGCTCACCCAGGCGGCCCTGGAGACGCTCGCCGTGGTCGCCTACCGCCAGCCGGTCAGCCGCTCCCGGGTCTCCGCGGTGCGCGGAGTGAACTGCGACGGGGTCATGCGCACCCTGCTCCAGCGGGGTCTGGTGGCGGAGGCGGGCGCGGAACCCGAAACAGGTGCGATCCTGTACAGGACGACGAACTACTTCCTGGAGCGGATGGGCCTGCGCGGCCTGGACGAGCTCCCGGAGCTCGCGCCCTTCCTCCCGGAGGCGGAGGCGATCGAGGCCGAGACGCAGGAAGGACTTCCGTCGTTCGATCCGGACGCGCCCGACGCCCCGGACGAGAAGACGCAGACGACCTAAGACGGAATTTTGATGCGAAGCAGCAGCGGCAGGAACAGCAGCGGAAACAACGGCGGGAGCCGTGGTGGCAACAGCGGCGGCCGCGGCAGCAGCGGCGGCCGCCCCGGCGGTGGCGGCCGTGGCAACAGCGGTGGCCGCCCCACCGGCGGTGGCCGCGGCAGCGGCGGTGGCGGTGGCCGCGGCGACTACCGGAGTGCCAGTGGCGGTCGCGACGACCGGCAGGGCAGCGGCCGCCCCAGCAAGCCCCGCCCCGAGGAGCGCCGCTACGACGTGGGCCCGGGCGCCTCGCAGGACGGCCCGAAGTCGGGCCGCGGCGCCTCGGCGCGCGGTGGCGCCAAGGGCGGCCCCAAGCGCTCCCAGGACCAGCGCGCGCGCGGCCGCACGGCCCCCGCGCGCTCGCGCGAGTACGAGGCGCGGACGGAGGAGCGCAACCGCGACCGGTACGCGGGCAAGAAGGAGGTCAAGCTCCCCAAGACCTTCCCGGGCGCCGAGCAGGAGGGCGAGCGCCTGCAGAAGGTCCTGGCGCGCGCGGGCTACGGCTCCCGGCGCGCCTGCGAGGAGCTGATCGAGCAGGCCCGCGTCGAGGTCAACGGCGAGATCGTCCTGGAGCAGGGCCTGCGCGTGGAGCCCGAGAAGGACGAGATCAAGGTCGACGGCCTGACCGTGGCCACGCAGTCGTACCAGTTCTTCGCGCTGAACAAGCCCGCCGGTGTCGTCTCCACCATGGAGGACAACGAGGGGCGCCAGTGCCTGGGCGACTACACGAACAACCGCGAGACGCGGCTGTTCCACGTGGGGCGGCTCGACACCGAGACCGAGGGCGTCATCCTGCTCACCAACCACGGTGAGCTGGCCCACCGCCTGACGCACCCCAAGTACGGCGTGAAGAAGGTCTACCTCGCGCACATCGTCGGCCCGATCCCGCGCGACCTGGGCAAGCAGCTGAAGGACGGCATCCAGCTGGAGGACGGGTACGCGAAGGCGGATCACTTCCGGGTCGTCGAGCAGACCGGCAAGAACTACCTGGTCGAGGTCACGCTGCACGAGGGCCGCAAGCACATCGTGCGCCGCATGCTCGCCGAGGCCGGGTTCCCCGTCGACAAGCTGGTGCGGGTCGCCTTCGGCCCGATCACGCTCGGCGACCAGAAGTCGGGCTGGCTGCGCCGCCTGTCCAACACCGAGGTCGGCATGCTGATGAAGGAAGTCGACCTCTAGACCGCGCACCCCACACCGGACACGACGACGGCCGCCCCCGCCTTCCCGCGCGGGCGGCCGTCGCCGTCAGCCGCCGTTCACAGGGTGAGTTTCTCGCGTCCGGTGCGCTCTGGGATCCTTGGGGGATGACTGTGGATCTTGGGCTCGGCGGCGGCAGCGTTCCCAGGGCGGGCCTCGGCGTCGACCTCGGGTCCGTCGTGGCCGAGCAGCCCGACCCGCTGCTGTTCGCGACGGTCTCCGGGGCGCATCTGTACGGGTTCCCGTCGCGGGACTCGGACGTGGACCTGCGCGGGGTGCACCTGCTGCCGGTGGCGGGGCTCGTCGGGCTGCGGGAGCCGGAGGAGACCCGGTCGAGGATGTCCGTGCGTGACGGGGTCGAGATGGACCTCGTCACGCACGACCTGCGGAAGTTCGCCCGGCTCATGCTGCGGCACAACGGCTACGTCCTGGAGCAGCTGCTCTCGCCGCTGGTCGTGCACACCACGGACGCCCACGCCGAGCTGAGCGCGCTCGCGCCCTCCGTCCTGACCAGCCACCACGCCCACCACTACCGGGGGTTCGCCGCCACGCAGTGGCGCCTCTTCGAGAAGAACGGCGAGCTGAAGCCGCTGCTCTACACCTTCCGGGTGCTGCTCACCGGGATCCTTCTGATGCGTGGCGGTGGCGTCGTCGCGCATCTGCCCACGCTGGCGGACGAGGTCGCCGAGGCGCCCGGCTATCTGTCCGACCTCGTCGAGGCCAAGCGTGAGGCCGAGCACGGCGGCGCCGACGTGGACCGGCGGCGGGTGAGCGCCGACGTCGAGCGGCTGCGCGCCGTGCTGGACGAGGCGCGGGCGGACTCAGCCCTGCCGGGTGCGCACACCGCGTACGGCGCTCTGCACGACCTGGTCGTCCGCGTACGCCTGGGCGGCTGACGTCCGGCGGGCGCGGTACAGGAAGTCCTCGACGCGGCGGTGGTCCGGCTCCGGGGGAAGCGGGGTGCGGGCCGTCGCGGCGTCGCACTCCGCGGCGAGGCGGGCCATCCGGGACTCCACCTCGGGCCAGGGCACCTCGCCGCGCTTGACCGCGAGCAGGGGCTCGCGCAGGTCGCCCACGTCGACCGTCAGCTCGCCGGTGCGCAGCAGGTCGCGGCAGCTGCTCAGGAGCCGCAGCAGGTGCATGGCGTGCTTCCAGCGCGGGGCGCCGTAGGCGCGGACGTCCGCGTCGAGCTTCTTGCGCTGGCCGAGGGCGTAGGCGGCGAAGGTCTCGTGCGCCCGGCGGGACAGGAACGCCCCGCGCAGCGCGAGCAGCTCGCGGCCGGTGTCCGTGACGTGCTCGACGAGGGGGGAGTGCAGGCACTCCAGGATGTTCGGGTTGGCGCGCAGCGCGAGGGCGCAGAAGCGCTCGAGCTCCCAGCTGAACTGTTCGTCCGCCGGTCCTTCCACATGCGTGGGCGGCTTCTCGAAGCGCCAGTACAGCGGGGTCGGCGCGAGGAAGACGCCCCTGCGGTCGGTGTCGCTGTCGTCCGTGGCCAGGCCGAAGGCGCGCGAGCCCATGACGCAGGCGTAGATGGTGTGGTCGCGGACCAGGTCCTGGGGGTTGTCCATCTCCGGAGCGTACGGGGTGGGTCAGGTGAGCCTGATCGCTTTTCCCGTGGCGTCGATGGAGCGTGGGGCCAGCGGGCGCGGGGCCGGTCCTTCCGCCACCGAGGCGTCCGCCACCCGGTACTTGCTGCCGTGGCACGGGCAGTTGATCGTGCCGCCGGACACGTCACGGACCGTGCAGCCCTGGTGCGTGCAGACCGCGGAGAACGCCTTGAACTCCCCCTCCTCGGGCTGGGTGACCACCACCTTCTCCTTCTCGAAGACCTTGCCGCCGCCGACCGGGATCTCCGACTTCTCGGCCAGGGGCGGCGCCTTGGACGGCCGCGCGCCGGAGGGCCCGGAGGACGGGGGCGTGGACTCCGGCGGGTCCGGCTCCGCGCCCTCGTCGCCGTACTTGTCGCACGCGGTCAGGGCAGCGGCCGCGCCCGCCAGCAGGGCCGTGCGCCGCGTGGGGCCCGGCGCGGGCCCGCCGCCGCTCACGTCGTCACCCCGACCGTACGGAAGAACCACAGCGCCGACGTCACCCACACCAGGGTGAGCACCGCGAAGACCAGGCCGCCCACCAGCGGCAGGAGCCAGCCGGGCAGCCGGTCCGAGCGGAGCAACAGCATCTTGGCGCTGAACGCGCCGAAGAAGAAGCAGCCGAGGAAGGAGTGCCACAGCACGCGCGTCGAGTACGTCTGGTAGCCGAGCGCGTAGAGGCAGTGCACCGCGACCGGCACGGCCACCAGGAACGCGATCCGGCCCGACCAGCGGTGCAGCGCCGCCGACCAGGAGGGCCCGGGCAGCCTGCCGTAGACCATGAGGGCGGAGCCGACCTGGACAAGCGCGAAGCCGAACGCGGTGGTGGCGAGCCAGGACTTCACGGCGCTGGTGGAGCTGAAGCCCGCGAGGTTGAACGCGGTGCCCTCCGGGTCATGGACCTTTCCGTACGCCCCCAGGCCCACGGCGACGGCAGCAGCGACCAGGGCGGGCACCAGATAGCGGGCGGGGCGCTCACGGCGCGGGCCCGCGGGGAACCCGGCTCCTTGAGTGGGGGCGTTGGGGTCGACGCTCACGGGACCTCCCGGGGCGGGCGCGGATGGGTGCGGCCGGGTGCTCAGGGCACGACGGGCCGGGCGGTGAGACGGCCGCCGCCGGGCAGCCGGACGGCACCGGTGGCGGGGTCCAGGCGGGGGGCCTCGGCGGGCCTCCCGTCGCGGCTGAGGACGCCGACCTGGCTGCCGTCGGGCTGCACGATCCAGCCGCCGTCCAGGCGCTCGCCGCGCACCTCGGCCCGCGCGCGGTACAGCCCCGCCTGCTGCTTCTTCGCCCGGGGGGCGGTGAAGGGCCGGGGCCCGCCGCGGACGGAGACCGTGCCGCGGACCGTGTCGCCCTTGACGCGCCCGTCGAGCTTCGCGCCGCCCTTGCCGGTCAGGCGCAGCGAGCCGTCGTCCTCGACGTCGCCCTTCAGCCAGGACTCCGTGGCCCTGCCGTCGCAGAAGTACGCCGTGGCCCTGCCGTCGCGCAGCGTGATGGCCACGGAGGCGGTGTCGTCGTCCGTGCGGCCCGTGTACCTGCCGTCGGCGGGCGGCCGCGGCTTCTTCGAGGGGGACGGCTGCGCCGACGGGCTCGCGCTCGCGGTGGGCGGCGGCGCGGGCTTCGCCGCGCCGGACGAGGAGTCGCCGTACGACGAACTGCCCGACCCCGTGGTCGCGTTGAGCGTCAGCATGAACAGGGCGAGCAGCAGCCCCCCGAGCAGCGTGAACAAAGGTCCTGAAGCCTTCATGCGTCCCCCCGAGGCGCGCGGCCTGCCCTTCCATGCAAGCCGACCCGCGCCCCGGCGTCCAGGGGCGCACGGGGGCTGTGCGCCCGTGATGCGGAAGGGGTCCGCGCCGGTCGCTCCGAGTGGCGGGGCGCCGCGGTCCGGGTGACATTGGCAGGGTCCGGGGCCCCTGGCCCGCGGGGCGGGGCCCGGCCATCGAAGCGAAAGGCACGACCATGGCGGGTAACGATCTGGGCGGCCTCCTGGGCGGCCTCCTCGGAGGCGGCAAGGAGGGCACGGGTCCGTCCGGCGGCGGCGCCAACATCCTCGGCTCCCTGCTCGGCGCGCTGATGAGCAAGGGCGGCGGCGGGAACAACCCGCTGGGCGGCCTCCTCGACGGGCTGACCAAGGCCGGGCTCGCCGACCAGGCCCAGTCGTGGGTCGGCTCCGGCGAGAACCAGCCGGTCTCCGGCGCGCAGGTCAAGGAGGCCCTGCCCGACGACACGCTCCAGCAGGTGGCCAAGGACGCCGGGGTCTCGCCCGAGCAGGCCGCCGACGAGATCGCGCAGCAGCTGCCGCAGGTCGTCGACAAGCTGACCCCGAGCGGACAGGTGCCGAGCGGCTCCCTGGAGGACATCATCAGGCAGCAGCAGCTCTGAGGCCCCCGCGGCCGGTGCGCGGCGCCCGTCTCGGCAGCCGGGCGCCGCGCACCCGTGTCACGGGCGGTGACTAGGCTGTGCGTACATCACGACCCGATCGGCCCGGCCCGGTCACCCATGACCCGATGTACAGCAGCACGGAAAACTACGGGGACATCGCCCAGTGAGAACAGCCCTCGTCATCGGCACCGGCCTGATCGGCACCTCCGCCGCCCTGGCCCTGGCCCGCCGCGGCGTCGCCGTCCACCTCGCCGACCACGACACCGAGCAGGCCCGCACGGCCGCCGCGCTCGGCGCCGGGACCGCGGCGGAGCCCGAGGGCCCCGTCGACCTGTGCGTGGTCGCGGTGCCGCCCGCGCACGTCGCCGCCACCCTCGCCGACGCCATGCGCCGCGGCCGTGCCCGCGGCTATCTCGACGTGGCGAGCGTCAAGGGCGGCCCGCGCCGCGAGCTGGAGTCGCTCGGCCTCGACCTGACGCCGTACATCGGCACGCACCCCATGTCGGGGCGCGAGCGCAGCGGCCCCCTGGCCGCGTCCGCCGACCTCTTCGAGGGCCGTCCCTGGGTGCTCACGCCCACCCGGGACACCGACACCGAGGTGCTGAACCTCGCCCTGGAGCTGGTCGCCCAGTGCCGGGCCGTGCCCGTCGTCATGGACGCCGACGCCCACGACCGGGCCGTCGCCCTCGTCTCGCACATGCCGCACCTGGTCTCCAGCATGGTCGCGGCCCGCCTGGAGAACGCCGAGGAGTCGGCGGTCCGGCTGTGCGGCCAGGGCATCCGCGACGTCACGCGCATCGCCGCGTCCGACCCGCGGATGTGGATCGACATCCTGTCCGCCAACCCGGGCCCGGTCGCCGACCTGCTCGCCGACGTCGCCGCCGACCTCCAGGAGACCGTCGCCGCGCTGCGGGGCCTGGCCTCGGCCGACGAGGGCAAGCGGCACGAAGGCGCCACGGGCGTCGCGAGCGTGCTGCGGCGCGGCAACGCGGGCCAGGCCCGGGTGCCCGGCAAGCACGGCTCCGCCCCGTCCGCGTACGAGGTCGTGGCGGTGCTCATCAACGACCAGCCCGGACAGCTGGCCCGCATCTTCGCCGACGCCGAGCGCGCCGGGGTCAACGTCGAGGACGTCCGCATCGAGCACGCCACCGGCCAGCAGGCCGGTCTGGTCCAGCTCATGGTGGAGCCCGCGGCGGCGGCCCCGCTGGCCGCGGCGCTGCGGGAGCGGGGCTGGTCGCTGCGGCCGTAGCGCACGGCAGCGGCTGCGGGCGGGTGGCCAGGCGAGGGCCGGGACGGGAGCCAGTAACCTTGTGCGGGGCGTCGCATGCGTCCCGCACCCGACCCGCGCCCCGAGAAAGGCACCCGCAGCCCGTGGAAACCCTGGAAAACAGCGCTGCCGCAGGCACCGTGATCGTCGCCATCGACGGGCCGTCCGGCACGGGCAAGTCCAGCACGTCCAAGGCCGTCGCCGCGCAGCTCGGCCTGAGCTACCTGGACACCGGCGCCCAGTACCGGGCGATCACGTGGTGGATGGTCAGCAACGGCATCGACCTCACCGACCCCGGCGCGATCGCCGCCGCGGCCGGCAAGCCCGAGATCGTCTCCGGCACGGACCCGGCCGCCCCGACGATCACGGTCGACGGCACGGACGTGGCGGGCCCGATCCGCACGCAGGAGGTCACCTCCAAGGTCAGCGCGGTCAGCGCCGTCCCCGAGGTGCGCACCCGGATCACCGAGCTGCAGCGCTCCATCGCCCTCGGCGCGGAGCAGGGCATCGTCGTCGAGGGCCGGGACATCGGCACCACCGTCCTCCCCGACGCCGACCTGAAGATCTTCCTCACGGCGTCCCCGGAGGCCCGTGCCGCCCGCCGCTCCGGCGAGCTCAAGGGCGCCGACGTGAACGCCACCCGCGAGGCCCTGATCAAGCGCGACGCCGCCGACTCCAGCCGCAAGACGTCGCCGCTCGCCAAGGCCGACGACGCCGTCGAGGTCGACACCACCGAGCTCTCGCTCCAGCAGGTCATCGAGTGCGTCGTCACCCTCGTTGAGGAGAAGCGGGCCGGGAAGTGACCTCCGGGGCATCCGAGCGCGGGGCCGAGGTCGGGCGGCGCATCGGCGTCGGTCTGATGTACGGCCTGTGGAAGCCCCGCGTGCTCGGCGCCTGGCGGGTGCCCGCGAGCGGCCCGGTCATCCTGGCCGTCAACCACTCGCACAACGTCGACGGCCCGATGGTCATGGGCGTGGCGCCCCGGCCGACGCACTTCCTGATCAAGAAGGAGGCGTTCGTCGGCCCGCTCGGCACGTTCCTGGGCGCCATCGGCCAGGTCAAGGTCGACCGCTCGACGGCCGACCGCACGGCGATCACCGACGCGCTCGGCGTCCTGGCGCGGGGCGGCGTCCTCGGGATCTTCCCGGAGGGCACCCGGGGCGACGGCGACTTCGCCTCGCTGCGCGCGGGCCTCGCGTACTTCGCCGTGCGCTCCGGGGCGCCGATCGTCCCGGTCGCCGTCCTGGGCAGCACGGAGCGGCGCGGCCGTCTGATACGGCAGCTGCCGCCGCTGCGCAGCCGCGTCGACGTGGTCTTCGGAGACCCCTTCGAGGCGGGCGACAGCAGCGGGCGGCGTACGCGCAAGGCGCTCGACGAGGCGACCGTGCGCATCCAGGGGAAGCTGACCGACCACCTGGAAAACGCCAGGCGCCTGACCGGGCGCTGAGTAAGACTTTCAGTAGTGACCCGCCGTACGGAGGGGTCACCGATCACCACGATGAACGACGAGGTACGGACTTCATGAACGACCAGATCCAGCCCGAGGGCGAGCCGACGGAGCACGTCGAGCACGACCATGGGGCACTTGGCGACGCCGAGTACGCGGAGTTCATGGAGCTCGCCGCCGTAGAGGGCTTCGACGTCGAGGACGTCGAGGGCGCCATCGAGGCGGCCGGGCACGGCCCGCTGCCGGTCCTCGCCGTCGTCGGCCGTCCGAACGTCGGCAAGTCGACGCTCGTGAACCGCATCATCGGCCGCCGCGAGGCCGTCGTCGAGGACAAGCCGGGCGTGACCCGCGACCGCGTCACCTACGAGGCCGAGTGGGCGGGCCGCCGCTTCAAGGTCGTCGACACCGGCGGCTGGGAGCAGGACGTCCTCGGCATCGACGCGTCGGTGGCCGCGCAGGCCGAGTACGCGATCGAGACCGCCGACGCCGTCGTGTTCGTCGTCGACTCCACGGTCGGCGTCACCGACACCGACGAGGCCGTCGTCCGGCTCCTCCGCAAGGCCAACAAGCCCGTGGTGCTCTGCGCCAACAAGGTCGACGGCCAGAGCGGCGAGGCCGACGCCACCGCCCTGTGGTCCCTCGGCATCGGCGAGCCGCACCCGGTCTCCTCGCTGCACGGCCGCGGCACCGGCGACATGCTCGACGCGGTCCTGGACGTCCTGCCGGAGGCGCCCGCGCAGACCTTCGGCACGGCCGTCGGCGGCCCGCGCCGCATCGCGCTCATCGGCCGTCCGAACGTGGGCAAGTCCTCCCTCCTGAACAAGGTGGCGGGCGAGGAGCGCGTCGTCGTCAACGAACTCGCGGGCACCACCCGCGACCCGGTCGACGAGCTCATCGAACTGGGCGGCGTCACCTGGAAGTTCGTCGACACGGCGGGCATCCGCAAGCGCGTCCACCTCCAGCAGGGCGCCGACTACTACGCCTCGCTGCGCACGGCGGCCGCCGTGGAGAAGGCGGAGGTCGCGGTCATCCTGATCGACGCCAGCGAATCGATCAGCATCCAGGACCAGCGCATCGTCACGATGGCGGTGGAGGCGGGCCGCGCCGTCGTCCTCGCGTACAACAAGTGGGACACCCTCGACGAGGAGCGCCGCTACTACCTGGAGCGGGAGATCGAGACGGAGCTCGCGCAGGTCGCGTGGGCGCCGCGGGTGAACGTGTCGGCGCGCACGGGGCGGCACATGGAGAAGCTCGTCCCGGCGATCGAGACGGCCATCGCGGGCTGGGAGACGCGGGTGCCGACGGGCCGCCTTAACGCGTTCCTCGGCGAGCTGGTGGCCGCCCATCCGCACCCGGTCCGGGGCGGCAAGCAGCCGCGCATCCTCTTCGGCACCCAGGCGGGCACCAAGCCGCCGCGGTTCGTCCTGTTCGCCTCGGGCTTCATCGAGCACGGCTACCGCCGCTTCGTGGAGCGCAGGCTGCGCGAGGAGTTCGGCTTCGAGGGCACGCCGATCCACATCTCGGTGCGGGTGCGCGAGAAGCGCGGGCAGAAGACCCAGAAGAAGAAGTAGCCGCGGCGTTCGCGGTCCGTACGTGCCGATGCCCGGCCCTCCACGCGGAGGGCCGGGCATCGGCATATCGGCATGAGGAGGGGCGGGTGGTCAGCCCCGGCGCGGGCCCGGGGGGAGGGCGGCCGGGAAGAGGTGGCCGTAGCCGTGGTGGTCGACCTGGGTGGGCTGGCCGTAGCGGGCGACGTTGAAGGCGTGGTGCCGGGGGTCGTGGCGCGGGTCGTGCCGGGGGGTGTGGCGCGGGTCGTGCCGCATGGCGCCGTGCTGCCCGGCGTTGCCGTACGGCCCGGGGCCGAAGCCGGTGAACCTCAGCTCCTCCTCGCCGGTCCGGTCGCCGGGCAGGGCCCGGAACGCCCTGAGGTACTCGGAGTACAGGGCGTCGTAGATCGGCGTGGCAGAGAAGGCGGCCGCGGTGTCCTGCGCGCCGCGCATGGACGGGATCGGCCCGGCGTACGGCCGGTGGTGTGTGGCGTCGTATACGTGCACGTCTGGGCCAACGACCTGGGGGGTTGTCGGGATGCGGGGCCCGGGCCCCCAATGTGGCTCAGGTGCCCGCGAGCGGCATCGCGCACGCGACCAGCTGGCCCTGGGAGGCCGCACGGTCGAGCGCGCCACGCAGCAGGTCCTCGCGGGGCTGGCGGCCGACGGTGCCCGACGGGGTCGCGTACAGCAGGACGGACTGGAGCTTGTTGGCCGCCGCGCGCCAGCCGTCGGTGACCTGGAGCGGCTGGTGGGCCTGCCACCAGGCGACGGGGGAGCTCCCGCCGGTGCCGGGCTGGAGGATGGCGTGCAGCTGGCCCACGGCGAGCAGCACCGACCAGCCGTGCAGCGTCGGGGGCACGCCCGCCAGCGAGGTCACGGGCATGAAGCCGTGCTCGATCAGGAGCGGCAGGAAGTCGTCGCCGCCGCCGGGCGCCGCGCCGGGGCGGGCGATGGGGCCGGTCGGCTCGACGACGAGCGCGGGGTGCAGCTCGCCCTCGATGAGGACGAGGCCGCTGGTCACGCCCAGCACGGCCTGTTCGGGGGCGCCGTCCGCCGGGCGCTGGGACGGCACGGTGTCCTCGCCGGTGATGGACCGTACGGCGCCCTGGAGCTGCTCCTCGGAGACCTCGACGATCTGGGACGGCAGGCAGGAGGCGTGGGCGAAGGCGAGCACGGCGGTCTCGTCGCCGACGAACAGGACCGTGCTGGTGCGCTCGCGCTCGGAGTCGCCCGGGGTGCGGCAGGACGTGCAGTCGTAGGCGCCCGGGGCGTTCTCCCCGGCGAGCAGGCGGTCGGCTTCTTCGTCGCCGATCTCGGCGCGTACCTCGTCGCTGAGGTCGAGCATGCGCGGCACGGTGACTCCTCGGAATCGATGCGTGGGGTGTCCGGGTGGTGCCCGGCTCATGAAGGAGACAACGGGCGATCAGTGGCCCAAGTCACGCACGGGAGGCGCGGAATTGAACTAACCGAAGCAGAGGGTGAGTTGACGGTCGGAATTTGTCACTCCGCGCCAACACCTGGTGCGTACACGGAAGTTGCCCCGGTGAGGTGAGTCACAGATCGCCGAGAGGGGAGCATGGTAAATGCTCGTATACAAGCATAAAAGGGGTGTCCGAAAGTCGACGATACTCCAGGTAACCAGCAACTGGCCTGGAATGACGAGGAGTCGGTTGATAGCGGGGCGAGGGGGCTCCTAGATTCCACCGCCGTGTGCAGCGAGCACCGCTCGGGCAAGTCCGTCGGCCGCGCCGACCCGTTCGATCAGCAAGATCAGCAAGGCGCGGCGGAGCAAGGCAGAACAGCACCACCCCGACGGACGGGGCTCGGCGGGACCCCGGCGCCGGACGCGTACGGGGCCCGCGGAGCCTGGGGAAGCCCGGGTCCTCCGAGAGGGAAATCCATGTCCGAACGTCCCAGGAACATTCGCAAGACGGCAGTGCTCGGCGGAGCCGCGCTCCTCGCGCCGCTGGCACTGCTCGCCGCGACCGGGCAGGCCGCGGCGGACGGCGGAGTGTGGGACCGGATCGCCCGCTGCGAGAGCGGCGGCAACTGGCAGATCAACACCGGCAACGGCTACTACGGCGGACTCCAGTTCTCCGCCGGGACCTGGCGGGCCTACGGCGGCACGGCCTACGCGCCGACCGCCGACCGGGCCTCCCGGGCCCAGCAGATCGCCGTCGCGGCGAAGGTCCAGCGCGCTCAGGGGTGGGGCGCCTGGCCGTCGTGCTCGGCACGGGCGGGTGCCTCCGGGCCCGCTCCAGGGGCGGCCGCGCCACAGGCCGCGCCCAGGCCCGCTCCCAAGGCGGCGCCACAGGCCGCACCGAAGACCGTCAAGCAGCGGCCCGCGTACCGCGCGCCCGGTCACGCCGACCGGGGCACCACGCGCGGCTCCGGCGGCTACGTCGTCCGCCAGGGCGACACGCTCAGCCGCATCGCGGCCGCGCACGGCATCGGCTGGCAGCGGCTCTACGCCGTCAACCAGGGCGTCATCGGCGGCGATCCGAACCTGATCGTGCCCGGGCAGCGCCTGGCGATCTGACGGTCCCGGCCGTCCCCTCCGGCGAGCCGGAACCCACGAGCGGCCCCGCCCTGTCCGCTGACCGGGTGGGGCCGCGCACCCGGCGGCGCGGCACGGCGGGCCCCGGGGCGGGACCTGCGTAACGTGGCCCGATGCACTCGACGCACCCGATGTCGAACAGACGTCCAAGGTTCGTGACGTCGCTCGCCGCCGCGGCCCTGGCGCTCGCGGCGCCCCTGACCGCCCCGGCCGCCGCGGTGGCCGCGCCCCCGCCGCCGCGGCCGGGCCCGGCCGTCACCACGTACCTCTACGACTGCTCCCGCACCGAAGGTCCGTGGAACTGTCTCGCCGAGTGCGAGAGCAGCGGCCGGTGGCACATCAACACCGGCAACAACTACTACGGAGGCCTGCAGTTCAAGCAGACCACCTGGGAGGAGCACGGCGGGCTCGCCTACGCCCCGCGCGCGGACCTCGCCACCCGGGAGGAGCAGATCGCGGTCGCCCGCAAGGTGCTCCTCAACCAGGGCTGGCAGGCCTGGCCCGTCTGCTCGAAGAAGGTCAAGGAGGCCGACCTCGACCACCTCGCGCTGCTGCCGAGCGAGCACACGCACGTCGTCAAGCGCGGCGAGACCCTCAGCTCCCTGGCCCGGCGGTACCAGGTCAAGGGCGGCTGGAAGGCCCTCTACCAGGCCAACCGGCACATCGTGGGGCCGCGCCCCGACCGCCTCGCGATCGGTACGGTCCTCCTCATCCCGGAGCGGGCGAAGGCCTGACACCGCCGTCCGGCGGCCGCCCGAGCTCCGTGAGCTCGCCGCTGAACACCACCTCGCCGCGGCGCAGCTCGTACGCCACCGCCGCCCGGCCCGCGCGCCCGCGCAGACCGGGCGGCGGCCGCTGCTCGGCGAGGACCACGCACGCCTGGAGGTCCCCGAGCAGTGCGTACGTACGGGAGGCGACGGCCGGGGACATGCCCTGGGTCGGCTCGTCGGCGAGGACCACGCGCGCCCGGGAGAGCAGGGCCCGTGACAGCGCGAGCATGCGCTGCTCGCCGCCGGACAGCAGGCCCGCGCGGCGGGCCAGGAGCGGGCGCAGCTCCGGGTAGGCCGCCAGGGCGGGTGTCACGTCACCCCCGGCGAGGTCCAGGTTCTCGCGGACAGTGAGGCCGCCGAAGACGGCCTGCCGGTCCGGTACGAAGCACAGGCCCCGGCGGGCGCGCTCGTGCGCCGTGAGCCGGGTGACGTCCGTGCCGTCCCAGACGACGGCGCCCCCGGACAGCGGGACGGTCCCGGCGAGCGCCCGCAGCGCGGTGGTGCGGCCCGAGCCGTTGCGGCCGAGCAGGACGGTCAGGCCGGGGGCGGGGGCGGCGACGCTCACGCCGTGCAGGGCTTCCAGGGGGCCGTAGCGGACGCGGGCGCCGCGCAGTTCGAGGGTGCCGGGGCGCGCGGCCGGGCTCATGGCGCACCGCCGTCGAGCACCTCGTCCGCCGGGCCCGACGAGACGATCCGGCCCGCCGTCAGCACGTGCACCGTGTCGGCGAGGCCCGCGACCAGGTCCAGGTCGTGCTCGACCACGAGGAGCGCGGTGCCGTCGGCGGCGAGGGCGCGCAGGACCCGGGCGAGCGCGGCCACCTCGCCGGTGTCCAGGCCCGCGGCGGGCTCGTCCAGGAGCAGCACGTACGGGTCGCCCGCGAGCGCGCGGGCCAGCTCGACGCGGCGCAGCGTGCCCGTCGGCAGGCCCGCGGCGGGGCGGTCGCGCACGGACGTGAGGTCGAACAGGCGCAGCGCCCGGTCGAGCGCCGCCGGGTTCCGGACCCGGCCCTGTTCGGCGCCCACGCGCACGTTCTCGGCGACGGTCAGCGTCGGGAAGACCGCCAGCTGCTGGAACGTACGCGCCACGCCCGCGCGGGTGCGAACGTGCGCGGGCAGCCGGGTGAGGTCCCGCCCCCCGAAGGCCACCCGCCCCCGATCGGGCCGCACCGTCCCGGCCAGACAGTGGAAGAGACTGCTCTTGCCCGCCCCGTTGGGCCCGACGACAGCGGTCACCCGCCCGGGCACGACACTGAGCGACACCCCACGCAACACGGCGAAGCCGCCGTACGAGAGGAACAGCCCATCGGCGGCAAGCACATCCCGCTCCTCGCTGTGGGCAATCGTCCCGCAGGGCGAGTGGGGTCTCCCCTGCTCGAGCGCAGCCGAGAGCTTGGGGAAGGGTGGGCACAGCGCCGGGCGCCCAGCACTGTTTGCCGGGGCCGGGGCCGGGGCCGGGGCCGGAGCTGGAGCGAGGGCGCCCCGCACCCGGGCTCCGAGGGGCGTGAGCCGAGGCCGCCGCCGAAGCCACCGCGTAGCCGCACGCAGTGCCTCGTACGGCCCCCCGGGAAAGCGCCCGATCAGTATCGCGAGCACCCCGACCACCGCCGCGGCCACCCCGCCCCGGGCCCCCGCGTCGAGCCCCACCAACAGCGCCGCCGCCACCAGCGCGCCCAGCAGACTGTCCGCGCCGAGCACGACCACCGCCGCGAACCACAGCAGCCCCCGCACCGGGTCGTACGCCGCGGGGTCGAACGCCCGCAGCCCCATCCCGAGCATCCCGCCCCCCAGGGCGGCGAGCGCCGCGCCGGTCACGAACGCCGCGAGCTTCAGGCCGCGCACGGGGACCCCGGCCGCCGCCGCCCCGGCCTCGTGGTCGCGCATCGCCGCGAGCGCCCGCCCCGCGCGGCCCCGGCGAAGCGCCGCGACGCATCCGAGCGCGCCGCCGAGCAGGACCAGTTCGAACAGGTAGTACGCGCGGTCGCCGGTGAGGCCCGCGGGCCGCTCCAGGGTGAGGCCCGAGGTCGCGTACGGCTGCGCGAACACGAAGCGGCTGACGCCGACGCCGACCGCGAGGGTGGCGAGGGCGAGGGCCAGGCCGTGGCGGCTGATGGCGGGCCAGCCGGTGAGCAGGCCGAGCGGTGCGACGAGCAGCACGGCGACCGCGAGGGCGGGCAGCGCGGGCAGCTCGGGCAGGCCGGGGAAGCGGCCGCTGGTGAGCAGCGCGGTGAACAGCGCGCCCAGGCCCGCGTACGCCGCCTGGCCCAGGGAGATCTGGCCGCCCCTGCCGGTGACGACGACGAGGGAGAGCAGGATGACGCCGAGGGCGGGGACCTGCACGGACGTGGTGAGGTCCGAGCCCGCGAAGCCGAGCGGGAGCAGGAAGAGGACCACGGCCACTATCCAGGCGCCGGGCGGGGTGGGGACGCGGGCGGTGGCCGTGCGGGGCAGCGCGTCCCCGGTGCCCACGCCGGGCAGGACGAGCGCGGCGATCAGCAGGGCCACGACGAAGAGGTTCGCGCCGACCGCCTGGAGCAGGGGCTCGCCCCACCCGGAGGGGTGCAGGCGCGTGAGCTGGCTCTGCGCGACGCCGATGCCGAGCGCCACCACGACCGCCACCGGCAGGTTCCGCATCCGGGCCGCCACGGCGACGGCCATCACCTCCATGACGAGCAGGGGCAGGCCGTACGGGTCGAGGCGGACGTAGGGGGCGAGGAGCACGCCGGTCAGGCCCGCCGTGAAGGAGCCGAAGGCCCAGCCCGCCGCGGCCACCCGGTCCGCGTCGATCCCGGCGAGCACCGCGAGGCGGCGGTCGTCGACCACCGCGCGCAGCTGCCCGCCGAAGCGGGTGAAGCGGGTGAGGGCCCACACGGCGAGCGCCAGCGCCACCGCGATGCCGAGCTGGCCCCAGGGGTCGGCCGAGACGAGCGTCGGCGCGTCCGCCCGCGCGCCCTGCCCCCAGATCAGCGCCGCCGCGCCGACGAGCAGGACGAAGACGCCGATCGAGGCCACCAGGGTCTGCGCCGGGTCGCCGCCCTGGACGGCGAGCGGGCGGAAGACGGCGCGTTCGAGGGCCAGGCCGATGGCGGGGGCCACCACCAGGAGCGTCACCGCCGCGGCGAGCGGCAGCGGCCAGGCCCACTCGACGGTGAGCTGGCGCAGCAGATAGGCGCAGACCATCGCGATGGCGCCGTGCGCGAAGTTGAGCACGCCGGTCGCGCGGTGGGTGACGACGAGGCCGATGCCGGTGAGGGCCGCCGCGCTGCCGACGGAGAGCCCGGCCAGGGTCAGGTCGTAGCTCAGCGAGGCCACCGGGTCAGTCCTCCGGGGACTCGTGCGGCCGGGGCCCTGGCGGTGCGCAGATCGGGCACGGGGTCAGGCCGCCCGCCGCCGGGGCCGCCGCGTCGACGGCGACGGCCTCGGGCCTGCCCGCGACCAGGGGGCAGTCCGCGCGGTGCCACAGCGTGCCGTCGGGCACGGCGCGCAGGGCGTCGCTCGTCGCCACCGGGGCCTTCGCCCGTTCGGCCCCCGCGGCCGCCGGGTCCTGGTCCTCGACGGCCACGAGCAGGCCGTACAGCTCCTCGACGCGCGCCGCGGCGAGCGCGCCCCGGCCGTGCGCGAGGAGCACCGCGCCCGCGACGATCAGGGCGGCGCCCGGCACCGTGCAGGACGCGAGGTAGGGCAACTGCCGCTCGGCGAAGCGCTCTCCGGAGATCCCGTACCAGCCGATCACGCACAGGACCGCGCCGGTCGCGAGCGCGGCGAAGGCCGCCCACAGCATCGGGTGGACCGCCCGCAGCCGGGCCGCGCGCGAGGCGGCCCGCGCCGCCGCGGGAGTGCTCCCGTCCGTCCTTGCCGCCCGCATCGAGGCCCCCCGGGTGCCTGGTGGGTCTGTTCATGGAAGCCAATGGATTGCACTATGCCTTCTACAAGCCGACCCTGAAAGCACCGGGCGCTCTTCGTCCGGTCCGATACCCGGTGGTGAGCCAGATGGTGCTCTGGACAGGACCCAGGCGGGGGAGCGAGCTACGACGGGGGCGGGTGCGGAGCCCGGCCCTCGCGGCCGCCGCGGTCCTGCTGTTCGTCCCGGCCGTCGCGGCCTGCGGCGACGACAGCGGTGACGAGGGCGGGAGCCCGCCGCCGCAGCCGTCCGTGGAGGCGACCAGCAAGGCCGGTGACGCCGCCGAGCCCGCGGACCCCAAGGCCGCCGAGGACGAGGTCCGGGCGAACTGGCAGAAGTTCTTCGACCCGGCGGTGTCCCTGAAGGACAAGGAGGCCGTCCTGGAGAACGGCGCCGAGATGCGCCAGGTGCTGCAGAGCTTCAGCGGGGACGAGCGCGGCAAGCAGGTCCGGGCCCGGGTCGCGAAGGTCGAGTTCACGTCGGCGAAGGACGCGGACGTGACGTACGCGCTGACCCTGAAGGGCGCGACCGCGCTGCCGAGCGCGAGCGGCACCGCCGTCGACCAGGACGGCACCTGGAAGGTGTCCGTCAAGACGCTGTGCGCGCTGGTGCGGCTGAGCGGCAACAAGTCGCCCGGCCCGGGCTGCTGAGACTTGGCCCGCCGACGGGCCCTCGTGGCCGCGCTCGCCGTGGCGGCGCTCCTGGGGAGCGCGGCCTGCGGCAGCCGGCTGCCGGAGAGCGACTTCGAGCGGCGCGCGCCGTCGGGAGGGGTGCCGCCGTCCGGCGGCCCGCCCGTGCGGGTCGGCGTCATCACCAGCGCCACCAGCCCCGTCGGCGGGTCCGCCTTCACCGGGCCGCGCGACGGCGCCAAGGCCTACTTCGAGCGGCTCAACGACCGCGGCGGGATCGCCGGACGCGAGGTCGAGGTGCGCACCTGCGACGACGGCGGCAGCGGGGTCGGCAACAACGACTGCGTGCACAAGCTGCTCGACGAGCAGAAGGTCGTCGCCCTGGTGGCCACCACCGCCCTGGACTACGCGGGCGCGCCCCGGGTCTCCGAGGCGGGCGTGCCCGACATCGGCGGACAGCCGATCGGCTCCGCCTACGACACCTATCCGCACCTGTACGGGATCTACGGCAGCCTCGCGCCGCGCAAGGGCAAGCCGGGCTGGGGCGGCGAGCTGTACGGCGGCACCGAGGTCTACCGCTACTTCAAGCGCGAGCAGGGTGCCCGCACGGCCGCGGTGGTCTCCTACAACCAGGCCGCGTCGGCGGCGTACGCGCGCCTGGTGAAGCGCGGTCTGGAGGCCGAGGGCTACAAGGTCGTCACCGAGCAGGTCGACTTCGCGCTGCCGAACTTCCGCGCCGCCGCGGCCGACCTCAAGGACCAGGGCGCCGATCTGGTCTTCGACGCGATGGACACGCACGGCAACGCGCGCCTGTGCGAGGCCATGGACGACGTGGGCGCGAAGGTCACCGCGAAGGTCACGAACGTACAGAATTGGTCAGCCAGCGTCGCCGACGACTACAAGGACGCGCCGCGCTGCCGCAACGCCCTGTGGGCGACCGGTTCCAGCCGCAACTACGAGGACACCGGCCACCCGGCCGTGCGGGAGTTCCGCGACGGCATGAAGAAGGCGGGCACGGCGGCGGACGCGCTCTCGCAGTGGCAGCTGGAGGGCTGGGCCGCCGCCCTGTGGTTCACGGCCGCGGCCCGCTCCTGCGCGGCCTCGGGCGGGGACGTCACCCGCGCCTGCGTGGACCGTTTCATGAGCCGGGGCAAGCCCTACGACGCCGACGGCCTGCTGCTGCCGGTGACGTACGAGCGGCGGGCCGAGCCGCCGAGGACGCGCCGGACGTGTGTGTCCGTGGCCCGCTGGAAGGACGATGAGGGCTGGGTCACACAAGGCGATATGAACGCCAACTGCTTCGAGGTACCGCAGCTCTCCTACCAGCCATGACCGCTGTACCACTCATGGAGTTCCCTGTTCCGCATTGCGATCGCGCATCCGTTGAGGAACAAGGCGGGATCTCGACCCAACCCTTGGCCTGAGATTCCCGTCTAACCCCTCGGTAGGCGGACGAGACGCACTGGCCACGGGTAAACGCGGAATACGGGTACGTATGCATATCTCTTTCCTGATTCACAACGCGTACGGGATCGGAGGGACGATCCGAACCACGTACAACCTGGCGAACACCCTCGCGGAGCAGCACGACGTGGAGATCGTCTCGGTGCTGCGCCACCGCGACGAGCCGGTCTTCGCGCCGGACCCGCGGATCCGGCTCAGCCACCTCGTGGACATCAGGAAGGACAGCCCCGGATACGAGGGCGACAGCGCGGCCCACACCATCCCGGCCCGCGTCTTCCCCAGCGCCGAGGGCCGCTACGCGCAGTACAGCGCCCTCACCGACCAGCGCATCGAGGCCCACCTCAAGTCCTTGCGGTCCGACGTCGTCATCGGCACCAGGCCCGGCCTGAACGTGCACGTCGCCCGGCAGACCCGGCGCGGCGTGCTGCGCGTCGGCCAGGAGCACCTCACGCTCGACAGCCACTCCGCCGAACTGCGCCTCCAGCTGCGCAGCGTCTACCCCCGCCTCGACGTCCTCACCACCACCACCGAGGCCGACGCACGGGACTACCGCAGGCGGATGCGGCTGCCCGGCGTGCACGTCCAGGCCGTGCCGAACCCGGTGCCCGCGCCCGGCATCGAGCCCGCCGACGGCTCCCACAAGTGGGTCGTCGCCGCCGGGCGGCTCGCCCCCGTCAAGCGGTACGACCTGCTGATCCGCGCCTTCGACAAGGTGCGCAGGGAGCGCCCCGACTGGCGCCTGCGGATCTACGGCGGCGGCCGCCAGAAGGAGAAGCTGCGCCGCCTGATCGACGACCTCGGCCTGTACAACCACGTCTTCCTCATGGGCCCCGCCCACCCCATCGAGCCCGAGTGGGCCAAGGGCTCCATCGCGGCCGTCAGCTCCAGCCTGGAGTCCTTCGGCATGACCATCGTCGAGGCCATGCGCTGCGGCCTCCCGGTCGTCTCCACCGACTGCCCGCACGGCCCCGGCGAGATCATCGAGAACGGCGTCGACGGCCGTCTCGTCGAGGTCGGCAACGCCGACGCCATGGCGGGCGGCCTGCTCGAACTCATCAACGACGACGCGCTGCGCCACCGGATGGCGGACGCCGCGCTTGAGGACTCCGAACGCTTCGACCCGGCCCGCATCGCCGAGCGCTACGAGGTGATGTTCCACGGCATGCTCCAGCGCGGCGGCTCGCTGGGCGGCCGGGTGCGCGGCACGATGCACCGCGCCAGGGGAGCGCTGCTCGGCGGCGCGTACGCCGTTCGGGACGCCGGAAGAACCGCACCGACGAAGGGGCGCTTGGCATGACGGCCGTGTCCACCCAGGACACCATCGGATCCAGTGACGACGCGAGAGGGCCCGGGCAGGTGCCCCCGCCCCGAGCGGACTGCATCGCCGACTCCGCGGGCGGTCTGACCTTCGACGTCACCGACCCCGGCGAGGCGGGCACCGCGCATCTGCTGCTGCGCCGCAGGGACTCCGACCCCGTCGCCGAGGTGCGGCTGCCCCTCACCCCCGCGGGTGACGGGCGGCTGCGCGCCGCGCTGCCCAGCAGCGTCGAGCTCGCCGAGGGCCGCTGGAACGCGTACGCCCTGGTGGACGGCGGGGAGCCGCGCCGGCTCATGCCCGGCGTGAACGACCTGCGCTCGCTCGTGGACCGCGCGCCCAGCGGCAGCCGCGGCCACGTCTCGGTGCGCATCCCGTACGCCACCAAGCAGGGCAACCTCTCGGTGCGCGCCTGGGTGCGGGCGCCGCACGCGGAGGCCGGTGAGCTGCGCATCACCGACACCGGGGTCACTGCGCGCGGCCGCGTGTACGGCACGGAGCTCGCCGCGGGGGCGCGGGTCGAGGCGGTGTTCCGCAAGGAGCCCGAGCGGGTCGTGCGCGTCGATGTCACGGCGCGGGGGCCGGAGTTCGACGTCACGCTGCGGTACGAGGACCTCGCCGCCGGGCACGGCCCCTGGGACCTGTGGCTGCTGCCCGGGGGCGACGAGGGGCCGCGGGTGCGCCTGGCCCGGCTGCTCGACGACGTGGCGGACAAGAAGCCGATCTTCACCTACCCCGTGACGGTCATCGAAGGCCCGGACGGGCCGGTCGAGGCCGGTCCGTACTACACCAACGACAACGACCTGGCGGTGCGCGTCCGGGCGGTGGCCGTCGGCGACTGAGGGCACGTGCCGGGAGCAGGCCCCGCCCTCGCGGACCGTAGTTGTCCGCGAGGGGCGGCAGAATCGGCCGCATGTTGGAGACCTCCGCACGACTGCTCCGCCTGCTCTCGCTGTTGCAGGCCCACCGGGAATGGTCGGGCGCGGACCTCGCCGAGCGCCTCGGCGTGACCGCGCGCACCATCCGCAGGGACGTGGACCGGCTGCGCGAGCTCGGCTACCCCGTCAACGCGAGCCCCGGCACCGGCGGCGGCTACCAGCTGGGCGCGGGCGCCCAGCTGCCCCCGCTGCTGCTCGACGACGACGAGGCGGTCGCCGTCGCCGTGGGCCTGCGCACCGCCGCGGGAGGGGGCATCGAGGGCATCGGCGAGAGCTCGGTACGGGCCCTCGGCAAGCTCGAACAGGTCCTGCCCAGCAGGCTGCGGCGGCGGGTCGGCGCCCTGAACGCCGTCACGGTGCCGATGCTGCACGCGCCCCGGCAGCAGGCCGTCGACGCCTCCGTCCTCACCGACCTCGCCGCCGTCTGCCGGGACTCCGAACGCCTGCGCTTCGACTACCTGGACCACGGCGGCAGTTCGAGCCGCCGCACCGTCGAGCCGCACCGCCTGGTGTGCACCGAGCGCCGCTGGTACCTCGTCGCCTGGGACCTGGACCGGCAGGACTGGCGCACGTTCCGCGTGGACCGGATCACGCCCCGGCCGCCGCACGGTCCGCGCTGCGCGCCCCGCACCCCGCCCGCCGACGACCTGGCCGCCTACGTCTCCCGGGGCGTGTCGACCAGCGCCTACGCCGAGCGGTCCACGGTCCGCCTCCTCGTGTCCCTGGAGGAGGCCACGCAGCGGGTGAGGCCGCTGGACGGCACCCTGGAGGCGGAGACCGAGCACACCTGTCTGCTGCGCACGGGGGCGGCCAGCCTGGAGTTCCTGGTCTTCCACGTGATGTTCCTGGGCTTCGAGTTCGAGGTGGTCGAGCCCGTGGCGGCGCTCGACCGGATCCGCTCCCTCAGGGACGTGCTCAGCCGGGCCCTGGACCGGGGTGCCGCACCTGGTCGTCCGGCGCCCGGAACGCCGCGTACTCCGGATGGTGCAGATCGAACGCCGGGGACTCGGAGCGGATCCGGGGGAGCGTGACGAAGTTGTGCCGGGGCGGCGGGCAGGACGTCGCCCACTCCAGGGAGCGGCCGAAGCCCCAGGGGTCGTCGACGTCCACCTTCTCGCCGTACTTGGCCGTCTTCCAGAGGTTGTAGAGGAACGGCAGCGTGGACATGCCGAGCAGGAAGGCGCCGATGGACGAGAGGGTGTTGAGCACCGTGAAGCCGTCCGCGTCCAGGTAGTCGGCGTACCGCCGGGGCATGCCCTCCGCGCCCAGCCAGTGCTGGACCAGGAACGTGGTGTGGAAGCCCACGAACAGCGTCCAGAAGTGGATCTTGCCGAGCCGCTCGTCGAGCATCTTGCCGGTGAACTTCGGCCACCAGAAGTAGAAGCCGCCGAAGGTCGCGAAGACGACCGTGCCGAACACCACGTAGTGGAAGTGCGCCACGACGAAGTACGAGTCGGTGACGTGGAAGTCGATCGGCGGGGAGGCGAGCAGGACGCCCGTGAGCCCGCCGAACAGGAACGACACCAGGAAGCCGACCGCCCACAGCATCGGCGTCTCGAAGGACAGCGAGCCCTTGAGCATCGTGCCGGTCCAGTTGAAGAACTTCACCCCGGTGGGCACCGCGATCAGGAACGACATGAACGAGAAGAACGGCAGGAGCACCGCGCCCGTCGCGAACATGTGGTGCGCCCACACGACCACCGACAGACCGGTGATCGCCATCGTCGCGCCGACCAGCGGCAGATAGCCGAAGATCGGCTTCCGGCTGAACACGGGGATGATCTCGGTGATGATGCCGAAGAACGGCAGCGCGATGATGTAGACCTCCGGATGCCCGAAGAACCAGAAGAGGTGCTGCCACAGCAGCGCACCGCCGAACTGGGCGTCGAAGACCACGGAGTGGAAGCGCCGGTCCGCCTCCAGGACGAGCAGCGCGGCCGCGAGCACCGGGAACGCGATCAGCACCAGGACCGAGGTGAACAGGACGTTCCAGGTGAAGACGGGCAGCCGGAACATCGTCATCCCGGGCGCCCGCATCCCGATGATGGTGGTCAGGAAGTTCACCGAGCCGAGGATCGTGCCGAACCCGGAGAGCGCAAGGCCCATGATCCACAGGTCGGCCCCGATGCCGGGCGACCGCTCCAGGCTGTTGAGCGGCGCGTACGCGAACCAGCCGAAGGCCGCCGGACCGCTCGGCACGAGCAGCGAGCCGAGCACCATCAGACCGCCGAAGAGGAACAGCCAGTACGAGAGCATGTTCAGCCGCGGGAACGCCACGTCGGGCGAGCCGATCTGGAGCGGCATGATCTCGTTGGCGAAGCCCGCGAACGTCGGCGTCGCGAACAGCAGCAGCATGATCGTGCCGTGCATCGTGAAGAGCTGGTTGAACTCCTCGTTGGTCAGCATCTGGAGCCCGGGGCGGGCGAGCTCGGCCCGCATCAGGAGCGCCATCACCCCGGCGATCAGGAAGAAGATGAACGACGTGATCAGATAGAGGTGGCCGATCTTCTTGTGGTCGGTGGTGGTGAGCCAGTCGACGAGGATCGCGCCCCGCGTCCGCCGTCGCGCCGGGCGCTCCGCCGCCGTCCCCACCGTCTGCGTCCCCATGCTTGCCCCTTCGCTGTCGCGTCCTGGGCTGCCCGAAGCACAGGCCATGATGCTCGCGTGCCCCCGACTCCGACAGAGGGCGTACGGCACTCCGGCGCCGGACCGCGCTCCGGCTCGCGGGAGCGCGGGGGCGGGAACGGCGCGGGGAAGGGGCGGTGAGCGGGCGCGGGACGCGCGGCGAGCGGGAGAGGAATCATGAATTCCCCGCACTCCGTTACCTTCCGCGCGGCGCCCGGGAATCCGGATTGCGGAGGATCGGTAGAAGGTTTCGGAAAGTATTCGCGCGAGGTTTCGGACGCTCCCCGGGCGGGGTCGGGCGGGATTTTCCGACGGTGCCTCAAGAAGGCCGCAAGAGCTTCGGAGTTCGGCCGGAATTCCGCCGTAGCGAGGGTGGAACCGCTCGTACGTGTGACGGAGTTAGGGCGAAACGCGCGTCGTGATCCTGTGACAAAAGCGTGACCGGAGGGGGATCCGTGCCGCATGGTCCCGCGCCGTGGCCTTCCCCCGCGGGAATCAGCCGCCTAACGTGGCCGGTATGGCACCCATCCCGACCCCGCCCGCCGAGCCCCAGGACACCCCGGACTCCTATGTCGGCCTCGACGCCGCCGAAGCGGAGAGCCGGGCACGCGCCCGCGGATGGTCCACCGTCAGGTCGCTGCCGCCGGGCACGTTCATCACCCTGGAGTACCTCGCGGGGCGGCTGAACTTCGAGGTCGAGGGCGGCCGGGTGAAGCGCTGCTGGAAGGGCTGAGCCCGGCGTCCCGTTCGCGGGCCGTCCCGTACGAAGGCCCCGGCTCCGTGGCGGAGCCGGGGCCTTCGCGGTGCGGGAGTCAGTTGTGCGTACCGGTCCCGCGGTCTGGGGGGTGGGTCAGGCGCCGGTGACGGGCCGGGCCGACGCGCCGCGCACCCGGTCCGCGTGCGGCGGGCGGCGGGGGCCCGCGGGGGTCACCGGGGTGCGCTCGCAGCGGGCCGTGTGCGGGCCGGGGGCGAGATAGGCCGGGGTGCGGGTCCGGCCCGCGGCGACGGGCTCGCGCACCGGCGGCTGCTCACCGGAGCCCTTGCCGGAGGCCGGGGCCGCGCCCGGCGTCGACCGCTGCGGCACGAGCGCCGGGGCCGGGCCGACGGCGACCGGGGGCCGGGCCCGCAGGCGGTGCCAGAGGCCGAGCGCGAACGGCTCGACCCGGGCGACGAGCGGCTCGAACCAGGGCAGCGCGAGCAGGATGAGCAGGCCCGCGGCCCAGCCGAGGAAGACGTCGCTCAGCCAGTGCGTACCCAGGTAGACGGTGGTGAGGCCGACGCTCAGGGAGACCACGGCGGACAGCGCCGACAGATAGCGGCGGGTCACCGGCGTCGAGGCCAGATAGGCGAGGATTCCCCAGGTCACGACGGCGTTGGCGGTGTGGCCCGAAGGGAATATATCGCCGCCCTGCCCCATCTCGTTCGAGCCAATCACGGTGGCGTAGTGCGGGCCGAGGCGGCCCATGCCGAGCTTGGCGGCGCCCACCGTGGCGTTGAGGAGCAGCAGGGCCGTACCGAACATCAGGAGCGGGCGGAGCGTGTGCTGCCGCCAGGAGCGCCAGCCCAGCCAGGCCGCGACCATCACGGCGGTGGGGCCGCGCTGGCCGAGCACGACCCAGTAGTCGAGGAAGCCGTGGATCTCGGGCCACTGCTGGTAGGGCCGGAAGAACATGACCTGCCAGTCGAACCGCACGAGCCAGGAGGTGGCCAGGACGGCGACCACGATGGCGAGGTAGAACGCCAGGGTCGCGCTGAAGAGCACGACTCTGTGCCGGCTCATCCTCGGCACATCGAGGTGAACCGGCCGTTCCGGCTCACGGTCAAGACGGGCGAAGAGCCGGTCCAGACGGGTCAGGTTTCGTTCGGTACGCACCCAATCGACGTTACAGCGAGTGAGCGCCGTTCCCGGTCGAATCGGTGGGGTTGTGATGACGATGTGATGTGGCATTGCTCTCAGGCCCCGGCGTATTCCCGCCGTAATGCCTTTTCCATCAGGGCCCTTATACCCAATTCGTTGATCGTCGCTCCCCGGGTTTTAGGGCGCTTATGAATTCGTTCACCGGGATCTGGTGCGGAATTCTCCGGGTGCTCACCGGGCGGCCCTGAGGGGGCGCCCGGATAAATGATCTTGGCGTGATCAGGGTGGCCCCGAGCCGTTCAGCCAGAACGCCCCGTACACCGCTCCGGCCACGGCCACACCACTGATGACCAGCACCGATCGCGAAGTCCGCAGCCGCGCGAGCGCCACCGCGAGGGGCAGCAGCAGGGGGAAGGCGGGCATCAGCAGGCGCGGTTTGGAGCCGAAGTAGCCCGCGGCGCACAGGGCGAGCACCAGGACGACCCCGGTGTAGACGAGCAGCGGCAGCGGCTGGCGCTGCCGGACCCCGGCGACGTAAAGGCGGATCAGCAGCGCGACGCCGACGATCAGGCCGAGCCCGGCGAGCGCGCCCGGCACGGAGGTGAACTTGGCGCCGATGAACCGCGCGAAGGCGTAGCCGCCGTCGAAGCCGTTGCCCCAGCCCTCCTGCACGTCGAGGTAGCCGAGGAGGCCGCCGCCCGTGCGGTGCCCGACCCACAGGACGTAGGCGGCCGCCCCGAGCGGGGCGAGCAGCGCGCCGAGCGCGACGCGCGCGTCGACCCGTCCCCGGCGGCGCACTTCGAGGACCGCCGCCGCCCACAGCGCGAGGACCACGGCCCCGCCCACCGGCCGGGTCAGGCCCGCGAGACAGGCCAGGAGCCCCGCCGTCACCCAGCGTCCCGTGAGCACCGCGTACAGCGACCAGGCGGCGAGCGCCGTGAACAGCGACTCGCTGTACGCCATCGACTGCACGATGCCGACGGGCAGCACCGCCCACAGCGCCACGGCGCACACGCCCGCCCGGCGCCCGTACACGTGGTCCGCGACGGCGAAGATGCCGCCCGCCGCGCACAGCGAGGCGACCGCGCTCACCAGCAGGCCCGCGTCCGCGTGACCCAGCGGACCGACCGCCGCCACCAGCCGCTCCAGCCACGGCAGCAGCGGGAAGAACGCGAGGTTGGAGTGCACGCTGCCGTCCGGCAGGGTCACCTCCCAGCCGTAGCCGTGCTCGGCCACGCGTACGTACCAGAGGGAGTCCCAGCGGGCGGAGAGCAGCGTGTGCGGGCTCTTGCCCGTGCCCGCGCACCACGCGGCCAAGGCCGCGAGGCCCAGGGCGCGTACCCCCGCGTACGCGAGCAGCGCGGTCGCTGCCGCGTGGCGCCTTTCGGTGGCCTTCCCCGCGGGGGGCATTTCATGATCGGTCACCGGGTGATTATCCCCGTCCCCCTTCGTCCCTCCCTGTCGCCTCCCAGGTGTCCCGTGCGGATGGGGCTGCGCCCCTTTCCCCCCTTGTTGGCGCTTCGCGCCTCGTCCTCAAACGCCGGACGGGCTTTTCGCTGTGGCGTATGCCACATGCCTGCGGGGCAACCGTGAGAGGTCCGCCACGCGCGGCGCGCGTGGACTCGCGTACGCTGACGGCCACTCGCTGTTCACAGCCGCCACAGCCGGACGACCTGATCCCGTTGGGTCCCACGGGATCCCGCTGGGCCGCATTTCGCGAGGTATCACTGGGAGGTACGCACATGTCCGGGACGACCACGGCCGCCGCTCCATCCGGCCGTCGGCCCCCCGGCGCGGGCGCCAACCGCTGGGTCGTGCTCGTCGTCCTCTGCGTCAGCCTGCTGCTCGTCGCCGTCGACGCCACCGTCCTGCACGTCGCCGTGCCCGCCGTCACCGAGGACCTCACGCCCGGCGCGATCGAGCTGCTGTGGATCGTGGACATCTATCCGCTGGTCTGCGCCTCGCTGCTCATCCTGTTCGGCACGCTCGGCGACCGCGTCGGGCGCAGACGCGTGCTGCTGCTCGGCTACGGCCTGTTCGGCGTGGCCTCGGCGGTCGCGGCGCTCGCGGACACCGCGCAGGTCCTCATCGTCGCCCGGGCGCTGCTCGGCGTCGGCGGCGCCATGATCATGCCCGCGACCCTCTCGATCCTGCGCCAGGTCTTCCCCGACCGGCGCGAGCGGGCGCTGGCCATCGGCATCTGGAGCGCGGTGGCCGCCGTGGGCGCGGCCGTCGGGCCCCTGCTCGGCGGCTTCCTGCTCGAACACTTCTGGTGGGGCTCGGTCTTCCTCATCAACATCCCGCTGATGCTCGTCAGCCTGCCCGTCGGCCGCTGGCTGCTGCCCGAGTCCACCGGCGAGCGCGACGGACCGTGGGACGTCGTCGGCGCGCTGATGGCGGCGGGCGGGCTCTTCTGCCTCGTCCTCGGCGTCAAGCGGCTCGGCGGCGGCGAGTCGCCGCTCGGCTCGACGACGCTGCTTGCCCTCGCCGTCGGCGGCGGGCTGCTCGTCGCCTTCGTCCGCAGGCAGCGGCGGCGCACGCATCCGCTCGTCGACCTGGCGATGTTCACGCGGCCCGCGTTCAGCACGTCCGTCGGGTGCATCGTGCTCGCGATGCTCGCCCTCGTCGGCCTGGAGCTGATCGCCGCCCAGTACCTGCAACTGGTGCTCGGCCTGTCCCCGCTGGAGACCGGCCTCAGGCTCCTGCCGCTCACCATCGCCGCCATGGCCGCGGGCCTCGCGGGCTCCCGGCTGCTCCAGCGCTTCGGGCCGCGCCGCATGGTCGCCTGCGGCTTCGGCCTCACCGCGCTCGCGGTGGTCGCGCTGACCGGCATGGGCGGCGACGACAACGCCCCGCTGCTGCTCACCGGCTTCGTGCTGCTCGGCTTCGGCTTGGAGACGACGCTGTTCGGGGCGTACGAGTCCATGCTCAGCGAGGCCCCGCAGACCCAGGCCGGTGGCGCCGCGGCCATCGGCGAGACCTCCTACCAGCTGGGCGCGGGCATCGGCATCGCCCTGCTCGGCAGCGTCATGAACGCGGCGTACGCGCCCGGGCTCTCCTCCGTGCGGGGCGTCCCCGCGGCCGACAGCACGGCGGCCGGGCACTCCCTCGGCGAGGCCTACGAAGTCGCCGACCGGCTCGGCGGGGGACAGGGCGAGGCCCTGCGGGCCGCGGCGCGGAACTCCTTCGTCCACGGCCTGCACGTGACCCTCCTGGTCAGCGCGGGACTGCTGCTGCTCGGCGCGCTCGCGGCCCTGCGGCTGCCGCGCCGCATGGACTGCGGTGGCCCTGCCGGGCAGGGCGAACCGGGGATGCCCCTGCCCCGCGACGGCGCGGGCCTTCCCGCGGAGTCCCTCCGCTGAGGCGCACCTCGGCGGGGCCTGATCGGCCTTCGGCCTCGTCCTCAAACGCCGAACGGGCTGAAAGATCCAGCGTGGCCGGTCGCTCTGGACGCGGGGGACCGCGCGTCGTAGCGTCGGGCCGAGCCTGACTGACTACCAGCGCTAGTTAAGAACGCCCCGCCGGAGGCCCCGCATGTCGTCCGCAAGCAGCCGCACCCGCCCGTCCTTCGACCCCGCCGACCCGCTCGGCGTCGACGACCTCCTCGCACCGGAGGACCTCGCCGTCCGCGACACCGTCCGGTCCTGGGCGGCCGACCGCGTGCTCCCGCACATCGCCGAGTGGTACGAGACCGGCGAGCTGCCCCAGGTGCGGGAACTCGCCCGCGAGCTCGGCTCGATCGGGGCGCTCGGCATGTCGCTCACCGGCTACGGCTGCGCGGGGGCCAGCGCGGTGCAGTACGGGCTCGCCTGTCTGGAGCTGGAGGCGGCCGACTCCGGCATCCGCTCGCTCGTCTCGGTCCAGGGCTCGCTCGCCATGTACGCGATCTGGCGGTTCGGCTCCGAGGAGCAGAAGCAGCGGTGGCTGCCGGGGATGGCCGCGGGCGAGATCATCGGCTGCTTCGGCCTCACCGAGCCCGACCACGGCTCCGACCCGGGCTCCATGCGCACGTACGCGAAGAAGGACGGCACGGACTGGGTCCTCACCGGCCGCAAGATGTGGATCACCAACGGCTCGGTCGCGGGCGTGGCCGTGGTGTGGGCGCGGACGGATGACGGGATCCGCGGCTTCGCGGTGCCCACCGACGCCCCGGGGTTCTCCGCCCCCGAGATCAAGCACAAGTGGTCGCTGCGCGCCAGCGTCACCAGTGAGCTGGTCCTGGACGAGGTGCGGCTGCCCGCCGACGCGGTGCTGCCCGGCGCCAGTGGGCTCAAGGGCCCGCTGAGCTGTCTCACGCACGCGCGCTACGGCATCACCTGGGGCGCGATGGGCGCGGCCCGCGCCAGCTTCGAGGCCGCCGTGGAGTACGCGAGGACCCGGGAGCAGTTCGGCAGGCCCATCGGCGGCTTCCAGCTCACCCAGGCCAAGCTCGCCGACATGGCGGTCGAACTGCACAAGGGGATCCTGCTCGCGCACCACCTCGGGCGCCGCATGGACGCCGGGACCCTGCGACCCGAGCAGGTCAGCTTCGGCAAGCTCAACAACGTACGGGAGGCGATCGAGATCTGCCGCACCGCGCGCACGATCCTCGGCGCCAACGGGATCTCTCTTGAGTACCCCGTGATGCGGCACGCCACGAACCTCGAATCGGTGCTCACCTACGAGGGCACCGTCGAGATGCACCAGCTGGTGCTGGGCAAGGCGCTCACCGGAATCGACGCCTTCCGGTGAGGCCCCGCCTCAGCTCTGGTTGAAGAAGCCGTCGGCGCGGCGGCCGGGGCCCTCGCCGTTGACGATCTCCGTGTGGGCCGGGGTCAGCAGGAAGACGCGGTGCGCCACCCGGTCGATGGACCCGCGCAGGCCGAAGATGAGCCCGGCCGCGAAGTCCACCACGCGCTTGGCGTCGGCGGGCTCCATCGCCGTGAGGTTCACGATGACCGGAACCCCGTCACGGAAGAGCTCGCCGATGCCCCGGGCGTCGCGGAAGCTGTCCGGCGTGACGGTGCCGATCCTGGCGCCCTTCTCCTCGGCCACGTCCGACGCCACCTTCACGCGCGGGTCCGTGACCCAGGCGTCGGCCTCGGGGCCATCGGCCCCGTCGTCTTCGTAGCCGTCGTAGTAGCGCTCGTCGTTGTTGTCGTCGACGAGGCCAAGCCAGGCACTCGCCTTGCGCACCGATCCCATGGACGCCTCCTCTCGCTGCGGTCTGCTCGTGTTCCGCACCCCTATCGTCGTCCATGATGCGGATGGTGCGCCAAGGGGATAGACGCCGCACGGGGGTTTCGTGACGGTACTGGTGCACAGTCAACGGGCCGACACGCGTGGTTCTTCAAGGGGATTGCCGTGCCCGGCTGCTGACTGTGAGTGAAATATGATTTCTCTCGGCGTCCGGGTGACGGTCGGTGCGTCCGGGTGAACGGGCCGCTCGCTACGATGCCCGCGGGGGGTCCGTGGCGCGGTGCCGAGCTGCCGTTGACGGACCGTCAGTAGTCGTTCGACCACGCACGGGACCGCCGGTGGGCCACGCGTATGACGCGTCGGCGCACGGGGGAGCACACGGGGGTAATCGTCTTGTTCGGAATAGTCAGGCCCTGTGCCCATCGCCTCGGTGAGGGCCTCAAGACCCAGTGGATGGCGCATCTGTGCGGGCTCTGCCTCGCGCTGCGCGGTGACCACGGACAGTTCGCGCGCGTCGTGACCAACTACGACGGGCTCATCATCTCGGTCCTGACGGAGGCTCAGGCCGAGCGCACCACCGGCTGGCGGCGCACCGCGGGCCCCTGCCCGCTGCGCGGCATGCGCACCGCGTCGGTCGCCCGCGGCGAGGGCGCGCGGCTCGCCGCCGCCGTGTCGCTGGTGCTCGCCTCCGCGAAGGTGCGCGACCACGTCGTCGACGGCGACGGCCTGTTGGCCCGCAGGCCGGTGGCCGCCGCGGCGCGCCGGGTCGCCGGGCGCTGGGACCGGGCGGGCGCGCGCACCGGGGCCTCCGTGGGCTTCGATACGGCCGTCCTCGTCGACGCCGTGGAGCGGCAGGAGGGCATCGAGGCCCTGGCGGGCCCCGGCACGTCCCTGCTCACCGTCACCGAGCCCACCGAGACGGCCACCGCGGCCGCCTTCGCGCACACCGCCGTCCTCGCGGGCCGCCCCGGCAACGCGGAGCCGCTCGCCGAGGCGGGGCGGCTCTTCGGCCGGCTCGCGCATCTGCTCGACGCCGTGGAGGACCGGCAGGCCGACGCCGCCGCGGGCGCCTGGAACCCGATCACGGCCACCGGCGCCACCGCCGCCGAGGCGCGCCGCCTCGCCGACGACGCGCTGCACGGCATCCGGCTCGCCCTCGCCGAGGTGGAGTTCACCGACGCCAAGCTCGCGCACTTCCTGCTCGTGCACGAGCTGGGCCGGTCGGTGGACCGGGCGTTCGGGACGGCGTCCTGCGGCCACGCCCCGCACGAAGGGCGGGGCGCGACCGGCCTCGACGTGACGGCGTACGACGGTTCGTACGGCGGCGGGAGCGGGCAGGGCCCCTACGGAGGCTCCGGCGGCGGATCGCCGTACGGGGGCGGCGGCCCCTACGGCGACGCGTACGGCGGCGGGTACGGCGGCGCGGCCGGTGGGGGCGGGTACGGCGGCGGGGGCTTCGGCCCCTGGTCGGGGGAGCCGAAGAAGCCGCGCGGGTTCTGGGCGGGCTGCCTCGTCGCGATCGGCCTGTGCTGCACGTGCCAGCTGTGCTGCGCCCGCGAGTACGAGGGGCCGTGGTCCCGGAAGAAGCGCAAGGGCGCCTGCCGGGACTGCGACTGCCCGTGCGAGTGCTGCGAGTGCTGCGCGTGCGACTGCTAGCCCCGGCCCCGCCCGGCCGGGGTGACGCCGGGTCAGTCCTTGATCTCCCGTGGTGAGATCCGGGACGCGTCGATCGCCGACGCCCGCGTGCCCCACTTCTTCAGGATGCGGTCGTACGTCCCGTCCTCGATGAGCTGATTGACCGCCGCCTGGAACGCGGGCGCCAGCTTCGTGCCCTTCTTGAACGCGAAGCCCACGTCCAGGCGGTGGAACTCGCCGAGGAACTTCAGGCCCGGCTGCTGCTTCACCGCGTACCGCAGGCCGTTGATGGTCGACATCACCACGTCGCTGCGGCCCTGCCGCAAAGAGCCCCAGATCGCGCCCTGCTCGGTGTACGTCTTGACGCTGTACGGCCTTTTGCCCGCGTCGGCGCACACGTGCTTGTTGTCCTCCAGGGTCGCCTCGAACGTGGTGCCCGCGCCGGTGGCCACGTTCAGACCGCACAGCTGGCGGAAGTCCGTGACCTTCTTGAGCTTGCTGTCGTCGCGGACGGCGAAGCCCTGGCCGTCGTTGATGTAGGTGACGAAGTCGATCGTCCTGCGCCGCTCCTCCGTCACGCCGAAGTTGCCGGTGCCCAGGTCGTACTTGCCGCTGCCGAGCGCGGGCAGGATCGCCTCGAAGCTCGCGGTCTCCCGCTTCAGGCGCAGGCCGAGGGTCTTGGCGACGGCGTCGGCGAAGTCGATGTCCTGGCCGACGACGGTCCTGCCGTCCTCCAGATAGGCGGAGCCCGGTGGGGTGCCGCCGACGCTGCTGCCGATTCTCAGGGTGCCGCGTTCGCGCACGTCGGCGGGGAGGAGGGCCGCCGCCTTCGCGTTCTTGCGCACCGCCGACACCACGTCGGTCGTCGGGAGCTTGCCGCTCCCGCCCCCGGGCGCCGCGCCCGCCGAGGCGCCGGACGAGCCGCCGGAGCCGCACCCGGTCAGCGCGAGCGCGGCGGTCGTGATCAGGGCGAAGGCGGACAGGGACGTGCGGGACGTGCGCATGGCGTGGCGTTCTCCGGTGTCGGGGCGCGAAGGCGGGCGGAAGGAGGGGGCGAGCGAGGGGAGGGGTGTGGCCGCGTCCACGGACGCGTGTGAAGACGGGGGCAACCGCGCGCGGACGCGCGGGAGTTACGGCAGGGCGGACGTACGGGACGACGTCCGTACGGGGGTACGGGAGCGCCGCGTACGGAGGTGCGGGACCGCGGGAACGCGACGTGCGGGAGTACCGGAGAAAGGTGAGACGACCGGTCCGAAGAGTGGGACGCGGTGGGCGAAGGGCCCGGAGGCGCGGCGGGGCGGTCGGCTCAGAGGAGCATCAACAAGACGCCGACCACACACGACCGAAGTCGATGTGGGAGCGCGTGACCAGCCACTGCTGCGGATGCATGAGCACAAGTGGAACAGGCATCCGGAAAGGCGTCAACTGCGTTGAGACGTACGGCTCATATTCTGGACAGAGGCGTGAGACGGCGTGGCGGTCGGTCTTGACAGCGGGCGCGACGTGCCACGTAGTCTCGGGAGGCGGACGCGTGCTGAGGGGCTCGCTCCGTGCGGGCCGGTCGGCCCGGCGTGGCCCGCGTGTCGCACGCGGCGCATGTGAAGGCATCACTCGCACCATCGGAGCTTTCGCATGTCATCCGACGCCCTCACCAAGGTGGCCGTCCACCGGCCCGACCCCTCCAGAGACCATCCGCCCGAGCCGCGCATCGTGCCCCGGCGCCACCTCGGCCAGTGGGCGGCCGCGGCCGTCCTCGTCGCGGTGCTCGCCCTCGCCCTGAACTCCGTCGTGCGCAACGACGCCTTCCAGTGGGGCGTCGTCGGCGACTACTTCACCACCGCGGCCGTGCTGCGCGGACTGTGGCTCACGCTGTGGCTGACCGCCGCCGTGATGGTCCTCGGCTTCGCGCTGGGCACCCTGCTCGCCCTCGGCAGACTGTCGAGCAACCCCGTTCTGCGGGCGGTCAGCTGGGGCTACGTCTGGTTCTTCCGGTCGATGCCGATCCTGGTGCAGCTCCTCTTCTGGTTCAACATCGGCGCGCTGTACCCGACGCTGCTCGGCATCAAGACCGTCGACCTGCTCGGGCCCGTCACCATCGCCGTCATCGGGCTCACGCTGCACGAGGCCGCGTACGCCGCCGAGGTCGTGCGCGGCGGCATCCTCTCCGTCGACCGGGGACAGACCGAGGCCGCGCAGTCGCTCGGGCTCGGCCGCGCGCGCCGCTTTCGGAGAATCGTTCTTCCGCAGGCCATGCGCTCCATCGTGCCCCCGGCGGGCAACATGCTCATCGGCACGCTCAAGGGCACCTCCATCGTCAGCGTCATCGCCGTGCAGGACCTGCTGTACTCCGTGCAGCTCGTCTACCACCGCACCTACCAGGTCATCCCGCTCCTGCTCGTCGCCACGCTCTGGTACGTCGTCGTCACCTCCGTGCTCAGCGTCGGGCAGTACTACGTGGAGCGGCACTACGCGCGCGGCTCGGAGCTCGCCCGATGAGCACCGCGACGGCCTCGTCGACGGTGGCGGGGACACCCACCCTCGTGATCGTCGGCGCGGGCCCGCGCGCCACCGGCCTGATCGAGCGCATCGCCGCCAACGCGCCGTCCCTGTACGCCGGGGCGCGCCTGGACATCCACCTCGTCGACCCCTACCCGCCGGGGCCGGGGCGCATCTGGCGGGAGCGGCAGTCGCCGCTGTTGTGGATGAACTCGCACGCACAGGACGTCACCCTCTTCACCGACGACACCGTGGACCTCGCGGGACCCGTCCGGCCGGGCCCCGCGCTGCACGAGTGGGCGGGTCTCGACGGGCAGACCTTCGCCGGGCGCCGCACCCAGGGCGCCTATCTGCGCTGGGTGTACGAGACGTCCGTGGCCGCGCTGCCGCCGGGCATCACCGTGCACCACCACGCCCGGCGCGCCCTGCGGCTGACCGGGCCCCGCGCGGGCCGCCAGCGGGTGTGGCTCGAAGGCCGCCCGCGCCCCCTCCTCGGCGACCTCGTGATCCTCGCCCAGGGCCACCTCGACGCCGAACCCGACGCCGAGCAGCTCCACCTGGCCCGGCACGCCCGCGAGCACGGGCTCGTGCACCTGCCGCCCGACTTCACCGCCGACAGCGACCTCGACGCCCTCGAAGCGGGCCAGGACGTGCTGGTCCGCGGCTTCGGCCTGGCCTTCGTCGACCTCATGGTGCTCCTCACCGAGGGGCGCGGCGGACGCTACGACGGCGACACCTACGTGCCCTCGGGCCGCGAGCCGGTCCTGTACGTCGGCTCGCGGCGCGGCGTGCCGTACCACTCCAAGCTCGGCTACACCTGGGACGACGGCGAACGGCCGCCGCTGCCGCGCTACCTGGGGCCCGCGCAGATCGACGAGCTGCTCGCCCGGCCCGGCGGCTTCGACTTCGGGCGCGACGTGTGGCCGCTGATCGAGAAGGAGCTGGGCTTCGCCCACTACCACCGCCTGTTCAGCGCGCACCCCGAGCGCACGGCCACCGCCTGGCACGACTTCGACGAGAAGTACGCCGCCTGCCCGCCCGGCAGCCCCGAACTGCACGCCCTGGTCTCCGCCGCCGTGCCCGACCCCGCCGACCGGCTCGACCTCACCGCCCTCGACCACCCGCTGGACGGCGTCCGCCACTCCTCGTACGCGGGGCTCCAGGAGGGCCTGCGCGCCTACATCACCGCCGACCTGACCCGCCGTCACGACCCCGCGCACAGCCCCGACCTGGCCGTCTTCCTCGGCCTGCTCTCCGTCTACGGGCAGCTCACCCGGCTCGGCGACATCGGGCCCTGGTGGCACGGCTACTTCAGCTACCTCGCGTCGGGGCCGCCCGGGCCGCGGCTGCGCCAGCTGCTCGCCCTGTCCCGCGCGGGGATCGTCCGGTTCCTCGGCGCGGACCTGCGCGTCGAGGCGCGCGACGGAGTGTTCCGGGCGACGAGCGCCACCGTGCCCGGACAGCACGTGGACGCCCGCGCCCTGGTCGAGGCGCGCCTTCCGCAGCCCACGCTCGCCCGCACCCGCGACCCGCTGCTGCGCGCCCTGCACGCCGAGGGGGTGGCCGAGACGCCCGACGGGCTCCTCGCCGTCGACCCCGCCGACGGCCGTGTCCGGGACCGCGCGGGCAGCCCGCACCCGCGCCGCTTCGCCCTCGGCCCGCACACCGACGCGCGCGGCGCGGGCGCCTTCACGCGGCCGCGCACCAACAGCCCTTCCTTCCGGCAGAACGACGCCACCGCGCGCGCCGTCCTCACCTTCCTGTACGAGACCTGCCTGCACGAGGCCGGGCGGTGACCGCCGCCCGAGAGAGGTGTACTCCGATGTCCGCAAGCCCACCCCCCTGCCGAGGCCCGCTGCATCTCGCCGCCGCCGTCGACCTGCCCGGCGCCCACGACGCCGCGCCCTTCGTCGAACTCGCCCGGCTCGCCGAGCACGGCGCCCTCGACTTCGTGACCCTCGGCGACGGCTTCGCCCGCCGCGGGCTCGACGCGCTCGCCGTGCTCTCCCGCGTCGCGCCCGCCACCGGCCGCGTCGGCCTGGTGCCCACCGTGACCACCACGCACACCGAGCCCTTCCACGTGCAGGCGGCCGTGGCCACGCTCGACTGGGTCAGCCACGGCCGGGCCGGGTGGGCCGTCGAGGTGTCCGCGACCGAGGCCGAGGCCAGGCTGTTCGGACGGCGCCGGGCGGCCCCGCGCGACGCGCTGTGGCGCGAGGCGGGCGAGGTCGCCGACGTCGCCCGGCGGCTGTGGGACAGCTGGGAGGACGACGCCGAGATCCGGGACGTGGCCACCGGCCGCTTCATCGACCGGGACAAGCTGCACTACGTCGACTTCGAGGGCACCGCCTTCTGTGTGCGCGGGCCCTCCATCGTGCCCCGGCCGCCGCAGGGCCACCCCGTGGTCGTCGTCGACGCCACCGCCGAGCACACCCGCGACGTGGCCGTCTGGCACGCGGACGTCGCCCTCGTCCGGGCCGCGAGCCCGGCCGAGGCCGGGGCCGCCCGCGCCGAACTGCGCGGCCGCGCGGCCGCGCTCGGCCGGGACCCCGAGGCACTGCGGGTGCTCGCCGCGCTCGTCGTCGACCTCGGCGGCGGGGAGCACGCGGCGCAGCCGGGGCACGGCGGCGGCCCGCACCCCACCGCCGACGGGCCGCTCTACCGGGGCGGGCCCGTCGACCTGGCCGACCTCATCGCCGCCTGGCACGCGGCGGGCGCCGCCGACGGCTTCCACCTCACGCCCGTGGAGCCGCGGCGCGACCTGGAGCGCCTGGTCAACGGCACGGTCTCGCTGCTCCAGCACCGCGGCCTGTTCCGCACCTTCTACCCGGGCGCCACGCTCCGGGACCACCTGGGCCTCGCCCGGCCCGCCAACCGCTACGCGGCGCACGCGAGGGAGGCGTCATGACCTCCGGCACCCACGGAGCCGGTCCGCGGGGGTCCCGTCCGCAGGGGCCCCGTACGGCCGGATCCGCCGCGCGCAAGCAGATGCACCTCGCCGCGCACTTCCCCGGCGTGAACAACACCACCGTGTGGGCCGACCCCCGGTCGCGCTCGCAGATCGAGTTCTCGTCGTTCGAGCACCTGGCCCGGACCGCCGAGCGCGGGCTCTTCGACTTCTTCTTCCTCGCCGAGGGCCTGCGGCTGCGCGAGCACAAGGGCCGCATCCACGACCTGGACGTCGTCGGCAGGCCCGAGTCCCTCACCGTCCTGAGCGCCCTCGCGGCCGTCACCGACCGCCTGGGCCTGGCCGCCACCGTCAACGCGACCTTCAACGAGCCCTACGACCTGGCCCGCAGGCTCGCCTCGCTCGACCACCTCAGCGGCGGCCGCGCCGCCTGGAACGTCGTCACCTCCTCCGACGCCTTCACCGGCGAGAACTTCCGGCGCGGCGGCTTCCTCGACCGCGCCGACCGGTACACCCGCGCCGCCGAGTTCGTCGCCACGGCCCGGGAGCTGTGGGACTCCTGGAGCCCCGGGGCGGACGGCTCCCCGGGCGAGCCGCGCCCCTTCGCGCACAGCGGGCGGCACTTCACCATCTCCGGGGAGTTCGGCGTGGCCCGGCCGCCGCAGGGCCACCCCGTCGTGATCCAGGCCGGGGACTCGCCCGAAGGCCGCGAGTTCGCCGCGTCGGCCGCCGACGTGGTCTTCACCCGGCACGGCACCCTGGAGGCGGGCCGCGCGTTCTACGCGGACGTCAAGGGCCGCCTCGCCCGGTACGGCCGCGCGCCCGAGGACCTCAAGATCATGCCCGGCGTCACCTTCGTCCTCGGCGACACCGCGGCCGAGGCGCAGGAGCGGGCCACCGAGATCCGCCGCCAGCAGGTCTCGCCGCAGAACGCCCTCCTGGCCGCGGAGCAGGTGTGGGGCGTCGACCTGTCGGCGTACGACCCGGACGGGCCGCTGCCCGACATCGACCCGGACCCGCACTCCACGCTGGTCCAGGGCCGGGTGCGGGTCGGCGACCCGCTTGCCGTCGCCGAGAAGTGGCGGGCGCTGTCCCGCGCCAAGGGCCTGTCCCTGCACCAGACCGTCATCGAGACGACCGCGCGGCAGTCGTTCGTCGGCACGCCCGCCGCCGTCGCCGAACAGCTCGACGAGTTCGTACGGACCGACGCCGCCGACGGCTTCATCCTCGTCCCGCACCTGACGCCGGGCGGGCTCGACGAGTTCGTCGAACGGGTGGTGCCGCTGTTGCAGGAGCGCGGCGCGTTCCGCACGGAATACGAGGGCGCGACGCTGCGCTCACACCTCGGGCTGTCCGAGCCCGCACGGAAGGGTTGATGCACCATGAGTACGACAGGCTCCACCGAGGACGCGCTCCGCGACTGGAAGCAGTGGCACGCACAGCGCGTCGAGACGGTGTCCGCGCCCTACGGCCCGCTGTCCCTCACCGGCACGCACTGGCTCGCCGACCACCCGGACGGCGCCCTGCCCGGCCTCCCGGGCCACTGGGCCGAGGACGGCGACGAGGTCGTCCTGACCGCGGGCCCCGACGACGGCCTCACCCTCGACGGGAAGCCCTTCCCCGGCACGGCCCGGCTCACCGCGGACCCCGGCCCGGTCACGGCCGCGCGCCTCGCGCTCGGTGCGCGGCGCCTCGTCGTGCTGCGCCGCGAAGGGCTGTGGGCGGTGCGCGACTTCGACCCCGACGCCCCGGCGCGGCGCGCCTTCACCGGGATCGAGGCCACCGCCCACGACCCGCGGTTCGCGGTGGCGGGCCGCTTCACCCCGTACGGCGAGGACCGCACCGTGCGGGTGTCCAACGCGGACGGCGTGGAGCGCGGGCTCGGGCTCGGCGGCGAACTCGCCTTCCGCCTCGCCGGGCAGGACCACACGCTCCAGGTGAGCGTCGAGGCCGACGGCTCGCTGTGGGCCGTCTTCGCGGACGCCACCAGCGGCGGCTCCAGCTACCGCTTCCGGTTCCTGCGGCCGCCCGCGCCCGGCGCCGACGGCAGCGTCACGGTCGACTTCAACCGCGCGCTGCTGCCGCCGTGCGCGTTCGCCGACCACTTCATCTGCCCGTTCCCGCCGCCCGGCAACACCCTGCCCGTCGAGATCGCCGCGGGGGAGCGGACCGTGGCGCTTCGCTGACCTGCGGCCCCGGTGACGCATGCCGGTAGTGCGGCACCGGGGCCGCTTCGGGCGCTCCCGTCACGCGGGCCTGCGGAGGCGTTGCGCTGGCATCCGGCCATAGCGGCTGGAAACGGCACCTTGTGCGGTGCGTCACCCCGCCGAATACTCCCGTGCAGCGCTTGTCAGGGGCACGACGTAGCCGGAATCCGTCGTGTCCGCTGGCTGCGCCTCACGGGCCCGGCCCCCACGGACCCCCTGACTTCCCTCGGGAGGAACCAGCAGTGAGGATCAAGCGCACCACCCCCCGCGGCACCACGACGAGACACCTCCGCACCGTCGCCCTCGCGACCGGTCTGGTGGCCGCGGCGGCGCTCGCCGTGCCCGCCGCCAGCGCCGACGAGGCGCGTACGTACAGCGCGTCCGACCTCACGGCCGCCAGTGACGCCGTCCTCGAAGCGGACGTGGCGGGTACCGCCTGGGGCGTCGACGCGAAGACCGGACAGGTCGTCGTGACCGCCGACAGCACGGTGTCCGCGGCCGAGATCGCCCGGGTGAAGAGGGCGGCGGGCGACAAGGCGGGCGCCCTGAAGATCGAGCGCACGCCGGGCACCTTCCAGAAGTACATCTCCGGCGGCGACGCGATCTACGCCGACAGCTGGCGCTGCTCGCTCGGCTTCAACGTGCGCAACGGCAGCACCTATTACTTCCTCACCGCCGGGCACTGCACCGACGGCGCGGGCACGTGGTGGGCCAACTCCGCCAAGACGACGGTGCTCGGCACCACCTCGGGCTCCAGCTTCCCCGGCAACGACTACGGCATCGTCAAGTACACCAACAACTCGGTCACCAAGTCCGGCACGGTCGGCAGCCAGGACATCACCCGCGCCGCCGACCCGACGGTCGGCCAGAGCGTGACGCGGCGCGGCTCGACCACCGGCACGCACAGCGGCCGCGTCACCGCCCTCAACCAGACCGTGAACTACGGCGGCGGTGACGTCGTCAGCGGCCTGATCAAGACCACCGTGTGCGCCGAGCCGGGCGACAGCGGCGGCCCCCTCTACGCGGGCTCCACCGCGCTGGGCCTGACCTCCGGCGGCAGCGGCAACTGCTCCTCCGGCGGTACGACCTTCTTCCAGCCGGTCACCGAGGCGCTGCGCGCGTACAACGTCAGCGTGTTCTGACGCCGCGCTCCGAGCCGTTCCCGACGAGCCCCCGCCCAACTCCCGGGCGGGGGCTCGCCCTTGGCGCGCCGCGGGGCTCGCCCTGGGGTGGGCGGCGCGTTACCTTCGTACTGCATGCCCTATTCGCCCCATGAGACCCCGGGGGCCGTCGTGGTCGAGGAACTGGTGACGGCCGGAGCGGCCGTCGCGTCCGCCGGACTGCTGTACCTGCTGTCCGCGGCGCGTGTCGTCAAGCAGTACGAGCGCGGTGTCGTGTTCCGGCTCGGGCGGCTGCAAGAGGGAGTGCGCGGCCCCGGCTTCACGACGGTCGTGCCGATCGTGGACCGGATGCGCAAGGTCAACCTCCAGATCGTGACGATGCCGGTGCCCGCGCAGGAGGGCATCACACGGGACAACGTCACCGTGCGCGTCGACGCCGTCGTCTACTTCAAGGTCGTCGACGCCGCCAACGCCATCGTCCAGGTCGAGAACTACCGCTTCGCCGTCTCCCAGATGGCCCAGACCTCGCTGCGGTCCATCATCGGCAAGAGCGACCTGGACGACCTGCTCTCCAACCGCGAGAAGCTCAACCAGGGCCTGGAGCTGATGATCGACAGCCCCGCCATCGGCTGGGGCGTGCAGATCGACCGCGTCGAGATCAAGGACGTCTCCCTGCCCGAGACCATGAAACGCTCCATGGCCCGCCAGGCCGAGGCCGACCGCGAACGCCGCGCCCGCGTCATCAACGCCGACGCCGAACTCCAGGCCTCCAAGAAACTCGCCGAAGCCGCCAAGGAGATGTCCGAACAGCCCGCCGCCCTCCAACTCCGCCTGCTCCAGACCGTCGTCGCCGTCGCCGCCGAGAAGAACTCCACCCTCGTCCTGCCCTTCCCCGTCGAACTCCTGCGCTTCCTGGAACGGGCGCAGGCGGGCCCCGCGCCGTCGGACCCGGCGCCCTCGGGCCCCGCGCCCGCCGCCGCCCCGCCGGAAAGCGGACCGGAAAGCGGAGTGGAATCGTCAACCACCCCTCCCGCCGTGCCGCCCGGCGCTACCGCGGCGACGGAAACCGGACAGGACTAGTCCTCACCCGCTGCCCACCGCCCGCTCGCACCCGGTGTTTGCACCGGGGACCGGCGAGGGGACGACTAGGCGTGACCACGTTGGGTCAACGAGCCGCGGGAACAGGCGCGTTGCCGGGCGGGCGTCCTGAAGTCGACCTTGTGTGCCGCCTGTGAGGCTGGGAATAGTGGGCCGCGTCCTATTGGCATGGACGCGGCTTCACCAGGGCCGCGCCGCCATGCGCTCACGCTTACCGGCCGCCGAGGTCCCCACACCGGAGCGGGCGGACCCCCCACAGGAGGACAAGAGTTGAAGCACCGACGCATACCCAAGCGGCGCGTCGCCGTGGCAGGCGCGGGAGCCGTCGCCCTGATCGGCGCGGCAGTCACCTTCCAGACTGCGAACGCGAGCGACGACAAGCCCACCCCCACACCGGACACGCTGTCGGTGGCACAGGCCGGAAAGCTCGCCTCGTCCCTCGACAAGGAGCTGGGCGCCGACGCCGCGGGCACGTACTACGACGCCGGGGCCAAGCAGCTCGTCGTGAACGTCCTGGACGAGGACGCGGTGGACACCGTCGAGACGGCGGGCGCCAAGGCCAGAGTCGTCGAGAACTCCCTGGCCGCGCTGAAGAGCGCCCGCTCCACGCTCAGCGACAAGGCGTCGATCCCCGGCACGTCCTGGGCCACCGACCCGGCCACCAACAAGGTCGTGGTGACCGCGGACCGCACCGTGCGCGGCGCCGCGCTCCAGAAGCTGGACGCGGTCGTGAAGCAGCTCGGCGGCAAGGCCGAGCTCCAGCGCTCCAAGGGGGAGTTCAAGCCCCTCATCGCGGGCGGCGACGCGATCTACGGCGGCAGCAGCCGCTGCTCCCTCGGCTTCAACGTGGTCAAGGACGGCGCCCCGCACTTCCTGACGGCGGGCCACTGCACGGAGGCCGTCTCCAGCTGGTCCGAGAAGCAGGGCGGCCCGGCCATCGGCAAGAACGTGGGCTCCAGCTTCCCCGACAACGACTACGGCATCGTCAAGTACAGCGGCGACACCGCCCACCCGAGCGAGGTCAACCTCTACGACGGCGGCACGCAGAAGATCACGAAGGCGGGCGCGGCGACCGTCGGCCAGCAGGTGCAGCGCAGCGGCTCCACCACGCAGGTCCACGACGGCAAGGTCACGGGCCTGGACGCCACCGTGAACTACGGCAACGGCGACGTCGTCAACGGCCTCATCCAGACCGACGTCTGCGCCGAGCCCGGCGACAGCGGCGGCGCCCTCTTCGCGGGGGACACCGCGCTCGGTCTGACCTCCGGCGGCAGCGGTGACTGCTCCGCCGGCGGCGAGACGTTCTTCCAGCCGGTGCCGGAGGCCCTCGAAGCCTTTGGCGCGAAAATCGGCTGACGCCTGGGCGGGCGGCCTGAGGGCCCCGGAAACCTTTCGGTTTCCGGGGCCCTTCCGCATTTACGGGGGTGCGTCGGGCGGGTTTAAGTAATGGAGTTGAATAATTTCCCTTCCCTGAATTCCCAAGGGGTGACGCGCGTAGACTCCTGGCCAAAGTGAAGGCTGCGTGCGTGGTGCGCCTTATGAAGCAAGGTCGTGAGGTGCTTCGACCTTGCAGAGTGTGGGTATGTGACGCGTATCTCAAGTCGGGCAAGATGCCCGTTTGACCCCCGTTTGGGGGCCTGGAATGTTGCGCCCCTGTAAATCTCCGCAGCATTCCGGAAATGTCTTCTGTGGAGGATTTGCAAGGGCGCCGCATTGCTGGCTCTAATGATGCGCACCCCGACGCGGGACACCTCCGCGTCCGCACGTCATCAGGAGTTGGGCAGCATGGCCGACGCGCCACGAACCGAGCCCCGCGGCCCGCTCGCGGCAGCCGTCGGCGCCTTCCGCAGGGACCGCGTCGGCCTCGCCGCGCTCGGCGTGGTGGCCTTCTTCGTGCTCCTCGCGCTCGCCGCGCCGCTCGTCGCCGCGCTCTACGGCAAGAACCCCACCGAGCACTACGGCCAGGACGAGGCGGGCCTCCTCAGCCCGGAGGGCCTGCCGGTGCGGCCCAACGGCGGCATGTCCGGCGAGTTCTGGTTCGGCCTCGAACCGGGCCTCGGCCGGGACGTGTTCACCCAGCTCCTGTACGGCATCCGCACCTCGCTGCTCGTCGCGGGCGCCGCCATCGCCGTCATCGCGGTCCTCGGCGTCGTCCTCGGTGTGACCGTCGGCTATCTGAGCGGCCTCGCCGACCGGGTCTTCACCTTCGTCTGCAACGTGCTGCTCGCCTTCCCGACGCTGCTGCTCTTCCTCGCGCTGAGCCCCATCGTGCAGACCCGCTTCGTCGACCCCGGCGAGAACGAGCCCGCCTGGATGCAGTTCACCGTCCTGGTGCTCGTCTTCGCCGCCTTCGGCTGGGTGCCCCTGGCGATGGTCCTCAGGACGACCGTGCGCTCCCTGCGCGAGCGCGAGTTCATCGAGGCCGCACGGGCCGTGGGCGCCTCGCGCCGCCACATCGTGCTGCGCGAGCTCCTGCCGAACGTGTGGGCGCCCGTCCTCGTGCACGTCACGGTCGCCCTGCCGGGCATCGTCACCGCCGAGGCCGCCCTGTCCTTCCTCGGCGTGGGCATCAGCGAGCCCATCCCCGACTGGGGCCGCATGATCGCCCGCGGCTCCGAGGTCTTCTACGACGACCCGACCTACATGATCTTCCCCGGCGTGACGATCCTGCTCTTCGTCCTCGCCTTCAACCTGCTCGGCGACTCCGTACGGGACGCGCTCGACCCCCGTACCGCCCGCTGAGCCCCGGCGCGCCGCGCGCCACCCTCACCCGCACCATCCGCAATGGAGTTCACCATGCCCAGGATCACCTCGCGCACCGTGGCCGTCCCCGTCGTCGCCGCCGCTTCCGCCCTGCTCGTGCTGTGCTCCTGCTCGGCCGGGGCGGGGTCCAAGAGCGACGCGGCCGCGCCCCGCGAGGAGGCCGACCTGGTCGCCGGGGTGGGCAGCGCCAAGGACAGCACCGGCCCGGCGCCCGCCGTCGAGGGCGCGCACCAGGGCGGCACCATCCGCGTCGCCAACCTGCGCGACTACTCTCACCTGGACCCGGCCAAGATCTACGCGGGCGAGGCGTACAACACCTCGCTCCTGTGGGGCCGCCAGCTCACCCAGTACCAGGTGATCGACGGCAAGCCCAAGCTCGTCGGCGACCTCGCCACCGACATCGGCAAGGCCTCCGACGGCGGCCGCACCTGGACGTACCAGCTCAAGGACGGCATCGCCTGGGAGGACGGCAAGCCGATCACCTCGAAGCACGTCAAGTACGGCATCGAGCGCACCTTCGCGCCCGGCTTCGAGGTCGGCCCGCCCTACTGGCCGCAGTGGCTCACCGGCAAGTCCGACCTCGCCCAGGCGCGCAAGGTCTACGGCGGCCCCAAGAAGGACGGCGACTTCGACCGCATCGAGACGCCCGACGCCAAGACGATCGTCTTCCGCTTCCACAAGGCGCAGTCCGACGTGCCGTTCATGGCCGCCCAGTCCTCCTCGTCGCCGGTGCGCCCCGACAAGGACACCGGCACGCGCTACGACCTCAAGCCGTTCGCGACCGGCCCCTACCGGATCGTCTCCCACCGGCAGAACCAGTCGCTGACCCTGGAGAAGAACCCGCACTGGAAGGCGGAGACCGACCCGATCCGCCACCAGTACGCCGACAAGTTCGAGTTCACCTTCGAGAAGAAGGAGCTCAACACCGCCCAGGAGATCCTCAACGGGCGCGGCGACGGCGCCGACACCGTCACCACCAAGAACGAGTTCCCGCCCGAGCTCATCGGCGAGGCCGAGCGCGACCCGAAGAAGAAGGGCCTGATCGTCGACGGGCGGCGCGGCGCCTTCACGTACCACCTGGTCGTCCGCAACGACCGCGTCGCCGACCCCGAGGTCCGCAAGGCCATCCACTACCTCTTCCCGCGCCAGCAGGCCCGCCAGGCGCTCGGCGGCCCCCGCGTCGGCGACATCGCCACCACCTACTCCTCGCCCGCCATCGTCGGCTGGGAGAGCTACGACACCTACCCGGTCAAGCCCACGGGCGACATCGAGAAGGCCAAGCAGCACCTGGCCAAGGCCAAGAAGAAGGTCAAGCGCCTGTCGTACGCCTACGAGTCGAACGCCGTCAACGACCGCATGGCGCAGGTCCTCGTCGACGCCTTCGCCAAGGCGGGCATCGAGCTCGTCACCAAGCCGCTGCCGCTGCCCGCGTACACCAACGAGGTGCTGCGCGGCGCCGACCCCAAGTACGACCTGTGGATGTCCGGCTCCTCCGTGGACTGGCCGACCCCGGCCACCGGCGTGCCCTACCGCTTCGACAGCCGTCGTGACTCCCTCGACAACGACCCGCGGTACAAGAACCCGGCCGTCGACAAGGAGCTCGACCGCATCGCGAAGATCACCGACGCGACGAAGAAGGCCAAGGCGCTCATCGCTCTGGAGAAGAACACGATCATGAAGGACGTGCCGGTCGTGCCGTTCCTGCACCAGCGCGTCCAGCAGGTCCGCGGCGCCCGTGTCGGCGGCGCCTTCATCCACCCGATCTACGGCACCATCAGCCCCGCCTGGCTGTACCTGAAGAAGTCCTGACCCATGCTCACCTACGTCCTGAGACGGGCGCTGACGGCGGTCGTGGTGCTCCTCGCGATCTCCGCGACCGCCTTCGCGCTGTTCTACGCGGCGCCGTCCGACCCCGCCGTCATCGCCTGCGGCCCCAAGTGCGACGCCTCCCAGGTCGCGGCGGTGCGCGCGTCCATGGGCCTGGACCAGCCGGTTCTCGCGCAGTACGCCGACTACGTGCGCGGCCTGTTCGCGGGCCGCACCATCGCGGACGTCGACGGCACCCCGATCGCCTGCGACGCGCCGTGCCTCGGTTACTCCTACGCCCTGCACGAGCCCGTCCGCGCGGCCATCACCAGCCGCTTCCCGGTCACGCTCTCGCTCGCGGCGGGCGCGCTCGCCGTCATCCTCGTCGTCGGCGTCGGCGCGGGCTTCGTGTCCGCGCTGCGCCGCGGCCGCCTCAGCGACCGGGTCCTGTCCGCCTTCACCCTGGTCGGCGCCAGCGTGCAGATCTATTTCCTCGGCTACGCGCTCCAGTACCTGCTCGTCTACCAGACCGGCTGGTTCGCGCTGCCCGGCTACACCCCGCCCGGCGAGGACCCCGGCGCCTGGCTCGCGGGCCTGCTGCTGCCCTGGCTCGTCCTCGGCTTCGTCAACGCGGCCGTCTTCGCCCGGCTCTCCCGCGCCCAGATGCTGGAGGTCATGCACGAGGGGTACGTGCGCACCGCGCGCGCCAAGGGCCTCAGCCCGCTGCGCGCCCATCTCAAGTACACCGCGCGCGGGGCCGCGGCACCCCTGGTGCAGCTCCTCGGCCTGGAGGTGGGCGCGCTGCTCGGCGGCGCGTTCATCACCGAGACGGTCTTCGGGCTCAGCGGCGTCGGCAAGCTCGCCGTGGACGCGGTCGTCCAGAACGACCTGCCGACCGTCGTGGGCACCGTGCTGCTCGCCGCGTTCTTCGTCGTGGTGTTCGTCGCCGTCGCCGACCTCGTGGTCGCGTGGCTCGATCCGAGGGTGAGGCTCGCATGACCGCTCCTGTTCCGGCGACCGCTCCCGCGCTGCGCGTACGCGATCTGAGCGTGACGTTCACCGGGCCGCGCGGCGCCGTCACCGCCGCCGAGGGCGTCACCTTCGACCTGGCGCGCGGCGAGGTGCTCGGCCTGGTGGGGGAGTCAGGATCGGGCAAGTCCACCGTGGGCCTGGCCGCGATGGGTCTGCACGACCCGGCGCGGACCCGGATCACCGGCAGCATCGAGGCGGGCGGCACGGAGGTCGTCGGCGCGTCCGACGCCGAGCTGCGCGCGCTGCGCGGCCGGGCGGTGGCGATGGTGTTCCAGGACGCCCTCGCCGCCCTGTCCCCCTTCCACGCGGTGGGCGCCCAGCTCGCCGAGGCCTACCGGATCCACCACCGGGGCGCGTCCCGCGCGGAGGCCCGGGACCGGGCCGTCGACATGCTGGAGCGGGTGGGCATCGCCGCCGCCCGCTCCCGGGACTACCCGCACCAGTTCTCCGGCGGCATGCGCCAGCGCGTGATGATCGCGATGGCGCTGATCAACAGCCCCGACGTACTGATCGCGGACGAGCCCACGACGGCGCTCGACGCCCGGGTGCAGCGCCAGGTCCTCGACTTGCTCGACGAGCTGCGGCACGAGCACGGCACAGCCGTCGTCCTGGTCACCCACGACGTGGGCGTCGTCGCGCACGCCACCGACCGCGTCCTCGTCATGCGCCACAGCCAGCAGCTGGAGCTGGGGCCGACCGAGCGCGTGCTCACCGCCCCCGAACACCCCTACACCCGCGCCCTGATCGGCGCGGCCCCCACGCTCAGCACCGTCCCCGGCACCCGCCTTCCGACGGTCGACGAGCCGGACCCGGGGCCGCGCACGGCGGCCCGGGCGCTGGTGGCACCCCCCGAGCGGCCCCTCGCCGAAGTCGTGGACCTGCGCGTGGAGTTCGGCGGCGGCCGCACCCTGCTCGGGCGGCGCCGCGAGCCCGCCCGCGCGGTGCGCGGCATCAGCCTCCAGGTGCGCGAGGGCGAGACCCTCGGCCTGGTCGGCGAGTCCGGATCGGGCAAGTCCACCACGGCCCGGGTGCTCGCCGGACTCCAGCGGCCCACCTCGGGCGAGGTCCGCTTCCACGGCCGTGACATCTCCGGCGCCGCCGGGTCCGCCGCGCTGCGCCGCGAGCTCAGCCGCGAGGTGCAGCTCGTCTTCCAGGACCCGTACGCCTCGCTGAACCCGCGGCGCACCGTCCAGGAGATCGTCACCACGCCCCTGCGGGTGCACACCCGGGCGGACGCGGCCGAGCGCCGCGAGCGCGCCGCGCAGCTCCTCGCACAGGTCGGCCTGTCCGCCGACCACCTGGACCGCTACCCGCACGAGTTCTCCGGCGGCCAGCGCCAGCGCATCGGCATCGCCCGCGCGCTCGCGCTGCGCCCCCGGCTGATCATCGCGGACGAGCCGGTCTCCGCGCTGGATGTGTCCGTGCAGGCGCAGGTCCTGAACCTGCTGATGGACCTGCGCGACGAGCTCGGCCTCTCGCTCCTGTTCGTCTCGCACGACCTGGCCGTCGTCCGGCACTTCTGCGACCGGGTCGCGGTCATGCGGCACGGGGAGCTCGTCGAGACCGGTACCCGTGACGAGGTCTTCGACGCGCCGAGCGCCGCGTACACCCGCGAACTGCTGGCCGCCGTGGTCTGACCGGGCCGTCCCAAGGCGGTGCCCCGCCCCCTTCACGAGGGGAGCGGGGCACCGCCGTTTCGCGTACCGGGATCAGCAGGTGCCCGCCGGGCGGGCCCGGGTCACCAGGTCCGTGTGGCCCGTGGTGCCGTCGATCCACACCACGCGCCTGCCGGTGTCGGCCGCGTGGCCGGTCTGCTCACCGCGGTTGCAGGAGACCCGCTTCAGGCCCTTGCCGTCCAGGTCGGTCTGGACGAGCTTGGTGAGGTTGCCGTTGCTCCAGCCGCGCTGCGGCTTCCACTGGGTGAGGGTCACCGCGGAGTCCGAGGCGTCCACGTTCCAGAAGTACGCGGTGGCCGAGCTCTCGGGGATGACGTCCGTCAGGCCGGTGCCGTCCAGGTTGGCGCGGCGCAGGCCCATGCGGTTGTCGTCGGCGATGTCGTCGACCAGCCAGTACAGGTACTTTCCGTTGATCGCGGGGGTCGCGATGCCGAGGTAGGCGCCCTTGGCCGGGACCAGGGTCTGCTGGCCGCTGCGCACGTCCGTGATCTCGGTGGAGATCTGCTGCTGCCCGTCCTTGTCGACGTACACCTTCGCGTAGCCGAGCTTGTCGCCGCTGAGGGTGGGCAGCGCGGTGGCCACGTCGTAGCGGCCGCCGTCCACGAACACCGGCTCGCGCTCGCCCTTGCGCAGGTACGCGACCCGCTGCTGGCCGTGCGGGCTGGACTCCTGCCAGGTCACGGTCTGGCCCGAGACGTGCACGTTGGCGACGGTGGTGCCCGCCGACCACAGCTTCTTCACCGGGCCGCCGGTCAGCGGCCGGGACAGCACCTCGACGCTGGTGGGGCCGTACGCCACCCACGCCACGGTCCTGCCGTCGGTGTCCGGGTAGACGTGGTAGCGCCCGTCGTTGGGGCTGATCAGCTTCTTCGCGCCCTTGCCGTCGGTGCGGCCCGCCCAGACGGAGAAGGCCTCCTGGCCCTCGTCGTCGGACTTCGACGCGGCCCACCAGCCGCCGCCCGCGCCCGCGCCGGTGTTCGGCAGGCGGCCGCCGACGCGGGTGGCGTTCACGTCGCCGAGGAGCTTGTCGGAGTCGGCGCCGATGGCCTTCTCCCAGCCCTTGGTGATGCCGTGCGCGTCGAAGGCCCGGTTCACGGACCGCAGCTTCGTGCCCTTGACGCCGAGCGCCTTGGCCGCGGCGACCACCGCGTTGCGGGCGTCGGTGTAGCCGTCGAGGGGCGTCAGGTACTCGGCGAGGGCCTTGTAGACGATCCGGTCGGCCAGGGTGCCGCCGAGGTCCTCGCGGATGTCCCACAGGGCGCCCGAGAAGATCGTCGAGTTGAGGTGCACACCGCCGCTGTCGGTGCCGATGGTGACGCCGAGGAAGTCCTTGGCGGTGGTCCGCCCGTCGTTCAGGTTGCGGAACGCGCAGGCCTCGGGCGCCTTGGTGCGGCACAGGTCCTCACCGATGAGGGCGGCCTTCGGGTCGCTCATCGGGGTCTTGGACGCGGTCACGTCGATGGCGTTGCCGAAGTAGTCGGCGACCGCCTCGTTCAGGGCGCCGGACTGGCCGACGTAGACGAGGCCCGCGGTGTGCTCGACGACGCCGTGCGTCATCTCGTGGCCCACCACGTCCAGGTCGGCGGAGAGGGTCTTGGTCTCCTCGTCGCCGCCGCCGTACACCATCTTCTGGCCGTCCCAGAAGGCGTTGACGAACGGGAACCCGCCGTCCGTCACGCCCACCAGGGAGTTGATGGCCATGCCCTTGCCGTCGAGGCTGTCGCGGCCGTGCTTCTTCTTGTAGTAGTCGTAGACCTGCCCGGCCGCCCAGTGCGCGTCCACGGCCCCCGACTCGGTGGCGTCCTTGCCGAACTCCTTGGTCGTGGAGGCGACTTCGGCGATGCCGTCCGGCCACCTGCCGGACGCGTCGTTGGCGTCGACGCCGCGCGCGTCCCAGGTGGTCAGCGCGTTCTTGCTGCCGTCCCACTGGTGGCGGTAGTCACGCAGCTGGTACGCGTCCGACGCCGCGTCGTGGGTGAGGTCGAGGTCGACCTTCTCGCCGTCCAGCTTGACGCCGCTGCCCGTCGTGCCGGGGAAGTCGGCGTCGTCGGCTATGGACTGGATGCCCGAGTACTGGAGCACCGGGAAGCCGGAGGCGGCGTCGACGTACACCTCCTGCTTGACCGGCGCGCCGCTCACGGGGTCGGTGCCGGTGACGGTGACGTGGTACGTCAGGACGCCCTTGCCCTGGGGCAGCACGACCAGGCCGTGCGAGGAGCCGGAGAGCGGGGTGCCGCTCTGGGCGCTGCGCTTCCTGGCCTTGGCGTTCGCCTTGGCGTCGGCCGACTTGGGGGCCAGCTTGGTCAGGCTGCCCGTGCGGCCGTCACCGGCGGCGGTCGCCGCGACGGCCCGCGCGACCGCCGTCCTCTCCGCGACCCGCGCCTTCGTCCCCACGGCCAGGCCCGTGAAGTACTTGCCGGAGGTGCCGGTGACGACCCGGTCGCCGTCCTTCTTCTCCATCCGCACCAGGTACTGGCCGCCGAGGACCGGCAGGCCGTGGTACTTCTGCTGGAAGCGGACCGTTTCCCCGGCGCCCTGCCTCAGCGTCTGCTCGGCCGTCAGGTCCCGTGCCGGGTCGGCGATCTCGTACCGGTCCTGCTTGGCCGCGAGGTGGTCGCGGGCCGCGGCGGCCGGGTTGCCCGAGTCCTTGGCGGCCTCCTCGATCCCGTCCACCAGGGCCGGGGTCCTGGTGCCGGTGCCCGGGACGACCTCGGCGGCCGGTCCCTGGGGCGTCTCGTCGGCGGCCTGCGCCGCCGGAACGCCGGACGCGAGCAGCGCCGCCGCGCCGAGCAGCGCGGCGCCGCCGGATATGCGGGCCCGTCTGCGTGACTTGCTCATGTTCCCCTCCACACGCCGAAAAGGCGCACGTCAACAGAGCGCACGTCATGTACGTGCGTGAGCCATGCAAGTCGTTGCCCGAGTGTTGATCAAGGAATAACTACGGGTCACAAGTGGGTCCGCACACTTGTGTGCACCCAGGGGCGGCGTGAGACTTCCGGTCATGACCATGGTGGGGAGCGACAAGGGAAGCGCGCTGCGCGACCTGGGCCTGGGGGAGTCGGACGAGCGGGTGTACGGGGCGCTGCTGCGGCGCCGGGCCGCGGCGGCCCTGGACGCGGAGCAGCTGCGGCGGGAACTGGGGATCACCCGGGGCGAGTTGGAGCGGTCCCTCGCGCGGCTGCGGGAGCACGGCTTCACCCTGCCGGAGCCGGACGCCGCGCCCGGCGCGGGGCGGCCGCGGGCCGCGCTGCCGCGCCCGGTGCCGCCCGCGCCCGCGGTGCGCGCCCTGATCCGCCGAAGACAGGCGGAACTGCGCTACCGGGCAGCGGAGTTGGAGCGCCTCAGGCGGGAGGCCGACGAGATCGCCGAGCACCTGGAGCCGGACCCGGCCGCCGCCCCCGGGGTCGGCGCGGCGGTCGAGACGGTCAGGGGAGCGGCCGCGGTCCGGCGCCGCGTCGACCACCTGCTGGCCCACGCCGAGCGACAGGTGCTGATCCTGGACCGGCCGCCGGGCCTGGACTTCTGGGCGGCGGGGGACACCGCCCCGGCCACCGGCTCCCGGGCGACGGACGGCGTGCTCCCCGGCGCGGGCGTCGCGGCGCTCCTGGAGCGCGGGGTGGCGGTGCGCGCGGTCCTGGCCCGCGCAGGCGCTGCCCCGCCCGGCCTGCTCAGGCCGCTCTCCCCGCTCCTGGAGCGGGGCCTTGAGGTGCGGACGGCGGCACACCTGCCCACCGGGCTCATCGCCGTGGACGGCCGCGCCGCGCTGCTGCTGCCCGCCGGGGACGCCACGGGGGACGCGGGGGAGGGGGCCGCCGTGGTGGTGCGCGGCACGCTGCCCCGGCAGGTCTTCGGGCCGCTCTTCGAGGCGCTCTGGGAGCGGTCCCTGCCGCTCGGCGGCGGTGCGCGGCGCCCGCCCGAGGAACACCGCGACCTGCTCCGGCTGCTCGCCGGGGGCCTCAAGGACGAGGCGATCGCCCGCCGCCTCGGTGTCCATGTGCACACCGCGCGCCGCCGCATCAGCCGACTGCTCGACGAACTGGACGCGGACACCCGCTTCCAGGCGGGCGCCCAGGCGGCGCTGCGGGGCTGGCTCGCGGGCCCGTGACGGCATGAGCCCCGCCGCGCGGGGAACTCGTCCCGGCGTGACGGGGCTTCGGAGGGTGCACGGGCCGCGAGCGGCGAAGCCTCGCGGGCCTCAGAAGGAGAAGACCCGCCCCTGGCCGATCTTCAGCGCACAGGGGTTGGCGAAGGTGTGCGCGTACGAGACCCGGCGGCCCTCCCACACGCCCTGGGCGGTGACGACGATCGGGTTCCACTCCTTGGTGCAGGGGCGCGACGACGACTTCTTGGTGATGGCGTCGAACTTGCCGCCCACCGAGCGCAGCTGGTCGCACGCGGCGGCCGCGTCGGGGTGGCTGCCGACGCCGCCGGAGGAGCAGCCGAGCGTCACGGCACGCTGGATGTCCGCGGTCTCGGCCTTCTCGCCGTAGCCGATGGTGAGCACCAGCTCGGAGGGCGCGTAACCCTGGACCCGGGTGGGCTCGGGCGCGGGACCGGCCGTGGCCGCCGTGGTCAGACCGCCGAGCGCGAGGGCGGCGCCCAGCGCGATCCCCCCAGTGATGTACCGCATTTCGAACACTCCCTTGCTTGATTTCCCGGATAACGAACGGAACCGGAAGCGAGTCTTGCTTAGGGCGTCACGGAAAGCACATCGGACGCTGACTTTCAGTCGTTGGTTGAGAACTGAGGGTAGTGGCGTGAAGTGATGTGCTCCGACGGGCGCGCCGGGAGGTCCGACACCCCTGTGACCGGCGGGGAGTGGGCATTGGGGGGAAATCTCCCGATCGTCGCAAAGTAGGGCGCATGGCTGCGCATGGGTGGTCTGCGCCGCGCCGTGCGCCCCGCGGAGGGGACGGGATTGGCCGGAGGGCGCACCTCGAACGCGTCTGCGGCGGGTGCGCCCGGGGTCAGCGCTTGGGCCAGTACCAGAGCGGCTCGTCCAGCAGGCTGGCGCGGCCCGCCACCTGTGTCTGGCCCAACTCCTTCACCAGCTCTATGGAGTTGACGTCCGTGCGGTGGCGGCGCGCGCCCTCGGCGATCGCGTCCGCGAGGTCCTGGGCGTGGGTGACCAGGACGACCTGGGTGTCCTTGGCGGCCGTCAGGAGCAGGTCCGCGAGGGGGCGAAGGAGGTCGGGGTGGAGGCTGGTCTCCGGCTCGTTCAGGACCAGCAGCGCGGGCGGCCGGGGCGTCAGGAGCGCGGCCGTCCACAGCAGATAGCGCAGGGTGCCGTCGGACAGCTCGGCCGGGCCGAGGGGGCGCCGCAGGCCGCGCTGGTGGAGCTGGATCTCGAACCGCCCGCCGTTGTCGGCGATCCGCACCCGGCTGCCCGGGAACGCGGCGTCCACGGCGGCGTCCAGGGCCTCGTCGTCACCGGTCTCGCGGATGGTCTGGAGCGCGGCCGCGAGGTCTGCCCCGTCGTGGGCGAGCACCGGGGTGCGGGTGCCGACGCGGGCCGCGCGGGCGGGCGCCCCGGCGTCCGTGCGGACGTGGTCGTAGAACCGCCAGGAGCGGATCAGCTCGCGCAGCCTGAGCAGGTCCGGCGCGAGCTGGGGGTCCGCGAACTCGCTCAGCATGCTGTCGTACGGGCGGATGCCCTGGGAGCGGTGCCAGCCGCCGTCGGCGGTGCGGGTGCGCACGGCGGGGCCCGCGCGGTCGCAGAGCAGCGCGGCGGTGCGCAGCACCGGGCCCGCCCAGGTGCACTCCCGCTTGATCTCCGGGTCGAGGGCGAACATGGACGGGGCGCCGCCGGGCTGTGCCCCGTTGGACTGGGGCATGCCGAAGTCCAGCGCGTACCCGAACTCGTCGCCCGCGAATCCCAGCCGCAGGGCGGCGGCCACTTCCTTCCTCTCGCCCGCCCACAGGGCGGAGGGGAGGCCGCCCTCGCGGGCGAGCGCGGCTACCGCGCCGCCCTGGGCGGAGTCCGCGAGGAGCCGCAGGGACCGGTAGAGGCTGGACTTTCCCGTGCCGTTCGCTCCTGTGATGACGTTCAGCCTGCCGAGGGGGACGACCAGTTTGTGGAGTGAGCGGTAGTTCTCCACGGCGAGTGTGCGGATCATGCTGTTCAGGGTCGCAGGTGGGTCTGACACACGGGGGCTTCGCCCTCAGGCGCCGGGCAGGCGCTTCTCGCGCAGCTTCGCCACCGCGAGGGTGGCCGCCGTCCCCGCCACCGCCCACGCCGAGAGCACAAGCAGCGGGCCCGTCACCGCGTTGCCCTTGAAGTACGCGATCGAGCGGGCGACCCAGGTGCCCGCGCCCGGGGGCAGCGCGGGGCCGATCGCCTCCCAGAACGGGGGCAGCATCGGCAGCGGGAAGGCGCCGCCCGCGCTCGGGTTGCCCGCGACCACGATGAGCAGCACCGCGAGGCCGATGCCGACGACGCCGGTGAGCCCCTCCAGGGCGAGGGTGATCGCGCCGACCGCGAAGGTGAGCAGCGAGCCGAGGCCCCACAGGGCCAGGACCGAGCCGGGCAGGGCGCCCAGGATCGGGCCGACGATGACCGCGCCGCCGATGCCGCCCGCGATCGAGAGCAGGGCCATGGCGCCGAGCCTGATCGCCGCGCGCGGCGGGGTCGCGGGCCGGGAGCCCGCGCTGATCGACATGATCGACGCGCACAGATAGCCGCCGACGCACCAGCCGACGACCAGGTAGAAGGACGACAGGCCGTTGAAGTCCTGGGCCGACGCCGGGGCCACGTCCACGGTCTTCACGGTGCGCTTCTCGGCGCCCGCGACCTTGGTACTGATCATCTCCAGGGCGTTGGCGAGCGCCTTGCCGCCGCCGGAGGCGACCAGGAGGGTGTCGTTCGTCCCCTGAGGGTCGACCACCAGGGCCCCGTCGATCTTCCGGTCCATGATCTGCTTCCGGGCCGCGGCCTCGTCCTTGACCACGCGCGGGTCGAGCGGATCCCCGGGGAGCCGGGCCAGCCGGTCCTTGGTCTGCTCGGCCGCGGGGCCCGGCGCGACGACTCCGAAGGGCACGTCCGTCGGCTTCGGGTGGTGCAGCGCCCCCACGTAGGAGGCGATGAACAGCAGCTGCAGCGCCAGGACGCCGATGACCAGCAGGGCTGCTCGCGGGGTGACGGCGCTCTTCAACTCGTCGGCGAAGGTCATGCCCCCACGCTCCGAGGCGCCCGCGGCGGGCGCAGGCGGGGCGGGCCGAATGGATGACGGGTGCCCCGCGCGGGTGCCCCGCACGCGTGGTCGAACGAATATTCGAACGTGGTCTATGGTGGAGGTGGGGGACAGGAAGCGGAAGGTTCAGGAGGTGCGTGTGCCCGGGTTCACGCATCTGCACACCGCCTCCGGGTTCTCCCTGCGGTACGGGGCCTCGCACCCGGAGCGGCTCGCCGAGCGCGCCGCCGAGCGGGGCATGGACGCGCTCGCGCTCACCGACCGGGACACCCTCGCGGGCGCGATCCGCTTCGCCAAGGCGTGCGAGAAGGCGGGCGTGCGGCCGCTGTTCGGGACGGAGCTCGCGGTGGACCCGCCCGCGCCCCGGGAGGACGGCGAGCGCGGCGCGCGCCGCCGCGCCCCGGTGCGCGGCGGTGCCTTCATCGACGAGTCGACCCCGAGGGTGACCTTCCTCGCCCGGGACGGGGCCACGGGCTGGGCGGAGCTGTGCCGCCTGGTCAGCGCCGCCCACCGCGACGGCGGGCCCGTGCTGCCCTGGGACGACAACCACGGCGAAGGCCTGACCGTGCTGCTCGGCCCCGCCTCCGGCGTCGGCCGGGCGCTCGCCGCCGGGCGCCCCGACCGCGCGGCCCGGCTGCTCGTCCCCTGGCGCGAGCGGTACGGCGACGCGCTGCGCCTCGAAGCGGTGTGGCACGGCCGCTCGGGCACCGGGCCCGGTTCGCTGCGGCTCGCCGCCCGCACCGTCGGCTTCGCCGCCGAGCAGCGGCTGCGCCCCGTCCTCAGCAACGCCGTCCGCTACGCCGACCCGGGCCAGGGCCCCGTCGCCGACGTCCTGGACGCCGCGCGCCGCCTGGTGCCCATCGACCCGCGCGGGGAGCACGACGGCGGCGAGCGCTGGCTGAAGGGCGAGGCCGCCATGCGGGACGCCGCCGAGCGGATCGTCGAGGCCGCCGGGTTCCGCCGCGACGCCGCGTACCGGCTGCTCGAACAGACGGCGGCGGCCGCCGCCGAGTGCCTGGTCGACCCCCAGGACGACCTCGGCATCGGCTCCGTGCGCTTCCCCGAGCCCGCCCTCGTCGGCGCCGGGCGCCGCACCGCGCAGCGCGTCCTCGCCTCCCGGGCGGCCGCGGGCATGGTGCTGCGCGGCTACGACCGGCGCGCCGACCGGCGGGCGTACTGGGAGCGGATGCACCACGAGCTGGACATCATCGCCCACCACGGCTACGCCTCGTACTTCCTGACCGTCGCCCAAGTCGTCGACGACGTACGGGCCCTGGGCATCCGCGTGGCCGCGCGCGGCTCCGGCGCCGGGTCCCTGGTCAACCACCTCCTCGGCATCGCGCACGCCGACCCGGTCGCGCACGGGCTGCTCATGGAGCGGTTCCTGTCCACGCGGCGGCGGGTCCTGCCGGACATCGACATCGACGTGGAGTCCGCGCGCCGCCTGGAGGTCTACCGCGCGATCCTCGGCCGGTTCGGCCAGGAGCGGGTGGCGACGGTCGCGATGCCGGAGACGTACCGGGTCCGGCACGCGATCCGCGACGTGGGCGCAGCCCTGTCCATGGACCCCGCGGAGACCGACCGGATCGCCAAGGCCTTCCCGCACATCCGCGCCCGCGACGCCCGCGCGGCGATGGCGGAGCTGCCCGAGCTGAAGGCCGTCGCGGCCGACGCGGACCGGCACGGCCGCCTGTGGGACCTGGTCGAGGGCCTCGACGCGCTGCCGCGCGGCGTCGCCATGCACCCGTGCGGCGTGCTGCTCTCCGACGCCTCGCTGCTGCGCCGCACCCCCGTCATGCCCACCAGCGGCGAGGGCTTGCCCATGTCCCAGTTCGACAAGGAGGACGTGGAGGACCTCGGTCTGCTCAAGCTCGACGTGCTCGGCGTGCGGATGCAGTCGGCGATGGCGCACGCGGTCGCCGAGGTCGAGCGGGCCACGGGGGAGCGGGTCGACCTGGACGACCCGCGCCGGGTGCCGGAGGGCGACGCGGCGACGTACCGGCTCATCCGCTCCGCCGAGACGCTCGGCTGCTTCCAGATCGAGTCGCCGGGCCAGCGGGACCTGGTGGGACGCCTTCAGCCCGCGACCTTCCACGACCTGGTGGTGGACATCTCGCTGTTCCGCCCGGGGCCGGTCGCCGCCGACATGGTGCGGCCGTTCATCGAGGCCAGACACGGCCGCGCGCCCGTCCGCTATCCGCACCCCGACCTGGAGGAGCCGCTGAAGGAGACGTACGGGGTCGTCGTCTTCCACGAGCAGGTCATCCACATCGTCGACATCATGACCGGCTGCGGGCGCGACGAGGCGGACCGGGTGCGCCGCGGCCTGTCCGACCCCGAGTCGCAGGGCCGCATCCGCCACTGGTTCGCGCGGGCGGCGACCGCGAAGGGGTACGACGCCGAGACCGTCCGGCGGACCTGGGAGATCGTCGAGGCCTTCGGCTCCTACGGCTTCTGCAAGGCGCACGCCGTGGCCTTCGCCGTGCCCACGTACCAGTCGGCGTGGCTGAAGGCCCACCACCCGGCGGCCTTCTACGCGGGCCTGCTCACGCACGACCCGGGGATGTACCCGAAGCGGCTGCTGCTCGCGGACGCGCGGCGGCGCGGGGTGCCCATCCTGCCCCTCGACGTGAACCGGTCCGCGGCCGCCCATCGCATCGAACTGGAGTCCGAATCCGGGGTGTGGGGCGTACGGCTCGCGCTCTGTGACGTGCACGGCATCAGCGAGGCCGAGGCGGCCCGGATCGCGGCCGGACAGCCGTACTCCTCGCTGCTCGACTTCTGGGAGCGGGCCCGGCCGAGCCGCCCGCTCGCCGGACGGCTCGCCCAGGTGGGCGCGCTCGACGCCTTCGGCGCCAACCGCCGTGACCTGCAACTGCACCTGACGGAGCTGCAGCGCGGCGCCCGGGGTGTCAGCGGCCCCCAGCTGCCGCTGACCGGCGGCCGGGACACCGCGCCCGCGGGCCTGCCCGACCTCGACGACGCGGAGCGGCTGAGCGCCGAGCTCGGCGTGCTCTCCATGGACGCCTCGCGGAACCTGATGGACGACCACCGCGCCTTCCTCGACGAGCTGGGCGTCACCTCCGCGCGCCGGCTGCGCACCGCGCGGCACGGCGACACCGTCCTGGTCGCGGGCGCCAAGGCCGCGACGCAGACCCCGCCGATCCGCTCCGGCAAGCGCGTCATCTTCACCACCCTCGACGACGGCACCGGCCTGGTCGACCTGGCCTTCTTCGACGACGCCCACGCCGCCTGCGCGCACACCGTCTTCCACTCCTGGCTGCTCCTCGTCCGCGGCGTGGTGCAGCGGCGCGGCCCGCGCAGCCTCAGCGTCGTCGGCTCGGCGGCGTGGAACCTCGCGGACCTGGTGGAGCTGCGCCGCGAAGGCGGCCTGGACGCGGTGGCACCACGCCTGGCCGAAGGCGGCGCGGCGGCCGCGGCGTCCGGGGCGCCGGGCCGGGGCGGCGAGCCCGGAGGCGGCCGCCGCATCCGGATGGAGACCGGATACGAGATGCACCCGTGGGCCGACCTCAAGCCGCCCGGCGAACGGGCGCCCACGGGACGGAAGTTGTGGCACCGGAGCCCGGGGAGTGCGGGATGACCATCCTCTGCGTACGTTTCCAGCTGCCGCCGATGTACGAGGCGGCCCTGCCGGGCCTGCTCGGGCTCCTGGAGGAGTTCACCCCCGTCGTCGAGGCGCTGCCGCCGGACGGGGCCCTCGCCGATCTGCGGGGTGCCGAGCGGTACTTCGGGCGCGACGCCATCGCCCTCGCGTCGGTGATCCGCGTGCGCGCCCTCGCGCTGCACGGCGTCGACTGCCTGATCGGCGCGGGGCCCGGCCCGATGCTCGCCCGGGTCGCGCTGCGCGACGCCCGGCCCGGCGCGCCGTGCGCGGTGCCCGCGGGCGCCGCCGCCGAGTTCCTCGCCGAGAAGCCCGTCGCCGCGCTGCCCGGCGTCGGCACGGCGACCGCCCGCACCCTGTGCGCGTACGGCCTCGACACCCTCGGCCGGGTCGCCGCCGCGCCCCTGTCCACGCTCCAGCGCCTGATCGGCGCCAAGGCGGGCCGCGAGCTGCGCGAGCGGGCGGGCGGCGTGGACCGGGGCCGGGTGGTGCCGAACGCGGTCTCCCGCTCCCTGGCCACCGAACGCGCCTTCTCCCACGACGAGATCGACCCCGGCAGGCACCGCCGCGCCCTGCTCTCGGCCGCCGAGGAGCTGGGCACCCGGCTGCGCGCCCTCGACAAGGTCTGTCGCACCCTGACCCTCACCGTTCGCTACGCCGACCGCTCCGCGACCACGCGCAGCCGCACCCTGAAGGAGCCGACCGCGCACTCGGCGGAGCTGACGCGGGCGGCGTACGGCCTGTACGAGACGCTCGGTCTGCAACGGGCCCGGGTCCGCGCGATCGCCCTGCGCGCCGAGGGCCTCGGCCCCGCCGACCAGGCCGCCCACCAGCTCACCTTCGACCCGGCGGACGAGCGGGCCCGGCGCATCGAGGCGGTGGCGGACCGGGCCCGGCGGAAGTTCGGGGCGACCGCGATCGTGCCGGGATCGCTGGCGGCGTAGGGCGCCCGGGGGCCGCGGCCCACCGGGGAAGTCGTGCCCGCACGCAACTTCACACTTCTGCTACCGGCGCGTAATTTAGCGTGAACGCGTCAACTCTGTGATCCGGGCCACAGCCGATCGTTAGCCGGTCGTCGCACCTGCCTTGAGCCGCGAGGAGATCGCCCGATGCTGCCCTGGAGACGAGCGCTGCGCGCGCTCACCGCCGCCCTGCTGATCACGGGCGCCGCCACGCTCACCCCCACCGCCACGGCCGCCGCGTCCCCCGCTCCCGCCACCTCCGCCCCGACGCGCGGCTGGAACGACTACGGCTGCCGCCCGTCCGCCGCCCACCCCCGCCCGGTCGTCCTCGTCCACGGCACCTTCGCGAACTCCGTGGACAACTGGCTCGTCCTCGCGCCCTATCTGGTGGGCCGCGGCTACTGCGTCTTCTCGCTCGACTACGGCCAGCTGCCGCTCGTGCCCCTCGTCCACGGCCTCGGCCCCGTCGAGAAGTCCGCCGAGCAACTCAAGGCCTACGTCGACGAGGTCCTCGCGGCGACCGGGGCCGAGGAGGTCGACCTCGTCGGGCACTCGCAGGGCGGCCTGATGCCCCGCCACTATCTGAAGTTCCTCGGCGGCGCCGCGAAGGTGAACGCGCTCGTCGGCCTCGCGCCCGACAACCACGGCACGACCCTGCTCGGCCTGACCAAGCTCCTGCCGTACTTCCCGGGCGTCGAGGCCCTGCTCACCACGGCCACGCCGGGCGTGGCCGACCAGATCGCCGGATCGAAGTTCCTGACCAGGCTGAACGCGGGCGGCGACACCGTGCCCGGCGTGCGCTACACCGTCATCGCCACCCGCTACGACGAGGTCGTCACCCCGTACCGCTCGCAGTTCCTCGACGGGCCGAACGTACGCAACGTCCTGCTGCAGGACCTGTGCCCCGTGGACCTCTCCGAGCACGTGGCCATCGGCGCCTTGGACCGGGTCGCCCACCACGAGGTGGCCAACGCGCTCGACCCGGCCCACGCGACCCCGACGACCTGTCTGTCCTAGGCTCTAGGGCCTGTCGGGAAGCTCTCAGCTCACCCACCGGTACCGCCGCTCGGGCCGCCCCGCGCCGCCGTACCTCAGCGTCACCTCCACGCGGCCCGTCATCGCGAAGAACTCCAGATAGCGGCGGGCGCTGACGCGCGAGAGGCGGCCCGCCTGCGCGCACTCGGACGCGGACAGGCCCCGGGGGTGGGCGCGCAGGGTGTGCTCGACCAGGTCCGCGGTGTGCGGGGCCAGGCCCTTGGGGAGTGCGCGGGAGCCGGGCGGACGGCCGCCGAAGAGCTGGTCGACGTCCTCCTGGCGGGCCTCGGCGAGGCCGTCGAGCCGGGCCCGCAGGGCCGCCACGTGCCGCAACTGCTCCCGCAGCGCGGCCTGGTGGAACGGCTTGATCAGATAGTGCAGGGCCCCGGCGCGCAGGGCCGCGCGGACCACCCCCGCCTCGCGGGCGGCGGTGATGAACAGGGCGTCCACCGGCACCCGGCCGGGGTCGAGCCCCTCCGCCGCCCGCACCTCCCGCAGCACCGCGAGCCCGTCCATGTCGGGCAGGTACACGTCCAGGAGCAGCAGATCGGGCCGCAGCCGCTCCACCGCCCGCAGCGCGTCGGCGCCGCTGTGCGCCACGCCCGCCACCGCGAACCCCTCCACCGCGGCGACGTACCGGCTGTGCAGCCTGGCGACCATGAAGTCGTCGTCGACGACCAGCACCCTCGTCATCGCCCGGCCTCCTCGGCCCCTCGTCGTCGCCGCAGGGTACGAGCGCGACCACAACGACCACAACGTCCGTTGATTCCGGAAGGGAGACAGGTTCTCCACGCGTGGGCAGCATGTGGGCCACCTCACCCGCGTACCCGGCCGAAAGGCGGTGGCACCCGTGCGACTGCGCGCCCCCAGGCGACTTGGCACCCCCCTGGCCCTGTGCGGGGCCGCGCTCCTGGTCCTCGTGGGGCCGCCGCTGCTCACCACGGGCGACGGCGACGACACCGGCACCAAGATCCCCGGCCTGCGCCTCATGGTCCCCAACACCCCCGGCGGCGGCTACGACATCACCGCCCGCACCGCGGCGAGGAACGCCGAGGACGCCGGACTCACCCACACCATCGAGGTGTTCAACCTGCCCGGCGCGGGCGGCACCGTGGGCCTCAGCCGCCTCGTCGGCGAGCGCGGCAACGGTCGGCTCGCCATGTCCATGGGCCTCGGCGTCGTCGGCGCCGTCCGCTCCAACGACGCGCCCACGTCCCTCGCCGACACCACCCCCATCGCCCGGCTCACCGAGGAGCAGGACGTCGTCGTGGTGTCGAAGGACTCCCCGTACGACACCATCGACGACCTCGTCGCGGCCTGGAAGGAGCGGCCCGGGAAGATGCCCGTCGGCGGCGGCTCGGCCCCCGGCGGGCCCGACCACATCGCGCCCATGCTGATGGCCCGCGCCGCCGGGATCCCGCCGGAGGACGTCAACTACGTGCCCTTCGACGGCGGCGGCGAACTGCTCGCGTCCCTCCTCGGCGACAAGGTCGCCTTCGGCGTCTCGGGCGTCGGCGAGTACCTGGACCAGATCAGGTCCGGGGAGCTGCGCCTGCTCGCCGTCACCGGGCCGCAGCGGGTCAAGGGCCTCGACGGGCCCACCCTCAAGGAGTCCGGCTACGACGTGGACTTCACCAACTGGCGCGGCATCGTGGCGCCCCCCGGCCTCTCCGACACCGAGCGCGACAAGCTCATCGGGCTCGTCCGCGAGCTCCACGGCTCCACGCAGTGGCGCGCGTCCCTCAAGAAGAACGGGTGGGACGACGCGTTCCTCGCGGGCGACGCGTTCGGCGACTTCCTCGACGCCCAGGACCGGCGCGTCGCCTCCGTCCTGAAGGAGCTCGGCCTGTGACCTCCACCGAACCAGTGCCCGCGCCCGCGGCCCGCGGCCGCCGCGCCTGGCTGCGCGACCACTCCGAACTCGGCGTCTGCGTCCTGCTGTTCGCCCTCGGCGCCGTCGTCCTCACCGACGCCCTCACCATGGACGTCGCCATCGCCCAGCGCGGCCCCATCGGCCCGCGCACCGTGCCGCTCGCCGTCGGCGCCGGGCTGCTCCTCATCTCCGTCCTGCTCGCCGTGGACGTCCTGCGCGGCGGTTCAAGGGTGCCGCGCGAAGCGCGTCCTGCCGGGGTGGCGGTCGGGCGGCGGGCGGGCGCGGCGGAGGGCGGCGAGGACGTCGACCTGTCCGAACCCGCCGACTGGCGCACCGTGCTGCTGCTCGCCGGGGTCTTCCTCGCCACCGCCGTCCTCATCGAACCGGTGGGCTTCCCTGCCGCCGGAGCCCTGCTCTTCTGGGGCGCCGCCCACGCGCTCGGCAGCCGCGCGCCCCACCGCGACCCGCTCATCGCGGCCGGGCTCTCCCTGGTCACCTACGCCGTCTTCGACCACCTGCTCGGCGTGCCGCTGCCCGGCGGCCCCCTGATGGGAGTGCTGTGACATGAACTCCTTCACCTCCCTCATGGACGGCTTCGGCACCGCGCTCACCCCGGTCAACCTGCTCTGGGCCGCGATCGGCGTGCTCCTCGGCACGGCGATCGGCGTCCTGCCCGGCATCGGCCCCGCGATGGCCGTGGCCCTGCTGCTCCCGGTGACGTACGGACTCGAACCCACGGGCGCCTTCATCATGTTCGCGGGCATCTACTACGGCGCGATGTTCGGCGGCTCCACCACGTCGATCCTCCTCAACACGCCGGGAGAGAGCGCCGCCGTCGTCGCCGCCATGGAGGGCAACCCGATGGCCAAGTCCGGCCGGGGCGCGCAGGCGCTCGCGGCCGCCGCCATCGGCCACTTCGCGGGCGGCGTGATCGGCACGATCCTGCTCGTCGCGCTCGCGCCCAAGGTCGCGGACCTCGCCGTCGACATCGGCGCGCCCGACTACTTCGCCGTCATGGTGCTCGCCTTCATCGCCGTGACCTCGGTCCTCGGCTCCTCCCGCGTCCGCGGCCTCGCCTCCCTCCTGATCGGCCTGACCCTCGGCCTGGTCGGCCTCGACCAGATGACCGGACAGCAGCGCCTGACCTTCGGCTCGCTCCAACTCGCCGACGGCATCGACGTGGTGATCGTCGCCGTCGGCCTCTTCGCGATCGGCGAGGCCCTCTGGGTCGCCGCGCACCTTCGGCGCACCAGCGGCCGGGCCATCCCCGTCGGCCGCCCCTGGCTGGGCAAGCAGGACGTCAAGCGCACCTGGAAGTCCTGGCTGCGCGGCCCCCTCATCGGCTTCCCGTTCGGCGCGATCCCCGCGGGCGGCGCCGAGATCCCCACCTTCCTGTCGTACGTCACCGAGAAGCGCCTGTCGAAGCACAAGGACGAGTGGGGCAAGGGCGCCATCGAGGGCGTCGCGGGCCCCGAGTCCGCGTCCTCCGCCTCCGCGGCGGGCACCCTCGTGTCCATGCTGACCCTCGGCCTGCCCACGACCGCCGTCGCCGCCGTGATGCTCGCCGCCTTCCAGAGCTACGGGATCCAGCCCGGACCCCTGCTGTTCGAGCGCGAGTCGGAGCTGGTGTGGGGCCTGATCGCGTCCCTGTTCGTCGGCATGGTGCTGCTCCTCGCCCTGAACCTGCCGCTGGCCCCCGTGTGGGCGAAGCTGCTGCGCGTCCCGCGCCCGTATCTGTACGCCGGGATCCTCTTCTTCGCCGCGGTCGGCGCGTACGCCGTCGGCGGCGAGGCGCTCGACCTGGTCATCCTGCTCGTCATCGGCCTGATCGGCTTCGGCATGCGCCGCTACGGCCTGCCGGTCCTGCCCGCCGTCATCGGCGTCATCCTCGGCCCGAACGCCGAACTACAGCTGCGCCGCGCCCTGCAGATCAGCGACGGCAGCGTCCGGGGCCTGGTCGACACGCCCTTCTCGATCAGCGTCTACGCGGTCGTCGCGCTGCTCCTGCTCTGGCCCCTGCTGCGGAAACCGGCGCGCGGCCTGCTGAACTCCCGCCGTACGGTGAGGCCATGACCGACGAGATCACCCCGCCCGGCGCGCGGGCCGCCGTCCGCCCCGCCACCGCCGCCGACGTGCCCGCCGTGCGGGCGATCACACACGCGGCGTACCACCACTACATCGAGCGCATCGGCCGCGTGCCCGCCCCCATGGAGTCGGACCACGCCCAGAACGTGGCGGCGGGGCGGGTGCACGTCGCCGAGACCCCGGAGGGCACCGTCGTCGGCCTGGTGGTCGTCTACGCCTACGACGACCACCTGTACCTGGACAACATCGCCGTCCACCCCGACGCCAAGGGCACGGGCCTGGGCCGACGCCTCCTGGAGTTCGTCGAGGAACACGCGCGCGGCCTGGGCCTGCCCGAGATACGGCTCTACACCAACGCGATGATGTGGGAGAACCAGAAGCTCTACCCACGCTTTGGCTACGAGTTCGTGGAACGGCGGGTGGAGGGGATCTACGACCGTTTCCACTACCGCAAGACCCTTACGGGGCGGTGAAGGGGCCGTCGGGGGCGAAGGCCAGGGTGGCGAAGCGTTCGCCGATGTGGCGGTGCGTGGCGGCGTCCGGGTGGAGGTTGTCCGGGAGGGGAAGGCGGGCGGCGTCGGCCTCGCCGTACAGGGCGCGGCCGTCCAGGTAGGACAGCTGAGGGTCCTCGGCGGAGCGCTCGCGCACGATGCGGGCCAGCTCGTCGCGGATGACGGCGAGCGTCAGCTTCCCGGCGGCGCGCTCCGCGGGGTCACCCGTGGCCACGAACCGGAGCTTGCCCTCGCCGATGCCGCTGAAGTCCGGCGCGCTGGGGCCGGGCGTGTCCTCGTGGACGGGGCACAGGAGGGGCGAGACGACGAGCAGCGGTACGCTCGGGTGGCCCTCGCGGATCGTGTCGAGGAAGCCGTGCACGGCGGGCCCGAAGGCGCGCAGGCGCATCAGGTCGGCGTTGACCACGTTGATGCCCAGCTTGACGCTGATCAGGTCGGCGGGGGTGTCCCGCAGGGCGCGGGCGGTGAACGGGTCGAGCAGCGCGCTGCCGCCCAGGCCCAGGTTGATCAGCTCCACACCGCCGCGCGCCGCGGCGAGCGCGGGCCAGGTGGTGGTGGGGCTCGCGGCGTCGGAGCCGTGGCTGATCGAACTGCCGTGGTGCAGCCACACCTTGCGGCCGCGCTCGGGCAGCGGCGCGACCGGGGCGTCGGTGCGCAGCGCGACGAGCTCGGTGGTCTCGTTGTGCGGCAGCCAGATCTCGATGTCCTTGTCGCGGTCCGGCAGGCCCGCGAAGCGCAGGGTGCCGGACGGGCCCGGCCGCGTCTCGGCGGATCCGGCGACCATGTCGATGGTCAGGGTGTTGCCCTCGGCCAGGCTCTCCTGACCGCGGAGGTCGCCGTCGACGAGCAGGTCGTAGACGCCGTCGGGCCGGGGCGGCGCGCCCACGTAGACCCGCTTGGTGGGCAGCGCGTCCAGCTCCACGACCGTGGCCCGGCTGCGGAAGGCGAGGCGTACGCCGGAGGGCTGGGACTCCGCCATGGCGAGCTGGCCGTCGGCGCACTGGGCGCGGGCCCGCGCGGGCAGCCGGTGCGGCAGCAGCCCGTGCGCGGTGCGCTCCAGGTCGAGGGCGCCGCGCAGCAGGTCGGCGGTGAGGGGGACGGGGGTCAAGGGGGACTCGGTACGCATGTCTCAGCCTGTCGGGGTGGGGTGGGGAAGCGAGGTCCGGTGGTTCCGGGCAGGGCGCGGCCGCCGTGCCTCCGCTCGGGGCGGGGCACGGCGGGGCCGGGGAGCCACGTGCCTCAGGGCGCGGGCCAGTTCCGCAGCAGGGCGTCGAGGGAGTCCAGGATCCGGGCCCAGCTCTCCCGGGGATCCGGCTCGCTGTGGCTGAACGCGCCCGCCGTCTCCAGGCTGACGTAGCCGTGGAAGACGCTGCCGAGCAGCCGGACGGCGTGCGTCTGGTCCGGCTCCGCCAGGTCGTAGCCGCGCAGGATCGCCCGCATCATCGCCGCGTGCCGGACGCCCGCGCTCGCGGCCGCCGTCTCGGGGTCGAGCCGCAGCCGGGCCGCGGCGTAGCGCCCGGGGTGCTCCGTGGCGTAGTCGCGGTAGACGTGCGCGAAGGCGGTCAGCGCGTCCTTGCCGGAGCGTCCGGCCAGCGCGTCGGCGGCCCGGTCGGCGAGTTCTCCCAGGGCCAGCAGGGCGATCCTCGTCCTGAGGTCCTGGGAGTTCTTCACGTGCGAGTACAGGCTCGCGACCTTGACGTCGAACCGCCGGGCCAGCGCCGAGACGGTCACCTGGTCGAAGCCGACCTCGTCGGCCAGCTCCGCGCCCGCCCGGGTCAGGCGTTCCGGGGTCAGCCCCACGCGTGCCATAGCGGTCCTCTCTTTCGACAGAACCGATTATGCAGTTACCTAAAAGCTTTAGGCAAGCTGGATTACTCCTTAGGCTGAGTCGAGAGGGCCTCGGGCGACCTCGGCAGGAGCCCCCGCTCGGCGAGCCGCTCCAGCTCGTCCAGGGCCCGCACGGCCGCGGCGGCCGCGGCCGGGTCGGCCTCGGTGATGCCGCTCGCCGCGAACTCGTCCTCGTCCAGGCGCAGCACCGCACCGCGGTCCGCCGCGCACCACAGGTCGAGGTCCAGGTCCTCGACGGTGAGGACGCCGCCGCTGCGGACGGCGGGCCGGGTCACGTCGCAGTACCAGCCCTTGAGCGCGCCGTCCGCGGCGTACACCTCCTTGACGGCGTACCAGCGGTCGCGCCAGTAGTGCTCCACGAACGTGTCGCCCGGCTCGAAGCGGACGAAGCCGAAGTCCCGTACGCCCGCGCCCGCCCAGGGTGCGCGGACCGTGACGCGGGTCCCGTCGTCCGCGAGCAGCCGGGCCGGGTAGCGGATCTTCGTGCGCCCCGCCTTGCGCAGCTCGACCTCGACGTCGGCCGAGGGCTCGACGTCAGTCGACAGAACGGACATGACGGACCTCCGTGTCATAGATGTCGTATCCGAACCACTGGTTGATCGCGACCATCGGGCCGTTCTCGCTGTCGTTGCCCGTGAACGCCTCCGCGAAGCCCGCCGCCCGCGCCCGGTGCAGCGAGGCGTTCTTCGCGAGCTTGGCCAGGCCGCGGCCCCGGTGGGCGCGGGCCGTGCTGGTCATGCCGGACGCGTACCGGGACGCGTCGTCGGTGTGCGCGAGCGTGAACGCGGCGGGCTCCCCGTCCACCACGGCCACCGTGGTCAGCTCGTGGTTCAGGAGCGGGTGGCGCCAGGTCTCGGTGAGCCAGTGCGCGTAGTCCGTGAACTGGGCGGCCACGTCGCCCGGTTCGTCCGCCGCGGTCTCCGCGTCCAGGGCGAACAGGGGGCGCGGGTCGTCCCGGAAGTCGGCCGCCGAGCGCAGTTCGACGCCCGAGGGCGGGGCGGCGAGCGGCGGCAGCTCGCCCCGCGCCAGGTCGAGGCGGAGGAAGTGCGCGGTACGGCTCGCGCGGTAGCCGCGCCGGGCCGCGAACGCCCGGTTGCGCGGCGCGTCCAGGACCCACGAGTACAGCGCCGTCGCGCCCGCGCCCGCGAGGTGCTCCTCCGCCGTGCGCACGAGCAGCGAGCCCGCGCCCAGGCCGCACCGCTCCGGGTGCACGTAGACGTTGAGGAAGCCCTGGCCCGGCTCCGGGCTGTCGTGCGCGATGCCCACCTGGGCCGTGCCGATCACCTCGCCGTCCGCCTCCGCGACCAGCGCGCGGTAGTGGGCGTCGGGATGGGCGTGCGCGCAGGAGTACGCCACCGACGCGGCGGTGGCCAGCAGGGCGGGCACCGCGGCGCGCCGCACCGCCGCGTAGGCGGCGGCGTCCCGCGGGTCGGAGGTGCGCAGGTCGCGCACCTGGATCTCGGTCATGGCCCGGACGGTACGCGCGGGGCGGGCCCGGGTGCCTCCGAATTTCCGCGCGTGCGGGACAATCGGCGGGTGGCTCTGAAGATCGTCATCAAGGAAGGCGCGGGTGCCGCGCCGCCGTTCGAACAGGTGCGGACGCAGATCGCCGGGCAGGCGCGGGGCGGGGTGCTGCCCGTCGGCTACAAGCTGCCGACGGTACGCGGGCTCGCCGAGGAGCTCGGGCTCGCGGCGAACACCGTGGCCAAGGCGTATCGGGCGCTTGAGGCGGACGGGGTGGTCGAGACGCGGGGGCGGCACGGGACGTTCGTCGCGGCGGCGCGTGAGGCGGGGGCCCGGGCCGCGGCCGGGGCCGCGCAGGCCTATGCCGAGCAGGTGTGGCGCCTTGGCCTCTCCGAGGCCGAGGCGACCTCGGCGGTCCGCGATGCCTTGCGTGCGGCTTACGGCTCCACCGCCTGAGCCCCAGTGCACGGTTGCTCGGCACCTAGGTGCTGTGCCCACCCTTCCCCAAGCCCTCGGCTCCGCTCGAGCAGGGGAGACCCCACTCGCCCTGCGGGACGATTGCCCACAGCCGGGGGGCCGGGGGGCTATAGATACAGCCCGTCGTCCGCGCCGTCCCGGGTGGGTGGGATGGACGGTGGGGGCGTGCCGCGGCGCAGGGCGTAGAGTTCGGCCAGGGTCGCGCCCTCGCGGGAGACGCCCTCGGGGGTGCCGAGCCAGCTCACCGACTCGGCGCGGGTGAGCGCCCCCACCTCGATCCGGGCCAGGCACCGCCCGGGCCGCACCACCGCGGGGTGCAGCCGCTCCAGGTCCTCGTTGGTGGTGACCCCCACCAGCACGTTGCGGCCCTGGCCGAGCAGGCCGTCCGTGAGGTTGAGCAGGCGCGAGAGGGCCTGGCCCGCTGTGTGCTTGGCCTCGCCGCGGATCAGTTCGTCGCAGTCCTCCAGGAGCAGCAGCCGCCAGCGGCCCTTCGCCGTGCCCTCGTCCTCACCGATGGCGATGTCCATCAGATAGCCGACGTCCGTGAACAGGCGCTCCGGATCCAGGACGCAGTCCACCTGGCACCAGTCGCGCCAGGAGCGCGCGAGCGTGCGCAGCGCGGACGTCTTGCCCGTGCCGGGCGGACCGTGCAGCAGGAGAAGCCGCCCGGAGATGTCCTCCGGCGTGGTCTTCATCAGCTTGTCCATGGCGTCGGCCACCGGCGCGGTGTAGTTCTGCCGCACCTCCGACCACGTACCGGCGGAGATCTGCCGCGTCGTGCGGTACGGGCCGCGCCGCGGCGAGACGTACCAGAACCCCATGGTCACGTTCTCCGGCTGGGGCTCCGGGTCGTCCTGCGCGCCGTCCGTGGCCCGTTTCAGGACGTCCTCGGCGAGCTCCGCGGTGGTCGCCGTGACCGTGACGTCCGCGCCCCGGTTCCAGCGCGAGACGAGCAGCGTCCAGCCCTCGCCCTCGGCGAGCGTCGCGCTGCGGTCGTCGTCGCGGGCGGCCCGCAGCACGCGGGCCTCCGGCGGCAGCAGCGTCGAGCCCGCCTTGACCCGGTCGATGTTCGCGCTGTGCGAGTACGGCTGCTCGCCCGTCGCGAAGCGGCCGAGGAACAGCGCGTCGACGACGTCCGACGGGGAGTCGCTGTCGTCGACGTTGAGCCGGATCGGCAGGGCGTCCTGAGGGTTCGCAGACATGCCGCCATGATCCGCCACGAATGCGCCGCTGTGCACCCCGGTTTCGGTACTCCGCCCGAACGCCACGCGTAAGTCCCGGACACTCGTACGGAACGCGCCCGACCGGGAAACGCCGCCGTTACGCTGACCCTCGATGCGACGGCATGGGTGGAACTCGGATGCGCGGAAGTGGCGTCTCGCCGCTCTGCTCGGCGTTGGTGCGGCCGCTCTGGCCCTGGTCCTGACCGTGCTCACGCTGCCCGACGAGCGCGGCGGCAGCACCGCGGGCACCACCAAGGACGGCGACAAGGTGCACGGCACGCCCATGGACCCGCCGCCCCGGGGGGAGGCCCAGGTCGGCTGGGGCTTCACGCACACCCAGCACAGCGCGGACCAGGGCGAGGACGCCGCCGTCGCGCGCGCCGAGAAGCTGCTCAAGGGCCAGCCGCGCCCGCTGCCGCAGATCCAGCACATCATGGGCTGGGGCTCGGGCAACCCCGAACCGGTCAAGGGGCGCTACGACTTCGACGCCATGGACCGCCGCGTCGACTTCATCCGCGCCACCGGCGGCACGCCCGTCGTCACCCTGTGCTGCGCCCCCGACTGGATGAAGGGCGGCACGCCCGGCTCCGACCACACGGACTGGAGCAAGAGCTCCCTGGAGACCGCCCCGAAGCCCGAGCACTTCGACGACTTCGCCCGGCTCGCCGCCACCGTCGCCAAGCGCTATCCGGACGTACGGCACTTCGTCGTCTGGAACGAACTCAAGGGCTTCTGGAACAGCACCGAGCACCGCTGGGACTACGAGGGCTACACCGAGCTGTACAACCGCGTCTACGCAGCCCTGAAGGCCGTGAACAAGGACATCATGGTCGGCGGCCCGTACGTGGTGATGAACAGCGTCGACCCGCGCCAGACCGACGGCGTCGCCAAGGACCTGAAGGGCCCCTGGGGCGCCATGGACCAGCGCTCGCTCGACGCCTTCGACTACTGGAACAAGCACAAGGCGGGCGCCGACTTCGTCGTCGTCGACGGCGCCAGCTACACGGTCGACGACGAGCTGCTCCCCGACGAGTTCAAGGCCACCGAGAAGTTCACCGACGTCAGCCGCTGGCTGCGCGAGCGCTCCGGCGACCTGCCCCTGTGGTGGGCCGAGTACTACGTGGAGCCCGGCGACGGCGAGGACGAGCGCGACGGCTGGTCCGAGGCGCACCGCGTGGCCGTGCACGCCGCCGGCCTCATGGCCCTGGTCCGCGGCGGCACCACCAGCGGCTTCTACTGGAACCCGCAGAAGCGCGGCGACTGCGCGGGCTGCCTGTGGAGCTCGACGCAGCTCGCCGACGGCGGCCGCGGGAAGCCGATACTGGACCTGCTCGGGAAGTTCGCCGCGGCCTTCCCGCCCGGTACCCGGTACGAGAAGGTCACCGTCGCCGCCGACGACGTGCCCAACGTCCGCGTCCTCGCCGACGACGCCACCGTCCTCGTGGTGAACACGCTCGACCGGCCCATCAGCGCGCTGGTGGACGGCAAGCGGTTCGACCTCGCCGGGTACGGGGTGAAGTGGCTCAAGCGCTGAGCCGCTCCACACCCGCCCACGGCCCCCGGGTCTACGCCATCGTCAGGAACCGCTGGATCAGCGACGCCAGGAACACCGCGAGCAGCGGCAGCGAGAACCAGAAGCTGCTCTGCAGCCAGCGCTGCTGAGCCACGCTCGGCGCCACCGCGACGCGCACCACCTCGCGCGCCGCGAGCAGCAGCACGAGCGCCACCACCGCGAGGCCGCCGACCACCGACCACGGCGTCCACGTCACCTTGGGGCCGACCGCGCCCGGATCCGCCTTCGGCACCGCGCCCTTCGGCTGCTCGCGCAGCGTGTACAGCGTCGCGTCGGCGTTGCTGAGGACCTTCTTCAGATCCGCGCGCCTGTCCAGGTTCCGCACCAGCCGGGTGTCCCAGTGCTCCGGATAGCCCGAGTCCATCTGGAGGTACACCGTCTGGCCGCGGTTGACCATCAGATACGAGTTGGGCCCCGCGTCCTTGAGCGCCTTCACCAGGCCCGACACCAGGCGCGGGTCGGGCGGCGCGAGCGTGGGCAGGTACTCGACCTTCTCCGGGTCCCGCTCGCCCCAGGGGATCGCGGGCGTCACGTTGGTGACGGTGTCGTTGCTCATCCACAGCAGCCGCACCGTCGGGTCGTCGTGCGCGTACACGTACTCCATCGCGGCGACCTCGCCCGTGCGGACGCGCTCGAAGGGCTCGTTGCCCCAGCGGGCCACCAGGAAGCCGCCCACCAGGACGAGCCCCGCGAGCAGCGCGGCGTACGGCGCGAGGCTCACCCGGTCCCGGTCCCGCTCCTTGGCGGTGGCCCCGGTGCGCGGGAACAGCGCCAGCCCGCCGAGCAGGGCCGCGCCCGGCAGCGCGAACATGAAGACGCGCAGCGCCATCTCGCCGCCGTAGCTCTGCATGCCGAAGCCCAGGAACGGCACGAAGGCCAGGACGAGAAGGGACACCTCGCGGTACTTCAGGCGGCGCCTGCGCAGCCAGCCGAAGCAGGCGAGCGCCAGCACGCTCCCGGCCAGCGCCACGCGCGTGTACAGGACCAGCTTGTGCGTGGGGTCGCCGCCCTCGATGCGGCCGGAGACGGACGACGACACGTTGCCGCCGACCCCGCCCACGCCGCCGAACAGCTCGTCGAAGTGCCCCGACCAGTACGGCTCCGCGAGGAAGCCCAGCCAGAGCACCACCAGGACGCCGAAGAGCAGCGGCAGGCCCCGCAGCTCACAGCGGCGCACGAGCACGAGGACCGTGACCACGCCGAGCATCACGAACGGCGTCAGCTGGTGCGCGGGCACCGTGGCCGCGAACAGGCCCATGAGGACCAGGAGCAGCACCGCCTGCTGCCGCCGGTTCGCGGGCTCCACCTCGGCCTCGCCGGGCCGCCGCTTCGACCAGAGCACGCGCGGCGCCCGGAACCACACCAGGAGGATCGCCACGAAGGCGATGTACAGCAGATACGTGAAGCCCTGCGGGGAGAAGTAGTCCTGGCCCACCCAGCCGCTCAGGACGAAGAGCCACAGGCCCGTCCACTTGGCCCGCCAGCTCGCCCGCAGGTGCCGGGTGAGCAGGTACATGGGCGGCAGGTACAGGAGCTGGATGGTCAGCGGCCACCAGCGGATGAGCCCGGTCAGGTCCGAGACGCCGCACGCCTCGGCGAGGAACGAGGCGCCCGCGAAGAACCCGGGCCAGCTCCAGCGCGCGTCCAGGTCGGGCGCCGCCGTGCCGGTCCGGTCGATGAACTCCATGAATCCCAGGTGCTGCCAGGCCGTCGCGAACCGCGGCTCGGTCTCGATGACGGCGGGCAGCGCGTGCAGCGACACGACGGTGGCCACGAGCGTCGCCGCGAGCAGCCAGGTGCGGGGCCGGTCGAGGCGCAGCAGCGAGGCGAACACGACCACCAGGAGCACCGCCCCGACCAGCGTGGGCGCCGGCAGTACGGAGATGAGGCCGAGCCCGCCCATCGCGTCGAGGTCGCCCTCGCCGAGCCCGAGCGCGGGCACCCAGTACAGGCCGAGGGCCAGCGCCAGGAGCAGCGCGAGGACCAGCGGGGTGCGGTCCGGGGCCGGGGCGGGCCGCGGCGGGGGAGCGGGGGCGGCGGACGCCGGTGAACCGGCGGGCGGCGCGGGCGACTTCGCCGCGGCGGACCCGGACGCGCCCCGGGTGGCCGGGGCGCCCGTGACGGGTGTCGGTGTCTTCATGCCCGGTGAACCGGGCGAGGCGGGCGCCGGTGACGGCACGGCGGCCGCACCCGGGGCGGAACCGGGCGCGCGGCCCGGGCCCGGGCGCTCCACCGGCGTCCCGTGCGACGGCGCGCCGCCGAACGGCCGCCCCACGGCCCACGTGGGCCGGTGCCCGTCCATGCCGCCCCCGTCCGTGTCCCCCGAGCCCGGGCGCGGCCGCGTCCCGAACACCGGCGTCGCCGGGCCGGGCCGCACGTCGGGCCTGCGCTCCTGGTGGTCCAGGTCGGCCCGGTGGATCGCCAGTTGCAGGGTGTCCGAGTCGAGGGAGTCACGCAAGGCCCACGCCGGGCCGAGGCGGTGCCCGGGGGCCTTCCTGAGGGTGGCGCCCTGGGTGCGGGCCACCGGTGACGGCGGGACGTCCGGGGTGCCGAGGTCCGCGAGGTCGCCGTCCGGCGCGGCCTCCGGGGCCGCGCGGTGCGTGATCGCGTACAGCTTGGGCGCGGCGATCGCCACGATCACCGCGAGGCTGGAGATCTCCGCGACGCCCGCGCCCGTCAGGCCCATCCGCGGCAGCAGGACCAGCGTCAGACCGAGGACGAGCGCGCACAGCAGGCCCTGCAGCCAGGCGAGGCCGGAGGTGCGGCTCTGCGCCCTGAGGACGGCGAAGTACGTCTCCATGACGACCCGCAGCGCGGAGCCGACGGCGAACCAGCGCAGCAGCGGCGTCGCCGCCTCCGAGTAGCCCTGCCCGAACACGTGCAGGATGTAGGGCGCGCCCAGGAAGATGACCGCGCACACCGGCAGCATGATCCGCAGCATGCGGCGCAGCGCCGCGCGGGTGTTCGCGGCGAGCCGCGCCGGGTCGTGCGCCCCCTCGACGGTCAGCGAGGCGCCCATGTTGATCGCGAGGAGGTTGGTGGTGCCCGCGATCGTGGTGGTGATGTAGAAGTACGCGTTGTCCTCGGAGCTGACCTGCGAGGCGACGATCACCGGGACCAGGTACACCACGGCGAGCGAGAACAGCGAGCCCGTGTAGTCACCGGCCAGGAAGCGGCCGATCTCGCGCAGCGAGGGCGGCTTCGCCTTGCCCTCGGTGGCCCGCACGTGGCGCGGCACCAGGCGGCGGAAGACCAGCCAGCCGAGCGGCACCACCGACAGGGCGATGGCGGCCACCCACGAGACGAACACCCCGGCCGTGGGGACGGCCGCGGCGAAGACGATCAGCAGGCCGAGCTTGACCACGGAGAACACGGTGTTGCCCACCGGCACCCACACCGCGCTGCGCAGGCCGGTGAGCACGCCGTCCTGGAGGGTGAGCAGACACCAGGCCACGACCGCCGCGACGAAGCCCACCCCGGCGAGCGGGCCGTGCAGGAAGCGGTAGGAGGGCCCCCACAGGTCGAGCGTGCTCAGGAAGATCAGCGCGGCGAAGCCGACGACGATCGAACTTCCCGTGTACGTACGGAAGATGAGCCTTCCGGTGGCGCGGCCCGCCACCGGGATGAAGCGCGCGAGGGCGCCCGTGAGCGTCACGGCGGTGACGCCCGCGAGGAGCTTCATCGCCGCGATGGCCGCCGAGCCCTGGCCGACCGCCGACTCCGAGTAGTACCGGGCGGCGGCCAGCCAGAAGCCCAGGCCCAGCACGCCGGAAATGCCGGTGTTCAGCATCAACGCGTACGCGTTGCGGAACAGCGGGCTGCCCCCGCCCGCGCCTGGCAGACGCACCCTCCGGGACCTTCTCTCCTTTCCGCCGGACGACGGTGTGCCGCCGGTACTGCTGGTGGTCCCAGTGACCTCTGCCTGTGCGGTGGTCGTGTCAGACACGGGAGCGAGCTGCCTTCCGGCGGGCTTGTTGGCAACGGCGGACTATCGCATAACCCTTGGTGAGGACCCGGTCCTTGGCGAAGGTCCGGGCGACCGAACGGCCCTCGGCGAGCCGCTCGAACTCCTCCAGGCCCGTACTGCGCCGCACCGTCACGCGGCGCAGCGCGTACGGGCCCTGACATCGGCGCGCGAGGGTGTTCCCCACGGCGAGCGACTGGCAGAAGCCGGCCCCGCGCACCGCGCGCCGCACCCGGCGGCTGGAGTAGCCGTACGGGTAGGCGAACGACACGGGCGGGGTGCCGAGTTCACCGGCCAGGATCTCCTTGCAGCGGATCACCTCGAACCACAGGGCGTCGTCCGAGAGCTGGTCGAGCTGCGGGTGGGTGTGGCTGTGGCCGCCGATCTCCACGCCGGAGTCGGCGAGCTCGCGCACCTGGTCCCAGGTGAGCATGGTGTCGAGGCCACCGCCGGTGTTGTGCGTGCCGCGCAGCCAGCCCGTCGCGATGAACAGCGTCGAGCCGAACCCCTGCTTGGTCAGGACCGGCAGGGCGTGCTGGTGCACGCCCTCGTAGCCGTCGTCGAAGGTGATGACGACGGGCCGGGTGGGCAGCGGCCGGCCCGGGTGGCGCCAGAGCCGGGCCAGCTGCGCGGTGGTGAGCGGGGTGCAGCCGAGCGCGCGGAGCACTTCCATCTGCTCCGCGAACGCCTCCGGCGACACGGAGAGCTCGTGCGTCGCGTCGTTCGGCAGCTGTGCGACCGAGTGGTACATGAATATGGGGATCCCTCTTCGGGTCATCCGGTCGCTCCCTCCACGCGTCTCTCCTCGGGGCCCTCCGTCACGTCCACGACGGCGAACTCCGTCCCCGCCCTGCGTGCGCGAACGCTCCCGACGACGTACCCACCGGCCGCCGCCAGCACGCCTGTCACGATGGCGCCCGCGCGGCCCGCGCCGCCGGGGCGGCCGAGGACCGCGTCGCGCAGCCCCCGCCCGACCCCGGCGGGCAGCACCCGCGTGGTGTAGCGGCGCTCGGACTCCAGGCCCTTGTCCGCGCCCACGCTGCGGGCCACCAGGGCCTTGGAGAGCCCCTCGGCGTAGGCGCGGGAGCGGAAGTAGCCGAACCGCTCGCGGGCCGCGGGCACCCGGTGGTGGATGACCGCGCGGTCGTCGATGAGCAGCACGGCGTCGGGCCGGGCCCGGGTGAGCCGGATGCACAGCTCCGTCTCCTCGCCGCCCAGCGGGCGCTTGTCGCCGTCGCGGCCGATGCCGCTGGCGAAGCCCCCGGCGAGCTCGAAGGCGGTGCGCCGGAACGAGGCGTTGCCGCCGAGCACGTTGCGCACCCGCACCCGGCCGGTCGGGTGGCCCCGGTACATGCATCCGACGACCCAGTCGAACTCCTCGGGGAACCAGGCGGGGCGGCGCCGTGAGGCCCACACCGGCCGGGTGGCGCCGCCGACGGCGAACACCCGCGGGTCGTCGTACGCCTCGGCGAAGCGCAGCAGCCAGTCGCGCTCGGCGACCGCGTCGTCGTCGAGGAAGGCGATGACCTCGCCGCGGGACGCGGCGATGCCGGTGTTGCGGCCCGCGGACAGGCCGCGGGGGCCCGCGTTCGCGAGCACCCGCACGTCCGGCGCCTCCTTGTACTCCTTGGCGAGGCGTTCTCGCAGTGATGTGTTGTGGTCGACCACGAGCAGGGTCTCGTGGGCCGCGTGGGACTGGGCCCGGACCGAGGCGACCGCCGAGAGGATGTCCTCCCAGCGGTCCTCGGTGTACACGCAGATGACCACCGAGATAGTGATCAAGACGCCTCTCCCTGGCGCGCCGGGACGGCGGCGGTGCGTGTGACCCGCCGTTGGGTGCGCCTGTTGGAGCGCTCGGTGAGGATCACCCTGAGCACCCGCAGGCCGTCGCGCACCGCGCTGAGATTGCTCACGCCGTGGATGCGCAGGTACTCGTGGCTCGGGATCTCCTGGACCTTGAGCCCCGCCTTGACGACGCGGATGTTCATCAGCGTCTCGACCTCGAAGCCGGTGCAGTCGAGCTCGATCTTGTCGAGGCAGTGCCGCCAGAAGGCGTTGTAGCCGTAGCACAGGTCCGTGTACCGGGCGCCGAACTTGGCGTTCACGACCGCGCACAGGGCGAAGTTGCCGAGTTTGCGGATGAGCGTCATGTCGTCCGTGCCGCCGCCGTTGGCGAACCGGGAGCCCTTGGCGAAGTCGGCGCCGGAGACGAGCGCGGAGACGTAGGAGACGATCTCGTGGCCGTCGGCGGAGCCGTCCGCGTCGACCATCACGATGATGTCGCCGGTGCACGCCTCGAAGCCGGTGATGAGCGCGTCGCCCTTGCCCTTGCCGAGCTGCCGGACGACCTTCACGTCCGGCCACAGCTCGCGCGCGACGCGGACCGTGTCGTCCGTGGAATTGCCGTCCACGAGCACGACTTCATGGATCCACTCGGGCAGGGTCTTGAACACATAGGGAAGATTCTCCGCTTCGTTCATCGCGGGAATCACGACGCTCACCGGAGGCGCAATCGCCAGATGTGAGGAGACCGGCCGGTATTGCGCCTGGCTCGGAATGGCGGGCAATCCGCCTTTGGACAGCGACGGCCGTGCCGACTTCGCGGTGGAGCCGTTCTGCGACGGGTCGATTAAAGGATCTTGGCCCGAATTGAACGGGCGCACGACAGAACTCATGAGTCTTTGGTCCCTCTCGTCCGGTGGACCGCCCGCCCCCGGGCGGTCCGGTTGTGGATCCGGTTCGAAAGAGGGGGTTCTCACGTCCGGCCATGGCGGAGCCCACACCGTGCTGTGAGCTCCGGGACATACCCGGGTGAGCTGGCATGACTGCGCGGCACGTGACCCGGACGACTTGTGGTCACCGGGCACGGGCACCCCCCTACCGCGCCCCGCGCCGGGATCATCGCGGTCTTGAGCCCTCCCCTAGACCGACTGCCGATGAACCGTTGCGGGTGGATGTACGACGGTATTGATGCTTGCGACCGTATGGCAAGACCTGGAACGAGGTCTCGCGTTTTCGATAAATTGACTGTTGTCTTAGGACACTTTGGCTGTGCCCTGTTCACTGGATCTTCTCTGACGTTCCCTGGCGCTTCTTGCGCGCTTCTCACTCTTTTTGGCGCCGGGAACGGATCTTTCCCAGGCCCTTGAGCAGGCGGTCTGCCGGTTCGAACAATTCCGGTCGGGATACGACCGTGTTGCGCAGCGCCCGGACCGGCGCGCGATGCGCACGATGTCCGAGAGCCATGGGGTGGCGCAGCGCCACCCACCCCTCGGACACGGCGAGTTCCCGTGTCTTCAGGGAGTCCTTGTACTGTTTCTGGCCACGCCCGAGATCGAGGTGGGCGATGCCGTCGGCGGCGGCCGCCTCGGCCATGTGCAGATGCAGCAGCAGGCCGGGCGAGTACTTCGCGAACGCCGGGTCGTAGGCCGGGAACCAGCAGGAGAGCACGCGCTCGGTGCGCGGGCCGAAGTGCGCGGCGACGGGTGCGCCGTCGACGTAGAGCACGGAGAGCAGCCCCTGGAAGGTCTCCGAGCGGGTGTGGAAGAGCTGGTGCACCAGCTGGGTGATCCAGGCCTGGGCGAAGCGGTCGCTGCGGCCGGTCCTGCGGTACTGCGCGGACTTCCAGGCCATCAGCGTGCGCAGCGCCTCGGGGTCGCGCTCGTCGTGCACGTAGCGCACCTCGCGGTGGACGCGGTCGAGCTTGCGGCCCTTGGCGAGGGTGCTGCGCAGGAACTTCGGCGCATGCGTGCGCAGATGGTCGAGGTAGGCCTCGTAGCCCTGGTCGAGGTCCATGACGGGTGAGGGGTAGGAGCCGGTGGCCCCCTCCTGGAACGCGGGCTGGCCGTCCACGAGGTGGTCGTACTCGTACATCACCAGGCGGCAGGCGCGCAGCAGTCGGCGGGCGTCCCAGGTGAAGCCCGGCCGGTGCACGACGCCCTGGCTGTCGGAGACGCCGAGACCGACGGCGCGGCCCACTCCTGTTCTGGATCGCTGGTACGGGAAGAACGCGGCGGGCTCGCCGTCCTCCCGGGCGACCGCGATCCGCACGTCGCGCCGCACCCGCGCCACGGCGAGCGTGAACTCGGGGGAGAGGAAGGGGTTCGCGAGCCCCGGTGAGCCGTTCAGATGCGCTTTGGACTGCAGGGCGGTCCAGGCCACCCGGTCCGCCGCGGTGAGTTCGCCGGGACGGTGGACGGTGATCTCCACGTCTTCAAGTCCGTCTCCTCGGGGCGCGGGGGCGCTAGCGCCGCGCCAATGCCGACAGGAAGATGACCGAACTGATCCCCGCCACCGCCGCGACGCCGCCGCGGACCGACCACACGTGCAGGGCCAGCATGGCCTGGGCGACCAGCAGGTCGACCACGAGGGCCGCCGAGACGGAGGCGAGGACACGGCCCCAGGGGTCGAGCCCCCGCAGCCAGGGCGCGAGCGCGGCGGCGGGGGCGGCGACGAGGAAGAAGAGAGTCAGGGGTCCGCGCACCGGTGAGGAGAGGTCGAGCAGCGCGAACAGCGCCCCGACGCACCCGGCCGTGACGGCCGCGCCCGTGAGCAACGGGCTCAGATCCCTGTGCGACGACTTGAACCTGATGGTCTGCATTGGCGACTTTGCCCCCCGACGCGCCGGATGCCGGGCTTCAATGTGGCGCAGTCGGCGGCGGCTCGTCAAGACGCGCAGGGAGCGCGCAGATGTTCGCCGTCACTCCGTCGGATGATCGGTGAACTCGCGGAGCGGGCAAGGGAATTACTGAAGAATTGATTGTCATGAACACTATCGACGGCGGTGGTGCGGTGCTACCACTGTCCAGGCGGAAATCCTGCTCAAGGAGGCACCATGAGATTGTCCCGTTTCACGGCCTATGCAGCGTCGCTCCTCCTCGCCGCGGCCGCCACCCTCACCGGGGTGGGCGCCGCGCACGCCGACTCTGGCGCCCCGCGGAGCGCGGCCCCCGCCTATGTGGCGCTCGGGGACTCCTACTCGTCCGGCGTCGGGGCCGGCAGCTACGACAGCGGCAGTGGCGGCTGTAAACGCAGCACCCGCGCCTTCCCGGCGCTGTGGGCCGCCGCCAACTCGCCCTCCGGGTTCAGCTTCACGGCCTGCTCCGGCGCGCGCACCGACGACGTGCTCGCCAACCAGCTGGGGCCGCTCAACTCCGGCACCGGCCTCGTCTCGATCAGCGTCGGCGGCAACGACGCGGGCTTCAGCGACGTCATGACGACCTGCGTCCTGCAGTCCGAGGACAGCTGCGTGGCGCGCGTCAACCAGGCCAAGGCCTACGTCGACTCGACCCTGCCCGGCAAGCTCGACCGCGTGTACACGGCGATCAAGAGCAAGGCGCCGTCCGCCCGGGTCGTCGTCCTCGGCTACCCCCGCTTCTACAAGCTCGACGGCAGCTGCCTCGCCGGTCTGTCCGAGCGCGAGCGGAGCGCCATCAACGGCGGCGCCGACTACCTCAACGCGGCCGTCGCCAAGCGCGCCGCCGACCACGGCTTCGCCTTCGGGGACGTCACCACCACGTTCGCGGGCCACGAGATCTGCTCCGGCGCCCCGTGGCTGAACAGCGTCGTCTGGACCAACATCGGCGAGTCGTACCACCCGACCGCCGCGGGACAGTCCGGCGGCTATCTGCCCGTCTTCAGCAGGAACGCCTCCTGAGGCCCGCCGCGCGCCGGAGCCCGGCGCGGCCGGTGCGCCCTCAGGGCGCGAAGGCCCCGTAGGACGAGGAGGAGCCCCCGCCCGTCGTGGGCTCCTCCTCGCACGTCACCGAGTACGCCACGGCATTGGACGTGGCCGTCACGGGCGAGCGGACCTCGACGCTGAGTTCGTTGTGGTACGTCCCGCTCGTGGTGCCCGGCTGCTCCGTGTGGTTGACCTGCTTGGTCTTCCCGCCCCCGGCCGGGAACGAGAGCGACTTCCAGCCCGGGTCGTCGGACTCGCCCTCGGCGGTGATCCAGCGGTACTCGACCGTCACCGGGACGCGCCCGACGGTGAACGTCGCCGTGAACGAGGCCGCCTGCGCGGGCGGGCAGGCCCCCGCGTACTCCGTGCCGTGGCCGGTGAGGGAGACGCGCACGGACTGGGGCGGGGGCTTGGTGGTGCCCCCGCCCGTGCCGCCGCCCGAGCCCCCGCCGTGGGTGGAGCCGCCGTCCGTCGAACCGCCCTTGCCGCCCCCGCCGTTGGTGCCGCCGCCCCCGCTCGAACCGCCGCTGCCGCCGCCGTCGGAGCCCCCGCTTCCACCGCCGTCCTTTCCTCCGGTGCCGCCGCCCCCGCTGCCGCCGCCCGCGTCGGCGCCGGAGTTGCTACCGGCGTCTTTGCCCCCGCCGTTCCCGTTCCCGTCGCCGTCGTTGACGAGTGCGTACGTGAGGCCGCCGATGGCGAGCACCAGCGCGGCGGCGCCCGCGACGAGGGCCGCGGCCGCGCGCCGCGAGCGGGGTCTCTCGGGCGTGGTCGTCGAGGTCGTACCGCCGTACGGGGCGCCCGCGGTGGCCGTGGGCGCGGCCGCGTGGCCGCCGGGCGGCGGCGGCACGGGGACCGGCGGCTGGTGGGCGACCGCCGTCGGCGTGTACGGAACGTCCCGTCCGCCGCTCGGCGGGTGGCCCTCGGCGATCAGGCGCAGATCGCGCTCGGCGTCGGCGGCCGTGGCGCGCTCGGCGGGGTCCTTGCGGAGCAGGCCCTCGATGACCGGCGCCAGGGGCCCGGCGTCGCGCGGCGGCGGCAGCGCCTCGTCGACGACCGCGCGCAGCGTGCTCAGCGGGGTGTCCTGCCGGAACGGAGAGACGCCCTCCACCGCCGCGTACAGCAGGACGCCGAGGGACCACAGGTCGGACTCGGGTCCCGGCCGCTGCCCCAACGCCCGCTCCGGGGCGAGGAACTCGGGCGATCCGACGACCTCGCCCGTCATCGTCAGGGCCGAGCTGCCCTCCACCATCGCGATCCCGAAGTCCGTGAGGACGACGCGGCCGTCGTTGCCGAGCAGGACGTTGCCCGGCTTCACGTCGCGGTGCAGGACGCCCGCGCCGTGGGCGGCCCGCAGGGCGCCGAGGACCTCCGCGCCCACGCGCGCGGCCCGCTGCGGCGTCATCGGGCCCTCGGCCTCCAGGACGTCCGACAGGGCCAGGCCGCGCACCAGCTCCATGACGATCCAGGGGCGGCCCTCCTCGCGCGTCACGTCGTACACCGTGACCACGTTCCGGTGGGGGATGCGGGCGGCGGCCCAGGCCTCGCGCTCCAGGCGCGCGTACAGCCGCTCCACCTCGCTCGCCGGGAGGCCCGCGGGCGCGCGGACCTCCTTGACCGCGACCTCACGGCCGAGCACGTCGTCCCGGGCCCGCCACACCGTGCCCATGCCGCCCTCGCCGAGCGGGGAGAGGAGGCGGTAACGCCCCGCGATCACGCGCGCCTGACCGGTCACGGTCCCCCCCCATTCGCAGCCGTGCGATTCTCCACAAAAGTAGCTCAACCGAGCGCCGTTGCAGCCCCCTTGACCACCAATCCACACCCGAGGGCGAGGACCACGCAGGCGGAGCCCAGCGGTGCGAAGCGGCGGGCGAGGCCGGGGGTGCGGCCGTGGGCCAGGCGCCGTCCCGCCACCGCGCCGAGCCGTACGACGAGGAACCCGGCCGCCGTCAGCGTGACGGCAAGACCCGCCCCGTACGCGAGGACGAGCAGGAGGCCGAACCAGGCCTCGCCCAGGGCGGCCGCGCCCACCAGCACCACGACGGCGGAGGGGCTGGGCACGAGGCCACCGGCGAAGCCGAGCAGGAGGGTGCCGCGCAGGGTGGGCGGCGGGTGGGGGCGCGCGTGGTGGTGCGGGTGTGCGTGGGGGTGCGTAGGCCGGTGCCTGCGGCGCCAGGCCCGCCGTACGAGCAGCGCGCCCGCGCCCGTCACCAGGGCCCCGCTGGCCACGCCCAGCCAGGCGACGACCGAGGGCGCGGCCGCCGAGCCGCCCGCCACCAGCAGCCCCAGCGCCACCACGCCGAGGGTGTGCGTGAGCGTCACGGACGCGGCGAGGGGCAGCACGTCCCGCGCCGACGCGCTGCCCCGGGCGGCGGCGGTCGCGGCCATCAGGGTCTTGCCGTGGCCCGGCGCGAGCGCGTGCAGGGCGCCGAGCAGCACGGCGGTGCCGAGCGCGAGCGCCGCGAAGGCCGGGGTGAGGTCGTGCCGGGCCACCAGGCCGGTGAGCGCGTCGGTCGCGGCGCGCGGCAGGGCCGAGCCGGGGGCCGTGGGCGGCTCGTCGGCGAGGGCGGGGCCGCCGGGGCGGGCCCGCAGCGAGGCGGCTGTCGCGTCGGGCGGGGAGGCGCCGGGCGGGTAGCGGGTGAGGCGCTCGGAGCGGGACGTGCGCGGCACGCTCGAACCGCTGAGGGCCATGCGGTCGCCGCGCGCGGTGATCTCCCGCCAGCCCGGGGCGGCCTGGGGCGCGGCGCGGAAGCGGACCGTCAGGGCGCCGGGCGGCAGCGGGGCGGTCATGCGGCACTCGACCCGGACGGTGGGCAGGCCCGCCTGGCCCGGCCGCACGCGGGCCGTGGCCGCGGCCGTGCGCAGGGCGACGCTCCGCCCGCCCACCTCCACCCGGCCCCGCGCGGCCGCCGCGCGGCACCTCTCCCGTGCCCAACGGTCCCTTCCCTCGCGGTCGATGGCGGGCTCCGCCTGCGCGGCGGGGATCTCGGCGAGGTCCTCCACGTGCTCGACGCTCAGGCGGCCCGGGGCCAGGAGCAGGCCGTCGTACTGGTTGACGGTGAAGTTGCCGAGGGGGTGGGCGTGGGCGGGCGCGGCGGCGCCCAGCAGGACGGCGAGCACGACGAGGCTCCGCAGGGCCCACCGCCAGGCCTTGTGCAGCCGGGGCGATTCGGGTGGGTGGGTGGGAAGTCCCGCCGCGGTAGCGGCGGGGAGGGGGCGGCGGGTCGCAGGCGCGGTCACCGGTGCACCCCCAGAAGGCGTCGCGCCTCCCCGGCGCCCCGGGGGGAGAAGCCGGGGTTCAGGTCCAGCGCGGCTCGCAGCCACTTGTGGCCCGCCCCGGGTGACAGGGCGGACTCGATGGCTCCCCGGTGGTACAGGAAGGAGGCCTCCCGCACCCCCGTCCTCGTGGCGCGCCGCGCGTACCGCAGGGCCTCCCGGTCGTGCCCGTTGACGTGCAGGGCCCAGGCCAGCGCGTCCGCCGTGTGCACGGTGTGCCGCCGCTTCCACTCGTCCCGCGCCGCGCGCAGCGCCTCGGCCCGGTCGCCGTGGTCCGCCGCGGCGAGCGCGGTGTCGAGGTCGGGATTGACCCCGTGCGCGCGGGCGAGCCGCACCCAGGAGTCGATGAGCCGGTACTGCTCGCGGGCGCGCGCCGGTTCCCCGTGGGCGTCGTACAGCTCCCCGAGGGCCACGAGCGTCCCGGGCAGCGGCCGCCGGGAGACGACGGTGCGCAGATCGGCGATCGCGGCCTCCGTCTCGCCCCGCGCCGCCCGGGCCCGCCCCCGCGCCTCCAGGGCGGGCAGGTTCCCGGGGTCGGCCCGCAGCGCGGCCGCGCAGTGGCGCAGGGACGCGGCGTACTCGCCCTGGCGCCAGGCCAGTTGCGCGAGCGCCGTGGCGACGTACGAGACGTCCCCGGGGGACCGCGCCGCCGTCGCGGCCCGGCGCAGCACGCGCCGGGCACCGGCCACGTCGCCGTGCAGCTCCTGTACGTAGGCGTACCGCGTGAAGACGGGGACGCCGGGGCGGCGCGCGTCGGCCTCCCGCACGGCCCGCGCCGCCCGGTCGTAGCGCCCGAGTTCGACGAGCGCGTCGACGCGGGAGGCCAGCGCCCCCTCGCTGTAGGGGTTCACGGCGAGCGCCCGCTCCGCGTACCGCAGGGCGCCCCCGAAGTCGTGCCGGGCGGCGGCGAGCGCGGCCTGCCCGGCGAGCGCGGAGTCGTCGCCGGGGCGCAGCGCGAGCGCGCGGTCCAGGGCCCGCTCGGCCTCCGCGTAGCGGGACGGGTCGCCGCGGAGCCGGGCCTGCTCGACGTACGCGGTGCCGAGCGCGGCCCAGGACCGGGCGTCCTGGGGCCGGGCGCGCAGCCGCGCCCGCAGCGCGGCCACCCCGCGGTCCAGGTCGGCGGCGAGCAGCCGGTTCGCGGTGGCGTCCGGGGCCCCGCCCCGCGCGGCGGGCGGGGCGGCCGCCGTTGACGGCCGCCCCTTGCCCGGGTCCGACGGCACCCCGCCGAGCGCCAGCGCCCCGCCGGTCAGCGCGACCGCGAGGACGGCGGCGGCGAGGAGCCCGCGGCCGGAGACGTGGTTCACCTCAGGCACCTCCGGCCGTGGCCCGGGTGCGCCGCCACCACAGGAGACCGGCGCCGACGAGCAGCACCCCGGCGCCGCCCACGCCCGCGGACGCGATCAGCACGGTGTCGGTGGAGCCGGACGAGCCGGAGCCCACGGGCGGCGCGCCACCGCTGAGGGCGTTGCGCGCGCTGGTGCCGTCCTTGCCCGCCACCGGCCCCCGCGACCCGGCCGTGGGCAGCGCCAGATAGGGGAAGGAGCGCCCGAAGGCCTTGTCGTTGGTGTCGACCGCGTCGCCCAAGTCGTTCTTCTGGCCGACGAGTTCGCCCTCGACGACCTGGAGCGAGATGTCCAGGACGTCGTCGCTCAGGCGCCGCCCGTTCGGATAGCCCGCGTTGTCGCCGTCGAGGACACCGAGCCGCTTGGGCGTCTCGGCGGGCTTGACCGAGGTGTTCAGGCGCAGCGCCTCGGCGGGCCGTACGTTCGGCGGCTGGTTGAGGTCCTTCACGCCGGTGAGGAACACCGAGACCAGGTCCTTGCGGGGCTCCTTGGGCGCCTTGATCTTGTAGAGCTTCTCGATGATCCGCGGCAGCTCCGGCTTCTGGACGTACGGCAGGAACCGCGCGTCGTTCCACGGCGCGGAGGCGTTGAACCTGTCCTTGTCCTTCATCGGGACGACGACCTCGTTCACCAGGGGCGAGCCGAGCCGGGACACCTGGGTCCACTTGCCCGCCGCGTTCCTGCGCTGGGTCGTCGACCAGATGCCGACGGTCGGCTGGTCCTTGGACTGCCGTATCTCGGCGCTCGGCACCTGGAGCGCCACCGAGTTCACGTTGTACCCGGCGACCGTGTCCCGGCCGACCTCCGACAGGTCCTTGCCGTACACCAGGTCGAAGACCCTGAGGTCCAGGAAGAAGGGGTCGTCGGCCTGCCCCACGAAGGAGGTGGTGCCGCCGGGGAGCTTGCGCACGGCCTGGTCGCGCAGCTTGCCGTAGTCGGGCATGGACGCCTTGCCCACGTGCGAGGGCGCGATCGGCAGGTCGTCGGCGATCTTCTTGGTGGACACGACCTCCTGGTCCTTCAGCCGCAGCAGGTCGATGTCGTACGTCTGCGTCACGTTCAGGTCCGGGTCGTCCAGGCTCGTGACCTCACCGGTGTTGTAGAGGAAGGTGTCGCCGTTCCTGGTGCGCGTGTCGAAGGTCCAGCGGTAGAGCAGGTCGCCCTGCGCGTCGCCGTCGCTGTCGATGTGCACGTCGTACTGGGCGTCCTCGGGGAACGGGTAGAAGTTCGGCCCGCCCGCCGGCTCCTCGAACGGCAGCCAGTTCGCGACGAGGGTCGTCGTGTCGGGCTTGTCGGGGCTGACGAAGGCGTACACGTCGGTGTTGTCGTACTGCGGCTGCCCCGAGATCAGCGGGGCCTCCCGGTGGCTGGAGGCGCGCGCGGCCTCCGGTCGAAGCGTGCTGACCCCGGCGGCGGCGAGCCCCCCGGTGGCCAGTGCCCCGCAGACCAGCGCGGCGACGCCACGGATCCCGCGGCGCCGCGCGCGGCGTGTGACGACTGCTGTCATCGCGTCCGTCCTCAGTTCGGCGGTAGGGGCCGCGCGCTGACCGCACGGCCCGCCTGACGCATGCCATTCGGCGCGGGGGCGGCGGTGGATTGGCCCGCGGCCGGTGAATTCCGCGGCGCCGCGCCAATCCGGTCCGGGGGCTCGCCCCGAATCTCCGCCGAGTCCAGAATTGAGCGCCCGGGATGCCGGGAGAGTGGGGGGACGGCTGTGGACGCGGACGCACTGCTGCCACGGGTGGCCGACGGCGACCACCAGGCCTTCGAGGAGCTGTACGCGCTGGTGTCCGGGCCGGTCTACGGCCTGGTGCGGCGTGTCCTGCGCGATCCGGCGCAGTCCGAGGAGGTGGCCCAGGAGGTGCTGCTCGAACTGTGGCGCACGGCGGCCCGCTTCGACCCGGCGCGCGGCACGGCCCTGTCGTGGATCCTGACGCTCGCCCACCGCAGGGCCGTCGACCGGGTGCGCAGCGCCCGCGCGGCCGGTGACCGCGAGCGGCGCCTGGCCCACCGCGGCGAGGGCCCGGCCTTCGACCAGGTCGCCGAGGCGGTGGAGGGCAGCCTGGAGCGCGAGTGGGTGCGCCGCTGCCTGGAGCGCCTGACCGACCTCCAGCACCAGGCGCTCACCCTCGCCTACTACGACGGCTACACCTACCGGGAGGTGGCGCGGCGCCTGTCCGTGCCGCTCGGCACCGTCAAGACCCGCATGCGGGACGGCCTGCTGCGCCTGCGCGACTGCCTGGGCGCCGCCGCATGAGCCCTGCGGAACCCGGACCGCTGAGCCGCCTGCGCCGGTACGCGGGCGGCCTCTGGCCGGGCGGCCCGCTGCGCTCCCTGCACTCCCTGGCCGTGCCGTACGCGCTCGACGCCCTCGACCCGGACGAGACGCGCCGCTTCGAGGAGCATCTGGCCGCCTGCGACCGATGCACGCGGGAGGTGCGCGCGCTCGCCGCCGACACCGTGCGCCTGGCGCGCGCGGCCTCCGTCCCCGCCCCCGAGGACCTGCGGGAGCGCATCCTCGCCGCCGTGCGCACCACGGCCCAGGAGCCCGCCGGGCGGGACGCCGCGCCCTTGGTGGTGCCGGAGCGCCGTGTTCGTGGCCGGGCTCCGCTCGCGCTGGCCGTGTCCGGCGTGGTGCTCGCCCTCGTGGCTGTCGGTCTCCTCGCCCTCGCGCTGGTCCGCACCGACGGCGAGCTGTCCGACGAGCGGGCGGCCGCACGTGAGATCGCCCACGTCCTGGCCGCGCCCGACGCCCGCGCGAGCACCGGACGGGACGCCCGGGGGCGGGGCATCGGCGTGGTCGCGTCCCATGCGGAGCGGCGGGCCGTGGTGAGCGTCAGGGGCCTCGGGCGGCCTCCGGACGGGCGCGCGCATCAACTGTGGGTGATGCGCGCCGGGGCCGCGCCCCGTTCGCTCGGGCTGCTCGATGGCGAAACGCCGGTGGTCGCGAAGGATCTCAGCACGCGAGCGAAATCACTCGCTGTCACCATCGAACCCGACGGCGGCTCCGCGCGGCCCACCAGTAGGCCTCTCGTCCAACTCACCCTGGAATCAGTTGGATTCGGAGAGTAACCGTCAACGTCCTTGTGGAGAAGGTGAATCCCGCCACCGGGATACACGAGTGTCATGGTGGGGCGATAGGGTTAACCTGCCCTGGGCCGGGTGCCCTCGTACGGGTGGGGAGTGACATGGAACAGATAACAGTGCGCAGCAGGGCGAGGGTCCCTGCGATCACATGTGGGAGCGGCGCGAGCAGTTCGCGTCTCGACCGCCATCTCTCGGTGCTGGGTGGCCCTGCCATTCCGCAGCGTGAGGCGGCCGAGGCGACCCTGCTGATGCGTGAGCTCACCTCGCGTGGCGCCGCGCACGACCGGGGCGGCAAGCGCGCGCAGGTGCGCCGTGTCTCGCTGTTCGCACCGCTGCGCAGACTGCGCCGCTCGCTTTTCGGCGGCCACTGACCTCGGGCGCGGGTGCCTCCGGTCTCGCCCTGGGGCGCCCGCGCTTCCTCCTCTCCCGCCGTCACTCCCGGCACGCGGCGGGCACCGATGACTCCCCTCTCCGCGGCGGAGCCGCATATCAACACAGCCCCGCGCCCCTTCAGGGCGTCAGCAGGACGACCTTGCCGACCGTGGCGCGGCCGAGCAGCGCCGTGTGCGCGGCGGCCGCGTCACGTAGTGGGAACGTCGTGACGGTCGGTACGAGGGTGCCGCTCGCGGCCTCGGCGAGGGCGCGCTCCTGGAGCGCGCGCAGGCCCCCGGGCACCCGCAGGACGCGCGGGCCGAGCGCGTACGTCGCCGTGATCAGGCGCGCGTGCAGGTCCTGGGAGGTGAACTCCGTCGGCGCCCCCGCCGACCAGCCGTACAGCACGAACTGCCCGCCGTAGCCCAGGAGGTCGAACGCCGCCCGGCCCGCGGCCCCGCCGACGCTGTCGAAGACGACGTCGACCTCCCGGCCGCCGAGCGCGGCGCGCACCTCCTCCGCCCAGTCCGGGCGGTCGTAGTCGACGGCGACGTCCGCGCCGAGGGCCCGGACGCGGGCGGCCTTGTCCGGGCCGCCCGCCGCGCCCACCACGGTCGCGCCGAGGTTCCGCGCCGCCTGCACGAGCAGCGTGCCGATGCCGCCCGCCGCCGCGGTCACCAGGACCACGTCGTCGGCCGCGGGCGCGGCCACCTCCAGGACGCCGAGCGCCATCCGGCCGGTGCCGACCATCGCGATCGCGGCCTCGTACGACACCGAGTCCGGCAGCGGGAACAGCGCCTCCGTCTCGCGCACGGCCAGCTCGGCGTAGCCGGCGTTGACCAGGCCGAGATGCGTGACGACGCGGCGCCCGAGCCACGCGTCGGCCACGCCGTCGCCGAGCCGGTCGATGACCCCGGCCACCTCGCGCCCGGGCGTCAGGGGCAGGTCGGGCAGCGGGAACGGCAGCTCGTCGCCCGCGCCGCGCTGAAGGGCCGTGTCGAGCAGGTGGACTCCCGCCGCCCGTACGGCGATCCGGACCTGGCCGGGCCCCGGCTCGGGGTCGCCGACCTCTTCGAACCGCAGTTCCTCGGGGCCGCCGAAGGCGTGCAGTCGGATGGCGTGCATGGGTGGTTCCTCCCGGGCGGTGGGGGCGGGCGATGACGCTCTCGACGCTAGGTGGGAGCGGGCAGGGGCCGCCTCTGTCGGGTGACTGGGTCCGCCCCACGCCCGACCCCTACAGGACCAGCCTCAGAGCAGGGCGAACTGCCCCTCCGGCCCCTCCTCGTGGTGGTCGAGGACCGAGGCCGGGCGCCGGGCCGCCGCCGGGACGGGCAGGACGCCCGCCGCGTGCAGGTCGGCGACCGTGAGCGCGTCGGCGGGGGAGGGCTCCGGGAGGGCGGGAAGCTCCGCGAGGAGGGCGAGGACCGTGATCAGCTCCAGGAGCTGGGAGGTCCAGGCCTGGGGCCACGCCGAGGGCCGGACGGCCTCCAGGGTGCCGGGCTCCGCCGGGGCCGCACGCCGCTCGAACCACAGCTCGATGACCCGCACCCCGCTGACCCGGAAGTCCCACGCGCCCGCGGGCACGGGCGAGATGAGCCCGCCCTCGCCGATCCGCAGGGCCTCGTCCTCGGCGTCGTAGGCGAGCCCGGAGGGGTGTGCGGGCAGCGGCGCCCGCACGTACGGCCGCCGCCCGCCGGGCAGTTTCGGCCGCTCTCCCGCGGCCCCGCGCAGCTGGAGCCAGAGCGCGCGCCGCCCCAGCTCCACGCCCCGCGCCCAGGCGTCCGCGGCGGACGTGAGCGGCACGACGGGGCCCGCGGGCGTGGCCCGCGCGGCGACCAGGGTCCAGGCCAGGAAGTCCTCCGGGGCGACACCCGTGCCGTACAGCCGGGAGAGGTGTTCCAACAGACCGGATAGAACGTTCGTTTCGGTGCCACCAGGACGTCGGTAGAGCGGGCGGATGCGGCCGGGCCGCCCGGCGGGGGAGCGCCCGTCCGGCAGCACCGCGGAGGCGAGCACCGCGGGTCCGGCGTCCGGGTCGGGCACGTACCCCTGCTCGGTGAGGAAGAGCTGCTCGGCACCGGCCACCCGCCACAGCTCGGGGCGGGCCGCGTCGAGGAGGCGGTGGTCGGGTATCAGCCACTGCTCGTCGAAGGGCCCGTGCACCACCCGGACGGGTTCGGCGCAGGGCCCGTCCTCACGGGCGAGGCGCCCCGTGCCGCCGCCGCACCCGGGCAGCTGCGCGACCGAGGTGTGCAGGGTGCGTGCCCGGGTCGGCCCGAACAGCGCCTCGCGCCCGGCCGCGTCGGCGCGGACGAAGGCGTCCCAACGGGCCCTGAGGGACGCGGCGTCGGGCGCCATCGGCCACCCGCGCCCCGGCCGGAGCGGCGCGACGGACCACGGCATGAGATCGGCGAGCGGCGGCGCGTCGTCGTACGTCACGCCCGGCATCGTACGACGCGCCGGGAGGCGGCCATCAGGTCGCGTCGAGCGTGACGGTGAACGAGAAGCGGTCGCCCCGGTACTGGATCCGGGCCACGTCAAGGGCCCGGCCCTCGGTGTCGTAGGTGATGCCCGTGTAGTGCAGGATCGGGCTGAGCAGCGGCACTTGGAGCAGCCGGGCCGTCTCCGGGTCGGCGAGCCGGGCCTCCACGGTGTCGGTGATGCGCGAGATCGCCACGCCCACCACGTCGCGCAGGACCTTCGTCATCGGCCAGCGCTCCAGGTCGGTCGGGTCGATGCGCTCGGCGAGGTCGGGACGTACGTGGTTGCGCGCGTGGTTGGTCGGCTCGCCGGTCCTGGCGTCGCTGCGCAGCCGGTGGTACGTGGCGACCTCGGCGAGCCCGGGGAAGTGCTCGGCGACGTCGGTGGGCACCTGCTCCCGGCCGTGGGACAGGAGCTTGGTGTCCATGCCGGACTGCTGCGCCACGATGGCGTCGACCGAGCCGAGCAGGCGCACCGGCGAGCCGCGCCGCACGTCCGGCTCGATGAACGTGCCGCGCCGCCGGTGCCTGCTGATCAGGCCCTCGTCCTCCAGCTCCTTGAGGGCCTGGCGCATGGTGAGCACGCTGACGCCGTAGTGCCCCGCCAGCTGCTCCTCGGTGGGCAGGCGCAGCGGGGCGTCCGGCGCCCGGCCGAGTATCGAGGCGCGCAGCGACTGCGAGACCTGATACCACAGCGGCAGCTTTCGGTTCAGGACGATCGAGTCCGGGGCGAAAGCGGTCACAGGGAACTCCGTACTTCCGAGACGACGCGGACAGCGGCCGGAAGTGGTGGTGCTACGGCCGGAAATGACGCTCCAGACCCTGCCACACGTCGTCGTACCTCCGCTGCAGGTGGTCCGCCGAAGCCGCCTGCTCGGTGGCGGTCACCGGCCAGCGGGTCTCGAACATGAACGCGAGGCCGTCGTCGATCTTCTGCGGCCTCAGCTCCACGGCGCTGGCCTTCTCGAAGGTCTCCCGGTCGGGGCCGTGCGCCGACATCATGTTGTGCAGCGAGCCGCCGCCCGGCACGAAGCCCCCCTTTCCGGCGGTCTTGGCGTCGTACGCGCCCTCGATCAGGCCCATGTACTCGCTCATCACGTTCCGGTGGAAGTACGGCGGCCGGAACGTGTCCTCGCCGACCAGCCAGCGCGGCGCGAAGACCACGAAGTCGACGCCCGCGAGGCCCGGGGTGTCCGAGGGCGAGGTGAGCACCGTGAAGATCGACGGGTCGGGGTGGTCGTAGGAGATGGTGCCGATGACGTTGAAGCGGCGCAGGTCGTACACGTACGGCACGTGGTTGCCGTGCCAGGCGACCACGTCGAGCGGGGAGTGGTCGTACGTCGCCGTCCAGAGGTTGCCGCAGAACTTGTTGACGACCTCGACGGGGCCCTCCACCTCCTCGTACGCCGCCACCGGGGCCTTGAAGTCCCGGGCGTTCGCGAGGCCGTTGGCGCCGATCGGGCCGAGGTCGGGGAGCTGGAAGGCCGCGCCGTAGTTCTCGCAGACGTACCCGCGGGCGCTCTCGTGGAGCAGCTCGACGCGGAAGCGGACGCCGCGCGGGATCAGGGCGACGTGACCGGGCTCGGCGTGCAGCAGGCCCAGTTCGGTGCGCAGGAGCAGGCCGCCGTGCTCGGGGACGATCAGGAGCTCGCCGTCGGCGTCGCTGAAGACCCGGTCCATGGAGGCGTTGGCGTGGTAGAGGTGCACCGCCATGCCCGTGCGCTGGGTCGCGTCGCCGTTGCCGCCGAGGGTCCACAGGCCCGCCAGCCAGTCGGTGCCGGGGGCGGGCTCCGGCAGCGGGTCCCAGCGCAGGCGGTTGGGGTCGGGCACGGTCTCGGTGAAGGGGGCCGTGCGGATCGCGCCGTTGTCGGTCCGGGTGAACGACGGGTGGGCGGCCGAGGGGCGCACCCGGTACAGCCACGAGCGGCGGTTGTGGGCGCGAGGCTCGGTGAACGCGGTGCCGCTCAGCTGCTCCGCGTACAGGCCGAGGGGGGCGCGCTGGGGTGAGTTGCGGCCGATCGGCAGGGCGCCGGGGACGGCCTCCGAGCTGTGCTCGTTGCCGAAGCCGGAGAGGTAGGTGAGCCCCTCCGCGAGCTTGCGCGCGTTGCCCCTGTCGTCCTTCGGCTGGTCCCCGCTCATGACAGCTCCCTCGGCTCCCTGGCCCACGACGGGCCGACGCCGGCGTCCTCGCCAACGATTCCTATGGAACACCGTAGGATTCGTCATTTCCCCGCGCAAGAGGGATCCGTGAAATGTGAACGGTGCTCTACCCTCCCGGAGTGCGTGACTCCTCCGGTCCGCGTGACCCGAACCCCGCCGCCGCCCTGCGCCGCAGCCCCGTGCAGCGCCGCAGCGCGGAGCGCCTGGGCCGGATCCTCGACGCGTGCGCCGCCCTCCTCGACGAGGTCGGCTACGAGGGGCTGACCACCCGGGCGGTCGCGGTCCGCGCGGGCGTGCCCATCGGCTCGGTCTACCGCTTCTTCGACAACAAGCGCGCCCTGGCCGACGCCCTCGCCCACCGCAACCTCGACGCCTACGCCCGCCGGGTCGCGGCGCGCATGACGGCGGTGCCCCGCGGTGATCTGCGCGGCGCCGTCGAGGCCGCCTTCGACGAGTATCTGCTGATGAAGCGCACCGTGCCCGGCTTCGGGCGGGTCGACTTCGGCATTCCGTCGGCGCCCGAGGCGATGCCCGACGCCAACGAGACCGTCGCCGACCGCGTGGCCCGGCTCCTCGCCGGACACCTCGGCCGCCCGCTGGACGCCCGGCTCCGCCGCGCCATGCTCGTCAGCGTCGAGGCCGTCGACGCCCTGCTCCAACTCGCCTTCCGCGCCGACCCGTTGGGCGACCCGGAGCTCGTCGCCGAGACGCGGACCCTGCTGTACGCGTACGTCGAGCGGGCGCTCGGCTGAACCCTGGCGCCATACGTACTGGTCGGTATGCTGAGGGTGCACCGCGCCTCCGCGCCCCGCCCCGGGAGGGCCCATGACCCGCACCGCCCCGCGCATCTGCCCGCTCTGCGAAGCCACCTGCGGCCTCACGCTCACCGTCGAGGGCACGCGCGTGACCGGCGCGCGCGGCGACCGCGCCGACGTCTTCAGCCGCGGCTTCATCTGCCCCAAGGGCGCCTCACTCGGCGCGTCCGACGCCGACCCCGACCGGCTGCGGCGACCCCTCGTCCGCACCGGCGGGCGCCTCGCGGAGGCGAGCTGGGACGAGGCCTTCGCCGCCGTCGCCGCGGGCCTGCGCCCCGTCGTCGAGCGGTACGGACCGCACGCGGTGGGCGTCGTGCTCGGCAACCCGAACGTGCACACCATGGCGGGCGCCCTGTACCCGCCCGTGCTGCTCGGCGCCCTCGGCACCCGCAGCCTGTTCACCGCGAGCACCGTCGACCAGATGCCCAAGCACGTCTCCTGCGGCCTCCTGTTCGGCGACCCGCTGGCGATCCCCGTACCGGACCTGGACCGCACCGACCACCTGCTCGTCCTCGGCGCCAACCCCCTGGAATCCAACGGCAGCCTGTGCACCGCGCCCGACTTCCCCGGCAGGCTCAAGGCGCTGCGCGCCCGGGGCGGCCTGCTCACCGTCGTCGACCCGCGCCGCACCCGCACCGCCCGGCTCGCCGACCGGCACCTGGCGATCCGGCCCGGCACGGACGCGCTGCTGCTCGCGGCGGTGGCGCAGGTCCTGTTCGCCGACGGCCTCACCCGCCTCGGCGCGCTCGCGGACCACGTCACGGGGATCGACGAACTAGCCGACGCCGTACGGGACTTCACCCCGGAGGCCGTCACCACGGCCTGTGACGTGCCCGCCGCCACCATCCGGACCCTCGCCCACGAACTGGCCGCGGCGCCCACCGCCGCCGTGTACGGCAGGGTCGGCGCGAGCACCGTCGCCCACGGGACGCTGACCTGCTGGCTCGTCGACGTCCTGAACGTCCTGACCGGCAACCTCGACCGGCCCGGCGGGGTCCTGTTCCCGCTCTCCGCCACCGGCAGGGCACCGCGCCCCGCCGGGCCCGGCCGGGGCTTCGCGCTCGGCCGCTGGCGCAGCCGCGTGAGCGGACACCCCGAGGCCAAGGGCGAACTGCCCGTCGCCGCGCTCGCCGAGGAGATCGACACCCAGCCCCGCGTCCCGGACAGCGGCCTGGGCGAGAGCCCCGTCCGCGCCGTCATCGCCATCGCCGCCAACCCCGTCCTGTCCGCGCCCGACGGCGACCGCCTCGACAAGGCCCTGGCGTCCCTGGACTTCATGGTGAGCGTCGACCCGTACCTGAACGAGACCGCGCGCCACGCCCACGTCGTGCTTCCGCCGCCACCGCCCGCCCAGAGCGCCCACTTCCCCTTCGCCTTCAACGCCCTGGCCGTGCGCAACCAGGTCCGCTACACCCGCGCCGCCGTGCCCCTGGAGGCGGGCCGGATGCCGGAGACCGAGATCCTCGCGCGCCTTGTCCTCGCCGCGACCGGCGGGCACGGCACCGACCCCGCCGCCGTCGACGCCCTGGTCATCGAGCGCACCCTCGCCGAGGCCGTCGCCGCCCCGCACACGCGCGTGCACGGCCGCGACCCCGCGGACCTCGCCGCCCGGCTCACGGGGGAGAGCGGCCCCGAGCGGCGCCTTGACCTGATGCTGCGCCTCGGCCCGTACGGCGACGGCTTCGGCGCGGAGCCGGACGGGCTGAGCCTGGCCCGCCTCCTCGACCATCCGCACGGCATCGACCTCGGGCCGCTCGCCCCGCGCGTCCCGGAGGTCCTCAGGACCCGCAGCGGGCGGATCGAGCTGCTGCCCGGCCCGATCGCCGCCGACCTGCCGCGGCTTGCCCGCGCGCTGCGCGAGACGCCCGCCGAGCTCGTCCTCGTCGGCCGCCGCCATCTGCGCTCCAACAACAGCTGGATGCACAACGTCCCCGCCCTCACCGGCGGCTCCAACCGCTGCACCCTGCACGTCCACCCGAGGGACGCGGCCCGGCTCGGCCTGGCGGACGGCCGCCCCGCGCGCGTGTCGGCCGCGGGCGGAGAGATCGAGGCCCTGGTGGAGGTCACGGACGCGATGCGCCCCGGGGTGGTGAGCCTGCCGCACGGCTGGGGCCACGACCGGCCCGGCACCCGCCTGACCGTCGCCGCCGCCGACCCCGGCGCCAACGTGAACCAGCTCCTCGACGGCAGCCTCCTCGACCCGCTCTCCGGCACGGCGGTACTGAACGGCTTCGCGGTGAGGGTCACTCCGCTCGCGCGGTGATTTCGGTGGGCCCGGGGGAGCGCCCCGAAGGGGCGCGGGGAACTGCGCGCTCAACCACGACGAACCCGCGGACGCCCGACATCGCGGAGCGGCACATCCAACGAGGCGCTCAGGGCCGCGGGGCCCGACACTCCGTGCGTCCCGCCGCCCCCGCGGCCACGCACAGCAGGATCCCCAGCGTGACGAAGGGAGCCGCCGCCCCCGCCGCCCCGGCGATGAGGCCCGCCCCGGCCGGTGCGGCGACCTGGCCGAGCCGGTTCCCGGTGAGCCGCAGGGCGAGGGCGGTGGAGCGGGCCCCGGCGGGCGCCGCCTGGACCACGGTCGTCATCGACAGGGGCTGGCCGACGCCGAGGCAGAACCCGAGCAGCGTCAGGACCACCCCGAGCGCCCAGACGGGCAGCGGCAACGCGACCCCGGCGCACAGGAGTCCGGCGGCGGCGCAGGTGCCCACGATCAGCGCACGGCGGCCGAGCAGCCGGATGAGGGGCGTCATCACGAGGCGGCAGGCGATCGTCGCGCCCGCGCGCAGGCCGAGCAGGATGCCGACGGTCGCGGGCGCGATGCCCCGGTCCTCACCGATGACGGGCAGATACGCGGTGAGGATGTCGGTGGCGGACAGCACGGCGAGGCTGATGAACATCCCCGCGGGCACGCCACGGGCGCCCAGGATGCGCAGCACGGAAACCTTGGGCCCCGCGGACGCACCGGCCCCCGGCTCCGGGGAGGCCCCGCCCGCAGACGCCCCGACCTCGCCCGCGCACGCCTCGGCCCCGCCCCGAGGCTGCTCCAGGCGCCACAGCGACGTACAGGACACCGCCGCGACGCCCGCCGCCACCACCAGGGCGAGGGCGCTCGTGCGGCCCGTGTCGCCGCCGATCAGCGCACCGGCCGCCAGCGGGCCGACGAGCTGGCCGAGGGAGGCGCCGATGGTGAAGTGCCCGAAGTTCCGGTCCCGTTCGGCGGGAGCCGACCGGCGGGCGACGATGGACTGCGCGCCGATGACGAAGCAGAGGTGGCCGAGGCCCATCACCCCGCTCCACGCGGCGAGGGCGCCGAGCGACCCCGAGGTGCCGCCGAGCGCGCAGCCGCCCGCGATCAGCGCGACGCCGAGGAGCAGCAGCGGCGCGCACCGGCCGTGGTCGGTACGGCGGCCGAGCGGCACCGCCACGAACAGCGGGAGCAGCGCGTACCCGCCCGCGATCACACCGACGGCCCGCTCGTCGGCGCCCAGCGCGAGGGCCCGGTAGGAGACGGCGGGCCGCGCCATCGAGACCGCGGCCTGCGCACAGCTGAAGGAGATGACGAGCCGCAGCAGCCAGCCCCTGTCCCCGCGCCGCCGCGTGCCCTTCTCCCCGGCCCCGCGGGAACGGCGTATCCGCAGCATCAGGACTCAGATGATGCCGAACAGGATCCCGGACCCAAGGACCACGAGCGAGGTGAGGACCGCCCACTTCACCGTGAACCGGGTGTGGTCGCCGAACTCGACCTTGGCCATGCCGACGAGGACGTACACGGCGGGCACCAGCGGGCTCGACATGTGCAGGGCCTGCCCCGCGATGGAGGCGCGGGCGATCTCGATGGTGGAGACGCCGTGCGCGTTGCCCGCCTCGGCGAGGACCGGCAGGACGCCGAAGTAGAAGCCGTCGTTCGACATGAAGTACGTGAGGGGGATCGAGAGCAGACCGGTGACCAGGCCCATCTGGCCGCCCATGCCGTCGGGGATGGCGTTCACGAGCCAGTCGGCCATGTGGTCGACCATGCCGGTGCCGGTGAGCACGCCGGTGAAGACGGCGGCGGCGAAGACCATGCCGGTGACGTTGAGGACGTTCTCGGCGTGCGCGGCGACGCGGGCCTTCTGGTCGGGCATGTGCGGGAAGTTGACGGTGAGGGCCAGGGCCGCGCCGAGCAGGAACAGGACCGGGATCGGCAGCCACTCCATGATCATGGCGGTGAGCAGGAGGGCGGTCAGGCCCGCGTTGAACCAGTAGAGCTTGGGCCGCAGGGTGGGGCGGTTCGGGTCGAGGCCCTGGAAGCCGTCGTCGTCGGGGCCATCCGCGGAGGTGCCGTCGGCGGAGGTGCCGTCCGCGGAGGAGCCGCCTGCCGTGGAGCCCGAAGGGGAGCCTGCCGTGGGGCCCGTCGTAGAGCCCTCGGAGGAGTCCACAGAGGAGCCCGCCAGGGAGCCGCCCGTGGCGGAGCCGCCGTCCTTCACGAAGCTGACCCGCTCGGCCCCGCCCCCGCCCACCAGCACCGGCTCGCCCGCGACCGCCCCGCTCTCCAGGACCTCGTCGAGCGAGAGCACCCCGAGGCGCTTGCGCTCGCGCAGGCCGAGGGCGTACGCGAGGACGAAGACGGCGACGAGGCCGACCGCGAGCGCGGGGATCATCGGCACGAAGATGTCGCTGGCGTCGACCTTGAGGGCGGTGGCCGCGCGGGCCGTGGGGCCGCCCCAAGGCAGCGTGTTCATCACGCCGTTGGCGGTGGCCGCGACGCCCGTCATGACGACGAGGCTCATCTTCAGGCGCTTGTACAGCGGGTACATCGCCGACACGGTGATCATGAACGTGGTGGAGCCGTCGCCGTCGAGCGAGACGATCGCGGCGAGCACGGCGGTGCCGACGACGATCCGCATCGGGTCCGCCTTGCAGAACCGCAGGATGCCCCGGACGATCGGGTCGAAGAGGCCGACGTCGATCATGACGCCGAAGTACACGATGGCGAACATGAGCATCGCGGCCGTGGGCGCGAGGTTGCCCACGCCGTCGAGGACGTAGTCGCCGAGGTGGGCGGCCTTGCCCACGAAGACGCAGAACAGCGCGGGGATGAGCACCAGTGCCGCGATGGGCGACATCTTCTTCATCATGATCAGCACCAGGAAGGTGGCGATCATGACGAATCCGAGGATTGTCAGCATGGGAGCTACCTATCGTTCACCATCGAACTGCCACCAGGTCTGGCGGTTCGGATGACCGTAGGACCCGCTTTCCCGCGTTAACAAGATGTTGACGTGTGAGCAATAAGCGCAAAACTCCAGGTCAACGCGGTGTGGCGGGGGAGCGGGCCGTTCCGCTCCGGCCGCCCGGGCCCGGGGTGGAGGAGCCGGAGGGGGCCTCTGGCGGCAGAAAACTATCGGCGCTAGTTTGACTCCATGAAGCCCCACACCGGCATGTACATCGCGGGGCAGTGGCGCCCCGCCGCCACCCAGGACACCACCCCGGTGGTGAACCCGGCCGACGAGCAGGTCATCGCCCACGTCCCCGCGGGCACCGCCGAGGACGTCGCGGCCGCAGTCCGGGCCGCGCGCGAGGCGCTCCCCGGCTGGCGGGCGACCCCGCCCGCGGAGCGCGCCGCGCGGCTCGCCGCGATCCGCGACGGCCTCGTCGCCCGCAAGGCCGAGATCGCCGGGACGGTCGCCGCCGAACTGGGCGCCCCGCTGCCGTTCGCGGAGGCCGTCCACGCCGGGGTGCCGGTCCTCGTGGCGGGCTCGTACGCGGAACTCGCGGCCAGCCACCCCTTCGAGGAGAAGGTGGGCAACTCCACCGTCCACTTCGAACCCGTGGGCGTCGTCGGCGCGATCACCCCCTGGAACTACCCGCTCCACCAGATCGTCGCCAAGGTCGCCCCGGCCCTCGCGGCGGGCTGCACCGTGGTGCTCAAGCCCGCCGAGGACACCCCGCTCACGGCCCGCCTGTTCGCCGAGGTCGTGCACGAGGCGGGCCTGCCCTCAGGGGTGTTCAACCTGGTCACAGGGCTCGGCCCGGTCGCGGGCCAGGCGCTCGTCGAGCACGACGGCGTGGACCTCGTCTCGTTCACCGGCTCCACGGCGGTCGGCAGGAGGGTCGGCGCGATCGCGGGCGCGGCCGTCAAGCGCGTCGCCCTCGAACTCGGCGGCAAGTCCGCCAACGTCATCCTGCCGAGCGCCGACCTCGCCAGGGCCGTGAACGTGGGCGTCGCCAACGTCATGGCCAACTCCGGCCAGACGTGCAGCGCCTGGACCCGCATGCTCGTCCACACCTCGCAGTACGACGAGGCCGTCCGGCTCGCCGCGCTGGCGGCCGGGAAGTACGCCGAGCGCATCGGCCCGGTCGTCAGCGAGAAGCAGCGCGACCGCGTGCGCGGCTACATCGAGCGCGGCGTGGCGGAAGGCGCGCGCCTGGTGGCGGGCGGCCCCGACGCCCCGCGCGAGCGCGGCTACTACGTGCGCCCCACGGTCTTCGCCGACGTCACCCCCGACATGACCATCGCCCAGGAGGAGATCTTCGGCCCGGTGCTCTCCCTCATCCGCTACGAGGCCGAGGACGAGGCCGAGGCGATCGCCAACGGCACGGTGTACGGCCTCGCGGGCGCGGTGTGGGCGGCGGACGACGCGGAGGCGGTGGCCTTCGCCCGCCGCCTCGACACCGGCCAGGTCGACATCAACGGCGGCGGCTTCAACCCGCTCGCGCCCTTCGGCGGCTACAAGCAGTCGGGCGTCGGCCGCGAACTGGGGCGGCACGGCCTGGCGGAGTACCTCCAGACCAAGTCGCTCCAGTTCTAGGGCCTGTCCGCCTCTCCGTAAAGCCCTTCCCGTAAGGCCCTTCCCGTGAAAGCCCTTCCCGCCCCTTGGAGGATTCACCGTCGTGGTCCGCGCCGCCGTACTGCCCGCCATCGGTTCCCCGCTGGAGATCACCGACATCGAGCTGCCCGACCCCGGGCCCGGTCAGGTGCGGGTGCGCCTGGCCGCCGCCGGGGTCTGCCACTCCGACCTGTCCCTGACGAACGGCACGATGCGCGTGCCGGTCCCCGCGGTGCTCGGCCACGAGGGCGCGGGCACGGTGGTGGCCGTGGGCGAGGGCGTCACCCAGGTCGCGCCCGGCGCCCGCGTGGTCCTCAACTGGGCCCCGTCCTGCGGCGACTGCCACGCCTGCGGCCTCGGCGAGGTCTGGCTGTGCGGCAACGCGCTCACCGGCGCGGGCGCCGTGTACGCCCGCCGCGCCGACGGCACCGACCTGCACCCCGGCCTGAACGTGGCCGCGTTCGCGCAGGAGACGGTGGTGGCCGCCGGGTGCGTCCTGCCCGCGCCCGAGGGTGTGCCGCTCACCGACGCCGCCCTGCTCGGCTGCGCCGTCCTCACCGGCTACGGCGCGGTGCACCACGCGGCGCGCGTCCGCGCGGGCGAGACGGTCGCCGTCCTCGGCGTGGGCGGGGTGGGCCTGGCCGCGCTCCAGGCGGCCAGGATCGCCGGGGCGGCCCGGGTGCTCGCGGTCGACGTGTCCGCCGAGAAGGAGGCCCTGGCCCGCGCGGCCGGGGCCACGGACTATCTGGTCGCCTCTGACAGGACGGCCCGCGACCTGCGCGAACTCACCGGCGGCCACGGCGTCGACGTGGCCGTGGAGTGCGTGGGCCGCGCGGTCACGATCCGCGCCGCCTGGGAGTCCACCCGCCGCGGCGGCCGCACCACGGTCGTCGGCATCGGCGGCAAGGACCAGCAGGTCACCTTCAACGCCCTGGAGCTCTTCCACTGGGGCCGCACCCTCTCCGGCTGCGTCTACGGCAACACGGACCCGGCACAGGACGTCCCCGTCCTCGCCGACCACGTCCGCGCGGGCCGCCTCGACCTGGGTCTGATGGTCACGGACCGGATCGGCCTTGAGGACATCCCGACGGCCTTCGCGGCCATGGAGGCGGGCAGGGGCGGCCGGGCGCTCGTGGTGTTCTGAGGCCACTGCCGGGGGTGCGCCGGAGCCGTGGGGCCCGGTCACCCCGCGCGCAGCGCGACGCGTTCGTACTGCAGCGCCAGCCCGTCGAGCAGCGCCGTGAGCCCCGCGTCGAAGGCCCGCTCGTCGACCAGTTCCTGGTGCTCCGCGAGGAGATGGGCCTGGCCGAGGTGGGGGTAGTCGGCCGGGTCGTACGCCGCCTCGTCGTCGACGAAGCCGCCCGCGAAGGAGCCGAGCGCGGAGCCCATGATGAAGTACCGCATCAGCGCGCCGATCGACGTGGCCTGCGCCGGGGGCCACCCCGCGTCGACCATGGCGCCGAACATCGCGTCCGCGAGGCGCAGCCCTGCGGGGCGGCGGCCGGGGCCGCGGGCGAGGACGGGGACGATGTTCGGGTGCCGGGTGAGCGCGGCCCGGTAGGAGACGGCCCAGTCGTGCAGCGCGGCGCGCCAGTCGCGGCCGTCCTCGAACATCGACAGGTCGACCTGCGCGCTGACCGAGTCCGCCACCGCCTCCAGGATCTGGTCCTTGGTGGCGAAGTGGTTGTAGAGGGACGGGCCGCTGACGCCCAGTTCGGCCGCGAGGCGGCGGGTGGAGACCGCGGCGAGGCCCTCGGCGTCCACGAGGGAGCGCGCCGCGTCGACGATGCGGTCGCGGCTGAGGAGGGGCTTGCGCGGTCGGGCCATGCGGCACATAGTAGGGCTGCGAAGGAAAACTAGCAGTGCTAATTAAAACTCCGTCGGGCGGGGAGGCTTCGATGAACCTGGAGCTCAGCGAGGAGCAGGACGCCGTCAGGCGGCTCGCCAAGGACTTCGTCGAGCGCGAGATCGCCCCGCACGCGGCCGCCTGGGACCGGGCCGAGGGCGTGGACAAGGCCATCGTGCGCAAGCTCGGCGACGTCGGCTTCCTAGGCCTCACCATCGACGAGGAGTACGGCGGCAGCGGCGGCGACCACCTCGCGTACTGCCTGGTGACCGAGGAGCTGGGCCGGGGCGACTCCTCCGTGCGCGGCATCGTCTCGGTCTCCCTCGGGCTCGTCGCCAAGTCCGTCGCCGCCTGGGGCGACGAGGAGCAGAAGCGGCGCTGGCTGCCCGGCCTCACCTCCGGCACGGCCGTGGGCTGCTTCGGACTCACCGAGCCGGGGACGGGCTCGGACGCGGGGAACCTCGCCACCAGGGCCGTCCGCGACAGCGACGGCTCGTACGTCATCGACGGCACCAAGATGTTCATCACGAACGGCACCTGGGCCGACGTGGTCCTGCTGTTCGCGCGGACGAACGACGCCCCGGGCCACAAGGGCGTCTCCGCCTTCCTCGTGCCCACCGACGCCCCCGGCCTGACCCGCCGCGCCGTGCACGGCAAGCTCGGCCTGCGCGGCCAGGCCACCGCCGAACTGGTCCTCCAGGGCGTCAAGGTGCCCGCGAGCGCGCTGCTCGGGCCCGAGGGAAAGGGGTTCTCGGTGGCCATGGCGGCCCTCGCCAAGGGGCGGATGTCGGTGGCGGCGGGCTGCGTGGGCATCGCCCAGGCCGCCCTCGACGCGGCGGTGGCGTACGCGACCGAGCGCGAGCAGTTCGGCCGGAGCATCGCCCACCACCAGCTCGTCCAGGAGCTGCTCAGCGACATCGCCGTGGACGTGGACGCGGCCCGGCTGCTCACCTGGCGGGTCGCCGACCTCATCGACCGGGGCCTGCCGTTCGCCACCGAGTCGTCCAAGGCCAAGCTGTTCGCGTCGGAGGCCGCCGTGCGCGCCGCGAACCAGGCGCTCCAGGTCTTCGGCGGCTACGGCTACATCGACGAGTACCCGGTCGGCAAGCTCGTGCGCGACGCGCGCGTGATGACGCTCTACGAGGGCACGAGCCAGATCCAGAAGCTGGTGATCGGGCGCGCGCTGACCGGGGTGTCCGCCTTCTGACCGGCCACCGCGCCCTTCCGGACGCACCCGGCGCACTTGCCTAAGCGCTTGCTCACCCTCAGGGTAGGGTGACGGTCCGGAACGGTGGAAGGAGCGCGCATGGGCGCGGCGCAGGAGACCCTCGGCGAGGAGCAGCCGTGGGCCGAGGTCAGTCCCGACGCGGCGAGGCGGCTGCTGATCGCCGCGGTCGAGGCCTTCGCCGAGCGCGGCTACCACGCCACGACCACCCGGGACATCGCGGGCCGCGCCGGGATGAGCCCGGCCGCGCTCTACATCCACTACAAGACCAAGGAAGAGCTCCTCCACCGCATCAGCAGGCTCGGTCACGACAAGGCCCTGGCCATCCTGCGCACCGCGGCCGACGGTGAGGGCAGCGCCGCCGAGCGCCTTGCCGACGCCGTGCGCTCCTTCGTCCGCTGGCACGCCGGGCACCACATGACCGCGCGCGTCGTGCAGTACGAACTCGACGCGCTCGGGCCCGAGCACCGCACCGAGATCGTGGCGCTGCGCCGCGAGTCCGACGCCGCCGTGCGCGAGATCATCAACGACGGCGTGCGCGCGGGCGAGTTCGACGTCCCCGATGTCCCCGGCACCACCCTCGCCGTGCTCTCCCTGTGCATCGACGTGGCCCGCTGGTTCAACGCCGCGGGGCAGCGGACGCCGGACGAGGTCGGCGCGCTCTACGCCGACCTCGTGCTGCGGATGGTGGGAGCGGCTCAGAAGTAGCGGCTCAGGGATGCGGATCCGACATAGCGGCTCAAGGGCGGCGGCTCAGAAGAAGTAGCGCGACACCGACTCCGCCACGCAGGCGGGCTTGTCGCCGTCCTCGCGCTCCACCGTGACCGCCGCCGTCACCTGTACGCCGCCGTCCTTCGTCGGCTCCACCCCGGTCAGCACGGCGGTCGCGCGCAGCCGCGAGCCGACGGGCACGGGGGAGGGGAAGCGCACCTTGTTCGTGCCGTAGTTGAGGCCCATCTTCATGCCCTCCACGCGCAGCACCTGCGGGACGAGCGCGGGCAGCAGCGCGAGCGTCAGATACCCGTGCGCGATCGTCGCGCCGAACGGGCCCGACGCCGCCCGCTCGGGATCCACGTGGATCCACTGGTGATCGCCGGTGGCCTCCGCGAACAGGTCGATCCGCTTCTGGTCGACCTCCAGCCAGTCGCTGTGCCCCAGTTGCTCGCCGACCGCGGCGCGCAGCTCCTCGGCTGACGTGAAGATCCTCGGCTCTGCCATGTGCGACCTCCCAGGGGATGGATGAGACTAAGCGCTTGCTCAGCATGCTGGGTGTGCCGACCGGTGTCAACGCACCGACCAGTAGGCTTCGAGGGGTGCCCCAGATCCCAGAGAAGATCCACGAACTCACCGTCGGCCAGGTGTCCGCACGCAGCGGCGCCGCCGTCTCCGCGCTGCACTTCTACGAGGCCAAAGGGCTCATCAGCAGCCGCCGCACCTCGGGCAACCAGCGCCGCTACAGCCGCGACACACTGCGCCGCGTCGCCTTCATCCGGGCCGCACAGCGGGTGGGCATCCCGCTCGCGACGATCCGCGACGCCCTCGCGGAGCTGCCCGAGGAGCGGACGCCGACGCGGGCGGACTGGGCCCGCCTCTCGCAGACCTGGCGGTCCGAACTCGACGAGCGCATCAAGCAGCTGGGCCGCCTGAGGGACCACCTCACGGACTGCATCGGCTGCGGCTGTCTGTCCCTGGAGACCTGCGTCCTGTCCAACCCCGACGACGTCTTCGGCGACCGCCTCGTCGGCTCCCGCCTCCTCAACGAGCGCCGCGCCGCGCACTGACCCCGCCCGGGCCGCTCCCCGGGGCTGCCGAGGCCGCCGGTTCCCGGCGCGTCCGGTGCCTTTCCGCGCGCGGCCGGGGGGTGTACATGTACGTCACGCGCTCCGGCGGCGACCGCTGCGGCCGCCGCGGGGCAGGACGTCGTCACCACACACACGGGGAGAGCCGATGAGCGTCGCCGTCTGCTCGCTGAAATGGGAAGCCGCCCGCTCGGGACGGCAGCGGATCACGTACGACAGCGACGGGTACCACCTGGTGCGCTTTCCGTACGACGCGGACGAGGAGGCGTACGACGCCTGGCGCATGCACGACCCGCTGCACGGCGCCACCAAGCCGTCGAAGTTCCCCGACGCGCGCTCGGGCCTGATCTGGCCCAGCCACGACGGGTGGGGCACGCTGTCGGCGATGGTCTTCTGGGAGCCCGACAGCAGGCCGACGGAGTACCGCGCGCGCTTCGTGCGCGACCCGCTGGACCTGTCGACGGGCTACGACTCCACCGCCACCACCGACTTCGTGCCCACCCGCGGCGGTCAGTACCGCACCTACACCTGGCAGATGTTCGTGCACCCGGGGACACCGGTGGGCCTGAAGATATCCGCGCGCGGTCCGGGCGACGTGAAGATCACCGCGCCGCTCGTCCTGGCCGAGTTCAAGCTGGCCATCCAGACGGACGTCGTCAGGCCCTAGGTTCGGCTGTCCCTCAGGCGGACACCAGCGACCGCGACCGCGACCGCCGCACCGCCTCGGGGGTGAGGACCGGCGCGGGCACCACGATGCCGCAGCCGGTGCAGACGGGGCCTGCCGACGGGACGTGCGCCAGGCCGTAGCGCCATTCGAGGGCCGCGTCGCCGCACACGGGGCAGGCGGCGCCCGGCTCTCGTTCCAGTGCGGTGATGAGCTTGCGCAGCACGTCCGCGAGCGGCGCGGAGGGGTGCACGTCCGGGTCGTCGCACCAGGCGACCCCGTGCCCGCCCCACGTGCAGCGGTGCCAGTCGTCGACACTGCCGGGCCGCCGCAGGCCGTCGTGCTTCTCCCTGCGGCGGCGGCGCGCGAAGCTCTCCTCATAGGCGAGCCACACGGCGCGGGCCGCCTGGAGTTCGTCGAGCGCGGCGACGAGCCGCGCGGGGTCCGGCGACCGGTCCTCGGGACCGAAACCCGCGCGGGAGCACAGGTGGTCCCAGGTCGCCCGGTGGCCGTAGGGGGCGAATCTCTCCAGACACTTGCGCAGTGAGTACCGCCGCAGCGCCAAGTCGCTGTGCGGGTCACGCACCTGTCTCGCGAGACTCCGGAATCCGGCCATCGCCCTGCACCTCCGTCACACTTCTCGGACGTCGCCAGTGACCCGGCGGACATCGAGTAGACGTATCGACACGCGATTTGGTGCCATCCGATTTCCGATGGCTACTCATCAGCGCGTTCCCCGCAGGTCAGCGTCAATGCGTGAGGAATGTGGAGGTGCCGTGGGGGACGACGCGCACAGGTCACGCACAGCTTTCGCACAGGTCCGGAGCGAGCCCCGCGCACACCGCGGACCGCGCGTGCGGCCGCGCGGGAACGGCGGCTTGTGGTGGTTGTGAAAAGGCGACGGTTGTTCATCTTTCAGGTTCGACAACCCAGCAGTAACCTCCGCCGCGACGGCCCTCCGGAGGAGCATCCATGCGACCACGCAGCGCACGGCTCAGAACCCTCACCACCACGGCGGCCCTGGCCCTCGGCGCCTCCCTGCTGCTCGCGCCCGGCCCCGGCGCGGCCGCCGCCGAGCCGCCGCCCGCCGCCCCCGACTTCTGCGAGAACCGGTGCGCGGACATCCTGCCGCCCGGCGCCAACGGCAACGCCACGCTCGCGGAGATCCTCAGCCACCGCGTCCTCGGCACGCGGCCCGCCCACGCCGACGACCAGCTCGGCCCGTACGACGCGCTGGCCACCGGCTACCCGTCGCTGACCGACGACAAGCTCGGCGAGTTCTTCGACGACGCCTCCTTCGGCGTCGAGCCGGACCAGGTCGCCTCCGTCACCAGGCCGCGCGACGACGTGACCATCACGCGCGACAAGAAGTACGGCGTCCCGCACATCCAGGGCAGCACCCGCTACGGCACCGAGTTCGGCGCGGGCTACGCCGCGGGCCAGGACCGCCTCTGGCTCATCGACCTCTTCCGGCACATCGGCCGCGGCCAGCTGACCCCGTTCGCCGGCGGCGCGCCCGCCAACCAGGGCCTGGAGCAGCAGTTCTGGCCGCAGGCCCCGTACACCGAGCAGGACCTGGAGCGGCAGGTCGAGTACATCAGGAACACCCAGGGCGAGCGCGGCCGACAGGCCATGGCGGACGCGCAGGCCTACATCGACGGCCTCAACGCCTACCGCGAGCAGTCCAAGAACGGCCGCTACTTCCCCGGCGAGTACGTCCTGACCGGCAAGATCGACGCGATCACGAACGTCGGCGAGATCGAGCCCTTCAAGGTCACCGACATGATCGCCCTGGCGTCCGTGGTCGGCGGCCTGTTCGGCAACGGCGGCGGGGGAGAGGTCGAGTCCGCGCTCTCGCTGCTCGCCGCGCAGAACAAGTACGGCGTCGAGAAGGGCAGCCGGATCTGGGAGGACTTCCGCGCCCGCAACGACCCGGAGACCGTACAGACCGTCCACGACGGCACCCGCTTCCCGTACGCGGGCAAGCCGGACGAGCCGCGCGGCACCGCCCTGCCCGACCCGGGCTCGGTCCAGCGCGAACAGCTCGTGTTCGACCGCGAGGGCGGCGCGCGGACCCCCGCCAAGGACCCCGTCGCGGCCCCGAAGAAGCTCAAGCCGCTCCAGGGGATGTACGACGACGGCGTGCTGCCCGCCGACCTGTTCGGCAGGGCCGGGCAGCGCAAGGGCATGTCGAACGCCCTGCTGGTCTCCGGCAAGCACACCGCGAGCGGCCACCCCGTCGCCGTCTTCGGCCCGCAGACCGGCTACTTCGCCCCGCAGCTCCTCATGCAGCAGGAGCTCCAGGGCCCCGGCATCAGCGCGCGCGGCGTGTCCTTCGCGGGCGTCGGCATGTACGTGCAGCTCGGCCGGGGGCAGGACTACGCGTGGTCGGCGACCTCCGCGACGCAGGACATCACCGACACCTACGCCGTCGAGCTGTGCGAACCGGACGGGTCGAGCCCCACCAAGCAGTCGGCGCACTACCGCTACCGGGGCACCTGCACGCCCATGGAGAAGCTGGAGCGCAAGAACGCCTGGAAGCCGACCGTCGCCGACTCCACGGCCGCGGGCTCCTACCGCATGCAGGTGTTCCGCACCCGACTCGGCGTCGTCACGCACCGCGCCACGATCGGCGGCAAGCCCGTCGCCTACGTCTCCCTGCGCTCCACCTACCGCCACGAGGCCGACTCGATCATCGGCTTCCAGATGCTGAACGACCCCGGCCACGTCAAGGACGCCGCGTCCTTCAAGGAGGCGGCCCAGCACATCTCCTACGCCTTCAACTGGTTCTACGCCGACTCCCGCGACACCGCGTACTACAACAGCGGCGCCAACCCCGAGCGCGCCGACGGCGTCGACCCGGCCTTCCCCGTCCACGCACAGGAGGCCTACGAGTGGCGGGACTTCGACCCCCGGGACAACACCTCCGCGCAGACGCCGCCCGCCGCGCACCCGCAGTCCGTCAACCAGGACTACTACATCTCCTGGAACAACAAACAGGCCACCGACTACACCTCCGGCGGCTTCGGCATGGGCGCCGTGCACCGCGGCGACCTGCTCGACGACCGGGTCAAGGCGCTCGTCAGGGACGGCGGCGTCACCCGGGCCTCGCTCACCCGGGCCATGGCCGACGCGGCCGTCACCGATCTGCGCGGCGAACAGGTCCTGCCGGAGCTGCTGGAGGTCATCGGTACGAAGGCCGTCGACGACCCCGACCTGGCCAAGGCCGTGCGGCAGCTGGAGGCCTGGCGCACGGCGGGCGCCCAGCGCAAGGAGACCGCGCGCGGCTCGCACGCCTACGCGCACCCCGACGCCGTGCGGGTCATGGACGCCTGGTGGCCAAGGCTCGTCGAGGCCGCCTTCGCACCGGGGCTCAGCAAGGACCTCTACGACGCGCTGACCGCGCAGCTCGGCGTCGACGAGGCGCCGTCGGCGGGCCACGGGCCGACCGGCGCGCACGCGGGATCCGCCTTCCAGTACGGCTGGTGGGGCTATGTCGACAAGGACCTGCGGACCGTCCTCGGGCGGCCCGCCGAGGGCTGGAGCCGCACCGCCCACTGCGGCGGCGGCACGCTCGACGCCTGCCGCGAGACGCTCCTCACCACCCTGAAGCAGGCCCTAGCCGTACCGGCGTCAGCGGTCTACCCCGGTGACGCCTCCTGCAAGCCGGGCGACCAGTGGTGCGCGGACGCGGTGATCCACCGCCCCCTCGGCGGCATCACACACCGCCCCATCCAGTGGCAGAACCGCCCGACGTACCAGCAGGTGGTGGAGTTCCCCCGACACCGCTAGCCGGGCCCCGAAGGGGCGCGGCTAGCGGTGCCGGGCCCCGAAGGGGCGCGGGGAACTGCGCGCCCAGCCACAACGGACGCGCGGTTCCCCACCCACGGAACCCCAACGGCGCTCAACTCGATTCAATCCGCCCAGCCACACAGACAACCCGAGCCAGTTCCTCATGGCAGATGTCACTATGAGCCCCGCTGGGAGGACCACCCCGCCTAACCACCGCGGCGGCGTCCACGCTCACGCACCCCCGCCGGGGCAACGCGGCGCCGAGCCGCACCCGCTGGGCGCCGTCCGTGGCTTGGATTCCGTCGAACCCGACGGCGCCCCACCGTTCCCACAGGCCAAGGAAGCTCGCGGAGTCCCCGGCGAGCTTGGAGGCGAGCGGATAGATCCGGCCGAGGGCGTCGTCGTGCGATGAGTAGCAGGCGACCAGCGGCCCGTCGACCCGCTGCTGCACCCCGCGCAGGGCGCCGCCGCGCGAGCGGTCGTGCGGCAGCCGCTCGCTGAACGCGTAGTGCGAGAAGGCCCCCTGCAGCAGCGTCGCCGACTTCACACAGCCCGCCCCCGCGGGCATGCCGCGCAGCCCGTACGACACCAGGCGGGCGCCGAAGCTGTGCCCGATCAGATGCACCCGCAGGCGGGGCACCCGGGCGGAGAGCAGCCCGAGCGCGGGCCCGAGGCCCACCTGGCCGACGGCTCCCGCGCGGCGCTTCATCGCGTAGTAGGAGCCCTGGCGCAGCAGCTCGCGGGCGCCGTGCCAGAGTCGCTTGCGCAGCCCGCCGAGGAGTTCGGGGCAGCCCGCGCTCTCCAGGGCCGCGGTCAGGACCTCGCAGACCTCGACGGCGTCGTCGGTGAGCATGGCGGGCTCGCCCGCGCCCGTGTCGTCGGCGAACTCGTGCGCGGGGCTCGTCTCGTGCACCGCCACCAGGTCGCGCACGTGCCGCGCGAACTCGTCGAGCCGGGAGCGAACCTCGGAGCGCTCGTCCAGCAACCGGGCCAGGCGGTCGAGCCGCGCCGCCTGCGCGGGGCCCGGGAACACCCGGGCGAGCTGCCGCCGCGTCGACTCGTCGAGCGCGGGCGGCACGGCAGCGGCCCCGGGGCCGCCGGGAACACCGGGCGCCCCAGTGGCCACGGACGGCTCGAAGTCCGGGATGGGCTCGTCGGGGAAGCGCATCGAGGGCCACAGCACACCGACGTAGCCGAGGCGTACCTCCGGGCCCGTGAGGGAGGCGAAGGGGGTGAAGAAGCGCTGGTACAACGCGCGGGCACGCCGCTGGTCGTTGTTCCAGCCGTGCGCGAACACCAGAAGGTCGGTGACGCGCTCGTCGGCCGCGCCGGACAGGAGCCGGTCGCGCTGCGCGGCGTCGACGTCCCCGTCGGCGTCGAAGGTCAACTCCCAGTAGGGCTCCACGCCCACCATCGTCCCGCCGCACCGGGTCGCTGGCCAGATCTGCGGCATGACATACCGGATGTTTCCCGTGATCACGGGACAAGAGGCAGGGGAAACAGGGCGTGGAAACGAGCCAGAGAGGCCGGTGCCGTCCCCCGGACACACCGGCCCCCGCCTATGAGGGCTGCCGGTGGGCCGCCGTGACGTCGTGCAGATGTATGAGCACGTCGTGGGACGACGCCAGCGCGATCTTGTAGGGACCGTCGGGCCAGCCCGAGCCGATGCTGTAGGTCGTCCGGGCCTTTCGGAGCCAGGACCGGGCGGCTTCGGGGGCCGTGCGCAGATCCACGTAGTAGTCGTCGTGGCGGACCTGGTCGAGCGTGTGCTCGTTCATCTCCGGTGTGGCCGGGCCCACCGAGAAGGACTTCCAGGCCGTCTCGCCGTCGGGCTGCGCCATGAACGCGCCCCGGTCGAAGGTGAAGCCCACGCTCACGTACTTCTCGCCGAGGCGGTCCCGCAGGAAGGCGCCCTGCATCTTCGGATAGCGCGGGTCGTACGAGGCGTACGCGACGTGGGCGTTGTGCGCCGAGAGCAGGACCTTCGTGTGCGTGTACCGCTGCCACCAGGCGGTGTTCTCCGCCATGATGCGGTCGCGGTACAGCATGGCGGCGCGGTCGCCCGCCGGGGTGTTCAGCGCGAAGGCGTAGATCGTCGCGGTCTGCTGGACGGACCGGGCGTGGTGCAGGGCCAGGGCGAACCGCTTGCCGCCGTGCTCCGGCTGACGTGCCTTGAGGAGCCGGTAGGCCGTCCGTGCCCTCTGCGCGAGGCGCTCGCGCTCGGCCTGGGGCCTGCCCATGTGCGCGTCGCCGTCCGTCAGGCGCCGCAGCGGCGCGTACAGCTCGGTGATGCGGGGGAGCAGGTCTGGCTCGTGGCGCCGTACATAGTCCGTCACGCCGTCGTACAGCTCTTCGCCCGTCCGCGGGTAGTTGAGGTCGTTGCCCATGAAGCGGAGCTGCCGCCGTGGGTGCTCGGCGTTGTACGCGCGCATCCAGGAGAGCAGTTCCACATACTCCTCGGTGTCCCAGGGGGTCTTCGCCAGCTCGCGGTGGACGAGCGCGCGCACGTCGCCCGCGCCGCCGCGCACATAGGCGTCGAAGCGCAGCCCGGTCGTCCAGCTGACCTCCTGGGCGAAGGTGGTGAAGCCCTTGTCCTCGACCAGGTGGCGGAAGACCCGGTCCTTCATGGTGAAGAACTCGTGCGAGCCGTGTGTGGCCTCGCCCAGGCCCACCACCGTGGCGCCGCCCACCATCGCGTCCAGCGGCCGCAGGTCCTTGTCCGGGCCGCCCGGGGCGGTCGAGCGCAGCGGGTGCGCCACGCGCTCCAGGGCCCGCACCGGGTCGCCCTCGCGCGCCGCCGCCCCGGCGCCCTGCGGGGCGACCAGGGCCCCCGCGCCGACCGCGGCCGCCACCACCAGCAGCGGGGCCGTGCGCCGTGCCGTCCGTGCCATGCCGAACCACTCCTCAACTCGCCTGTCGTACGCCCGTCCTGAGCCACTGATCACGATCCCGGGTCCGGCGGCCCGTCACCAGCCGGGAAGCCCCCAGAGCGGGAGGGGGGCCCGCGCACCCTGAGACGTACCGGAAAACCGGTAGGGGCCCGCCCTGACGCTCACCCCGACGTGCCCGCCCCGAGGCCCACCCCGGCGCCCGCCTCCACGGCCGCGCGTGGCCAGGACCTCCCCTTCCGCCGAACATACCGACCGGTTAGTCTGCTGCCGCAGCGCGTCAGTGAGGCAGTGTGTTCGAGGCCGAAGGGGAGACCGTGGAGAGCTTGCGGGGCAAGGGAGTCGTCGTCACCGGAGCCGGGGGCGGGATCGGGGCCGCGCTGGCCCGCCGCTTCGCCGCGGCCGGGGCCCGCGTGGTCGTCAACGACTTGGACGCCGCCAAGGCCGCCGCCGTCGCCGAGGAGATCGGCGGGTCCGCGGTGCCGGGCGACGCCTCCGAGGCCGTGCCCGGCGCGCTCGCGGCCCTCGACGGCGCCGTCGACGTGTACTGCGCCAACGCGGGCCTGGCGTCCGGCGGTTCCGAGGCCGCCGACGAGCAGGTCTGGGCGAGCGCCTGGGACGTGAACGTCATGGCGCACGTACGGGCCGCGCACGCGCTGCTGCCCGGCTGGCTGGAGCGCGGCGCGGGCCGGTTCGTGTCCACGGTGTCCGCGGCCGGGCTCCTCACCATGGTGGGCGCGGCCCCGTACAGCGTCACCAAGCACGGCGCGTACGCCTTCGCGGAGTGGCTCTCCCTCACCTACCGCCACCGGGGCCTCAAGGTGCACGCGATCTGTCCGCAGGGCGTGCGCACCGACATGCTCACCGCCGCTGGGTCCGCGGGCGAACTGGTGCTCGTGCCCACCGCCATCGAGCCGGAGGACGTCGCCGACGCCCTGTTCGCCGGGATGGCCGAGGACCGCTTCCTGATCCTGCCGCACCCCGAGGTCGCGGAGTACTACCGGGCGCGGGCGTCCGCCCCCGACAAGTGGCTCACCAGCATGAACCACATCCAGCAGAAGTGGGAGGCGACGCGGCTCCCGTAGCCGGTCAGTGGGAAGATCCTCCGGCGGGAACCGCGTTGTCACCGGAGACCGTGTGAACGACCGAACGCACCGAGGCGCACGCATCAGCGGGCGGCACAGGAAACGGAAGGCAGGTGGCGGCAGTGGCCAGGACGACGGACGGTGACGGCACGCCCGTCCCGCAGCGGCTGCTCGCCGCCGCCACCCGGCTCTTCGCCGACCGCGGCTACGACCGCACGTCCGTGCAGGAGATCGTGGAGGCGGCCGGCGTCACCAAGGGCGCGCTGTACCACTACTTCGGCTCCAAGGACGACCTGCTGCACGAGGTGTACGCCCGCATGCTGCGGGTCCAGCAGGAGCGGCTCGACGCCTTCGCGGACGCCGACGCGCCCGTGGAGCGGCGGCTGCGGGACGCGGCGGCCGACGTCGTGGTGACCACCATCGCCAACCTCGACGACGCCGCGATCTTCTTCCGGTCCATGCACCACCTCAGCCCCGAGAAGCACAAGCAGGTGCGGGCCGAGCGCCGCCGCTACCACGAACGCTTCCGCGCGCTGGTCGAGGAGGGCCAGGAGGCGGGCGTCTTCTCCTCGGCGACCCCCGCGGACCTGGTGGTCGACTACCACTTCGGCTCGGTCCACCACCTGTCCACGTGGTACCGCCCCGACGGCCCGCTGTCCCCGCAACAGGTCGCGGACCACCTGGCGGACCTGCTGCTGAGGGCCCTGCGCCCGTAGTTCCCGGTGGGCCCTCCCGTTCCGTCCTGTCGGGCGGGACGGGAGGGCACGGCCCGCCGCTAGGCGTACCGCTTCAGCTCCCGCCGGGCCAGCGACCGCTGGTGCACCTCGTCAGGGCCGTCGGCCAGCCGCAGCGTCCGCGCCGCGGCCCACAGCTCCGCCAGCGGGAAGTCCTGGCTCACCCCGCCCGCGCCGTGCAGCTGCACCGCGCGGTCCAGGATGTCGACGACCGCCCGGGGCGTCGCGATCTTGATGGCCTGGATCTCCGTGTGCGCGCCTTTGTTGCCCACGGTGTCCATCAGCCACGCCGTCTTGAGCACGAGAAGGCGCAGCTGCTCCACCGTCACGCGCGCGTCGGCGATCCACTGCTGTACGACGCCCTGCCGGGCCAGCGGCTTGCCGAACGCGGTGCGGTCCAGGGCCCTGCGGCACATGAGCTCGATCGCCCGCTCGGCCATGCCGATGAGCCGCATGCAGTGGTGGATGCGCCCGGGACCGAGCCGCGCCTGGGCGATGGCGAAGCCGCCGCCCTCCTCGCCGACGAGGTTCGTCACGGGCACGCGCGCGTGGTCGAAGACGACCTCGGCGTGCCCTCCGTGGGAGTGGTCCTCGTATCCGTAGACCGTCATGGCGCGGCGCACCTCGACGCCGGGGGTGTCACGGGGGACCAGGACCATCGACTGCTGGCGGCGGATGTCGGGCCCTTCCGGGTCCGTCTTGCCCATGACGATGAAGACCTCGCAGCGCGGGTTCATCGCCCCGGAGATGTACCACTTGCGGCCCGTGATCACGTACGCGTCGCCGTCGCGCCGGATGTGCGTGGTGATGTTCGTGGCGTCGGAGGAGGCCACCTCCGGCTCCGTCATCGCGAACGCCGAGCGGATCTCGCCCGCGAGCAGCGGCGCGAGCCAGCGCTTTCGCTGCTCGCCGGTGCCGAACTGGGCGAGCACCTCCATGTTGCCGGTGTCCGGAGCCGCGCAGTTCAGGGCCGTGGGCGCCAAGTGCGGGCTGCGGCCGGTGATTTCCGCGAGCGGCGCGTACTGGAGGTTCGTCAGGCCCGCGCCGTGCTCGGCGTCTGGCAGGAAGAGGTTCCACAGGCCCTGGCGGCGGGCCTCGGCCTTCAGGTCCTCGACCACGGCGGGCGTGTCCCACGGGGAGGCGAGGCGGGCGCGCTGTTCGTCGGCGACCTTCTCGGCCGGGTACACGTACGCGTCCATGAAGGCGAGCAGCCTGCCGCGCAGTTCTTCGGTACGGGCGTCGAATGCGAAGTCCATGGGGGCGGATCAGCCTTCCTGGAGGGTGGTCAGGCCGTGCTCGATGAACAGGGGCACCAGTTCGCCGATGCGGTCGAAGCCCGGGCCGACCGTCTGGCCCTGGGTGTAGCGGTAGTGGATGCCCTCCAGGATCACGGCGAGCTTGAACCAGGCGAACGCGGTGTACCAGGAGACCGCGGACACGTCGCGCCCGGAACGGGCCGCGTACCGCTCGACCAGCTCGGCCGGATCCGGGTGCCCCGGAGCGCCCGCCGTGGTGCTGACGGGGGAGTCGGGCACCTCCAGGCGCACGCTGTACATCACCAGGAGCCCCAGGTCCGTCAGCGGGTCGCCGAGGGTCGACATCTCCCAGTCGAGGACGGCCGCGATGCGGTCCGTCCCGGACGTGGAGTCGATCAGGACGTTGTCCAGGCGGTAGTCGCCGTGGACGACGGCGGGCGCGGGCGAGGCGGGCAGCGTCCGGCCGAGCGCCGCGTGCAGCTCGTCGATGCCGGGGAGCTCGCGGCCGCGCGAGGCCGCGAGCTGCTTGCCCCAGCGGCGCAGCTGCCGGTCGAGGAAGCCCTCGGGCCGCCCGAAGTCGGCGAGTCCCACCGCCTCCGGGTCCACGGCGTGCAGGTCCACGAGCGCGTCGACGAGGCCGAGCACCGTGGCCCGGGTGCGCTCGGGCCCGAGCGGCGCGAGCTGCTCCGCCGTGCGGTACGGCGTGCCCTCGACGAACTCCATGACGTAGAAGGGCGCCCCGATGACCGACTCGTCCTCGCACAGCAGCACGGGACGGGGCACCGGCACGGCGGTCGGGTGCAGCGCGCTGATCACCCGGTGCTCGCGCCGCATGTCGTGCGCGGTGGCCAGGACGTGGCCGAGCGGCGGGCGGCGCACCACCCAGCGGGCGGCCCCGTCCGTGACGGCGTACGTGAGGTTGGACCGGCCGCCTTCGATGAGGCGGGCCGTGAGCGGGCCGCCGCCGAGCAGCCCCGGGCGCGCGCGGTCGAGGTGGCCGCGCAGCCGGTCGAGGTCGAGGCCGGGCGGGTGGTCTGCGCTCATGGGCGGTCGCTCCTGATCGTGGACGGACACACGGGGACGGACAGGCGTCGAACTGGCGGGCAAACGCGCTGGCGTTCATGATGCCGACCAGTCGGTATGTCGTCCAGAGGGGGTGCCCGAACGTGATCAGGATCGCGGCCCCGCAACGGGCGCGGGTCCGGCGGCGGTGCGGCAGGGGCGGGCTCAGGCGGTCAGTGGTCGTCCCAGTGGCCGTCGTGCGCCGCGTGCCGGTGCCCGTCGTGCACGTAGTCCACGTGGTCGCCGTGCGGCACGGAGGCGTGCCCGCAGTCCGTGCCGTGCTGGTGGTCGTGACCCTCGTGCGCGACGTGGCCGCCCGGCTCGCACTCGTCGTAGTGGCCGCCGTGCGCGCGGTGCAGATGGCCGTCGTGCGCGTAGTCGACGTGGTCGCCGTGCGGGACCTCGGGGTGGCCGCAGGCGGGGCCGTGCGCGTGCTCGTGGGCGGGGTGTTCCTGATGGGTGGCGGTCATGGGACGTGCCTCCCGTAGAGGGGCCTGATGACCCTCTCAGGCTAGTCCTCGATGCCCCTTTGGTCCCGTTGTGCAAGCGTGCTGCGTAGTGTCACGACTGCGTGAGGCGACTCGATGAAAGCGATCAGCTACCGCGCGTACGGCGGTGCCGAGGTCCTGGAGTACGGCGACGTGCGCGACCCGAAGGTCGGCCCGGACTCCGTCCTGGTCAAGGTCCGGGCCGCGGCCGTCAACCCGGTCGACCACAAGTGCCGCGAGGGCTACCTCGACGCCATCCTGGACCCGGTCTTCCCGGTGATCCCCGGCTGGGACGTGGCGGGCGTGGTGGTGCAGCCCGGCGTCGCCGCCCCGGAGTTCGCCGTCGGCGACGAGGTCATCGGCTACGTGCGCGAGGACTTCCTGTCCCGGGGCACGCTCGCCGAGTACGTGGCCGCGCCCGTGCGCACCCTGGCCCGCAAGCCCCGCAACCTCACCTTCGAGGAGGCCGCGGGCCTGCCGCTGGCCGGGCTCACCGCCTACCAGGTGGTGCACAGGGCGCTCACCGTGGGCGAGGGCGACGTCGTCCTGGTGCACGCGGCCGCGGGCGGCGTCGGCTCCTTCGCCGTCCAGCTCGCCCGGCACGCGGGCGCCCGCGTCATCGGCACCGCGAGCGAGCGCAACCACGCCTACCTGCGGGAGCTGGGCGCCGAGCCCGTCACCTACGGCGAGGGCCTCGTCGAGCGGGTGCGCGCCCTCGCCCCGGAGGGCGTCGACGCCGCCTTCGACACCATCGGCGGCGACACGCTGAGGGCCTCCGTCGAGCTGCTCGCGCCCGGCGGCCGCCTCGCCTCCGTCGCCGACGGCTCCGTGATCGGCCTCGGCGGCCAGTACTGCTTCGTCCGCCCCGACGCGGACGACCTGCGGCACCTCACCGAACTCGCCGAGCAGGACGTGCTCACCGTCCACGTCGACGCGACGTTCCCGCTGGAGCGGGCCGCGGACGCGCACCGCCTGAGCGAACAGGGGCGCACCCGAGGGAAGATCGTCGTCACGGTGGACTGGGCGGCGGAGGAGGACTAGCCCCCGGCGCCGCGCCCGTCAGAACAGCGCCACCAGCGCGCACAGCGCGAGCGCCCCCGTGCACACGGCCGCCACCGTCGCCGCCCGCGCGCCCAGCGCGCGCGGGCGCGCCACGGCGAGCTCCGTGATCCTGCGGTGCGCCACCGCGAGGAAGCCGAGCCAGAGCAGCAGGGTCAGCGCGCACGCCACGACACCCGCCGCCGACCGGCCGTGGTGCAGGGCCGTGCGCGCCGCGAGCACCGCGGCGACCGTGCACGTCAGGGTCGTACGCCGCCACGCGAGCCGGGTGCGCTCGGGCTGGAGGCCCGGGTCCCGGGCCGCGCGGGACCCGTCCGGCATCGCCTCCGTCACCCTTCCCAGCCGAACAGCACGACCGCCACCATCGCGAGGGCGACCACCGCCACCGCGAGGCCGAGCAGCGCGGGGAAGCGCGAGACCGGGAGGTCCTCGCCGCGCCGCATGGCCCGCTCGCACCGCACCCAGTGGTCGACCGCCCGCAGCGCGCACAGCACCCCGGCGCCGAGCAGGGCGAGCGCGAGCCCGACGCGGGCGCCCCAGCGCAGGTCGGGCAGGAACTGGTCCACGGCGAAGCCGCCGCCGACCAGCGCGAGCGCGGTGCGCAGCCAGGCCAGGAAGGTGCGCTCGTTGGCCAGCGAGAAGCGGTAGTCCGGGGTGTCGCCCTCGTCCCGCAGCCCGGCGGGGCCGAACCACAGCCGCAGCCCCTTGAGGCCCCCGGACCCCTTCCCAGGCGCCGCCTCGTCCTCCCCGCGCCCGCCTGTCATCGGGCCGCCCGGAAGTCGCGCAGGCGCCGGTACGCGTCCAGGCCGTCCGGCACCCACGCCCACTCCTCGGCGCGGCGCGCGAGCTCCCCGTCGGTCAGGAAGCCGTGCCAGGCGACCTCCTCCACCTGCGGATCCACCGGGCCCGCGCAGCGGACCTCGTAGACGTACGACCACCAGGTGCGGCCCGCGCCGTCGTCGTACAGGAACTTGAACAGCGGGGTGGGGCGGGGGAGTCCGCGGACGCCGAGCTCCTCCTGGGCCTCGCGCAGGGCCGCGTCGTCGTAGGACTCGCCCGCGCCGACGACCCCGCCGACGAACATGTCGTACAGGGAGGGGAAGACGAGCTTCGTGGCGGTGCGGCGGTGCACGAAGACGCGGCCCTCGGCGTCGCGGGCCTCGATGAAGACGCAGCGGTGGCGCAGGCCGCGGGCGTACGCCTCGCCGCGCGGGGCCTCGCCGATCACGCGGTCGTGCTCGTCGACGATGGCCAGAATCTCGTCCGCCGGATGCGTGGCGTCAGCACTCATACGGCCATCCTGACAGGTCAGCGCAGGGCGGAGGCCCGTGCCCCGCTGCTTCCGCCGCCCGTGCCCGCGGGCATCGCCGGGTGCAGGCCGAGCAGGACGATGCCGGTCACGATCCCGGCGAGGCCCGCCGCCTCCCACGCCAGGGCCGCGGTGTCCGTCCGCAGCCGGTCGCCCAGGAAGCCGACGCCGCAGGCGATGCCCGCCAGTGGCTGGGCGGCGGTGAGCGCGGGCAGGGACATCCGCAGCGGCGCCATCTCGAACGCGCTCTGCACCAGGACGAGCCCGGTCACGCCGAGCACCAGGACCGCGTACGGCTGCCAGCCGCCGAGGAGTTCGGCCCAGCCGCCCGCGACGAAGCGCTCCTCGCTGACCCGCGTCAGGGCGTCCTGCACGCCGTAGAGCAGCCCGGCCGCGACCCCGAGCAGCGCGGGCCCGGAGCCGAGGGGGGACTTCTTCGCCAGCGCGGCGAGCGCGAGCGCCCCGCCGGTCATCACGCCGAGGACCAGCCAGTGCCGCAGCGGATCGGGGTCCGCCGCGCCGCCGTGCGGCTCGCCCGCCACGATGAAGGCCGTCACGCCGCCCGCGAGCAGGGCGAGCCCGGCCCAGCCCTGACGGCCGAGCGGCTGCTTGGTCTGGTGCCGCGACAGCGCGAGGGCGAACAGCAGGTTCGTGGCGAGCAGCGGCTCCACCAGGGTGACCTCGCCCTCCCCGAGCGCGAGGGCGCCGAGCACCATGCCGCACACCATCAGGCCGATGCCGCCCAGCCAGCGCGGCACCCGCACCAGGTCGAGCAGGAGCCGCGGCGAGAGGAAGTCGCCGAGCGGGGCCCGCTGGGCGGCGTTCTGCTGAAGCACGAAGCCGACGCCGAGGCAGCAGGCCGCGGCGACGGACAGAAGCAGGACCAGAACCGACACGTGAGGAACCCCAGACTCGACGACGGCCGGGCAAGCGGTACCCGGCCGACGATAGCGGCCCTCGACCGGACCCCAGCCACTCCGCGCCGCCCCCGCGCCCGGCCCCTGGCCGGACCGTGGCTGGATCCCTGGCGGGCCATGGCCGGATCCTCGGCGGGCTACGCCCGGTGCGCGGCCGATCCGCGGCGGTTCTCCGGCGGTCCACCGGCACATTACGGGTGGGCCCCGGCCGGAGCCCTGGCGGGCCACGCCCGGTCCGTGGCCGAGCCACGGGCGGCCCCCGGCTGGTCCCCGGCCGGATCACGGGCGATCTGCGGCCGGTGCACGGCGGTGCCTGGCTGATCCACGGCCGGTTCACGGGTAGTCCGTGACCGGATCAGCGGCGGAGCACGGTCGGATCACCGGCCGACCATGGAGGGTCCGCGCCCGCCCCCCCGGGGGGGCGATCCCCGGCCGGGCCATGGTCGGGTCCCTGGCGGACCACGGTCGGTCCGTGACTGATCCGCAGCAGTCCACCGGCACAATCCGGGCGGCCCCGGCTGGTCCCCGGCCGGATCACGGGCGATCTGCGGCAGATGCACGGCGGTGGCTGGCTGATCTATGGCAGGTTCCCGGGTGGTCCATCCACTGGATCAGCGGCGGAGCACGGTCGGATCACCGGCCGACCAAGGAGGATCCGCGCCCGGCCCCCTGGGCGATCCGCGGCTGGCACCCGGGCGATCCGCGCCCGGCTCTCGGCTGGGCCACAGCCGGATCACGGCCGGTCCGTGGCCGACCCGCGGCAGCCCCCCCCCGGGGGCGGGCCACCGGCACAGCACGGCCCGCCCCCGGCAGGGGCCCAGCCATGGACCATCCGCCCACCCGCCCCGGGTAACCCGTACCGGACGGTTGACGTCCGGCCCGGCGCTATCCAGGATCTGACCCACGGGTAACACGCGTCCGCGCACGCGCCACCGCTGGCGGACGTACTGCTCGGCGCGCCCGACCAGGGGCCGGGAGCCGGAAGTCGAGAGGGGGCCTTCATGGCCTACGACGCGGACGTCATCGTGATCGGTGCGGGGCTCGCCGGGCTCACGGCCACCGCCGAGCTCGTCGACGCGGGGCGCAGGGTGATCCTGGTCGACCAGGAGCCGGAGCAGTCCCTGGGCGGGCAGGCCCACTGGTCCTTCGGCGGGCTCTTCTTCGTCGGCTCCCCCGAGCAGCGGCGCATGCGGATCAAGGACCACCGCGAACTCGCCCTCCAGGACTGGATGGGCACGGCCGCCTTCGACCGCGCGGAGGACCACTGGCCGCGCGAGTGGGCCAAGGCGTACGTGGACTTCGCGTGCGGCGAGAAGCGGGCCTGGCTGCACGGCCTCGGCGTGCGGTTCTTCCCGGTCGTCGGCTGGGCCGAGCGCGGCGGCTACGACGCCCAGGGACACGGCAACTCCGTGCCCCGCTTCCACATCACCTGGGGCACGGGCCCCGGACTGCTCGCCCCGTTCGTGCGCCGCGTGCGCGAGGGCGTCGAACGCGGCCTCGTCCAGCTGAGGTTCCGCCACCGCGTCACCGGCCTCGGCCGCAGCGCGGGCGCGGTCGACACCGTGACCGGCGAGGTCCTGGAGCCGTCCGAGGCCGAGCGCGGCACGGCCAGCAGCCGCGAGGTCACCGGGTCCTTCGAGTTCCGCGCCCAGGCGGTGATCGTCACCTCCGGCGGCATCGGCGGCAACCACGACCTGGTCCGCGCCAACTGGCCCGAGCGGCTCGGCAGCCCGCCCGGGAAGATGCTCTCCGGGGTGCCCGCGCACGTCGACGGCCTGATGCTCGGCATCGCCGAGCGGGCGGGCGCGCACCTGATCAACCGCGACCGCATGTGGCACTACACCGAGGGCATCGAGAACTGGAACCCCATCTGGGCCGGGCACGGCATCCGCATCCTGCCCGGACCGTCCTCGCTGTGGCTGGACGCGCGCGGCGACCGGCTGCCCGTGCCGCTGTTCCCCGGCTTCGACACCCTGGGCACGCTCAGCCACATCATGGGCACCGGGTACGACCACACCTGGTTCGTGCTCAACCAGCGCGTCATCGGCAAGGAGTTCACCTTGTCGGGCTCCGAGCAGAACCCCGACCTGACCGGCAAATCCGTACGCGGGGTCATCGAGCGGGCGCGGGCCGACGTGCCCGGGCCGGTGCGGGCGTTCATGGACCACGGCGTCGACTTCGTCGTGGAGAAGGACCTCGGCGCCCTGGTGCGCGGCATGAACGCGCTCACCAAGGAAGCCCTCATCGACGAGGCGGCCCTGCACCGCACGATCGCCGCCCGCGACCGCGAGATCGTCAACCCCTTCACCAAGGACCTCCAGGTCATGGCCGTCCGTGGCGCGCGCAAATTCCTCGGCGACCGGCTGATCCGCTCCACCGCGCCGCACCGCCTCCTCGACCCCGGCGCGGGACCGCTGATCGCCGTCCGTCTGAACATCCTCACGCGCAAGACGCTCGGCGGCCTGGAGACCGACCTGTCCTCGCGCGTCCTGCGGGAGGGCGGCGAACCGCTGCCGGGCGTGTACGCCGCGGGCGAGGCCGCCGGGTTCGGCGGCGGCGGGGTGCACGGCTACCGCTCCCTGGAGGGCACCTTCCTCGGCGGCTGCCTCTTCTCCGGGCGCGCGGCGGGGCGTGCGGCAGCAAAGGCCGTCGACTAGGGGAGGCCCGGCGGCGGCGCCGCGCCGGGTGTCCGCCGCTCCTGGGGCCCCGCCGCGCCCCGCCGGAACCCGTGAAGGAGTACGGCAGGATGCGTGCGAGACATGTCAAGACGCTTGGGGCGCCCGGGCCTTGACGCGGAGCGCTGCCTACCGGTTGGCTGTGCGTGATCGCCCGCCCACCTACCGCGTCTTGGGAGGACGCCCGCGGTGTCCCCACCCCCACCTCTCGGTCGCTCCCGCAAACGCGCGAGCCACGTCTTCGACGCCGCCCTCGACGACGCCGAACTCGTCGCCGCGCGCGCCGCGTTGGCGCAGGGCCGCTGGACCGAGGTGCGGGAGCTGCTCGCCGCCACCGGCGACGACTGGGACCGCCGCGGCCACCGCTGCGACGTGCTCGCCCGGGAGCAGAGCACCACCGCGTGGATCCGCGACTGGCGGCTCGCCGAACCGGAGAGCGCCGACGCCGCCGTGCTGCTCGCCCACGCCGCCGTGCACCGCGCGCTGCGCGGCAAGGAGCGCTCCGAGAAGGCCCGCACCGCCTGCCGGGAGGCGGCGGCCCGCGTCCCCGCCGACCCGACGCCCTGGCTCGCGCTGCTGCTCCTGGAGCGCTCGCTCGGCCACGAGGAGGACGTCGTACGGCTCTTCGACGAGGTCAGGCACCGCCACCCCGAGCACCACCACGCGCACTACCTGATGCTCGCGCGGCTCGCCGAGCGGCGCCCCGGCGCGGGACAGGACCCGCTGCACGAGGTGTACGACTTCGCCACCTGGGCGGCCGAGCAGGTGCCCGCCCACTCGCCGCTCGCGGTGCTCCCGGTCGTCGCGCACGCCGAGCGCTACCGGGTGCTCGCCACCGCGGGCAGCGAGAGCCACGACCCGGTCGCCTCCGGGCACTGGTCGAGCCGCCGCGCCCGGCAGGTGATGAAGGCCTCCTTCGACTGGTGGCTCGCCTGGGAGACCCCGGGCGGCGCCCCGGCGGGCACCGCCCACCCGCGCGCCTTCGTCGACCTCAACTTCCTCGCCCACGCCACGTTCTGCGAGGGCCGGTCGGCCGAGGCGGCCGCGCTGTTCCACCGCATCGGCCGGTACGCGACCGAAGCGCCCTGGTCGTACCCCGACCGGGACCCGCACGAGGCCTACACCGCCGCGCGGGCCGCCGTGCTCGGCACCGCGTGACGCGTAGGCGGCACCACCCCAGACCGATCGACCCACGAACAGCGGAAAGGACAACCGCGCCATGGCGACGGGCAGTTCGAACGCGAGGGCAAGCAGAGCGGGGCTCCCCACGGGAGCGGGAACCGGAGCCCACGGCAGGCCCGCCGCGGGCCAGGGGGACATCAACACCTACATGGGCCAGGAGCGGGCGCTGCGCGCGGGCCGCCTCGGCACGGCGGGGCTCCTGCTCTCCGTGCTCGCCGCCACCGGGCCGCTGATGGTGGTCGCGGGCGTCATGCCCACCACGTACGGCGTGATGGGCGTGGTCGGCCAGCCCCTGCTCTTCCTCGCGCTCGGCGTCGTCCTGGCCCTGTTCAGCTTCGGGTACGCGGAGATGAGCAGGCACGTCCACAACGCCGGGGCCTTCTACGCGTACATATCGCGCGGGCTCGGCGGCACCGCGGGCGCGGGCGCCTCCGCCGTCGCGCTCGTCGCCTACAGCGCGCTCCAGGCGGGCCTGTACGGCCTGCTCGGCTTCGAGGTGTCCGGGCTGCTCGCCAAGTACGCCGACACCACCGTCGCCTGGTGGATCCCGGCCCTCGTGACCGTGGCCCTCGTCGCCGTGCTCGGCTGGCTGAAGATCGACCTCAACGCGCGCGTGCTCGGCGTGCTGCTGCTCGTGGAGGTCGCCCTCGTCGTCATCTTCGACGTCGCCGCCCTCGCCGACCCCGCCGCCGAGGGCGTGTCGCTGCACGCCTTCAACCCCGACACGCTCACCGGCGCGGGCGTCGCGACCTCCCTGTGCTTCTGCATCGCCGCGTTCACCGGCTTCGAGCAGGCGCCCGTGTACGCGGAGGAGACCAGCCGCCCCCAGGTCGTCGTGGCCCGCGTGATGTTCTTCGCCGTCGGGTTCGTCGCCGTCTTCTTCGCGCTCAGCTCCTGGGCGCTCACGGTGGCCGCGGGGCCCTCGGGCATCGTGCCCGCCGCGCGTGAACAGAGCGCGGGCCTGCTCTTCGGCCTCACCGAGTCCCGGCTCGGCACCACCTTCACCGACGTCCTGCACGTCCTGTTCGTGACCGGCATGTTCGCGGCGGTCCTCAGCTTCCACAACGTGGTCGCGCGGTACGCGTTCGCGATGGGCCGCGAGGGCCTGCTCCCGGCCGCCTTCGGCCGGACCAGCAGCGCGAGCGGCGCGCCCGGCACCGGCTCGCTCCTGCAGACCGTGGTGGCCGCCGTCGTGGTGGCGGGCTTCGCCGTCGCCGACGACAAGCCCGCGGGCGACCCCACCGCGCCGGTCCTGCACCTGTTCACCTGGGGCGGCAACGTCGGCGCGCTCGGCGTGCTGCTGCTCATGGCCACCGCGTCCGTGGCGGTCATCGTCTTCTTCGTACGCCGCGGGGCCGCGCGCGCCCAGCTCTGGCGCCTGGTGGCCTCCGGGCTCGCGGCCGTCGCGCTGCTGGTCATCGCGGGCTACACCGTCAAGGACTTCGACATCCTCGTCTCCGCGGGGCCCGACTCGGCGCTGCCCTGGCTGCTGCCCGGCATCATCGTGGCCGCGGCGGTCATCGGCCTCGCCCACGGCGCCTACCTCCGCGCCCGCAGGCCCGCGGCCCACGCCCGCATCGGCCTGGGCAACGAGGCCTTCCAGCTGGAGAAGGCCGCGACGACGCCGCCTCCGGGCGCTTAGGGCCTGCCGAAAGGCCGCCGCCCACCCGCCCCGGGCAGGGGCGAGTGGGCGGCGGCCTCGGTTCCGGTACGGCGGAGCCGTGGCTACAGCACGAGCGAGAGCAGCAGGACGAACCCGAGCGACACCACCGAGATGATCGTCTCCATCACCGACCACGTCTTGATCGTCTGGCCGACGTCAAGGCCGAAGTACTCCTTCACCAGCCAGAACCCGGCGTCGTTCACATGGCTGAAGAAGAGCGAGCCCGCACCGATCGCCAGCACGAGCAGGGCCGTGTGCGAGGTGGACATGTCCGCCGCGAGCGGCGCCACGAGCCCCGCCGCCGAGATCGTCGCCACGGTCGCGGAGCCCGTCGCGAGCCGGATCGCGACGGCGATCAGCCAGGCGAGCAGCAGCGCGGGGATGGACCAGTCCTCGGAGAAGTCGAGGATCATCTGCCCGACCCCGACGTCGATGAGCGTCTGCTTGAAGCCGCCGCCCGCGCCGACGATCATCAGGACGCCCGCGATGGGCGCGAGCGACTTCTCGACGGTCGTGGAGAGCCGCTCCTTGGTGAAGCCCGCTGCCCGCCCCAGCGTGAACATGCCCACGAGTACCGCCGCGAGCAGCGCGATCAGCGGCGATCCGACGACGTCGAAGACGCGCTGCACGGTCGCCTCGGGGTCGTCCACGACGATGTCGACGAGCGCCTTGGACAGCATGAGGACGACGGGCAGCAGCACGGTGGCGACCGTGACGCCGAACCCGGGCCGCTTCTCCAGGTCCTCGGAGGCCCGCTGCGGAATCATCTTCTCCGGCGGCGCCACGTCCACCCAGCGCGCGGCGACCTTGGAGAACACCGGCCCCGCGATGATCACGGTGGGGACGGCGACGAGCACACCGAGGGCCAGCGTCACGCCGAGGTTGGCCTTCACCGCGTCGATGGCGACGAGCGGGCCGGGGTGCGGCGGGATCAGGCCGTGCATCACGGACAGACCGGCGAGGGCGGGGATGCCGATCCGCATCAGCGAATAGTTGCCGCGCTTGGCGACCATCAGGACGACGGGGATCAGCAGGACGATCCCGACCTCGAAGAAGAGCGGAAGCCCGATCACCGAGGCGATCAGGACCATGGCCCACGGCATGGCCCGGCCGCCGGAACCCCCGGCCTTGGCCAGGATCGTGTCCACGATCTGGTCGGCGCCGCCGGAGTCCGCGAGCAGCTTGCCGAGGATCGCGCCGAGCGCGATGAGCACGCCCACACCCGCCACGGTGTTGCCGAGCCCGGTGGTGAAGCTGGCGATGGCCTTGTCGAGCGGGGCCCCGGCGAAGGCGCCGAGGGCCAGCGAGCCGATGGTCAGCGCCAGGAAGGCGTGGACCTTGAACTTCGTGATGAGCAGGACGATGACGGCGATGCCCGCGAGGACGGCGATGCCGAGCTGGGCATGGCCCGCCGAGGTGATCGGTTCGACGGGGTCCGCTGCCAGCATCTCGACGCTGAGACTGGTCACGGTGGTTCCTTGTGCGTGTGGGCGTACGTCGGCGTGGGGGCGTACGTACGTGAGGGGGCAGGGAAGGGGGAGCGGGGCTACCGGGCGGCCAGGGCCTTCGCCGCCCGCTGTGCGATGTCCTCCGGCGTGCCCGCGACGTCCACGGCCACGCCCGCCTCGTCCGCGCCGAGCGGCTGGAGGGTCGCGAACTGGGAGTCCAGGAGCGCGGTCGGCATGAAGTGGCCCTCGCGGTGGCTCATCCGGTCCTCGATGAGGGCCCGGTCGCCGGTGAGGTGGACGAAGACGAGGCCGGGCGCGGCGGACCGCAGCCGGTCGCGGTAGCCGCGCTTGAGGGCGGAGCAGCTGACGACGCCGCCGTGCCCGGCACGGCTCTGCGCCCAGGCGCCGATGGCGTCGAGCCAGGGCCATCGGTCGTCGTCGGTCAGGGGCGTGCCGGACGACATCTTGGCGATGTTGGCCTGCGGGTGGAAGTCGTCGCCCTCGGCGTAGGGCACGCCGAGCCGGGCGGCGAGCAGGGGGCCGACCGTGGTCTTGCCCGTTCCTGCGACGCCCATCACTACGACGACGTGGGGGGTGCTCATCGCTGCTGCCTCGCTGTCTTCATCGACATCGGCCGGGCCCGTCGCCCGCTCCCCGAACGGGGATTTCGGACACGGACCCGTTCCGTTCACGCCACTGAAACTCATTAGGTCAGACAAATTCAAGAGCCTGTGACAGAAAAGTCTGACTTTTTCGCCGTGCTGCTCTCCTCGTACGCTGACCCCATGACCGCACAGGCCCCGGGGCTGCACGCCCGCGTACTGGACAGCCTCGGGCCCAGCATCACCGGGGGCGAGTACCCGCCCGGCAGTGTCCTGCGCACGGACGAGCTGGCGCAGCGCTTCGAGGTGTCCCGCTCCGTGATGCGCGAGGCGGTACGGGTCCTGGAGTCCATGCACCTGGTCGCGTCCCGGCGCCGGGTCGGCGTGACCGTGCTGCCCGCCGCGGAGTGGAACGTCTACGACCCGCAGGTCATCCGCTGGCGCCTGGCCGGCGCTGACCGCCCGCGCCAGCTGCGCTCCCTGACCGTCCTGCGCTCGGCGGTCGAGCCGGTCGCCGCGGGCCTCGCCGCGCGCCACGCCACGGCCGAGCAGTGCGCCGCCCTGACCGAGTACGCCCTCGGCATGGTCGCCACCTCGCGCGGCCAGCAGCTGGACGCGTACCTGGTGCACGACATCGCCTTCCACCGCACCGTCCTGAACGCCTCGGGCAACGAGATGTTCGCCCGCCTCGGCGACGTCGTCGCCGAGGTCCTGACCGGCCGTACGCAGCACGACGTGATGTTCGAGGACCCCGACCCGGCGGCCGTGACCCTGCACGTGCGCCTCGCCGAGGCCGTACGGGAGGGCGACCCGGCCCGCGCCGAGGCCCTGACCCGCGAGATCGCCGAAGGCGCCCTCCAGGAACTGGACGTCCTGGCCCCGTGACGGCCCCCGGACCGTCGAGGCCCGCCACCGCTCAGGCCCGCCCCGCCCCCGCTCAGGCCCGCCCCGCCCCCGCCCCACCCCGCCCGGCAGAATGACCCGCATGTCCCCCCGTGCGCCCCGCGCCCCCCGTGCCCCACACCCGCGAGCCTGCCCCTGCGGCTCCGCCCCGTCGTACGACACGTGCTGCGGGCGGCTGCACCGCGGCGAGGCGGCCGCCGCCACGCCCGAGGAGCTGATGCGGTCGCGCTACAGCGCCTTCGCCGTGCACGACGAGGCCTATCTGCTGCGCACCTGGCATCCGCGCACCCGCCCGCCGGGCATCGACTTCGACCCGGCGCTGCGCTGGACGGGCCTGGAGATCGAGGACACCACCGACGGCACCGCCTTCCACAGCTCGGGCACGGTCACCTTCCGCGCCGCCTACCGCGACGGTGGCAGCCCGGGCGCCCTGCACGAGCGCAGCCGGTTCGAGCGGGTCGACGGCGCCTGGGTCTACGTGGACGGCGACTTCATCGACTGACCCGCCCGCGCCCCGTCGCGACCCGGCCACCGCCGCGCCCGGCGCCGTGGGGTGCGTGGGAGCCGAGGCCCGCGAGGGACGGCCCCGCGCGGCCGCCGCACGCCGCTGACGGGCCCGAACGCCGCCGTCCGCCCGCCAGTTCGACCCCGTGCGCGGCCCCCGCACATGGCGGGATCGCGCGCTGCGGACGCCCGGTGCCCCCAGTAGCGTCGACGCCTCCCGCCGTGTACGCGACCTCGTGCGAAGGGAAGCGCCCCATGGCCCAAGCGACACCGTACGAGCAGAGTTACGAGCGCTACCTGGGCGGCAGCCCCGAGGCGGAGCGCCGCGTCTTCGCACGGCTCGCCCGCGAGCTGACGCGGGTCCAGGCCGTCAACAAGCGGGCGGCGGGCGCCGGTTCCCTGGCCCGCACCCAGCACGCCAAGGCCGCCCTCGGCGTGGAGAACGCGCGCCTGCGCTTCCACGACGACCTGCCCGCCGCGCTCCGCGGCGGCTTCGCCCGGCCCGGCGCCGAGTACCCGGCGACCGTACGGCTCTCCAACGCCAGCGGCATCCGGCAGGCCGACGGCGCCGCCGACCTGCGCGGCATCGCCGTACGCGTCGACGTGTCGGCCGAGGAGAGCCACGACCTGCTCGCCACCAACTGGCCGGTGTCACACGCCAAGGACGCCCGCGAGTTCGTCGCCTTCGCCCGGGCCATGGCGGGCGCCCACACCCCGCTCCGGGCCGCCGTCGGCCTCTTCGTCAAGCTTCCGCTGGCGGTCGGCCCGGCCACCGCCACCCGCATGCGGCGCACCGTACGAGCCGCCACCCGGCGCACCGTCACCAGCCTCGCGGGCGAGACGTACTGGAGCCGCGGCGCGATCCTGTGGGGCGACGCGGGGCCCGTCCGCTATCTGCTGCGCCCGGCGGGCGGTGCCGCACCCGGGCCGCGCTCCGACCGGCGCGACCCCAACCGCCTGCGCCGCGACCTCGAACACCGGCTCGCCACCGCCGACGTCTCCTTCGACCTGTGCGTCCAGCGGTACGTCGACGAGAGCCGCACCCCCATCGAGGACGGCGCCACCGACTGGCGCGAGGCCGTCGCACCCGCCCTGCCCGTCGCCCGGCTCACCATCCCCAGCCAGGACCTCGACACCGCCGAGGCCCGCGCCGCCGCGGGCCGCGTGGAGGACCTCGCCTTCAACCCCTGGTACACCACCGACGACTTCCGGCCGCTCGGCAACCTCAACCGCGCCCGCAAGGCCGCCTACGAAGCGAGTGCCGCCCACCGCGCGGGCCTGCGCTTCCGCTCCCCGGAACCCGCGCGCAACCGGATCCTCTCAGCGCCCGTGGGAGCCGCCTTCCGGCTCCTCAACCGCTCCGTGCCCTGGCACCGCCTGCCCACCTGGGCGAGCCTGCTCAACCTGGTCTTCCTGCGCAGGGCATTGCGCCGCTTCAACCTCATCGACACCGACGCGCACGAGGCGCCGCCGAAGCCCGGGCCCGTACCGCGCCCGCCCGACGAGCGGCTGCGCGCCGCGCGCAGCTACGACGGCACGTACAACGACCTGTCCGCGCCCGCCATGGGCTCCGTCGGCGCGGCCTTCGGGCGCAACCTCACGCCCGACTACCGCCCCGACCTCTTCGACACGCCGAACCCCGTCACCGTCAGCAGGCAGCTCCTGCACCGCGAGACCTTCCTGCCCGCGACCTCGCTGAACATCCTCGCCGCCGCCTGGATCCAGTTCCAGGTGCACGACTGGGTCAACCACCGGCGCCACCCCGCGGGCACCAAGACCGTCGAGGTGCCGCTGCCCGGCGGGATGTCCTGGCGCAACACGCCCGGCGGCCCCGCCGAGACCGTGATGCGCTTCGCCGAGAACGAGGGCCTGCCCGTGCCCGAGGGCCGCCCGCCGGTCCTCTTCGGCAACACCGCCTCGCACTGGTGGGACGGCTCCGAGGTGTACGGCGCCGACGAGACGACCGCGCGCTCCCTGCGCGCCCCCGACGGCGGCGCCCGGCTGCGCCTGGAGCAGGGGCATCTGCCGATCACCCCGAACGGCGTCCCGCTCAGCGGCTTCACCGACAGCTGGTGGCTCGGCCTCAGCGTCATGCACACCCTCTTCGCGCGCGAGCACAACGCCGTCTGCGACGCCCTGCGCGGGGCCTACCCGGCCATGAGCGAGGAGTCCGTCTACCAGACGGCCCGGCTCGTCGTCTCCGCCCTCATCGCCAAGATCCACACCGTGGAGTGGACCCCCGCGATCCTCGCCACCGAGGCCCTGGACATCGGGCTGCACACCAACTGGGACGGCCCGCCGGACAGCTGGCTCACCAAGCTCGGCCTGTGGCTCTTCGACGCCCACGCGCTCACCGGCATCCCGGGCACCCTGCCCGACCACCACGACGTGCCGTACTCCCTCACCGAGGACTTCGTCACCGTCTACCGCATGCACCCGCTGATCCCCGACGACTTCGAGCTGCGCGAGCACCACTTCGGGCAGCGCCTCGAAACCGTCGGCTTCCTCGACATCAACGGCGCCGCCGCCGAGGGCGCCCTGCGCAAGACGGGCCTGGCCAACACCCTCTACTCCTTCGGCATCGCCCACCCCGGCGCCATCACGCTCCACAACTTCCCCCGCGCCCTCCAGGCCTTCGAACGCGACGGCGAGATCATCGACCTGTCCGTCGTCGACCTCGTCCGTACGCGCCGCCGCGGCGTGCCCCGCTACAACGACTTCCTCGCGGGTCTGCACAAGCCGCGCCTCCGCCGCTTCGAGGACCTGACCGAGGACCCGGAGACGCTGGCCCGCCTCAAGGACGTCTACGCCTCGGTCGACGAGATCGACACCGTCATCGGCCTGTTCGCCGAGAACCCGCCCACCGGCTTCGGCTTCAGCGACACGGCGTTCCGCGTCTTTATCCTCATGGCCACCCGGCGCCTGCAGAGCGACCGCTTCCTGACCGTCGACTTCCGCCCCGAGATCTACACCCCGCTCGGCATCGACTGGGTCCAGAAGGGCGGCATGAAGTCCGTCATCCTCCGCCACTGCCCCGAACTCGCCGCGCTCCTGCCGCGCACGGCGACCGCCTTCGCCCCGTGGCGCCAGGTGACGCCGCACCCGAACCGCTGAGGGAGCCTCCGAACCGCTGAGGGAGCCCCCGACTCGCTGATGGAGCAGCCGTGGGTCACGCGATGGGCGGCACCACGCACTCCACCAGGAACGGCCCCGGCTCCGCCAGCCCCCGCTCCAGGAGCGAGGCGAACCCCTCCACGGTCGTGGCCCGCCCCGCGGAGACGCCCATCCCGCGCGCCAGCGCGACGAAGTCCAACTCGGGCCGCCCGAGGTCGAACAGCTCACGCCCCGCGGCCCCCACGGCGGCGCCCATCATCCCCTGCTCGAGCCCCAGGATCGCGTACGCGCGGTTGCTGAAGACGACGGTCGTGACGTCGAGCCCCTCCCGCGCCTGCGTCCACAGCGCGGGCAGCGTGTACATCGCGGCCCCGTCGGCGACGAGCGCCAGGACGGGCCGCTCGGGCCGCGCCACGGCCGCGCCCACGGCGAGCGGCAGCCCTTGTCCGAGCGCCCCGCCGGTGAGCGTCAGCCAGTCGTGCGGCGGCGCCCCGGCGGTCGCGCCGGGCAGCCAGAGCCCGGACGTGTTGGACTCGTCCACGACGACGGCGCCCTGCGGCAGCAGCGCCCCCACCACGGCGGCCGCGGTCTCCGCGGTGAGCTCTCCGCCGGGCACCCGGGGCCGCCCCGCCTCCCGCGCCGCGGGAGCGGCGGTGGCGCCGCCCACGGCGGCGGCCAGCTCCCGCAGGGCCACGCCCACGTCCTGCCCCGCGCCGCCGAGCTCGCGGACCTCGCACCCGTCGGGTACGACGACTCCGCTCTGCCCGGGGTACGCGAAGAACGGCACCGGCAGCGACGCTCCGGCGAGCACGAGATGGCGTACGCCGGAGAGCTGCCCGGCGGCGTCGGCCGTGCGGTAGCCGAGGCGCTCGACGGGCGGCAGGCCCGCGCCCCGTTCGAGCCGCGCGGGAAACGTCTCGCACAGCAGCCGCGCTCCCGTCGCCCCCGCGACCTGCGCGGCGGCCCGCAGCCCGGCCCCGTGCGTGGCCGCGCCGCCGAGCAGCAGTGCGGCGGGCTCCCCGGACCGCAGCACCGCGGCGGCCTCCTCCAGGCCCCGCTCGGACACGAACCCGTGCGGGACGGCGGCCCGGCGCCGCGGCGCGGCGGGCTTCTCGGCGTCCGCCCAGGCGACGTCGGCGGGGACGACGAGCGTGGCGACGGCCCCGGGCGGCCCGACCGCGGCCGCCACGGCGTCGGCGGCGTCCTCCGCGAGGTCGGTGGCGTCGTACGCGCGCCGCGTCCACGCGGACACCGTGCGGGCGAGCGCGGTGATGTCCGACTCCAGGGGCGCGTCGAGGCGTTTGTGCCGCAGCGCGTGGTCGCCGACGACGTTCACGACGGGCGTACCGGCCCGGCGCGCGTTGTGCAGGTTCGGCAGTCCGCCCGCGAGGCCGGGGCCGAGGTGCAGCAGCGTGCTGGCGGGGCGGCCGGTCATACGGCCGTACCCGTCGGCGGCACCCGTCGCGACGCCTTCGAAGAGGCACAGGACAGGCCGCATCCGCGGCACGTCGTCGAGCGCGGTCACGATGTGCAGCTCGGACGTGCCCGGATTGGCGAAGCACACCTGGACTCCGGCCTCAACAAGGCCGCTGATGAGGGACTGGGCTCCGTTCGGCATGGCCGCAAGTCTCATCTGAGACACCCCTCCAGCGTCAGCCGCATTCCAGCCAGGCCCCGCACCAGGGCGGCACACGCCTGGAGCAGGCCGAGATACGGCCCGCGGGCCCGTCGGATGTCCTGTAGTCACCCCTCGAAGGCCCTTGCCCGAAGGAGAGCCATGGGACCGCGCGGATTCGTCACCACCGTGGCCGTGACGGCACCCCGGACGGCGCGGAGCTGAAGAGGTTGCTGCCCGAGACAACTCACCGATACGACTTCGGCGGGCTCGCCTTCCAGGCTCGGTCGAGCGAGTCGTCCCACGTGCCGTCCCGGTCGAAGCTGGCGGCCCGGCAACCACGGGACATGGGCGCCGCGGTGCTGTGGCGCCAGGCCGCGTCCCCGATCCTGGCGATGGCGTGGCCGCAGTGGCGGCAGACCGTGCTGCCCATGAGCTCGTCGGCCAGCCGCTCGAATTGCGCGGTGCGGTCCGCCACCATCTCCATGACCCCCCGCAGCACCTCCTCGGCGCTGGAGGCCCCCGCCTTTTCGATGATCTCGCGCACGAACGCCCCCGCCTCGATCGCGATGTCGGCCCGGCGTGCGGCGTTGACCAGGCTCTGCGCGCCATCGCTGCCCGGCGCCTTGCGCACGGTCCGTTCCGCCAGCTCGGCCGACGGACGGCTCGACACCGTCGGCCGGTCGGCACCGGCCTCGTCCTCCGCACCCCCGTCCCGCAGGCGCCTGCGGGCCACTTCGAAGGCCCACGCCTCGGTGGACGCCTTCTTGGGGACGTTGAAGTGCGTGCTGGTCGCCGAGTCCATCACCGTGTGGAACTCCTCCATCAACGCGCCCCAGTGGTACCCGCCGGCGAAGTCCTCCGGCGACCAGCCGTAGTGACGCACGAGTTCGTCACGGACCCGGTCGAAGTGACGCAGGCTCTTCCGCACCGGCCCGGACGTCTCGACGCGGAGGCCGAGGCGTTCCATCGTCGCCAGCGTCTCCGGCTCCACCCCCTCCCACTTCATGTGGCCGTCGCGCTCACAGGCGTAGTCGACCCAGGACCAGAAGGCCTCGGCGTCCGCGACGTCGGGCGCCTCGCGGTGGTGGCGAGGGCAGAGGAGGGCGAAGTTGCGCACGTCGTTGGACCCGCCGAGTGACTCCGGGACCACATGGGCCCGCTCCACCGGCGCCTGCCAGCAGATCAGGCAGATCGGCTCGTCGAGGCCCAGGTAGTCGGCGATGGCCTGGACCGGGGGTCTTGACCGCCGCTGGTCGGGTTGGCTGTCCCGGTTGCGCACGCCCAACTCCCGGTGGTCGTAGGCATGCTCACGATCGGGGTCTCGTATCGTCAGAACCCGGGGTATGTCCTCACGCTGTGGTTCGGGGTTCTTCCCCTGGCGGAGCGGCGTACTGATCTCCGTGAGGTAGGGGCCGAGGAATCCCGGCAGGAAGTCGCACATGATCTCCCGCGCGTCCGCGTCGTAGTCGCCGTCCGCGTCACGGTGCCCCTGAATGTCGAGGTAGAGATGGCGCGGAGCGCCGGGTCTCGTCTCCGCGGCCTTCTTGAGGATCGCGAAGAGCCGGGTGGCGCACTTGGCGAAGTCCTCTTCGACCCGCATGTCGTGATACAGCGCGATCCCCTTCGGCTCCGCACCGCCTTCCGCCCCCTCGAGAGGCGTCGCACCCCCGGACCGGTCCGCACGCCGCCCCGCCCTCAGCTTCCGTGAGCTGTCATCCATGACCGCACAGTAGACGCCACCTCTGACAGCCACCCTCGCCTGCTGTTGGTCATGCGTTGGTCACGTTGCCAACGCCTACTCGGGAGGTCGGCTGTACCGCTCCAGGGGCGCCTTGCTCGTGGACGGGTCCATGAGGCGAAGCTCCCAGGGGCCGGTGTTCACGTCGAAGTCCTTGCCGAAGCCGACCCACTTCCCGACCATGCGGCGGCCGGTCGGCTCCGGGCCGTCACCCACGAGCAGCGCGGCACAGGCTGCCCTGCCAACGACAGGGAGAAGATCCAGCTCGCCGCCCTGGCGAAGCACAGCCGCAGCGTGCGCGGCCTCACGGCCATCAGGGGGGATCGGAGGCGGAGTCCAACCCTCGGGCTCCTGCCCTCTTCCGGCTGGTGAGGTCCCTGTAAGGGGGCGGGGCGGCAAGCGCTCGACGGCGCGGGGACCGATTCCCCGCTTCAGTACGTCGAAAGGATGGCACCGTGGCCGAAGCCCTGGAGTTCGATCTCCGCACGTCCAGCGCGTGCAAGTACGACAACGACAACCCGCGCTGCGCGGCATCTGCGACGCTGACCACCGAACTAACGCCCCTGCCGAAGAAGGCAGGGGCGTTCATCGTTTTGTTCGACTCCTCAGAGCAGTGTCAGGTACGGGTTGGTGCCGGGGTGGGACGGCCGACGTCTAGCGAGACGATCTCCGTCGCCTTCACGGAGCGGCCCTCTCCCGTCGGCTCAGTCGTCCGGGCACGCACCTCCTCCGCAACGTGGCCTGGGTCGTGGTCGAAGAAGGCAACACCTTCCGGCTGCGCAAGCTCACCAAGGACGGAGACGGTCACGCGATCATCTCCGTAGACCAAGCCCTGATGAACAGCCGCTGTGGGTGGATCACGGCCTGGTGTTCGCCCGTGACGGCTTCAAGCTCCAGAAGGGGCGCACGGCGGACGGGCCACAGGACCCGAGGAAGGTCTCTGCCCGCTGGCGCACCGCCGCGCGCGGATGAAGCTGCCGGACAGCTTCCGGCTGCACGACCGCCGAGCGTCGAAGATCACAAACGATCTCGACCACCACGAGAACCCGGTGGAGGCCTCCGCCAACGCCCGGCACCACTCACCGGGACCGGGCTACACCATGACGCGCTACGGCAGACGTCTCGCCGAGGCTGCCAAGAAGCTCGCCGCATCCAGCGCGGCCCAGATCGTGGCTCGCCTCCCTGGTCTGGCCAGGAAACCGTCTGGGCCGTCGGCCACGCCCCTGCTGCCCAGACACGAAGAAGGCCCCTCAAGAGGGGCCTTCTTGCTGGTGTCCGAGGGGGGACTTGAACCCCCACGCCCGATAAAGGGCACTAGCACCTCAAGCTAGCGCGTCTGCCATTCCGCCACCCGGACCGGTGGTCTGTCGCGGTTTCCCGCGGCGACGTGGAAAACCATAGCAAACATTCGGGGGTGCCTGATCACGCAGGTCATGAGCGTGAACGGCGTATGACGAGCGCCGCCCGCCCTTGGGCCCTGGCGGTCGGCGCGGGAGGATGGGAGGGACCGAGAGTGCGACAGCGGGAGGAACAGCGTGAGCGAGCCGACCACGGGCGGCAGGGTGGCGGGGGCCGTGTCCGGTGAGGACGAGGTCGTCGACCTCTGCCGGGACCTGATCCGCATGGACACCAGCAACTACGGCGACCACTCGGGGCCGGGGGAGCGCAAGGCCGCCGAGTACGTCGCGGAGAAGCTCGCGGAGGTGGGGCTCGAACCGCGGATCTTCGAGTCGCACCCGGGGCGCGCCTCCACGGTGGCCCGCATCGAGGGCGAGGACCCGTCGCGGCCCGCGCTGCTCATCCACGGCCACACCGACGTCGTCCCCGCCAACGCCCAGGACTGGACGCACCACCCCTTCGCCGGGGAGATCGCCGACGGCTGCCTGTGGGGCCGGGGCGCGGTCGACATGAAGGACATGGACGCGATGACCCTCGCGGTCGTGCGCGACCGGCTGCGCAGCGGCCGCAAGCCGCCCCGGGACATCGTGCTCGCCTTCCTCGCCGACGAGGAGGCGGGCGGGACGTACGGGGCGCGGTACCTGGTGGACAACCACCCGGACCTCTTCGAGGGCGTGACCGAGGCGATCAGCGAGGTCGGCGGCTTCTCCTTCACCGTCAACGAGAAGCTGCGCCTCTATCTCGTGGAGACGGCCCAGAAGGGCATGCACTGGATGAAGCTGACCGTGGACGGCACCGCGGGCCACGGTTCGATGATCCACAAGGACAACGCGATCACGGAGCTGTCCGAGGCCGTCGGGCGCCTCGGGCGGCACAAGTTCCCGATCCGCGTCACCAAGACGCTGCGGCACTTCCTCGACGAGCTGGGCGACGCCCTCGGCACCGAGCTCGACCCGGAGAACATGGACGAGACGCTCGCCAAGCTCGGCGGCATCGCCAAGCTGATCGGCGCCTCGCTCCAGAACACCGCGAACCCGACCCAGCTCGGCGCCGGGTACAAGGTCAACGTGATCCCCGGGCAGGCCACCGCGCACGTCGACGGACGCTTCCTGCCGGGGTACGAGGAGGAGTTCCTGGCCGATCTGGACCGGATCCTCGGGCCGAACGTCAGGCGGGAGGACGTGCACGCGGACAAGGCCCTGGAGACCACCTTCGACGGCGCCCTCGTGGACGCCATGCAGCTGGCGCTCCAGGCCGAGGACCCCATCGCCCGCGCCGTCCCGTACATGCTCTCGGCCGGTACGGACGCCAAGTCCTTCGACGACCTCGGCATCCGCGGCTTCGGCTTCGCGCCGCTCAAGCTGCCGCCGGAGCTGGACTTCGCGGGCATGTTCCACGGCGTGGACGAGCGGGTACCGGTGGACGGTCTGAAGTTCGGCGTGCGCGTGCTCGACCGGTTCATCGACGCCTCGTAACGGACGCGGCCGTCGTCCCGTTTATCCAGTCAATAAGCCGAAACGAAACTCCAATAATCGGCTGCGCGTGCGTATTGGACTGAAAAGAGTGAAAGCAGTCCGGCGCTCGTAGCCGTCCTATGGCCTCCTCGTTACAGGTGGTGCGGTCCGCGGCTGGGACCGCATTGCCAACTAGGAGGAACAATGATCAAGAAGGTTGTCGCCGCCGCGGTTGCCACCGGCGGCCTGGTGCTCGCCGGTGCGGGCGTCGCCGCTGCCGACGCCGGCGCGCAGGGCGCCGCCGTGCACTCCCCGGGCGTCGCCTCCGGCAACGTCGTGCAGATCCCCGTGCACGTGCCGGTGAACGCCTGCGGCAACACCATCTCGGTGATCGGCGTGCTCAACCCCGCCTTCGGCAACTACTGCGTCAACAAGTGACGTTGCTGTGCCCCGCCCCTTGAGGGGGGCGCCACCCCAATGAGGGTCTGAGTCCATCGGCCCCGGAGTGCGTGCCATGCACTCCGGGGCCGCGGGCATTGAGCGCACGGCGCGACGAGGCCCGTGCGCATTTCCGGAAGCTAAGGCAGGGAAAGCAATGCGACAGGTCACGCGCAAAGGGCTGATCACCGCGGCGGCCGCCGGTGGCGTACTCGCGGTCACCAGCGGCTATGCCCACGCCGACGCGAATGCGCATGGTGCCAGCTCGAATTCCCCGGGGGTCCTTTCGGGCAATTCGGTGCAGGTGCCCGTGCACGCTCCCGTGAACGCGTGCGGAAACACCGTGAACGTGGTGGGGGCGCTGAATCCCGCGATCGGCAACAGCTGTACGAACTCGTCCGGCTCGCCAGGACACGGCGGCGGTCACGGCGGCGGTCACGGCGGCGGTCACGGCGGCGGACACGGCGGTGGCTACGGGGAGCAGCCCTCGGGGGGCGGCTCGTCGGCCCACGGCGGTACGCACGACTCGCCCGGCATCGGCTCCGGCAACACCGTGCAGGCACCGGTGTACGCCCCGGTGAACGTCTGCGGCAACAGCGTCACCATCGGCGGCGCGGGCAACGCCGTCACGGGCAACGACTGCGCGAACGAGGGCGGCGGCGGTACGACGCAGCCGGGCCACCCCGGCAACCCGACCCAGCCCGGTAACCCCGACCAGCCCGGGGGACCGGGGAAGCCCGGCCACCCGGGGAAGCCGGACCAGCCCGGGAAGCCCGGCAACCCGGACCAGCCAGGAAAGCCCGGTCAGCCAGGGGGCCCGGTGAAGCCCGACCACCCCGGACAGCCCAGTCACCCGGGGAAGCCCGGCCGGCCCGGAAAGCCCGGCCACCCCGGGCAGCCGGAGGGACCCGTCAAGCCCGAGGGGCCCGGCGGACCCGGTCACCCCGGCGCGGACGTCCCGGCCCACCCCGGCACGCCGCACTCCGTCGACACCCCGAACCTGCCGGACGCCCAGGTCCTCACCCCGCCCGAGGGCAAGGACCAGCTGGCCGAGACGGGCAGCCCCCTGGCGGCGGGCATCGCCCTGCCGATGGGCGCGGGCATGCTGCTCGCGGGCTCGGTGCTTTACCGCAAGGCACGTGCCTGAGGTGGTGGGGGGGGGGGGGGGGGCCCCCCCCCCCGGGGGGGGCCCCCGACACCCCCCCCCCCCCCCCGTGCGCCCACCCAACGTGCCCCCGCCCGGGGGGTTGTGGCCCGCCCCCCGCGCCCC
>NZ_JBITXV010000020.1:0-168083 GCF_044544845.1 Streptomyces sp. NPDC053474
TTCCTCGCGCCCCCGCCCCCCCCCCCCCCCCCCCCCACACCAACATCCACCCCCACGTCCTTTACTTTTTCCATCTGTGGCCCGGGGGGGGGGGGGGGGCCGCCGCCCCCCCCCCCCCCCCCCCCCCCCCCCCCCCAACTCCCGTTTAAGCCATCAGGGTTGTTCCCACACTCACCGTTTCGAGTGGTTTCCGGCGCGGGCCGGTGGTGCGCCGTAGGGCTCCTACCGGCGCTTACGTGCGCCGGTGCACCTCTCGGGGGGACTCGTCGCGCTTGCTCGTAGTTGTCGCGTAATGCGAGAAATGGGCGGCGCAGGCGTGACGAGGGGAGCACCAGGTGGGCGGGACGACGCTGGCGATGAGCGCGGAGCACGACGAACGGGCGGCCACCGGGGCCCCGGCGGCCGACGCGGCCGAGGAACCCCCACCCCCGGAGGGCCGGGGGCCGACGCCGCGGGAGTTGAGCCCCGGCCGGGTGCGCATGGTGTTCTTCGCCCTCATGCTGGCCCTGCTGCTCGCCGCCCTGGAACAGATGATCGTGGCCACCGCGCTGCCGAAGATCGTCGGCGAACTGCACGGCCTGGACCGGATGTCGTGGGCGATCACCGCGTATCTGCTCACCTCCACCGTGGGCCTGCCCATCTACGGCAAGCTCGGCGACCTCTTCGGGCGCAAGGGCGTCTTCCAGTTCGCGATCGTCGTCTTCGTGCTCGGCTCCGCGCTCGCGGGCTGGTCGCGGACCATGGACCAGCTCATCGCCTTCCGCGCCCTCCAGGGCGTCGGCGCGGGCGGCCTGATGATCGGCGTCCAGGCGATCATGGCGGACATCGTGCCCCCACGCGCGCGGGGCCGCTACATGGGCGTGATCGGGGCCGCGTTCGGCCTCGCGTCCGTAGCCGGTCCGCTGCTCGGCGGGTTCTTCACCGACCACGTCTCCTGGCGCTGGTGCTTCTACTTCAACGTGCCGTTCGGCCTGGTCACCCTGGCCGTCGTCACGCTCGTACTCAAGCTGCCCAAGCCCGCAGCCCGGGGGCGCCTCGACGTGCTCGGCGCGCTGCTGCTCACGGCGGCCTCCACCTGCCTGGTGCTCCTGACGAGTTGGGGCGGCACCGAGTACGCGTGGGGCTCGCGCGTCATCCTGGGGCTCGCGGCCGGTGCGGTCGTGGCGAGCGTGCTCTTCCTGGTCGTCGAACGGTACGCGGCAGAACCGATCATCCCGCTGAGCCTGTTCCGTGATTCCGTCTTCAACATCACGGGTCTAGTAGGGCTCGTCGTGGGAATCGCCCTCTTCGGAGCGGCCAGTTACCTGCCCACGTACCTTCAGATGGTCGACGGCGCGAGCGCCACGGAATCCGGCCTCCTCATGCTGCCGATGATGGGCGGCCTCGTCGGCGCCTCGGTCGTCGCGGGCCAGCTCATCAGCCACACCGGGCACTACCGGATCTACCCCATCCTCGGCGGCGCCCTGTCGGTGATCGGCATGTATCTGCTCTCGCGCCTGGAGGCCGACACGCCCCGGCTGCACTACAGCGTCTGGATGGCCGTCCTCGGGGCCGGTGTCGGCCTCGTCATGCCCGTCCTGGTGCTCGCCGTGCAGAACGCCGTGCCGCCCGCCGACCTCGGCACGGCCACCAGCGCCAACAACTACTTCCGGCAGATCGGCGGCAGCGTCGGCGCCGCCGTGTTCGGCACGCTCTTCGCGAACCGGCTCACCGACGCGCTGGCCGCCCGGCTGCCCGACACCGCCGGCCTGCCGGATCCCGAATCGATCACCCCGCAGGTCGTCCACGTGATGCCCGCCCACCTGCGCGAGGGCTACATCCAGGCGTACGCCGACGCGATGCCCCGGATCTTCCTCTACCTGGTGCCGGTGCTCGTCCTCGGCCTGCTGTTCGCCTTCTTCCTCAAGGAGACACCCCTGTTGTCCAGTGCCGCGTCCACCCACGCCTCCCTCGCCGAGCCTCCGGTCATCCCCGAGGCCCGCTCCCCGTACGTCGCCGGTGTGCCCGTCTGCGGCACCGTGCAGCACCCCGACGGCACCGTCGTGCCCCGCGCCGCCCTGACGCTCATCGACGTCGCGGGCCAGCAGATCGGCCGGGGCGCGAGCGGCGACGACGGGCGGTACGCGCTCGCCACCCCCGGGGCCGGATCGTTCGTGCTGATCGCGGCGGCGGGCGGACACCAGCCGCAGGCCGTCACCGTCACCGTCGGCGAGCGCCCCGTAGAGCTCGACGTCGTGCTCGGCGGCGCCGGGCGGCTCGCCGGGACCGTGCGCACCGCCGACGGCACGCCCGTACGGGACGCCGCCGTGACCCTCACCGACGTCCGCGGCGACGTCGTCGCCACGGCCCGCAGCGGACGCGAGGGCGGCTACGTGATCACGGAGCTGGTGGCCGGTGAGTACACCCTCGCCGCGAGCGCCCCCGCGTTCCGCCCCGCGGCCCTGCCCGTCAGCGTGCAGGCCTCCCGGGAGACCCGCCAGGACATCGAGCTCGCCGGCGGCGCCGTGCTGCGCGGCACCGTGCGGGCCACCGGCGGGCGGCCCGTCGAGGATGCGCGCGTGACGCTCCTGGACGCCGCGGGCAACGTCGTCGACACGCTCACCACGGGCGTGGACGGCACGTTCCGCTTCGTCGACCTGTCGTCCGGCGAGTACACGGTGATCGCGGCGGGCTACCCGCCGGTCGCCACGGTCCTCCAGGTCGCCGGTGGCGGCCGGACGGAGCGCGACCTGCAACTGGGCCACGAGGACTGACCGGACCGCCCGGGCCCGGTGGACCCACCGGGAACGGGCGGTCCCGCGGACCGAAAGGACCGGACAGTATTGCTCCCCACGCGGCCAATTCGCGCAAGGCGGCGCGTGGCAACCCGTCCCGGCCGTACGGTGGTTGAGGGGCGGTGCAGATCTTGCCGTGCCGTGGGAAGGAGCCTTGGCCATGGAGCGTGGGACCCCGGACGACGGGCCCGTGGCGCACAGCGTCGCGTCCGGCCGCATCCCCTTGGCCGTTGTCGTCATCGACGGCGACGGCCTCGTCTCCCACTGGAGCGCCGGCGCGCGCCGTCTGTTCGGCTACGCCAGGGACGACGCGGTGGGCCATCCGGCGGGCGACCTGCTGCCCGTCTCCGGCGCGCTGCCGCCGCAGGACGGGACGCGCTACGGCACGTACGACGCCCTGGGGCCCGATCTGGGCAACTCCCTGGACGGGCACATCTCCTACCCGGCCGCGGGCCGGGCCCGGCTGACGCCGTCGGCGAGCGGCGGCGGGCACGGCGAGCGCGTCGACGTGCTGTGGTGGGCCTATCCGCTGGTCGGCCCCGGCCCGGAGCGGATGCTCGTGCTCGCCGCGGACGCGACCCGCCTGGCCCGGGGCGACGACGTGGACTCCGCCCATGTGGAGCGCATAGCCCCGGGGTTCGCGCTGCACACCGACTTCCCCGGGGCGGACGACCTCGCGGGGCGGCTCCCGGACATCCTGCCCAGCATGAGCGTGGCCGAGAGCGCCCGCATCGTGTCGCAGATCCTGGAACTGGGCTATCCGGTCCTTGAGTTCAGCCAGCACGACCGGGTGCCCGTCACACCAGACTGGGGCGTGCCGCGCCGGGCCGAGCGCCAGGCGCGCAGGCAGCGTGCGGCCGAGGCGGCCGCCGCCGGGCTCGCACCGGGCCCGCAGAGCGCCGAGGACGCCGACGACCTGGAGTACGCGGCGGTCCGCGAGCACCTGGAGTTCCTGAACGAGGTGAGCGCCCGCATCGGCTCCTCGCTCGACCTGGCCCGCACCATCCAGGAGGTCAGCAAGGCGGTCGTCCCGCGCTTCACCGACGTCGCGGGCACGTATCTGCGCGAGCAGGTCGTCGCGGGCGAGGGCTTCCCCGAAGGCGTACCGGACGAGACCACGCTGTGGCACCGCGTCGCCGTGGAGCACACCGACGAACCGGGCCGCTGGGACGACGTCGTCCCGGTGGGCGAGTCCATGCCGTTCCCCTCGCACACGCCGTTCTTCCAGTGCATGACGTCGGGCGAACCGGTCCTCGTGCCGCGCATCACCGAGGAGATGGGCAACGCCATCGCCTCGCAGTTCGAGAAGCGCGACATCCGCCCGCTCATCAACCACCGCTCGATGCTGGTCGTGCCCCTGAAGGCACGCAATGTGGTACTCGGCTTCATGATCCTGCTGCGCCACCGGGAGCGTCCCGTCTTCAACGACATGGACCGCGTGACCGGAGCCGAACTGGCGGCCCGCGCGGGCCTCGTACTGGACAACGCGCGCATGTATACGTACCAGGAGTCGGTCGCCGACACCCTCCAGGACAGCATGCTGCCGCACATAGAGTCCCGGATGTCCGGCTGCGACATCGCCACCCGCTATCTGCCGGGCACCCTGCTCGGCCGGGTCGGCGGCGACTGGTTCGACTCCGTGAAGCTGCCCGGCGCGAGAACGGCGCTCGTCGTCGGCGACGTCATGGGGCACGGCCTGAACTCGGCGGCCATGATGGGCCAGCTGCGCACCGCCGTGCAGACCATGGCCGCCCTCGACCTGCCGCCCGCCCAGCTCCTGCGGAACCTCGACGACCTGGCACAGCGGCTCGGCGAGCACTACCTGGCGACGTGCCTGTACGCGGTGTACGACCCCATCGCGGGCGATCTGCACCTGGCGAACGCGGGCCACATCCCGCCCGTCCTGGTCCGCGCCCGCTCCGGCCGCAGCGAGCTCCTCGACCTGCCGACCGGGGCGCCCATAGGGGTCGGCGGTGTGCCCTTCGAGTCCGTCCGGGTCCGGGTCGCGCCCGGCGACCGGCTGCTGATGTGCACCGACGGGCTCGTCGAGGTGCGCGGCGAGGACATCGGCGTCGGCCTCGCCACGCTCGTCGAGTCCGCGGCCCACCCCGCGGCGTCCATGGACGCGGCCTGCGACACGATCATCCGCGCGCTCAACACCCGGGGCGGGCGCAAGGACGACGTGGCCTTGCTGATGGCCCGGCTGAACGGCGTCGCCTCCGAGGACGTCGGACACTGGCGGCTCGCGGCGGACCCCTCCGAGGTCAGCAGGGCCCGCGAGCTCGTGCGCCGCCAACTGCGCGCCTGGGGCCTCGACGACCTGGAGGACACCGCGACCCTGCTGGTCAGCGAGCTCGTCACCAACTCCGTACGGCACACGCGCGCGGGCCGCGTCGGGCTGCGCCTGGTCCGCTCCGGCCGGATCCTGTGCGAGGTCGAGGACGAGGACCCGACGCTGCCGACGCTCCTGAACGCCGGGCCGGGCGACGAGTTCGGGCGCGGCCTGCGCATCGTGACGCGGCTCGCCAAGGAGTGGGGCACGAGCAGCGGCAGCAAGGGCAAGACGGTGTGGTTCGAACTGGAGTCGCCGCGCCGGTAGCTCCCTCCGGGGCGCGAGCCGCCTGCCGTGCCCCGTCACTCGCGCCGGTACGCGGGCACACGCCCGGGGAACACGTATCGAAAGCGCCGTGAAGGTGCGCGCGTGTGGCTTGTCGAGCGCCCCCCTGAGCGGTAGACCGATCTTGTCGCCGCATTCGGCGGCACCGGTCACACCGGTCACACCCTGGGGAGCTGGGCATGAGCGTCACGAGTCGGTACCGGGAGGCGTGGGAGGGCTTCTGGAGCGAGGCACCCGAGGACGAGGGTGCCGTCTTCTGGGACGCGGAACCGGCCCTGACCGTGGGCCTCCACCTGGCCCTGTTCGAGCCGCACGTGGCCGCGCCAGGACTGCCGTTCGTCGACGTCGGCTGCGGCAACGGCACCCAGACCCGCTTCCTCGCCGACCGCTTCCCGCGCGTCCTCGGCCTCGACCTGTCGGCCGCCGCGATCGCACACGCCCGGCGCGCGGACCCCGCGGGACAGGCCGAGTACCGCCAGCTCGACGCGGCGGAGAAGAGCACGGCCGAGCAACTGCACGCGGAACTCGGCGACGTGAACGTGTACGTGCGCGGCGTCCTTCACCAGTGCGAGCCCGCCGACCGCGGGCCCCTGGTCGAGTCCCTCGCGACACTCATCGGCGAGCGCGGCCGTGCCTTCCTCGTCGAACTGGCCGAGGCCGCGGGGCCGGTGCTGGCCGGCCTGGCCCGGAGCGCGGACGGCCCGCCGCCCAAGCTGGCGCCGATCTTCGCCCATGGGCTCACCCCCGCGGAGGTCGCCGACGCGGAACTCCTCGACCACGTCCACGCGGCGGGCCTGACCATCCTCGCCAGCGGGGAAATCCCCCTGACCACGACCGAGTTCACCGCCGACGGCACCCGCATCGAGCTGCCATCCACCTGGCTGGTGGTGGGCCGTGGCGACTTGTCCACAGGCGCCAGTGGTCTGAACCAGTGAGACTTATCCACAGGCCTGGCACGGGGTCGGCGCGACCGCGTACGGTTTCGAGGCATGAAGATCCTCATCAGCGCCGACATGGAGGGCGCCACAGGTGTGACCTGGCCGGCTGACGTGCTGCCGGGTACGCCGCAGTGGGAGCGGTGCCGGTCGATGTTCACCTCGGACGTGAACGCGGCGGTGCTCGGCTTCTTCGACGGTGGCGCCGACGAGGTGCTCGTCAACGAGGCGCACTGGACCATGCGCAACCTCCTGCTCGAAGAGCTGGACGAGCGCGTCCAGATGCTCACCGGCCGCCACAAGGCGCTCTCCATGGTCGAGGGCGTCCAGCACGGCGGCGACCAGGCCGTCGACGGCATCGCCTTCATCGGCTATCACGCGGGCGCCGGCATGGAGGGCGTCCTCGCGCACACCTATCTCGCCAACCAGATCACGGGCGTGTGGATCAACGGCGTCCGCGCCAGCGAGGGCCTGCTGAACGCGCACGTGGTGGCCGAGTTCGGCGTCCCCGTGGTCCTCGTCACCGGCGACGACCTGGCCTGCGAGGACGCGCTCGGGTATGCGCCCGGCGCGCTGAAGGTCGCCGTCAAGGACCACGTGTCGCGGTACGCGGCGGTGTGCCGCACCCCCGCCCGCACCGCCGCCGACATCCGCGCCGCCGCGAAGGAGGCCGCGGCGCTCGCCGTGCGGCACGAGCCGGTGGCGGGCGGCCCGTTCACCGTGGAGGTCGAGTTCGACGCCGAGCACCTGTCGATGGCCGCGACGGTGGTTCCCGGGGTCCGGCGCGTGGCGGAGCGGAAGGTCGCGTACACGAGCGAGACCATGTACGAAGGCATTCGCACGTTCAAGGCGGTCACCACGATCGCCTCCGCCGCGGTGGAGGAGCAGTATGGCTGAGCAGGTGGACGCATCGGCACTGGACGAGGTCGTCCGGTTCACCTCCGATCTCATCCGCATCGACACCACCAACAGCGGTGACGGCGAGTGCCGCGAGCGCCCCGCCGCCGAGTACGCCGCGGCGCTGCTGGCCGAGACCGGTCTGGAGCCCACGCTCCTGGAGCGCACCCCCGGCCGGACGAACGTGGTCGTCCGCGTCGAGGGCACGGACCCGGGCGCCGACGCCCTGCTGGTCCACGGCCATCTCGACGTCGTGCCCGCCGAGGCCGCCGACTGGAGCGTGCCCCCGTTCTCCGGCGAGATCCGCGACGGCGTCGTATGGGGCCGTGGCGCCATCGACATGAAGAACATGGACGCGATGATCCTGGCCGTGGTGCGCGGCTGGGCGCGCGCCGGAGTGCGCCCCCGGCGCGACATCGTGATCGCGTTCACCGCCGACGAGGAGGCCAGCGCCCGCGACGGCTCCGGGTTCCTCGCCGACGAGCACCCCGGGCTCTTCGAGGGCTGCACCGAGGGGATCAGCGAGTCCGGCGCGTTCACCTTCCACGACGGCCGGGGCAACCAGCTGTATCCGATCGCCGCGGGGGAGCGCGGGACCGGCTGGCTCAAGCTCACCGCGCGCGGCACCGCGGGCCACGGCTCCAAGGTCAACAAGGAGAACGCGGTCAGCAGGCTCGCCGCCGCCATCCACCGCATCGGGGAGTACCGCTGGCCGGTGCGGCTGACCCCCACCGTGCGGGCGGCCCTGGTGGAGCTGGCCGGGATCTACGGCCTGGAGGCCGACCCGGACGCCCCCGGCTTCGACGTCGACGGCTTCATGGAGAAGCTCGGCCCGACCGCGGCCCTGGTCGAGCCCACGGTCCGCAACAGCGCCAACCCCACGATGCTCCGCTCCGGTTACAAGGTGAACGTGGTCCCCGGCGAGGCCACCGCCTATGTGGACGGCAGATTCGTGCCCGGCGGCGAGGAAGAGTTCCGCACCACCCTTGACCGGCTCACGGGACCGGACGTCGACTGGGAGTTCCATCACCGGGAGGTGGCGTTGCAGGCGCCGGTGGACACGCCCACGTTCGCCAAGCTGCGCGCGGCCGTGGCCGAGTTCGCCCCCGAGGGCCGCGTGATGCCGTACTGCATGTCGGGCGGCACGGACGCCAAGCAGTTCTCGCGGCTCGGCATCCGGGGCTACGGCTTCTCGCCCCTGCGGACACCGGAAGGCTTCGACTACCAGGCGCTCTTCCACGGAGTGGACGAACGGGTGCCGGTCGAGGCACTGCACTTCGGCACGCGGGTACTGGACCGGTATCTGCGGACGGCCTGACCGGCCGCCGGGCCGCTGAGGGGCCGATGGGGCAACGGACCAGGTGACGGACCAATGGGGGAACGGACTATGGGGGAGATGATCGACATGGCGCAGACCAAGCCGTACGGCTCGTGGCTGTCCCCGATCGACGCCGGGCTGGCCGCCGCGCACGACGGCCGCCCCGCTTTCGCGGGCTTCGTCGGCGGCGAGGCGTGGTGGACGGAGCCGCGCCCGCTGGAGGGCGGTCGGCGCGCGCTGCTGCGCCGCCGCCCCGACGGCCACGAGGAGTCGGTGCTGCCCGCCCCGTGGAACGTCCGCAGCCGGGTCATGGAGTACGGCGGCCTGCCCTGGGCCGGCGCCGAGCGCCCCGGAGACCCGCGCGGCCCGCTCATCGTGTTCGCGCACTTCGCCGACCAGCGCCTGTACGCCTACGAGCCGGACGCCCCCGGCGCGGAACCGAGACCCCTGACCCCGGTGTCGGACGTGGGCGGCGGGCTGCGCTGGGCGGACCCGCGGATCCACCTCGACCGGGGTGAGGTGTGGTGCGTCCTGGAGGAGTTCACCGGCGAGGGGCAGACCGACGTGCGGCGCGTGCTCGCCGCCGTGCCCCTCGACGGCTCGGCCGCGGGGGACCGGGCCGCGGTGCGGGAGCTGTCCGACGGACGCCACCGGTTCGTCACCGGGCCGCGCCTGGCACCGGACGGCGCGCACGTCGCCTGGCTCGCCTGGGACCACCCCCGGATGCCCTGGGACGGCACGGAGCTGATGGTCGCCGAGGTCGGCGCGGACGGCACCTTCGCCGCCGCGCGCCGGTTCGCGGGCGGACCGCGGGAGTCGATCGCGCAGGCCGAGTGGGCGCCGGACGGACGGCTGCTGTTCGCGAGCGACCGCTCGGGCTGGTGGAATCTGTACCGCGCCCCGCTCGACGGCGCCCCCGTCGCGCTGTGCCCGCGCGAGGAGGAGTTCGGCGGACCGCTGTGGCAGCTCGGCCTCAGCTGGTTCGCGCCGCTGGACAGCGGCCTGATCGCGGTCGTGCACGGCACGGGCGCGACCGCCCTCGGCGTGCTCGACCCGGAGACTGGCGAGGTCGTCGACGCGGCCGGGCCCTGGACGGAGTGGTCGGCCTCCGTCGCCGTCAGCGGCACCCGCGTCATCGGCGTCGCCGCGAGCCCGCGCAGCGCGTACGAGGTGGTGGAGCTGGACAACCGCACCGGCCGCGCCCGTGTCATCGGCGCGCCGCACGACGACCCGGTGGACCCCACGTACTACCCCGAGCCGCAGATCCGCACCTTCCTCGGGCCCGACGGCCGGGAGATCCACGCGCACGTGTACCCGCCGCACCACCCGGGCCATCTCGCGCCCGACGACGAACTGCCGCCGTACGTGGTGTGGGCGCACGGGGGGCCCACCTCGCGCGCGCCGCTCGTCCTCGACCTGGTGATCGCGTACTTCACCTCGCGCGGCTTCGGCGTCGCCGAGGTCAACTACGGCGGTTCCACGGGCTACGGCCGGGAGTACCGCGACCGCCTGCGCGAGCAGTGGGGCGTCGTCGACGTCGAGGACTGCGCCGCCGTCGCGCTCGCGCTCGCCGAGGAGGGCACCGCCGACCGGGCGCGCCTCGCGATCCGCGGCGGCAGCGCGGGCGGCTGGACCACGGCGAGCTCCCTGACGACGACGGACGTGTACGCCTGCGGCACGATCATCTACCCCGTCCTCGACCTCACCTCCTGGAACGACGGGGAGACCCACGACTTCGAGTCGCGCTATCTGGACACGCTCATCGGCCCGCCCGACGAGGTGCCCGGCCGGTACGAGGAGCGCTCGCCCACGCGCCACGCCGACCGGATCACCGCGCCGTTCCTGCTGCTCCAGGGCCTGGACGACGTGATCTGTCCGCCCGCGCAGTGCGAGCGGTTCCTGGCGCGGATGGAGGGCCGCGGAGTGCCGCACGCGTACCTCGCCTTCGAGGGCGAGGGGCACGGCTTCCGGCGGGCCGAGACCATGGTCCGGGCCCTGGAGGCCGAGCTGTCGCTGTACGCCCAGGTGTTCCGGATCGACCCGGCGGGCGGCCTGCCGACGCTGGAGCTGTCCAAGTGAGCGCGGCGGTCCGGCCGTTGACGCGACCCGCGCGGCTCGCCCCCGGCGCCCGGGTCGCGGTCGTCGCGCCCAGCGGGCCCGTCCCCGAGGACCTGCTCGCGGCGGGCCTGGACGTCCTGCGCGGCTGGGACCTGGACCCCGTGGCGGCCCCCCACGCCCGGGACACGCACCCGCGGTTCGACTACCTCGCGGGCACGGACGAGGACCGCGCGCGGGACCTCCAGAGCGCCTGGTGCGATCCGTCGGTGGCGGCGGTGCTCTGCGCGCGCGGCGGGTACGGGGCGGCGCGGATGGTCGACCTCCTCGACTGGGACGCGATGCGGGCGGCGGGGCCCAAGGTGTTCCTCGGGTTCAGCGACATCACCACGCTGCACGAGGCGTTCGCGAGCCGCCTGGGGCTCGTGACGCTGCACGGCCCGATGGTGGCGGACGCCGACTTCCTGAAGAGCGCGCGGGCGCAGGAGCACCTGCGGGCCACGCTCTTCGACCCGGAGTCCGTGCGGGAGATCGCCTCCGCGGGCCGACCGCTGCTGGGCGGGCGGGCCCGGGGGGTGACGCTCGGCGGGTGTCTGTCGCTGCTCGCGGCGGACGTGGGCGCGGCGGGGGCCCGGACCGGAGCGCGCGGCGGGCTGCTCTTCCTCGAGGACACCGGCGAGGAGGCGTACCACATCGACCGCTATCTGACGCAGCTGACGCGGGCGGGCTGGCTCGACGGCGTGGCCGGGGTGGCGCTCGGGTCGTGGGCGGAGTGCGAGCCCTATGAGCGGCTGCGGCCGCTGCTCGCCGAGCGGCTCGAGGGGCTGGGGGTGCCGGTCGTGGAGGAGTTCGGGTTCGGGCACTGTGACGGGGCGCTGACGGTGCCGTTCGGGATACCGGCGCACCTGGACGCGGACGCGGGGACGCTGACGTTGGACATACCCGCGCTCGCATAGGGCCTGTCCGGTGGGTCGGCGTGGAGCAAGGAGCGGCGCCCGACATGTGCGCTCGCAAGGCGCCGGGATGCCCTCGTAGCCAAGCTACTAGGGGATCTCGGCAACGCGGCGAGCAAGGGCGCCTCCCCTGCGCGAACGCAGCCGAGAGCGTGGGGAAGTGCCAGGCGTCGCGACGCCGCGCCGACCCATCGGACAAGCCCCAGGGCGCGTGTGCTGTCGCGTGTGGCGTACGGCCCGTCCGCTGAAACTCCGTCAAGAACCCAGTGCCATGGGCGTTGCCTCCCCCCCCGCATGACGCGTGCCTCAGCAGGAGCGCGGACCGGTGTCTGCCGGGCGGTGGTCGCCACGCTCACACCGTGGAGGCCCTCTTGTTCCGCCTGTTCCCTCAGTTCCGCCCTGCCGCATCGCCGTCCCGCACGGCCCCGCCGCGTTCCGGCGTCGCACCCGCCGGGGGCGGTGACCGGGCGCGAGCCAGGGCGCCGCTCGCGCTGGTCGCCGCCGCCGCGCTCGCCGCGCCCCTGCTCGCCGCCGCCCCCGCGCCCGCGTCCGGCGCGGGGGAGCGGGGCGGCCGGTTCACCGTCACACCGCTCACCTTCACGGTGCGGGCGGGGGAGCGGCACTGCACCGTCGACGCCGATCTGTACCGCCCGCGCGGGGCGGACCGGGCGCACCCCGCGCCCGCCGTGCTCGCCACCCACGGCTTCGGCGGCAGCAAGGCCGACGGCGCCACGGCCGCCATCGGCAAGGCCATGGCCGAGCGCGGATACGTCGGCCTCGTCTACTCCGGGCTCGGCTTCGGCAAGTCCGGCTGTCTGATCTCGCTCGACGACCCCGGGATCGACGGCCGGGCCGCCTCGGGGCTCCTGGACTTCCTCGCCGGTGAGCGGGCCGCCGACGACGGCACCAGGGCCGACTACGTCGTCGCGGACGCCCCGGGCGACCCGCGCGTCGGCATGGTCGGCGCGTCGTACGGCGGCGCGATCCAGCTCGCCACGGCGGCCGACGACCACCGCGTGGACGCCCTCGTCCCGCTCATCACCTGGCACGACCTCGGCTACTCCCTCAATCCGAACAACGCCGTCGAGCGGACGGCCGCGGGCCGCGAGGTGCCCGGCACCGCCAAGTGGCAGTGGATGAACGGCTTCTACCTCAGGGGTGAGGGCCAGCCCCTCGTCGCGCCGAACCTCGACCCGTCCCGGATCAACTCCCTGGACTGCCTGCACTTCGTCACCCGGGCCTGCGAGCTCATCCGCACGCTCAACTCCGGCCGCTACCCGGAAGGCAGGACGCGGCGGCTCCTGGCGTACGCCCGCAGCGTGTCACCGGCGTCGTATCTGCACCGGGTCGAGGCGCCGACGCTGCTCGTGCAGGGCCAGGCCGACACGCTGTTCAACCTGAACGAGGCGGAGTCGACGTACCGCGCGCTCAAGGAGCGCGGCACCCCGGCGAAGATGATCTGGCAGTCCTGGGGGCACAGCGGCGGCACGAGCGGCCCCGCCCCGGGCGAGCTCGACCTGGCCAAGGGCGACCTGGAGTCGACGTACGTGGGCCGTCGCGTCCTGGCGTGGTTCGACCGCCACCTGCGCCACGACGAGAGCGCCGACACCGGGCCCGACTTCGCCTACTACCGCGACTGGATCAAGGACCCCAGCCGTACCTACGCGACCGCGTCGCACGTGCCCGCGCCCGGGCGGGAGCTGTACCTCTCCGGCGACGGCAGGCTCGTCGGCGACCGCGCGCGGGTGAGCCCGGGCAGCCGGACGTACCGCAACCGGCCGCTGCCCACGAGCCACTCGGAGAGCCCGGCCGCCGGGATGGCCGGCCTGCCCGACCCGGCGCCGTACGACACCAAGGGCACCCATCTCGGCTGGACCACCGCGCCCCTGCGGCGCTCCCTCGACGTGGTGGGGGCGCCGGAGGCGACGCTGAGGGTGGACTCGCCCCGCGCCGAGCGGACGCAGGGCTCCGCCGACGCCGCCGACAAGCTGGTGCTGTTCGCGAAGCTGTACGACGTGGCGCCGGACGGCGGCCAGACGCTGGTGCACCGCCTGGTGGCGCCGGTGCGGGTGCCGGACGTGCGGGAGGCGTTCACGGTTCGCCTGCCGGGCATCGTGCACCGGTACGAGCGGGGGCACCGGCTGCGGTTCGTGATCGCCGCCAGCGACGGGGCGTACGGCGGGAACCGCGGGGTGAAGCCGGTGACGGTGACCAGCACGCCCGGCGACACGGGGGTGCTGCGGCTGCCCGTGGTGTAGCGGGCGTCACCTGTTCGGCCCACGGACCCACCCGGCCGCGTCACCCGCCGTGCGCCGTGCGCCGCCGCTGCCCATCCTGACGGGACGGGCAGCGGCCGGCGCTGCGACGGATCACGGAAGGGTCCCGCCATGAGCAGTTCCACGGGCGGCTCCAGGAGTCCCTCGAAGGGCGGCGTGGCCGGGCTGATGACGCCCGGCAGGATCACCGTCGCCGTCATCGCCCTGCTCACCCTCGTCTTCATCTTCGAGAACACCCGCAGCACCAAGATCCGGCTGCTGATCCCCGAAGTGACCATGCCGCTGTGGATGGCGCTGTTCGGCACGGCGGTGATCGGCGCCGTGTGCGGGGCCTACTTCGTCCGCCGCCGCAAGTGAGCCGGGTGTCCCGGTAACGTGGGGCGGATGCGCCAGCCGAACCCCCGCCACCTCGCCGAAGGCCCCCGCACGGGCATACGCCACTTCACCCCCGCGGACGGGGCCGAGTTCACGGCACGGGCGCGGGAGAGCCAGGAGCTGCACCGGCCCTGGCTGTTCCCGCCCACCACCGAGGAGACCTACGTGGCGTACGCGCGCACGCTCATCGAGGACCCGGCCAGGGCCGGGTTCCTCGTCTGCGAGCGGGAGTCGGGCGCGATCGCCGGGTTCATCAACATCAACAACATCGTCCAGGGCGGCTTCCGCTGCGGGGCGCTCGGCTACGGCGTGTTCGCGCACGCCGCCGGGCGCGGCCTGATGCGGGAGGCGCTCGGGCTCGTCGTGGACCGCGCGTTCGGCGAGCTGCGCCTGCACCGCCTGGAGATCAACGTACAGCCGGGCAACGCCGCCTCGATCGCGCTCGCCCGCCGTCTGGGCTTCCGCCTGGAGGGCTTCTCGCCGGACTTCCTGTTCATCGACGGGGCGTGGCGCGACCACCAGCGGTGGGCCCTGACCACCGAGATGCGGGCCGCGGCGCGCGGCGGCCGCGCGGCCGCCGCCGGGCCCCGCGAGGCGTGACGGCGGCCACGGACGCGGCCATTGAAGGCGGTGGCCCGCGTCCCGGAGGATGGACCGCATGCGGAACATCGTGGTCATCGACGCCCCCTCCAACCTGGGCCTGCGCCCGCCCGCGCCGGGCACCGTGCCCGGCTGCTACAAACTCGCCGGGGCGCTGCGCGAGCGCGGCATCCTGCGGCGGCTCGACGCCGTCGAGGGCGGCGTCGTCATACCGCCGCGCTACGACCGGGGCGACTGGCGGGAGGGCGACGGCGTGTTCAACGCGGCGGCCATCGCCGCGTACACGCCCCGGCTCGCCGATCGCATCGAGCACCACGTGCGCGCCGGTGACCTGCCCGTCGTCCTCGGCGGCGACTGCTCCATCCAGCTCGGCGCCTCGCTCGCGCTGCGCCGCGTCGGGCGCTACGGCCTCGCGGCGATCGACGCCTCCGCGGACTTCCGGCACCCGGGCAACTCCGACCGGATCGGCGCTGCGGGCGGCGAGGAGCTGGCGCTCGGCACCGGGCGCGGCCAGGAGGACCTGACCGACCTGGAAGGCCTGCGGCCCTATCTGCGGGACGAGGACGTACGGCTCTTCGGCCTGCGGGACTACGACGAGGACCGCGCGGAGCTGGGCGCGCTGAAGATCCCCACGGTGACCGTCGGCGAACTGCGGCAGTGGGGCGCCGCCGACGTGGCCCGCTCGGCCGTCGTCGCCCTGGAGCACGAGGCCCTGGACGGCTTCTGGGTGCACCTGGACGCCGACGTGCTCGACCCGTCCGTGATGCCCGCCGTCGACAGCCCCGACGAGGACGGCCTGCACCCGGACGAACTCCTCGCGCTGCTGCGCCCCTTGGTCCGCTCGCCGCGCTGCGCCGGGCTCAACGTCACCATCTACGACCCGGACCTGGACCCCGAGGGCACGGCGGGCGACGTGCTCACCGACGTCGTGGTGGCGGCCTTCACGGCGGCGTGATCGCTCTCGGCGTCATCGGAACCGGACCGGGCCCCTGGTGGGGGCGGCGTTCAGCGTGTTCCATGGTCAACGACCCGATGACCTGAGGAGACCGCCGTGGCGACGACCGTGCGACGCGACGTAACGACCCTGCCCGCGGCCGAGTTGGGGCCGGACAACCCGCTGCCGCCGCTGCGGCTGCCGCGCCGGCCGCACCGGGTCGACGACCGCGCGCGGCAGGGCCTGCCGCGCGACATGGCACGGCAACTCGCCTACGAGCCGCTGCGCTCGGTCCTTCCCACGCCGCTGCGCGACGGCTACGGCCGACGGCGCGCGCCCGCCTCCTTCGACGTCCTCGTCCTGGAGAACGAGCGGCTGCGCGCCACCGTCCTGCCCGGCCTCGGCGGCCGCGTGCACTCGCTCGTGCACAAGCCGACCGAGCGGGAACTGCTGTACCGGAACCCGGTGTTCCAGCCCGCGTGCTTCGCGCTGAACGGCGCCTGGTACGCGGGCGGCATCGAGTGGAACGTCGGCGCCACCGGGCACACCACGCTGTCCTGCGCGCCGCTGCACGCCGCCGTCGTGACCGCGCCCGACGGCGGTCCGATGCTGCGCCTGTGGGAGTGGGAGCGGCTGCGCGACGTGCCCTTCCAGGTGGACCTGTGGCTGCCGGAGGACTCCGACTTCCTGCACGTGGGCGTGCGGATCCGCAATCCGCACGAGAAGCCCGTGCCCGTCTACTGGTGGTCCAACACCGCCGTGCCCGAGGAGCGCCGGGTGCTCGCGCCCGCCGACGAGGCCTGGCGCTACGACTACACGCGCGCCCTCGCCCGGGTGCCGGTGCCCGAGCCCCACGGACCGTACGCCGCCGACTACTTCTACGACGTGCCGGACGGCGCGCGCCGCTGGATCGCGGCGCTCGACGCCGACGGGCACGGCCTCGTGCAGACGTCCACGGCCGCGCTGCGCGGGCGCAAGCTGTTCCGGTGGGGCGCGGGCAGCGGCGGGCGGCGCTGGCAGGAGTGGCTGACGGGCCCGGAAGGCGGCGCGTACGCGGAGATTCAGGCGGGGCTCGCGCGCACGCAGCTGGAGCACGTGCGGCTCGACGCGGAGAGCGAGGTCGCGTGGCTGGAGTCGTACGGTCCGCTGTCGCTCCCCGCGGCCGTGGCGCACGGGGACGACTGGGCGGCGGCCCGCGCGGCGGCCGAGGAGCGGCTCGCGGAGGCGCTGCCGCCGTCGGCGGTGGACGCGGCGTACGAGCGGTGGCGGCCGTACGCCGACGAGGAGCCGGGACAGACCCTCGCCGTCGGGTCCGGCTGGGGCGCGCTCGAAGTGCTGCGGGGCGAGTTCAAGCTGCCGGGCACGCCGTTCGCGGAGGCCACGCTCGGGCCTGAGCAGGAGCCGTGGCTCGAACTCCTGCGGTCCGGGGCGGTGCCGGAGCCGTCCGGGGCCGGGGCGCCCGGGCCCACGCTCGTCGCCCGGCACTGGCGGGACATGCTGGAGACGGCGCCCGCGCGGCCGCACGCCGAGTACCACCTCGGGGTCGCGCAGTGGCACGCCGGGGACCGGGCGCAGGCGGTGCGCAGCTGGGAGCGCGGCCTTGAGCGCGCCGCGGCCGCCGCGCGCTGGCCGCTGCTGCGGTGCCTGGCGGTGGCCGACCTGGAGGCGGGGCACGGGGAGCGGGCCGCGGACCGCTACGCGGAGGCCTTCGCCGGGCTCGCGGAGTCAGAGGCCCGGTCCGAGGCCTTGGGCGCGCTCGGCCGCGAGGCGATCGAGGCGCTCCTCGCCGTGGGGCGGGCGGAGGCCGCGCGCGGCGTCTGGGACCGGCTGAGCCCCGCCGTGCGGGGGCTCGGGCGCTTCCGGCTCCTGGAGGTCAGGCTGCTGCTCGCGGAGGGCGACCCGGCGGGGGCGCGGGCGGTGCTCGACGAGGAGTTCGAGGTGGCGGACCTGCGGGAGGGGGACGAGGGGTTGGGGGAGCTGTGGGCGACGGTGGCACCGGGGGTGCCGGTGCCACCGTGCTACGACTTCCGCATGACGCCCGCCGCAGAGCCTGGCGAAGCCTGAGGTGCCCGGTGCGGGGCGGCTGCGGGCTGTGCCCACCCGTCCCGCGCCCGGGGAGGATGGCCCACGGCCGCCCGACGGACTACGCGTTGCGGTCGACGTACTCGAAGACCGTGCCGTCCGGGTGCATCGCGATCAGGTTGCGGCCCGCGGGGGTGGGGACGGGGCCCGCGACGATGCGGGCGCCGGAGGCGGTGAGGGTGGCGTGGGCCTCGTCGACGTCCTTCACGGCGATCGTCGCCGTGACCTTGCGGAGAATCTCCAGCTCGTGCTCGGGCCCGCTCATCAGCAGGAAGCACCCGACCGACGCGACGGACACGCCGCCGCGTTCGAACCGCATCGCTGTGCTGCCCGTAAGGCGCTCGTAGAAGGAGACGGACGCCTCCAGGTCGTTCACACAGACACGCAGCACGGTACCCAGGATTTCCATACGAACGAGCCTAGTTGGCCCGGCGGGGGCAGGAGATCCATTCGGCCGACCTCGCGCGGGCACCCGGGGTACCCCGGGGCGGGGGCCGTTACGCGCCGCGGCCGCGGGGTACCCGGCGGCCATGACTGCATCCGACCATCCACAGCAACCTTTCGGCCGTTCTTCGACGAGCGCCCCGGGCCAGCGGGCCACGGGCCTCGCGTCCCCGGAGACGGCGCTGAGCGACGCGCTGTCGCAGGTCGTCCACGAGGCGGTACGTGCTTCCCTGCGGGAGGCGCTCCGCACGGAACTGCGGAGCGAACTCGCCGACGCGGCGCGGAAGCAGCGCCGCAGGGCCTCCCTGTACGCGGCGGCCGCAGTCGCCGCGCTGTACGCGGGCGCGGCCGCCGCGCTCACCCTCGGCCTGGCCGTCGCCGTCGGACTGCCCGGCTGGGCGGCGGGCCTGATCGTCACCGTGCTGCTCGCGGTCGTGGCCGTGGTCCTGCGCAACGCGGCGCGGCCCGGCCGCTCCCGGTCCGGCACGGGCACACCGGCCCGTACGGCCACGGAAGCCCCCGCGGCCGCCGTGCCCCCGACCCCTCGCGGGGCCCCGGGCACCGCCGACTTCCCCGCGGTCCCGTCGAGCCCGCCGCAGGCCACAGCGCGTCCCGACGCCCCCGAGTCGCCGAGCGTCAGCCCGAGTCCGCGGTCGCGGTGAGGCACGGCGAGCGGTCGCGGTGCGGCACGGCGACGGCGCGCGTACCGGGTGGGCGGCTCGGCCGCCGCCTCGCGAGGACCGCCTACGACGCGTCCTCGCCCACCGTCCCCGGCAGCCAGCCCGTCGCCCCTAGGACCGCCTGAGCCACCTCGCCCACCGTGCGGCCGTCCGTCGCCACCCGGTGGGTGCCGACGGGGACGTGCGCCTCCAAGTGCCGTGCCATGTGCGCGCTGCGGCGCAGCTGGCGGGCCAGTTCCGAGCCCTGCTCCCGTGCCGTCAGGCGCCGCGCGGCCGTCTCGTCCGTCGCCGTGAGCAGGACGCGGGTGAGCCGCGGGGACCCGAGGGCCTCGGTGAAGATCCACTCCTCGCTGCCGAGCACGGACGCCGTGTTCGTGTAGACGAGCCGACGGCAGCCCAGGGCCGCGTAGTTGGCCCACAGCGCCGCCAGGTTGCGGGTGGTCAGCCGCGCGAGGTCCGGGTCGTCCGGCGGCGCGGGGTGCACCGTGTCCAGGACGTCGCCCTCGATCAGGGCGTGACCGACGTCGGCGGCCCGCAGCCGCGCCGCCACCTCCAAGCCCACGGACGACTTGCCCGCCCCGGAGCGGCCGCCGATGAGCAGGACCTCCAGCGGTGCCTCCCGCCTCGACGGTCCTTCCTGTCCCGACTGTGCTTGCCTCAGCGCATCCATGACCGCGAGCGTCGCAACGCCGCCCGGCCGACGCCACCGGATATCCCGTTTCACCGCGGCGGCCACGGGCACCTGGGAGGTCCGTGCGGGAGCACACGCAACGGCGCCCGCACCGGTAGCCCAGAGGCATCCGTGCGGAAGGCACCGTACGGATGCCGTACCGCACTCCACCGGAGGCGCTACGTGAGCAGTGAATCCCACCGCCAGCACGTCGTGGTCGTCGGTGCCGGCTTCGCCGGGTTCCAGGCCGCGCGGACCCTCGCGCGCCTCGCCCGGCACCGGGTCGACATCACCCTGCTCAACCCCACCGACTACTTCCTCTATCTGCCCCTGCTGCCCCAGGTGGCCGCGGGCGTCCTCGAACCGCGCCGCGTCACCGTGTCGCTCTCGGGCGCCCTCAAGCACGTCCGGCTGGTCCTCGGCGAGGCCGACGGCATCGACCTGGAGCGCCGGGCCGTGGGCTACACCGGACCGGAGGGCGAGCGCGGCGAGCTGACCTACGACCGGCTCGTCCTGGCCGTCGGCAGCGTCAACAAGCTGCTGCCCGTCCCCGGCGTCGCCGAGCACGCGCACGGCTTCCGGGGCCTGCCGGAGGCGCTGTACCTGCGCGACCACGTGACCCGGCAGATCGAGCTCGCCGCCGCCGCGCCCGACGCCGCGACGTGCCGGGCGCGCTGCACCTTCGTCGTCGTCGGCGCGGGCTACACCGGCGTCGAGGTCGCCGCGCACGGGCAGCTGTTCACCCGGTCCCTGGTGCGCGGTCAGCCGCTGCGCGCCGGGATCGAACCCCGCTGGCTGCTCCTGGACATCGCGCCGCGCGTCCTGCCGGAGCTGGACCGGCGGCTCTCCACGACCGCCGACCGCGTCCTGCGCGGGCGCGGCGTGGAGGTCCGCACGGGCACCTCCGTGAAGGAGGCCACCCACCGGGGCGTGCTCCTCGACGACGGCGACACCATCGACACGCGCACCCTCGTGTGGTGCGTGGGCGTGCGCCCCGACCCGCTCGTCGCCGGGATCGGCACGCCGCTGGAGCGCGGGCGGCTCGTCGTGGACCCGTTCCTGACCGTGCCGGGCCGCCCCGAGGTGTTCGCCTGCGGCGACGCGGCGGCCGTGCCCGACCTCGCCGAGCCGGGGCGGTTCACGGCCATGACCGCCCAGCACGCCTGGCGGCAGGGCAAGACCGCGGGCCGCAACGTGGCCGCCTCGCTCGGCATCGGCCGCCGCGCCCCCTACCGCCACCACGACCTCGGCTTCACCGTCGACCTCGGCGGCGTCAAGGGCGCCGCCAACCCGCTCGGCGTCCCGCTGTCCGGGCCGCTCGCCGGGGCCGTCACCCGCGGCTACCACCTGGCCGCGATGCCCGGCAACCGCGTGCGCGTCGCCGCCGACTGGCTCCTCGACGCGGTGCTGCCCCGCCAGGGCGTGCAGCTCGGCCTCGTCCGGTCGTGGTCGGTGCCGCTCGACACGTCGTCGCCGGAGCTGGCCCGGGTGCCCGGCGGGCCCGGCGGGCGCACCCCCGACCGGGAGACCGAGCCCGAGTCCAAGCCCGAGGAGTGAGCGAACCATGACCGAGACCACCCCGCGCGTCGACCACGGGCCGGACCACCTCCGCGAGCTCGCGCGGCAGTTGCGCGTCGACTCCGTGCGCGCCGCGGCCGCCGCCGGATCCGGGCACCCCACCTCGTCCCTGTCCGCGGCCGACCTGATGGCGGTGCTCCTCGCCCACCACCTCCAGTACGACTTCGAGCGCCCCGACCACCCCGGCAACGACCGGTTCATCCTCTCCAAGGGGCACGCCTCGCCGCTCCTGTACGCCGCGTACAAGGCGGCGGGCGCGCTCGGCGACGAGGAACTGCTCACCTTCCGCACCCAGGGCAGCCGCCTCGAAGGCCACCCGACGCCCCGCCGCCTGCCGTGGGTCGAGGTCGCCACCGGCTCGCTGGGGCAGGGGCTCGCCGTCGGCGTCGGCATGGCCCTGTCCGGCAAGCGGCTCGACCGCGTCCCCTACCGGGTCTGGGTGCTGTGCGGCGACAGCGAACTGGCCGAGGGCTCCGTGTGGGAGGCCGCGGAGCACGCCGCGTACGAGCACCTGGACAACCTCACCGCGCTCGTCGACGTGAACCGGCTCGGCCAGCGCGGGCCCACCCGGCACGCCTGGGACCTCGACGCGTACGCGCGCCGCTGGAAGGCCTTCGGCTGGCACGTCGTCGCGATCGACGGGCACGACATCGAGGCGGTCGACCGGGCCCTGCACGAGGCGCGCTCCACCTCGGGCCAGCCCACCGTCGTCCTCGCCCGCACCGTCAAGGGCAAGGGCGTCGCGTCCGCGGAGGACCGCGAGGGCCTGCACGGCAAGCCGCTGCCCGACGCCGAGGCCGCGGTCGCGGAGCTCGGCGGCCCCGGGCAGCTGCGCGTCGACGTCCGGCGCCCCCCGGCGGCCCGCGTGCCGCGCGCCACCCGCAGCGGCCACCTGGAGCTGCCCCGGTACGAGCAGGGGGACGAGGTCGCGACCCGGGACGCCTTCGGCCGGGCGCTCACGGCGCTCGGCACGGCACGCGGCGACGTCGTCGCCCTCGACGGCGAGGTCGGCGACTCCACCCGCGCGGAAGACTTCGCCAAGGAGCACCCCGAGCGGTACTTCGAGTGCTACATCGCCGAGCAGCAGCTCGTCGCCGCCGCCGTGGGCCTCGCCCGGCGCGGCTGGGTGCCGTACGCGTCCACGTTCGCGGCGTTCCTGACCCGCGCCCACGACTTCGTGCGCATGGCGGCCGTCAGCGGCGCCGACCTCAACCTGGTGGGCTCGCACGCGGGCGTCGCCATCGGCGAGGACGGCCCGTCCCAGATGGGCCTGGAGGACCTGGCGATGTTCCGGGCCGTGCCCGGCTCCACCGTCCTGTACCCGTGCGACGCCCCGCAGACGGCGCGCCTGGTCGCCGCCATGGCCGACCTCGACGGCGTGCGCTACCTGCGCACCACGCGCGGTGCGACGCCCGTCCTCTACGGCCCCGGCGAGGAGTTCCCCGTCGGCGGGTCCAAGGTGCTGCGGTGGAGCGACGCCGACCGGCTCACGGTCGTCGCGGCCGGGGTGACCGTCCACGAGGCGCTCGCCGCCGCCGGTCTCCTCGACCGCGAGGGCATCCCGGTGCGCGTCGTCGACCTGTACTCCGTCAAGCCCGTGGGCCGGCGCACCCTGCGCGAGGCCGCCGAGCGGACGGGCTGTCTGCTGACCGTCGAGGACCACCGGCGGGAGGGCGGCATCGGCGACGCCGTCCTTGACGCGTTCAGCGACGGCAGCCCGGTGCCGCGCCTGGTGCGCCTCGCGGTGACCGGCGTGCCGGGGTCCGCCTCGCCCGCCGAGCAGCTGCGGGCCGCCGGGATCGACGCGGAGTCGATCGCGGCCGCCGTACGGCTGCTCGTGGAACACGCGGTGGTGCGGTGACGGGGGAGCGGACATGAGCGAGACGCGCACCGTACGGGCGGGCCGCCGCACCGTCGCCCTCCACCGGCCCCACAAGCCGTTCGTCCCCCAGGGCACCGGCTCTGCCCCGTACACGAAGGGGGACCTCTTCGACTACTACCGGTCCGTCGCCCCCTTCATCCTGCCGCATCTGCGCGGCCGCCCCCTGATGCTGGAGCGGCACCCGGACGGGGTCGAGGGGCCCCGCTTCATGCAGAAGGACACACCGGAGCACTACCCGGACTGGATCACCCGCGCCGAGGTGCCCAAGCAGGGCGGCACCGTCACGCACACCGTGTGCGACGACAGCGCCACGCTCCTCTACCTCGCCGACCAGGCCTGCGTCACCCTGCACCGCTGGCAGTCCCGCGTCGGCCGCCTCGACCGGCCCGACCGCATGGTGTTCGACCTGGACCCGGCCGGGGACGGCACGCCGCAGGACGTCTACGGCCCGGTGCGCGAGGCCGCCGGGCTGCTCGGCGAACTCCTCGACCAGGTGGGCCTGCCGTCCGCCGTGATGACGACCGGATCGCGCGGCCTGCACGTGGTCGTGCCGGTCAACGGCCGCCACCACGTCGACGACGTCCGCGCCTTCGCCAAGGAGCTCACCGAGGTCCTCGCCGCCGCGCACCCGGACCGGCTCACCACCGCCGTCCGCAAGAAGGACCGGGGCGGGCGGCTCTACCTCGACGTCCAGCGCAACGGATACGCGCAGACCGCCGTCGCGCCCTTCTCGGTACGGGCGCGGCCGGGCGCGCCGGTGGCCGTGCCGCTCGCCTGGGAGCAGCTCGACGCCCCCGGCACGCACGCGGCCCGCTGGACCCTCGCCGACGCCGTGGAGCAGGCCCGCTGCGACCCCTGGGCGGGCCTGCCGCGCTCGCCCCGCGCGCTCGGCCCGGCGCGCCGCAAGCTGCGGGCGCTGCGCGGCGCCTGAACGGCCCGGCGGAGGTTTGCCGCCACGGCACCAGGTCACTCGGTCCAGGAGGTGACCATGACGCACACGTCCCGCAAGCAGAACAACACGACAGCCGAGTCCGACGCCCTGCCCGGCCCCGTCCTGGTGCTGCGGCACGCGCGGGAGCAGCTCACGGAACTCACCGGCCTCGCCGCCGAGTCCGTCTCGTCGTTCGAACGCACCGACGACGGCTGGGAGCTGGAGGTCGAGGTCCTCGAACTCGCCCGCGTGCCGGACACCATGAGCCTGCTCGCGACCTACGCCGTGAGCCTGGACCCGGGCGGCGAGCTCACCGGCTACCGCAGGGTGCGCCGCTACGAGCGCGGCCGCGCGGACCCGCACCGCACGGGCCGCTGACCGGCGCACCCGGCACAGCCCCGACACATCCAGGGCGTCAGGCAACACCCAGCACACCCACGACGCCATCACCCAAGGCAAGGAGGACAGGTCGGCATGACCGTCGTCCCAGCACAACAGAGTGGCGGCGCAGGCGGCACCAGTGGCCTGTACGACGTCATCGAACTCATCCTCGACCGCGGGCTCGTGATCGACGCGTTCGTGCGCGTCTCGCTCGTCGGCATCGAGATCCTCAAGATCGACGTGCGTGTCGTCGTCGCCAGCGTCGACACCTATCTGCGCTTCGCCGAGGCCTGCAACCGCCTCGACCTGGAGGCCGGACCGCACAAGAGCCCCGGCCTGCCCGACATGGTCGGCGAGCTCACGGAGTCGGGTGCGCGCGGCAAGTCCAAGGGCGCGCTCAGCGGCGCCGCCCAGACCGTGTCGGACGCCTTCAAGCAGGCGCGCGAGGACGGCCGTTCCGGCGAGGAGGAGGCCGCCCGGCCGCGTCGGCGCGGCACGTCACGGTCCCGGAAGGAGGAGACGGAGTGACCACGTACATCTATGGGATCGCCGGCACCGGCCACCCGGCGCTGCCGGAGGGCATGGGCGGCATCGGCGAACCGGCCCGCCCGGTGCGGGTCCTCAGGCACGGCAAGCTCGCCGCGCTCGTCAGCGACAGCCCCGAAGACCTGCGCCCCAAGCGGCGCGATCTGCTCGCCCACCAGAACGTCCTGGACGAGGCGGGCGCGGGCGGCCCCGTCCTGCCGATGCGCTTCGGCAGCCTCGCGCAGGACGACTCGGCCGTGGTGGAGGTCCTCGACGAGCTGGCCGACCACTACGAGGAGCGGCTGCGCTCCCTGGAGGGCAGGGCCGAGTACAACGTGAAGGCCGCCCACGACGAGCAGGCCGTCCTGCACCAGGTGCTCGCCGAGAACCCGGAGCTGCGCGCCTTGGCCGAGGCCAACCGCAAGGCGGGCGGCGGCACCTACGAGCAGAAGCTGCGGCTCGGCGAGCAGCTGACCGCCGCCGTGCAGGGCCGCGAGGCCGACGACGGCATCCAGGTGCGCCGCGCGCTCGAACCGTGCGCGGAGGCCGTCAGCACGGGCCCGGAGGGCACGGGATGGCTGGCCAACTACTCGTTCCTGGTGCGCCGCGAGTCCGCCGAGGGCTTCGTGGCCGCCGTCGAGGAACTGCGCAAGACCCAGCCGCACCTGGACGTGCGCGTGAACGGCCCGCTGCCTCCCTACAGCTTCGTCGACCCCGGTGCCGCCCAGCCCGCGGACGACGCGGCCCGGGCACGGTGAGGCCCGGGCATGGGACTCGTCGGTGAACTGCTCGCGCTGCCCCTGGCCCCGGCCCGGGGCACCCTCTGGGTGATCCGCCAGGTGGTCGCGGAGGCGGAGCGGCAGTACTACGACCCCTCGGCGATCCGCGCCGAACTCGCCCGGCTCACCGAACGGGTGGAGGCGGGCGAGATCGACGCGGCCGAGTTCGACCGCCGTGAGGACGAGCTGCTGGCGCGGCTCGGCTACGGCGCCCGGCAGGAGGCGGCTCCGCAGACCGTTGCGCGGACCGCTCCGGAGGAGAACAGGACGGCGACACGATGAACCGTTTGGCAGTGGGCCTCGGCGTGGGCGCGGGGTACCTCCTGGGACGGACCAAGAAGGCCAAGCTGGCCTTCGCCGTCGGCACGATGGTCGCGGGCCGGAGGCTGAAGCTGAGCCCCGCGTCCCTGGCCCGCGCGGTGACCGAACAGCTGGAGAACAACCCGCAGTTCAAGGAGATAGGCGGCCAGCTCAAGGACGACCTGCGGGGCGTCGGCAAGGCCGCGACCGGCTCGCTGCTCGACCGGCGCCTGGAGTCCTTCGCGGACCGGCTGCACGACCGCACCCTGGACGTACGGGACCGGATGGCGGGGGCGGTGCCCGGGGCCGACGAGGAGCGGGACGAACGCGAGGGGTCCGATCGACCGGACGAACGCGACGGGCCCGAGGAGCACGACGGCCGCGACGAGCCCGAGGAGCGCGACGAGCCCCGCGGGAAGACCGGCGCGGCCACCAGAAAGGCGCGGTCCGCGACCAAGAAGGCCACCAGGCCCGCCAGCGGCAAGAGCGGCGGCGGCACGGGGTCCGGGCAGGCCCGGAAGAAGAGCCCGGCGCCCCGCAAGACAGCGTCCGCGCGCGGCACCCAGAGCCGGGACGGCGCGAAGCGGAGCACGGCCAAGCGGGCCCCGGCCAAGCGCGCCGCGGCGCCGAAGTCCGGCCGCGCGAAGGGAGGCGACGATGCCTGACACGCGCGAGCGGATCCGCGACGCCGCGGGCTCCGGCGACGGCGAGGGGTCCAAGGGCGCGCTGAGCGCCGCCCTGCACGGCCCCGGCGCCGACCGCCTGAAGGACGAGGCGCGGGCCTACCTCATGGCGCAGGCCGAGCGCGCCCTCGTCGGCGTCGGCCGCAAGCTCGGCGACGCCACCGTCAAGCTCAACGACGTGGCCGAGGGCCGCAGTCCGGGCTTCGCCCGCCTGGCTCTGGACGGCGGCCGCAAACTGGCCTCCGGCAAGGGCCCGGTGCGCAGCGCCGTGGAGCTCGGCGGGGGCCGCCTCAAGGACGCCGTGGCCGGTTCGCTCAAGGGCGCCCTGGACACCGCGCGCGGCAAGGGCGGCAAGAGCGGCAGCGGACAGAAGCCCACCGTCATCCTGGAGCACGTCGACGTCGGTGTGCCCGTGCGCGAGGCGTACGAGCAGTGGACGCGCTACGAGGAGTTCGCCACGTTCACCAAGGGCGTGCGGGACGCCACCGAGGTGAGCGACACCGAGTCCCACTGGAAGCTCAAGGTCTTCTGGTCCAGCAGGAGCTGGACGGCACGCCTCATCGACCAGGTGCCCGGGGAGCGCCTCGCCTGGACGTCGGAGGGCGCCAAGGGCACCACGAAGGGCGTGGTCACCTTCCATCCGCTCGGCGAGCGCCTGACCCGGGTGGTGCTGGTCATCGAGTACTACCCGAAGGGCCTGTTCGAGCGCACCGGCAACCTCTGGCGCGCCCAGGGCCGCAGGGCCCGTCTCGACCTGAAGCACTTCGCCCGCCATGTGTCGCTGCGCGCGGCCGCGCAGGACGCCGACGACGGCGACACCGACGCGGACGCCGAGGACGTGGAGCCCGAGGAGGACGCCGAGGACATGGCGTACCACGAGGACGACGACACGTACCCGGAGGAGACCGACGAGACCGACGAGGCGGATGAGCCCGACGAGGACGAGGCCGACGACGGCTACGAGGGCTACGCGGACGACGACGGCGCGTACGAGGAGGAGGACGTCGAGGACGAGGCCGACGAGGACGAACCCGTGGTGGCCGCCAGGAGCCGCCGATGACGACCGCGAGCCGCCTGCCCGATTCGTACGGCCAGGGCGGCGGCACCAACCTCGCCGACGTCCTGGAGCGCGTCCTGGACAAGGGCGTCGTCATCGCCGGGGACATCCGGATCAACCTGCTCGACATCGAGCTGCTCACCGTGAAGCTGCGGCTCGTCGTCGCCTCGGTGGAGCGCGCCAAGGAGATGGGCATCGACTGGTGGGAGGACGACCCGGCGCTGTCCAGCAAGGCGCGCAGGTCCGAACTCGCCCGGGAGAACGCCGAGTTGAAGCAGCGCCTGGAGCGGCTCGAACTGACGCGGGGCGAGGCCGCGTCCGAGAGCGGAAGTGAGCGTGAACGTGACCGCGGAAGTGAACCCGAACGCGGAAGTGAAGCCGAACGCGAGTGAGGACGTCATCGACGGCGTGAGCGACGAACTGCGCTACGTCTACGCGGTGTGCAGGCCCCTGTCCGGCCCGCTGCACGCCGACCTGACCGGGGTCGGCGGCGCGCCGCCCCGGCAGCTGGCCCACGCGGGCCTGGTCGCCGTGGTCGGCTCTGTCCCGGCCCGCGACTTCGGCCTGGAGCCGCTGCGCGCGCATCTGGAGGACCTGGACTGGCTCTCCGAGACGGCCCGCGCCCACCAGCACGTCATCGGCGCGCTCACCGCCGTGACCTGCCCGCTGCCGCTGCGGCTCGCGACGGTGTTCCGGGACGACAGCGGCGTGCGCGCCATGCTGGAGGACGAGAACGCGCGCCTGAGCCGGATCCTCGACCGCATCGACGGACACGTCGAGTGGGGGGTCAAGGTGTGGCTGCACCCGGACGCCGACGGCCGCGCCTCCGCCGGGTCGGCGCGGCCGCGCGGCGCTCCCGCCTCCGGGCGCGACTATCTGCGCCGACGCAAGGAGCAGCGCACGGCGAGCGAGGAGACCACCGCGCGGGCCGAGGTGTTCGCGCGGCGGCTGCACGCCGAGCTCGCGCGGTCCGCCGCCGCGTCCCGTCAGCACCCGCCGCAGAGCCCGGCGCTCGCCGCCGCGGGCTCGGGCCTGAACGTCCTCAACGCGGCCTATCTGGTGCCCCGTTCGTACGCGGAGGAGTTCCTGGAGCTGGTCGGCCGCACCGAGGCGGACCAGCCGGGCCTGCGCGTGGAGGTGACGGGCCCCTGGGCGGCGTACTCCTTCACGGATGACACGGACGACACGGACGACACGGACGACACGGACGACACGGGCGACCCCGGTGCCGACGCCGAGAAGAGCGAGAGGGGCGTCAAGAGCGGGACGGCCGACACGGCGAGGAAGGACACCGAGACCGGATGACGGCGATCGAGCCCCTGTACGGCCGGGAGATCGCGCTGGTCGACCTCCTGGACCGGCTGCTCGCGGGCGGTGTGGTCATCGCGGGTGACCTCACCCTGCGCATCGCGGACGTGGACCTCGTCCGCATCGACCTGAAGGCGCTGATCAGCACGGTCGGCGCGGCGGTGCCGTCGCCCTGGCCGGAGTGTCCGGAGCGCGGGGCCCTCGTCCGCGAGCCGAGCTGACCGGGAGCGCGCCGTGGACCTCGACCCCCAGACCGTGGAGCGCGACCTCGTCGCGCTCGTCCTCACCGTCGTGGAGCTGCTGCGCCAGCTCATGGAGCGCCAGGCGCTGCGCCGCTTCGACACCGGTGACTTGACGGAGGAGCAGGAGGAGCGCATCGGGCTCACGCTGATGCTCCTGGAGGAGCGGATGGGCGAGCTGCGCGAGCGCTACGGACTGCGGCCCGAGGACCTGAACCTGGACCTCGGACCGCTGGGGCCGCTGCTGCCGAGGGAGTGACGGGCCCTCAGCGGGCCGCTGCCGCCGGGCCGGTCACCACCGGTACCAGTGCGGCCGCGTCGCGGACGCGCCGGGGCCCGTGCCGCGCGGCAGGAAGGCGAGCAGCAGCACGAGCAGCAGGACCAGAAGCAGGAAAGCCATGGCGTGCACCTCCTGCCGCCCGGGTATCCCCGAAGGGCCCGGGCACACCCCCGGTCACCGGCGGCAGAGGACCTCCCCGTGCAGCACCGCGAACCAGCCGTCCGGCGCGCGCCCCCACTCCCGCCAGGCCTCGGCGACGGCCGAAAGCCGCTCGGCGTCGGCGTGCCCGCTCTCGACCGCCCGGTCCGCGTACGAGGACGCCACCGTCCGGTCCGCCCACAGCCCCGACCACCAGGCCCGCTCCTCGGGCGTGCTGTAGCACCAGGTGCCCGCCCCCGCGGTGACGTCGGTGAAACCGGCCGCGAGGGCCCAGGACTTCAGGGCGCGGCCCGCGTCCGGCTCCCCGCCATTGGCGCGGGCCACCCGCCGGTACAGGTCGAGCCAGTCGTCCAGGCCGGGGGTGCGCGGGTGCCACGTCATGGCCGCGTAGTCGCTGTCGCGGGCGGCGACGATCCCGCCGGGCGCGCACACGCGGCGCATCTCGCGCAGCGCGCGCACCGGGTCGCCCACGTGCTGGAGCACCTGATGGGCGTGGACGACGTCGAAGGAGCCGTCCGGATAGTCCAGGGCGTGGACGTCCCCGACGGCGAACTCCACGTTGGCCAGGCCCCGTTCGGCCGCCGTCGCCCGCGCCCGGTCCAGGATCTCCGGAGCCCGGTCGAGGCCCGTGACGTGCCCGTCCGGGACGAGGGCCGCGAGGTCGGCGGTGATGGTTCCCGGCCCGCAGCCGACGTCGAGCACCTTCATGTCCGCCCGGAGCGAGCCGACGAGGTACGCGGCGGAGTTGGCGGCGGTGCGCCAGGTGTGGGACCGCAGGACCGACTCGTGGTGGCCGTGCGTGTAGACGGCCGCGTCGCGTCGCGGCCCGTCCACCGAGGCGTGCTGGGGCAGGGGCTGTGTCATGTCCGAACCGTACGCCGCCGTACCAGATCATGAGACCCCTGTATCAGGATGTGGACCCACAGAGGTGGGGCCAAGGGGGCGCGGCCCGCCGGGAGCCCCGCTCACGCCAGCGGCGACGGGCGGTACACCGTCAGCGCCTCCGGCAGCTTCTCGACCAGCAACTCGCCCTCGACCGGCGTGATCTCGCCGTCGTACGCGACCACGGTGCCGGGCGCGAGACCCGCCACGCGCAGGGTCCGGCGGCGGATCGCGGTCTGCACGGGGGAGCGCTCCACCGGCGAGGTCAGGGCGGCCGCGAGCAGCCGGGCGCCGGGCCTGCGGCCGCCGTGCACGACGCGCACGTCCAGGAGCCCGTCGGCGAGGTCGAACCGGCGCGCGGGTGCGAGGCCCAGGCGGTTGTACACGCAGTTCCCGGCGAACAGCAGCCACAGCGCCCGCTCGGTGCCCTGGAACTCGGCCCGCAGCGGCTGCCGGTCCGCGCGCAGCACGTGGGCGGCCGCGAGGACCCCGGCGGGCCAGCCGCCGACCTTGGACGACCACCGCTCGCGCTCGCGCACGAGCTCGGGGTAGACGCCGAGGCTGAAGGTGTTCAGGAAGTAGCCGTCGCCCCGGCCCGCGCTGAACCGGCCCACGTCCACCGCGACCGCGTTCCCCGCCTCGATCGCGGCGGCCACCTCGCGCGGGTCCTCGGCGCCCAGGTCCCGCGCGAAGTGGTTGAGGGTGCCGCCCGGCACCACCACGAGCGGGACCTCGTGCCGCAGGGCGGCGGCCGCCGCCGAGTTGACGGTGCCGTCGCCGCCGCACACGCCGAGCACCCGGGCGCGCTCCGCCGCCTTGTCGAGCTCGGCGGCCACCTCGTCCGGGGAGCACCGGACGACCTCGGCGTGCGGCAGCGCGTCCAGCAGCGGACGCACCCGCTCGGGGGCCCGCGCGCCCTCGTTCACGACCACCACCAGGCCGCGCCCGCCGGGCAGGGCGGGGGCGTCCACGCGCGGGCGGCCCGGCGGCGGCAGCTGGGACCGGGTCGGCACCAGGCCGCGCACGGCGTAGGCCGCGCCCACCCCGAGGGCGGCGCCCGCGAGCACGTCGCTCGGGAAGTGCACCCCCGTGTACACCCGCGACAGGGCGACGGCACCGGCGAGCGGCGCGACGGCCGCGCCCAGGCCCCGCGACTCCAGGGCCACGCCCGTGGCGAAGGCGGCGGCGGACGCGGAGTGGCCCGAGGGGAACGACGTGGTGATGGGCTGGCGCTTGAGCCGCCGCATCAGGGGCACGCCGTCGAGGAGCGGCCGCGCCCGGCGTACGGAGCGCTTGCCGAGGGTGTTGATGGTCGCGGACGCGAGCGCGAGCGAGGCCACGCCGCGCACGGCGGCGCGCCGGGCCCGGGGGTGCCGCGTCGCCGCGAGCGCGGCGCCCGTGGCGAACCACAGCACGCCGTGGTTCGCCGCCCGGCTCAGCCGCGGCAGGACGTGGTCGGCCCCGGGCCAGTGCCGCTCGGCCACGGCGGCGAAGACCCGGCAGTCCAGGGAGGTGAGACGGGCCTTGGGCCCACGGGCGGGGGGCAGGGGGAGCTCGACGTCAGGACTCATGGAATCCCGGGTACCCGGAGAACGCCGCGGCCAACGGCCGAGTGATCGCCCCCTGCCCCTGGCCCTCTGAAGACCCCCGGCCCCCTGAAGAGCAGGCCGCCCCGCGTGCCCGCCCCGGGCCGGGCCGTAAACCGTTTGCCGCCCGCGAGCCCGCCCACGGACAATCGCCCCATGGGACATCTAGAGGCCGCGCACATCGAGTACTACCTCCCGGACGGCCGGGCGCTGCTCGGAGATGTCTCCTTCCGCGTCGCCGAGGGCACGTCGGCCGCGCTCGTCGGGCCGAACGGCGCGGGCAAGACCACCCTCCTCAAGCTCATCGCGGGCGAGCTGCGCCCGCACGGCGGCACGGTCACGGTCAGCGGCGGCCTCGGCGTCATGCCCCAGTTCGTCGGGTCCGTGCGGGACGACACGACGGTGCGCGACCTCCTCGTCTCGGTGGCGCACCCCCGCATCCGCGAGGCCGCCCGCGCCGTCGACGCCGCCGAGCACGCCCTGCTCACCGTCGACGACGAGGCGGCCCAGCTCCAGTACGCGCAGTCGCTCGCCGACTGGGCGGAGGCCCGCGGGTACGAGGCGGAGACGCTCTGGGACATCTGCACCACGGCCGCGCTCGGCGTGCCGTACGAGAAGGCGCAGTGGCGCGAGGTCCGCACGCTCTCCGGCGGTGAGCAGAAGCGCCTGGTCCTGGAGGCGCTGCTGCGTGGCACCGACGAGGTCCTGCTCCTCGACGAGCCGGACAACTACCTGGACGTCCCCGGCAAGCGCTGGCTGGAGGAGCGCCTGAAGGAGACCCGCAAGACCGTCCTGTTCGTCAGCCACGACCGCGAGCTGCTCGCCCGCGCCGCCGACCGGATCGTCAGCGTGGAGCCCAGCCCCGCGGGCTCGGACGTGTGGGTGCACGGCGGCGGCTTCGCCACGTACCACGACGCGCGCCAGGAGCGCTTCGCGCGCTTCGAGGAGCTGCGCCGCCGCTGGGACGAGAAGCACGCGCAGCTCAAGAAGCTCGTGCTCGACATGCAGCAGTACGCCTCGCGCAGCGACGAGATGGCCTCGCGCTACCAGGCGGCCAAGACGCGCCTGCGGAAGTTCGAGGAGGCCGGGCCGCCGCCCGAGCCGCCCCGCAAGCAGGACATCACCATGCGCCTGCACGGCGGCCGCACCGGCGTGCGCGCCGTGACCTGCAAGGACCTTGAGCTCACCGGCCTGATGCACCCCTTCGACCTGGAGGTGTTCTACGGCGAGCGCGTAGCCGTCCTCGGGTCGAACGGCTCGGGCAAGTCCCACTTCCTGCGCCTCCTGGCGGGCGACCCCGAAAGCCCCGTCGCGCACACGGGCCAGTGGCGGCTCGGCGCCCGCGTCGTGCCGGGCCACTTCGCGCAGACGCACGCCCACCCCGAGCTGGAGGGCCGCACCCTCCTCGACATCCTGTGGCGGGAGCACGCCAAGGACCGGGGCGCGGCCATGTCCCGCCTGCGCCGCTACGAGCTGACCGGGCAGGCCGAGCAGCGCTTCGAGAAGCTGTCCGGCGGCCAGCAGGCCCGCTTCCAGATCCTCCTCCTCGAACTCCAGGGCGCCACCGCCCTGCTGCTCGACGAGCCCACGGACAACCTGGACCTGGAGTCCGCCGAGGCCCTCCAGGAAGGCCTGGAGGCGTACGAGGGCACGGTGCTCGCGGTCACCCACGACCGCTGGTTCGCCCGCTCCTTCGACCGCTTCCTCGTCTTCGGCTCCGACGGCCGGGTCCGCGAGACCTCCGAGCCCGTCTGGGACGAGCGCAGGGTCGAGCGCGCGCGGTAGCGTGGCCGGCAGCGCAGGGCATCCGTCGTACGCTGCGCGGTTGGAGACACCGTGTCCGTGAGGACGTCCTTCAGGACGGGCGACGTCGACGAGGCAAGGCAGCTCATCGAGGCCACGTACTACAGCAACTTCATGGACGTGTGCGAAGGCTCGAAGCCCTTCAGCGCGCGGTACGACATCGGGGAGCTGGGGGCGCTCACCGTCGGCGACATGAGCTGCGGGGCCGACGTCCGCATGCGCTTCGGCGAGCTGGGCGCCTACCACGTCAACGTCCCGCTCAGCGGACACGTCTCCTGGCGGCAGGGGGCCGCGCCCGCCGCCGCGGCCGGCGCCGGCAGCGCGGGGGTCTACCAGCCGGTGGGCGACACCGTCCTGGACCGCTGGTCCGGCGACTGCCGCCTGCTCGCCGTGAAGGTGGACCGCACCGCCCTCGAAGGGCGCCTGGAGCGGCTCATCGGCAGACCGGTGCCCTCCCCGGTGACCTTCGGCCCGGTCTTCGACACGCGCCGGGGCGCCGGACGCGGCTGGGCGCGCCTCGTGCGGACCGTCGCGGCGGACCTGCGCGAGGACGACGGCGTCCTGACCCACCCCCTGGTCGCCGAGCCGCTCCAGGAGGCCCTCCTCAACGGCCTGCTGCTCGCCGCGGACCACCGCTACCGCGACCGGCTCGCCGACCCCGTGCACCAGCTGCGCCCCGCCCCCGTCAAGCGCGTGACGGACGCCGTCCAGGCGCGCCCCGAGCACCCGTTCACCACCGCGTCCCTCGCCGCCGAGGGCCGCGTCGGCGTGCGCTGGCTCCAGGAGGCCTTCCGCCGCTATGTGGGCATGTCCCCGATGGCGTACGTACGGGACGTGCGCCTCGGGCGGGTCCGTGAGGAGCTGCTCGCGTCCGGTCCCGGCGAGCGGTCCGTGAGCGAGGTCGCCCACCGCTGGGGCTTCACCCACCTCGGCCGGTTCGCCGAGCAGTACCGGGCGCGGTTCGGGGAGCTGCCCTCGCAGACGCTGCGGCGCTGAGCGGGGCGGCGACCGGCGCGTGCGCTATCCGGACGCGGTGCGCTATCCGGACAGGCCGTGCGCACAGCGGATCGTCGGTGCCGGGGCCCGCGCCTAACGTGGCTCTGTCGCCGGGAGGACCGGTCGCGTCGCGGGGGACCTAGCCTTCTCCCGGGGCGGACCGTGGACGGAACCCCGGCACCTCCGGCCCGGCTCTGGTGAGCGCCGGGCCGGTTCACGGACCGGCGGGCCCGGTCGTTCCCCCTGGCATTCCCCCGTGTGCCATCGGGCCCGCCACTCCGCATGCCGTCGGGGCCTTAGTGGCCCCCTCCCAGTGGTCCGCGCCGCCCGGCGCGGCCAGACTCGACACCGCACGGCACGCGCACCGACCGACGGGAGACGGCATGAGCACCGGCGACGACCAGCGGGTCCTGGAGCGGCACGGCCAGGCCGTCGAGCAGTTCACCGACCGGGTGCACGCGGTCGCGCGGGACCAGTGGGACGCCCCGACGCCCTGCGCGCGCTGGACGGTCCGCGACCTTGTGGGCCACCTCGTGTCCGAGCAGCTGTGGGTGGCTCCGCTCGTCCGCGACCGCGCCACCGTCGAGGAGGTCGGCGACGCCTTCGACGGCGATCTGCTCGGGCCCGACCCCGTCGCCTCCTGGGACACCGCGGCCGAGGCGTCCCGGGCCGCGCTCGGCGCGCCGGGCGCGCTCGCGGGCACCGTCCACCTCAGCTACGGCGACACCTCCGCGCGCGCCTACTGCGCCCAGCTGACCACCGACCTGGTGGTGCACACCTGGGACCTGGCCCGCGCCATCGGCGCCGACGAGCGCCTGCCCGACGCCCTGGTCGCCGCGGCCGCGCGCGAAGTCGCCCCGTACGCGGCCGACCTGGCGCACAGCGGCCTGTTCGCCCCGCCGGTGCAGCCGCCCCCGGGCGCCGACGCGCAGACCGCGCTCCTGTGTCTGCTCGGCCGCACCCCCTAAAACCCCTCCGCCGCGCCGCCGTCGGGCGTGGCACGGCTGATGTCGGCGAGCGCGGACGCCGGGTCCTGCTCGATCGCCAGGTCGCCGAGGCTCACCATGCCCACCGGGCGGCCGTCCTCCACGACCGGCAGCCTGCGCACCGCGTGGTCGCGCATCAGGCCGACCGCCGCCGCCACTTCGTCGTCGGGGCCCACCACCACCGGGTTCGGGGTGCACACGGCCTGCGCGCTGACCGTCAGCGGGTCGGCGCCCTCGGCCACGGCCCGCAGCGTGATGTCCCGGTCGGTGAGCACTCCGACCACCTGGTCGCCGTTGGCCACGACGACGTCGCCGATGTCCTGGGCGCGCATCAGCTGCGCCGCCTCGACCAGCGAGGCGTCGGGCCTGACCGCGACGACTCCCGGTGTCATGACCTGCCTCACGTACTCCGCCATGTCCGCAGAGACCTCCTTCGTCCGTCGGCGATGCGACCCCGCCCGCAGTACCCCTGTGCGGGCCACCCATGCCTCGCCCGGGGTGGCGCTATCCGCGCTTGCCGCCGCCCGGCAGGAAGTCCTGGACCTTCGCCTTCAGGCCCTGCTTCACCACCGCGCCCCGGTCGGCGTCGCCCTTGAGCAGGGCCGCCGCCGTCGACTCCAGCTGCTCCCAGGTGGCGTGCGGCGGGATCGGCGGCACCGCGGGGTCGGTCAGGAACTCCACGACGGCGGGGCCCTCCGCGTCGAGGGCCGCGCGCCAGCCCTCGGTCACGTCCTCGGGCTTCTCCACGCGGATCCCCGTGAGCCCGATCGAGCGCGCGAAGTCCGCGTACGGCACGTCCGGCAGGGACTGCGAGGGCTCGAACGGCGGGGCGCCGCCCATGGCCCGCAGCTCCCACGTCACCTGGTTGAGGTCGCGGTTGTTCCACACCCCGACGACGAGCCGCGGATCGTCCCAGCGGTGCCGGTACTTGGCCGCCGTGATCAGCTCGGCCATGCCGTTCATCTGCATCGCGCCGTCCCCGACGAGCGCGACGACCGGCCGGTTCGGGTGCGCGAACTTCGCGCCGATCGCGTACGGCACCCCGCAGCCCATCGTCGCGAGCGTGCCGGACAGCGAGGCCCGCATGTCGCCGCGCAGCGTCAGATGGCGTGCGAACCAGTTGGCCGTGGAGCCCGAGTCGGAGGTGATGATCGCGTCTGTGGGGAGTAGCGGGTCCAGGGCCCGCGCCACGTGCTCGGGGTTGACGGGGTCGGCGGCCAGCCCCGCGCGGCGGTCCATGACGCCGTGCCACCGCTCCACGTTCGCCCGCACCCGGCCGTGCCAGTCGCGCCCGGCCGCCGCGCGCTCCTTCGAGATCAGCGGGATCAGCTGCCGCAGGGTGGCGCGCGCGTCGCCCACCAGGTTCACCTCGTAGGGGTAGCGCATGCCGATCATGTGCGGGTCGATGTCGATCTGCACCGCGCGGACCTTGCCGTACTCCGGCAGGAACTGCGCGTACGGGAAGCTGGAGCCGATCGTCAGGAGCGTGTCGCAGTCGCGCATCAGCTCGTACGAGGGACGGGTGCCGAGCAGCCCGATCGCGCCCGTGACGTACGGCAGTTCGTCGCTCAGGGCGTCCTTGCCGAGCAGCGCCTTCGCGACGCCCGCGCCGAGCAGCTCCGCGAGCTCCTCGACCTCGGCCCGCGCGCCCGCCGCGCCCTGGCCGATCAGGACCGCCGCCCTGGTGCCGGAGTTCAGCACGTCCGCGGCCCGCTCCAGGGCGGTCGGCGAGGGCAGCGCCGTCCAGGCGCTGCGGTCCAGGCTGGAGGGCACCATCTTGAACGCGTGCGGGGGCGGGCTGTAGTCGAGCTCCTGGACGTCACCGGGGATGATCACGGCGGTGGGGCAGCGGCGCGCGTACGCGGTGCGGATGGCGCGGTCCAGGACGTTCGGGAGCTGCTCGGGCACCGTCACGGTCTCCACGAAGTCGGAGGCCACGTCCTTGAACAGCGTGTGCAGGTCGACCTCCTGCTGGTACGAGCCGCCCATCGCCGAGCGGTGCGTCTGGCCGACCAGGGCGAGCACCGGCACGTGGTCCAGCTTCGCGTCGTACAGGCCGTTGAGGAGGTGGATGGCGCCGGGCCCCGAGGTCGCCGCGCACACCCCGACCCGGCGGCCGAACTTGGCGTAGCCGACCGCTTCGAACGCGGACATCTCCTCGTGCCGGGACTGCAGGAAGCGCGGCCGGTCGTCGGCGCGGCCCCAGGCGGCGAGGAGGCCGTTGATGCCGTCCCCGGGGTAACCGAAGACGCAGTCGACGTCCCAGGCCCGCAGCCGCTGCAGAATGTGGTCGGCGACCTTCGTGCTCATGACGGTGTCCTCCCGGTGCTTGACGCGGAATGCGTCCCGGCCGGGTGTCCGCCGCGGCCCCGGGAAAACCCGCCCCGCCGACGTGGCGTTTGGTGCGCGGAGCGAGGGGCAGGCGGAAGACAGTGCTTCGGAACGGAGGCACGTCCGTGGGAGAGGCTTCACTCGCCCCGGGTGTGCCCTGCCGCGGCACGTGCCCGCACTCCCACGGTGACCGTGCGACCCAAAGCACCGGCAAGGGAGTTGTGAGCACTATGCCAACGGACGCAGCACGTCCCGAGGAAGCCGCGGCGGTCCCCGAGGAGACCACATCGGGCACGACCACGCGCCGCGAGCGCCCGCACCACGGCCGAGCCACCCCGCACACCCCGCACGCGCAGCGCGCGGCGGCACCGTCGCGCCAGTCCGGCAGGCAGTCCCCGCCGCGGCGGCAGCGCGCCACCCGGCACCCCCACGACGACGCCCCCGACACCGCCGCGGCCTTCGGCAAGCTGTGCGAACTCCCGCACGGGCCCGAGCGGGACGCCCTCAGGGAGGAGATCGTGCGGGCCTGGCTGCCGATGGCCGAGCGGCTCGCGGGCCGGTTCCGCAACCGCGGCGAGTCCCTCGAAGACCTGCGCCAGGTCGCGGCCCTCGGCCTGGTGAAGGCCGTCGACCGCTACGACCCCGAGCGCGGCAACGCCTTCGAGAGCTACGCCGTGCCCACCGTCACCGGCGAGATCAAACGCCACTTCCGCGACCACATGTGGACCCTGCACGTGCCCCGGCGCGTCCAGGACCTGCGCAACCGCGTGCGGTTCGCCTGCCAGGACCTCTCCCAGACCGTGTCCGGGCGCGCCCCGACCATCGCCGAGATCGCCGAGCGGGCCGGGATGAGCGAGGAGGAGGCGGCCACCGGCCTGGAGGCCCTCGACAGCTTCACCGCGCTGTCCCTGGACGCCGAGCTGCCCGGCAGCGACGACGGCTACGCGCTGCGCGACACGCTCGGCGGCCCCGACCCGGCGCTCGACGTCGTCGTGGACCGCGAGGCCGTCAAGCCGCGCCTCGCGGCGCTGCCCGAGCGCGAACGGGCCATCCTCTACATGCGGTTCTTCGGCGACATGACGCAGAGCCGCATCGCCGAGCACCTGGGGATCTCCCAGATGCACGTGTCCCGTCTGATCAGCCGCTGCTGCGGGCGGCTGCGGGACGAGATCACCCGTGATCTGGCACGGCACCCGGCCCGGTCGCACCCCGTCGCCTCCGGCGACGTCACCCGGGACGCCGCATAGCAAGGGCGATGTGACGGGACATCACATCCACGGCGCGCGCCTCGGCCATCGAGAAGGCCAGGCGCGCGCCGGTCCTGAACAGGCTGAGCACCCCCTCGGGCGGGCCGCCGGTGTCCGCGGTCAGCGCCACGCACAGCAGGGACGTCACCTGCGCCCGTACGAGCACCGGCACGCCGGACGCGTCCCGGCCGAAGCCGTCCTCGGGGTGCGGCCGCACCTGGAGGGCGGGCGCCCCGCAGCGCACCGTCTCCATGACCAGCGGGCACTCGGCCGGGTCGAGCGCGCGGACGTCCGCCACCGGCCCGCCCGGGGGCCCCAGGACCGTGATCCGGCGCGGCCGCGCCCCGCCCGCGTCGGTGATCACCCAGTCCGCGAACGTGCCGTGCAGCACCTCCGCGGCGCGCCGTAGCACCTCGGCCGGGTCGCCCGGCGGGGCCGTGAGCAGCGCCGCCGTCATCGCGTCCGACAGTTCGAGGAGCTCGGCGTGGCGGGTCGCCTCGGCCAGGTCGGGCACGTGGCCGCGGAGCGGGCCGAAGGAGCCGTGCCCGTCGGAGCGGGGCTCGTTCGCCCCCACGGGCTGCAGGACGGCGAGGACGACCGTACGGGGCTCCGTGCCGGGCCGCAGCGCGGTCAGCGTCGCCCGCAGCGGCTCCTCCGGACGCGGCTGGAGGCGCACCGTCAGGCTCCGGTCGCCCTCGCCGCGGGCGACCGCCGCGACCTGCGAGCGAAAGGCGATCCCGGCCGACGGCGTGAGGAACCCCGACAGCGGGCGCCCGGTCGCGTATCCGCCGCGCACCCCCGTCAGGGCCGTCGCCGCGACGTTCATGCGCCGCACCACGGTCTCGCCGTCCACGAGCACCACGGGTAGGGGGAAGCGCTGGAACACCGCGCGCAGCAGCCGCTGCTCGTCGCGGTCCGAGGAGACGGCCGCCGCGTGGCCGTCCACCGAGAGCCGCTCGAAGCCCGGCCACAACCGCTCGGCCGCGTGGTCCAGTTCGAACAGGGCCGCGTCGAGCATGGTGCCGAGGTCCCCGGACGGCACGGCACGGGACGCCTTCAACTCCGCGACGCGGCGCACGAAGTCCGCGAGCTCCTCACCGTACTCATCCGTCTGCCCCATGCGTCGAACGTAGCCGCTGCGCCCGTTTTCCGGAGGCTTCCGGGGGAAGCCGCACAGGTGGGAAGCAAGGAGGAGAGCGCCATGCCGATGCCGATCGGACCGGAAGGACCGGAATCCGCCCTGCCCCAGCGCAGGCTGTCCGAACTCGCCGAACAGGCCGTCCGGTGCACCGCCGCGTGCTGCGGCGCCGGTACCACGGTCACCGACGGAGGCGACGAGCTGCCCACCGCCGTCACCCACCCCGACCTCGCCGGGCTCGTCTCCGTCCAGCTGCGCTCCGGAGAGGGGCCCATCCCGGCCGCGCAGGAGCGCGGCGCGCCGGTGGACGCGGCCGACCTGCTGCGCGACGAGCGCTGGCCCGAATACCGTGCCCTCGCGCTGGACTCCGGCGTCCGCGCCAGCGTGACGCTGCCGTTCCGGCGCCCCGGCCTCACCCTCACCCTCACCCTGTTCAGCTTCCGGCCCCGCAGCCTCGACGACGTGAGCTGCGGCCCCGCGCAGGCGCTCGGCGACCTCGCGACGGCCGGCCTCGTCCGCGACCGCCACTACCGCGCGGCCCTCACCGAGCTGGACCACCTGGGCGAGGCGCTGCGCACCCGGCCCGTCGTCGACCAGGCACGCGGCATCATCATGCACGTCCTGAGCTGCGACGCGGACCAGGCCTTCGCCCTGCTGCGGCGCATCTCCCAGACCACGAACCGCAAGCTCTCCGAGGTGTCGGCCGCCCTCGTGGACTCCCGCGGCCGCGGCCTGGAACGGGAACTGAGCTCCCTGGCGCGCGAGACCCGCGCGAGCTGACGACACCTTCCCGGCGCATCGGGGGTTAGCCCGTCCGGCGCGGGAGGACGAGCGCGGAGCGCGGTCAGCGGCTCGAATGAGTCCATGCGCACTTCCGTCCCCCTGACCCTCGCCCTCCCGCTGGCCCTGTACTCCCTCCTCGCCGTCGTGCCGCCCGCCCACGCGGAGGGCGGCACGGCCGCCGAGGTCACCCCGGCCCGCGCCGCGCCCGGCGAGCAGGTCACCGTCTCCGTCGCCTGCCCGGCCACCGCCGCCGCGCCCCCGCAGACGATCGACGCCGCCTCCCGGGCCTTCGAGCAGGGCAGCGCCACGCTCCAGCGCGTACCCGACCACCAGAACCAGAGCCCCGGCGCCGTCGGCTACCAGGGCACCGCCCGCATCGCCCCCGCGGTCGGCTCCGAGGACGGCGGCCCGGAGGCCGCGGGCCCGGCGTCGGAGTGGTCCGTGGAGGGCGTGTGCCCCGACGACGGGCCGTGGCAGGCCACCTTCACCGTCACCCGGGCCGCACCGGGCCCCTCGCCCACCGCGCCCGCTCCCGCCGCGCCGCACGGCGTCCACGCGGGCGGGGGCGGCGCCTTCACCGACTCACCCGCGGCCCTCGCCGCCGGAGGCGTCCTGGTGGCGGGCGCGTGCGCCGCCGCCGTCCACCGCCTGCGCCGCGACCGCGCCGCCGCGCGCTGACCCCCGTACGGAGTAAACCTGACGGACCACCACCCACCCGACGATGGAGCGGCGCCGCCGTGGGTACGCACAGACCCGACGGCACGCGGACGGTCACCCGGGTGGCCAGGCGAGCGCACGGAGGTGCCCATGCGGCGGACGGACCACGCGGGGCACGGCCGCGTCCGGTGGGGCCCGCCCCTGCCGGAACCGGGCCTGCCGGTCCTGCCGGAGCTCGCCGCCGTCGTCGCGGCCGCGGCGGCCCACAGCCACGCGCCCCCGCCCGGCGGCGACCCGGCCCTGCGCGCGGCGGCGAGCGGCTACTGGGAGCGCCGCGGCCTGCCGACCGGCCCCGAGCACGTGGCCGCCGCGCCCGGCGCCGGGCCCCTGCTGCTCGCCGTCGCCGCGGCCCTCGGCGGCGACGTCCTGTTGCCCCGGCCGTGCGCCGCCTGGTGGGAGCCCCAGGTGCGGCTCCTCGGCCGCTCCGTCTACCACGTGCCGACACCGGCCGAGTGCGGCGGCGTCCCCGACGCGTACGCCCTCCTGGAGACCGTCCGCCGCGTCCGCGCCGAGGGCGGCGCGCCGCGGCTGCTCGTGCTCTCCGTCGCCGACGACCCCACCGCGACCGTGCCGCCGCCCGACGCCGTCCACGAGGCCGTCGAGGCCGCGGCGGGCGAGGGCCTGCACATCGTGAGCGACGAGACGTGGCGCGACACCCCGCACCACCCGCGCGACACCGTCCTGGTCGGCCCCGCCGCGATGGCCCCCGGCCGGGTCACCGTCGTCAGCGACCTCGCCGGGGCCTTCCTGCCGCCCGCGCTGCCCGCCGCCGTCGCCCGCTTCCCCGCGGACGGCGCGGGCGCCGCGCTGCGCGCCCGCGCCCTCGACGTCCTGACGGCCCTGGGCGCGACCCCGGCTGCGCCGGTCGCCGCCGCGGCGACGTACGCGCTCGGCGAGCCCGCCGAGGTCACCGCGCGCCTCGCCGCCGCGAACCGCCTGCACGCGCGCCTCGCCGCCGCCCTGCGCGAGACCGTCGTCGGCGCGGGCGCGCTCGCCCGGCCGCCCGCCGCGGGGCGGCACGTGTACGCCGACCTCGGCCCGCTGCGCGCCGCGCTCGCCGCCCGCGGCGTCACGGACGCGCAGGAGCTGGAGGACCACCTCCAGGAGCGGCTCGGCCTGCCCGCACCCGGCGGCCACCGCTTCGGCGACGACATCGACGCGCTGCGCGTACGCCTGTCCACCGGGCCGCTCCTGGGGCCGGACCCCGAGGGGCGCGGCCGTGCGCTCAGCGCCCCAGAGCCACTGGAATCGCCGTACGTGGAGCGGGAGTTGGCCAGGATCACCGCGGCCTTCGACGAGCTCCGCGAAGCACCACAGCGACGGGAGCCTCCTCGGTGACGCAGACACAGCAGCAGCCCCAGGGCACGCGGCGAGCACGACGGCCGGGCCCGGCGGACACGGCGACCGGACCGGAGGGGCCGGGCTCGTCGGGTGGTGCGGGCACGTCGGGTGGTGCGGGCTCGCTGGGTGGTGCGGTCTCGTCGGGCGGGCCGGGCACGTCGGGCGGGCCGAGCTCGCTGGGTGGTGCGGGCACGTCGGGCGGGCCGAGCTCGTTGGGCGGGTCGGGCTCGCTGGGTGGTGCGGGCACGTCGGGCGGGCCGAGCTCGCTGGGTGGTGCGGGCACGTCGGGCGGGCCGAGCTCGTTGGGCGGGTCGGGCTCGCCGGGCGGTGCGGGCACGCTGGGCGGCGCGAGCTCCCCGGGCGGTGCGGGCTCGTCGGGTGGTGCGGGCACGCTGGGTGGTGCGGGCTCACCGGGCGGGCCGGGCACGCCGGGCGGGCCGAGCTCGCCGGGCGGGTCGGGCTCACCGGGTGGGGCGGGCACGTCGGGCGGGCCGGGGGCGGTGGGTGCGTCCGGCTCCCGGCTCGGCACCGCCCGCGCGGCGGACGCACCCCCGCCCGCGCCCGCCTCAGCCCGCGCGGCGGACGCACCCCCGCCCGGATCCGCCCCGGCCCGCCTGTGCGACCTCGCCGAGGCCGGGCGTGCGCGGACCGGCCCCGGCGCCCCGGGCACGCGCGGCACCGTGACCGCCCGCCGCCCGCTCGCCCCGGTGTCCGTGCCCGGCTCGCCGCGCCTGTGGCCCAAGTCCTTCGCGGACCGGCTCACCGCGCCGCTGCCCGGCCTGCGCGCCTTCGCCCGGTTCGCCCGGGAGGGCGCGCTGCGGCCCGCCCCCGCGGGCCTCGCCGACATCCCCCGGCTGCCCTTCGCCCCGGGGCCGCTGCCCCGCGTCGACGCCCGTACCGTCGCGGTGACCTGGGCGGGCCACGCCAGCTGGGTCGTCAGGATCGGCGGCCTCACCGTCCTGACCGACCCCGTCTGGTCCCGGCGGATCCTCGGCACCCCCGCCCGGGTCACCCCCGTCGGCGTGGCCTGGAGTGCCCTGCCGCGCGTCGACGCCGTCGTCATCAGCCACAACCACTACGACCACCTGGACGCGCCCACCCTCAAGCGGCTGCCGCGCGACACCCCGCTGTTCGTCCCCGCGGGGCTCGGGCGGTGGTTCGCGCGGCGCCGCTTCACGCGCGTCACCGAGCTCGACTGGTGGGAGAGCGCCGAACTCGACGGCGTCCGCCTCGGCTTCGTGCCCGCGCACCACTGGTCCAAGCGCGGCCTGCGGGACACCTGCCGGAGCCTGTGGGGCGGGTGGGTGCTCACCGACGGCGCGGGACAGCGCGTGTACTTCGCCGGGGACACCGGCTACGGACACTGGTTCGCGCGCATCGCGGAGCGCTACCCCGGGATCGACCTCGCGCTGCTGCCCATCGGGGCGTACGAGCCGCGGTGGTGGCTGCGGGACGTGCACTGCGACCCGGAGGAGGCCGTGCGGGCCGCGCGTGACGTGGGGGCCCGGCGGATGGCCCCCATGCACTGGGGCACGTTCCTGCTCTCGGCCGAGCCCGTCCTCGAACCCGTGGAGCGGGTGCGGCGCGCCTGGGCGGCGGCGGGGCTGCCCGCGCGCGACCTCTGGGACCTGCCGGTGGGCGGCTCCCGGGTGCTGGACCCCGGCTGAGCCCTCCTCACGCGCCGGACGGGCTGGCACTCCGGCGCAGGCGGCGCCAGACCGCCGGGGCCGCGCTGATGACGACGGTGAGGCCCACCGCCAGGGCGACGCCCTGCCAGGGCTCCTTGAAGAGGGAGCCGCCGAGGATGCCGATGAGCTGGTAGGTGACAGCCCAGGCGAGGCACGCGGGGAGGTTGCCGCGGGCGAACCGGCGCAGCGGCATCCGGGCCAGGAGGCAGGCCAGCATGACCGGAAGGCGGCCCGCGGGCACGAGCCGGGACAGGACGAGGACCAGGACGCCGTGGTCCTGGAGCTTGTCCTGGGCGCGGGCGAGGCGCTCCTCGGGCGCGCGGTCGCGGATCGCCTCCAGCCAGCGCGACCCGTTCTTCGAGCGCATGCCGCGCTGCCCGAGCCAGTACAGGGCGATGTCACCGGTGAACGCCGCGAGCGAGGCCACGCCGAAGACGACGAGCAGCGCGAAGGGCGAGGTGTCGGTCTGGTGGAAGGCGACCACCGCGGCCGAGCTGACCAGCGCCCCCGTCGGCACCACCGGCACCAGCGCGCCGACCACCACCAGCAGGAAGAGCGACGGATAGCCGACCGCCTGCTGGGTGGAGTCCGGCGACACCTGGGCTGCGGCGGCCAGCATCATCGGGCGGCCTCGGGGCGGACGCTCTCGCCGTGCGCGAGGCGGTGCACCGCCACGTCCGGCGCCCGGCGCGCGGCCTGCCGCACGAACTCGTCGCCCGGCGTGTGGAACTCGTGCGGCCGCACCGCGTCCATGCCGATCGGCCAGTACGTGCCGTAGTGCACCGGCACCGCGCTGCGCGGCGCGATCCGGGCCAGGGCCTCGGCGGCGCGGGCCGGGTCGAGATGGCCGTGGCCCAGGTAGGGACCCCAGCCGCCGACCGGCAGGAGCGCCACGTCGACGGCGCCGACCTCGTCGGCCATCGCGTCGAACAGGCCGGTGTCCCCGGCGAAGTACGTACGGGCCGCGCCCTGGACGACGTACCCGAGGGCGGGGGAGCGGTGCGGGCCCACCGGCAGGCGGCGGCCGTCGTGCAGGGCGGGTACGACGCGTACGACGACGTCGCCGACCGGTACCTCGTCACCGGGGGCGACCTCCGTGAACCGGAGGTGGGACAGCCTGCGCAGGCCCGGTACGGAGCGGGCCGCGCCGCGCGGGACAAGGGCGCGGGTGCCGGGCGCGAGCCGGGCCAGGGAGGGCACGTGCAGATGGTCGGCGTGCAGATGGGAGAGCAGCACGACGTCGGCCACCGCCGCCGCGGGCGGCGGGAGGGCTCCCCGGCGGCGGCGCAAGTGCGCGAGCCTGCGCACGAAGAGAGGATCGGTCAGGACCCGCGTCCCGGAATCCTCGACCGTGCAGGTGGCATGGCCCCACCAAGTGACCGTGACGTCCGGCCGCACCCGTTCCTCCTTCGTGTGACTGTCTCCGAGCCTACGGCCAGGAGTAGTGTCGTCGGCTGACGCCAGAGGTGAGGGGCATGCCATGGGAAACACCTGCGGGGGGCCGGCCCGCGCGGTGCGGGTCGCCGCCATCGCCAGCCTGACGCCTCTGGAGGAGCTGGACAGCGACCCGTTCCTCGTCGACTCCCGCAGCCAGCACGCGATGTGCGCGCGCTGGGCCGCCGCCCACGGCTATGTGGTGACCCGGGAGCTCGTCGTGCACGGCCTGCGCGCCGACCACGCCGTCTTCTGGAACGACGTGGACGCGGGCCTGGTCGACCTGTTCGTGGTCCCGTGCCGCCGGGTCCTCGAGCGGGCGCTGCGGTCCGCCGACGAGTTCACCGCCGAGTGCGCGCGGCGCGGCGTCCGCATCGAGACCGCGGGCTTCGAGGAGCCCTGCTACGACTCCCACATGAAGGCCCGCGTGCACCGCCGCCTCTCCATGCCGACGGCGGGCTACGACGGCTGCTGAGCCCCGCCCCGGGCGCCCTGCCGCCTGCGGGACCCCGCCCTGTGACAGGCTGAGGGCAAGGTCAGGACGTGAGGCAGGCGGAGCGCGGTGCGTGGTGGTCGGTGGCGGACGGTGGGGCGCGGCCTCGGGCGGGTGATCGTCGTCTGGGCGGTGAGCACGCTCACGATGCTGGTCCTCGCGGGCATCCTGCCGGACTTCAAGCTCCAGTCCGACGACGGCGACAGCGCCACCCGCATCGCCGTGACGGCGGCCCTCGGCGCGGGCGCCTTCGGGCTGCTCTCCGCCCTGGTGTGGCCGCTGCTCGTCCGGGCCCTGCTGCTCGTCCCCGCCCTGGTCATCGGCCTGCTCACCTTCTTCCTCAACGGGTCGCTGCTGCTGCTCGCGCTGCGGCTCATCCCCGACGGCCGCGGCGACGCGAACGCCGAGACCGCCGTGGTCGTCGCGGCCGTGATGTCGGCGGTGGCGTCCGCGACGGGCGGCGCGCTCGCCGTCCGCGACGACGACGCCTACCGGCGGCGCCTGTACCGCCTCGCGGACCGAAGACGCCGCCGGGCCGCGGACCCGCACCGCACCAGCACCCCGGGCACGGTCTTCCTCCAGCTCGACGGCGTCGGCCACGACGTCCTGTGCCGCGCGGCCCGCAAGGGCGTGACGCCCACGATCGCCCGCTGGCTCGGCGCCGACGAGGGGCCCGCCGCGCGCGCCACGCACCGGCTCACGCCGTGGCGCACCGACTGGTCCAGCCAGACCGGCGCGAGCCAGCTCGGCATCCTGCACGGCAGCAACCACGACGTGCCCGCCTTCCGCTGGTACGAGAAGGACACCGGCGAGGTCATGGTGTCCAACCGGCCCGCGTCCGCCGCGGAGCTCCAGCGGCGCGCCGTCGTCCGCACCGGCGACGGCGGACTGCTCTCCTACGACGGGGCCAGCCGCGGCAACCTCTTCAGCGGCGGCGCCGAGCAGCTCGCGCTCGTCCTCTCCATGGCCGCGCGGCGCGGCCGCGAGAACCGCTCCCGGGCCGGGTACTTCGCGTACTTCTCCGACCCGGCGAACGCCGTCCGCACCGCCCTGTCCTTCGTCGCCGAGGTCGGCCGCGAGATCGGCGAGTCGACCCGCGCCCGGATCCGCCGACGCCGCCCGCGAGTGAGCCGCGGCGGCCTGTACCCCTTCATCCGCGCCTTCGCCACCGTCGTGGAGCGCGACGTCGTGGTCGCCGCCGTCCTCGGGGACATGCTCGCCGGGCGGGCCGCCGTGTACGCCGACCTCGTGGCGTACGACGAGGTCGCGCACCACTCCGGGCCCACGAGCGGCGACGCCGAGCGGGTCCTCAGGCGCCTCGACCGGTCCCTCGCGCTGCTCGCCCAGGTCGCCGAGCACGCGCCCCGGCCGTACCGCATCGTGCTCCTCTCCGACCACGGCCAGAGCCCCGGCGAGACCTTCCGCGCCCGCTACGGCCTCACCCTCGGCGACCTGGTGCGCGCGGGCTGCGGCCTGCCCGTGCCACGCCGGGCGCGCCGCACCCTTCCCCAAGCTCTCGGCTGCGCTCGAGCAGGAGATGCCCCACCCGGTGCCGAGGCCCGCTCGGCCGTCCGTGCCGCCCTGCGCAGGCCCGTCGAGGAGGGCACCGGCGAGCACCGGCCGCGCCGCCTCGCCGAGCCCATCGTGCTCGCCTCGGGGAACCTGGGGCTCGTCTCCTTCCCCGACGTGCCCCACCGCATGACGCGCGAGGAGATCGACCGGCGCCACCCGGCGCTCCTGCCGACGCTCGCCAACCACCCCGGCATCGGCTTCCTGCTGGTGCGCAGCGAGGACCGCGGGCCCCTCGTCCTGGGCGCGCGCGGCGCCGAGGTGTATCTGGACGAGCTGCCCGCCGACGCCGGGCCCGGCGCCCTCGGGCCGCTCGCCGACTTCGGGCCCGGCGCCGCCGACGCCGTGCGGCGCACCGACGGCTTCCCGCACACCGCCGACATCATGGTCAACTCCGCGTACGACCCGCTGGACGGCGAAGTCCTCGCGTTCGAGGAGCAGATCGGCTCGCACGGCGGGCTCGGCGGCGCCCAGTCCCGGCCGTTCCTGCTGTCCCCGCTGGTGCTGTCGCCGCCCGTGGCCGAGGGCGTCGAACTCGTCGGCGCGGAGGCCGTGCACCGGGTCCTGCGGCGCTGGCTGCGCGAGGCGCACGGGCCGGAAGTGCCCCGCGTCACACCTGCGGATGATCGCCTTCCGGACCCGGTGGCCCCGACAGCATTTCCCGCCGCCGACCACGTCGTACAGGACAAAACGCAGTGATTTTGCGGCGTGCCCCCGGTGCCCGACCATGGGCCCGCGCCCGGTGATCCCGGGCGGCAGGCACGACGAGAGGCGCACCACCCCATGCACGACACCGGAACCGCACCGCCGTCGGCTCCGGCCCCGCAGCAGGACGCGGCGAGCGCCGCGCCGCACGACGACGGCAAGCACGCGCGCCGCTTCGGACTCCCCACCGCCATCTGCCTGGTCATGGGCAACATCATCGGCGGCGGCATCTTCCTGCTCCCGGCCTCCGTCGCGCCCTTCGGCACGATCAGCCTCGTCGCCTTCGCCGTCCTGACCGCCGGGGCCATCGCGCTCGCCCTGGTCTTCGGCCGCCTCGCCGCACGGGACCCGCGCACCGGCGGCCCCTACGTCTACGCGCGAGAGGCGTTCGGCGACTTCGCGGGCTTCCTCGCGGCCTGGTCGTACTGGATCACCACCTGGGTGTCGAACGCGGCGCTCGCCGTCGCCGCCGTCGGCTACCTCGACGTCCTGATGCCCGTGGCCGACCACAAGTGGACCGCCTGCCTGGCCGCGCTCGGCCTTCAGCTGCTGCCCGCGCTCGCCAACCTCGCCGGGACCCGGTACGTCGGCGCCGTGCAGCTCGTCGCCACCGTGCTCAAGTTCCTGCCGCTGCTCCTCGTCGCCTTCGGCGGGCTCTTCTTCTTCGACCCGGCGAACCTCGGGCCGTTTCGCGCGAGCGACGACGGCGCGCTCGGCGCGGTCTCCGCCTCCGCCGCCATCCTGCTCTTCTCCTACCTGGGCGTGGAGTCCGCCGCCGTCAGCGCGGGCGAGGTGCGCGACCCGCGGCGCAACGTCGGCCGCGCCACCGTCCTCGGCACGCTCGGCGCCGCCCTCGTCTATCTGCTCGGCACCCTCGCCGTCTTCGGCACCGTCGCGCACGACAAGCTCGTCGGCTCCACCGCGCCGTTCACCGACGCCGTGAACGCGATGTTCGGCGGCTCCTGGGGCGGCACCGCCGTCGCGGTCGCCGCGCTCGTGTCCATGGTCGGCGCGCTCAACGGCTGGACGCTCCTGAGCGCCCAGACGCCGTACGCCGCCGCGAAGGACGGCCTGTTCCCGAGCGCCTTCGCCACCAAGCGGCGCGGCGTGCCCACCGTCGGCGTCCTCGTGACCGTGGTCCTCGCCTCGCTCCTGACCGTCTACAACTACACGGCGGGGCCTTCCGGGGTCTTCGAGGTCCTCGTGCTCGTCACGACGTTCACGGCCACCGTGCCCTATCTCCTCGCCACCGCCGCGCAGCTCTACTTCCTGGCCTCGGGGCAGCGCGAGCGGGTGCGCCCCGGGCGCCTGGTGCGCGACGCCGTGCTCGCCTCGGCCGCGTTCGGCTTCTCGATGTGGCTGGTCGCGGGCGCCGGGTACACGGCCGTCTACCAGGGCGTCCTGTTCCTCTTCGCGGGCGTCCCCGTGTACGCGTGGATGGCGGCCCGCAAGAAGCGGGCCGCCCTCCCCTCTCCCTCCTAGCGGGTCCTGCCCCGACGCGTCACCGCGCCAGCGGAGCCGTCACCCAGCGCCGGGTCCTGAAGCCGTCCTCGGGGCCGATCTCGATGAGCTTGCGGGCGGCGGGGTACGCCTCGTTGCCCTCGATCTCGTAGCCGACCTGGCGCGTGCCCGGCACGTCCCTGACCTCGGGCTGCCGCTCCGACGCCAGGGCCGCGGGGTAGTCGGCGCCGTCCTCCGCGCCCCGCACGGCGAGCTCGGCGAGGAGGCGCTGCCGCGCCGCGGCGAGCGCCTCGTCCGGGTCCGCGAGCGGCGGGGCCCCGGCGCCCCGCGCGCCCTCGGCCGCGGGCGGCGCGACCTGGCTGCTCGGCTCTCGCCGGGCGCCCGTGGCCTGCCGCGTGGACAGCTGCGCCCGCACGACCGTGCCGTCGTTGTCGAGGCCGACCCGGATGACGCCGCGGTCCGGCGTGATGACCGGCACTCCGTCGAAGGTCTGCCGGAACGTGACGTACGTGGCCAGGGTGGTGGGGGCGCCGATCTCCGAGCCGTCCTTCGTGCCGGAGTTCTGCATCAGGTCGTGCACGCCGTCGAGGGTCAGTTCGGCGCCGTCGGCGTGTTCTTCGGCGAAGGCCCGCGCCAGCTCGACGGCCCGCTCGGTGGGCAGCGCCGTGGTGTTGCGCTGGTTGGGCTCGGCCAGGCGCGCCCAGCGCACCGCCTTGGGCCCTGTCGAGACCGTGCGGTCGCCGGAACTGGCGCTCAGCACGCCCTGGTGGTCGACCTGCACCTCTTCGAGAGCGGCGGCCGGGAAGGAGGCCATGCGGCCCGCCGCGGCCAGCTCGACGCTCGGCTCGCGCGGCGCGAGCTGCACCGTCTGCGCGCCCTGCGGCAGCGCGACCGGCTCCCCGGCGAGCGCGGCGCGGGCGTAGTACCAGCGCCAGGCGTACCAGGCGTCCGACACGGCGGGCCGGTAGAGGTAGCGTTCGGTGTTGAGCCGGTCCACGGCCTCGGCCTGCGTGGCGCCGACCGCGCACACCGACGGGGCCTGGTGCACGGAGATGTCCCAGCTCGCGTTCAGCCAGGCCTCGGCGAACGTCTGCCCGGACTGCCACTTCGCCCAGAACTTGCTGCCGTAGTCCGGGTTGTCCACGCTCGTCGTCTCGAAGCCGAAGAGCATGCGGAAGCCGAGGTTGGGCCCGCCCCAGGTGCGGATCGGCGAGTGCCCGCCGAGGACCCGCAGCGAGAAGCACGTGGACCAGAAGACATACCGTGCCTTCTCGTTGCCGAGCGCCATCCGGTTGGAGTACGCGCGGGTGCGGCCCTCCCAGGCCGCGCCGAGCGGTGCCATGAAGACGCCGTCGCCGTCCATGGTGCCGTGGCCCGAGTGGTACACCGCGCAGACCGCGTCCATGCCGTAGCGGTCCTGCCAGTTGTCGAATGCCTCCTCGTACGCCCATACCTGGACGCCCGCGTCGGCGAACCAGAAGTTGCGGTCGGCGGACCTCTGCAGGAAGTCCAGCCAGCCGCGGGCGTCCTCGTGCGTGTAGTACAGCGGTGAGGCGTCGGCGAACTTCTCGACGCTGAACGCCCCCCACAGGCCGAGCGTCGAGTCCCGCTCCCCGGCCGCGCCGGGCTTCTCCGGTTCGAGAGGTGACGGACCGCGGTCCGTGTAGATCATGCGCATGGCCTTACCCCCTGGGTTCTCCCCGTCGCGTGGCTGAGACGCACGCGGTCGAGGGGGCCTAAAAGTGTCACTGCCGGAGGGCCTTGCCCAGGTGACATTCCGGCCATAGGGAACGCGCCACGGGGGTGCCGCGCCGCCCCTGCAGCCCCGCTGGCCAGGGCATTCGCCGCTGCCCTTTTCGGACAGGCCCCGCGCACCAGCGCGGCCCCCTCGAACACGGTGAGGGGGTCGCGCGGTTGGCGGAAAACGGAGGCTGTCTACTTGCCGTCTACCGGCCGAGGCAGGCGTCGAGAACCCCTCGGCCGTGCCACCGGTGACGAGGGTGAGCCGGTGCGCGGCGGGCCCCGCGGCCGCCGCTGTCGCGACGGTGGCCGCGCCCGCTCTCGTGTGACGGCTTCCGCGTCGACTTCCCGGGCGGCTTCCGTGCTCGTTTCGGTGAGGGCTTACTTTCCCCCCATCGAGTGCAACTTTGGTACGTAGGTGATCAGTTGATGCGTCAGGCTCGGTGCGCGCCGGTGGTGTGCGCCCGCCGGGCCCCTCCCGGGTGATCCTTCTTACGGCTCCGTACCGACCCCGTACGCCGCGATTTCCTCCGGAGTGTGATCGGATGGAGGCCACGGAACTCCACCGAAGGGATTTGGCATCGTGGCTACCACGCGCTCCGCACACACGGTCTGGGAAGGCAGCCTGACCGAGGGCTCCGGCACGGTGACCTTCGACTCCTCGGGCATCGGGCAGCAGGCCGTGTCCTGGCCGTCCCGCGCCGAGGAGGCGAACGGCAAGACGAGCCCCGAGGAGCTCATCGCCGCCGCGCACTCCAGCTGCTTCTCGATGGCGCTGTCCCACGGCCTGACCGGTGCGGGCACCCCGCCCACCAAGCTCTTCACGTCCGCCGACGTGACCTTCCAGCCGGGCACCGGCATCACCGGCATCCACCTCACCGTCGAGGGCGAGGTGCCGGGCCTCGACGAGGCGGCCTTCACCGCCGCCGCCGAGAACGCCAAGGCCAACTGCCCGGTCAGCCAGGCGCTCACGGGCACGACCATCACGCTGTCGGCGAAGCTGGCCTGACCCGCCGCCCGCACCGCGGTTGAAGCCGCCGACCCCGCGCGCCGGGGCGGCGGCTTCGTCGTGTCCGAAGCCCCCGCCGGGCCCTCCCGGGCACGGCCCCGTACGCGGCATTGACAAGAGCCCGCTCAAGTTTTGTGCTGGAGGGCGGAGTGTCACCGCGTCGGAAGGGGTTGTTGGACATGGCACGTGCGGTCGGCATCGATCTCGGCACGACCAACTCCGTGGTCGCCGTCCTGGAGGGCGGCGAGCCCACCGTCATCGCGAACGCGGAGGGCGCCCGCACCACCCCCTCGGTCGTCGCCTTCGCCAAGAGCGGCGACGTGCTCGTCGGGGAGGTCGCCAAGCGCCAGGCGGTGACGAACGTGGAGCGCACCGCGCGCTCCGTCAAGCGCCACATGGGCGACCCGGCCTGGGGCTTCCCGGAGAGCGGCGCGGTGGACGGCCACCGGTACACCGCGCAGGAGCTGTCCGCGCGCGTGCTGCAGAAGCTCAAGCGGGACGCCGAGGCCTACCTCGGCGAGGACGTCACCGACGCCGTGGTCACCGTGCCCGCGTACTTCGACGACGCCCAGCGCCAGGCCACCAAGGAGGCGGGCGGGATCGCGGGCCTCAACGTCCTGCGGATCGTCAACGAGCCGACGGCGGCCGCGCTCGCCTACGGCCTCGACAAGGGCGACGACCAGACCGTCCTGGTCTTCGACCTCGGCGGCGGCACCTTCGACGTGTCGCTCCTGGAGATGGGCGAGGGCGTCATCGAGGTCAAGGCCACCAACGGCGACACGCGGCTCGGCGGCGACGACTGGGACCAGCGCATCGTCGAACACCTCGTCAGGCAGTTCAAGAACGCGTACGGCATCGACCTCGCCCGGGACAAGATGGCGCTGCAACGCCTGCGCGAGGGCGCGGAGAAGGCGAAGATCGAGCTCTCCTCGGCCGGTGAGACCGACATCAACCTGCCCTACATCACGGCCTCCGCGGACGGGCCGCTGCACCTCGTCGAGAAGCTCACCCGGGTCCAGCTGCAGGAGCTCACCGCGGATCTGCTCGACCGCTGCAAGGGCCCCTTCCACCAAGCGGTCAAGGACGCGGGCGTCCAGCTCTCCGCGATCGACCACGTCATCCTCGTGGGCGGCTCCACCCGCATGCCCGCGGTCACGGACCTGGTCAAGGAGCTGACCGGCAAGGACCCGCACAAGGGCGTCAATCCCGACGAGGTCGTCGCCCTCGGCGCGGCGCTCCAGGCGGGCGTGATCCGCGGTGACGTCAAGGACGTCCTGCTGCTCGACGTGACCCCGCTGTCGCTCGGCATCGAGACCAAGGGCGGCATCATGACCAAGCTCATCGAGCGCAACACGACCATCCCCACGCGCCGTTCGGAGACCTTCTCCACCGCCGAGGACAACCAGCCCTCGGTCGGCATCCAGGTCTTCCAGGGGGAGCGCGAGATCGCCGCGTACAACAAGAAGCTCGGCGTCTTCGACCTGACCGGACTTCCGCCCGCGCCGCGCGGGGTGCCCAAGATCGAGGTCACCTTCGACATCGACGCCGACGGGATCATGCACGTCTCGGCGAAGGACGAGGCCACCGGGCGCGAGCAGCGCATGACGGTCACGGGCGGCTCCGCGCTGCCCAAGGACGACATCGACCGGATGGTCCGCGAGGCCGAGCAGTACGCCGAGGAGGACCGCAAGCGGCGCGAGGCCGCCGAGACCCGCAACCAGGCCGAGCAGCTCGTCTACCAGACCGAGCGGTTCCTGAGCGAGAACGGCGAGCGGATCCCCGCCGACACCAAGGCCGAAGTGGAGGCGGCCGCCGCCGAGTTGAAGAGCACCCTCGACGGCGGCGACACCCACGCCGTCCGCGCGGGTGCCGAGAAGCTCGCCGCGGTCAGCCAGCGGATGGGGCAGGCCATGTACGCGGCCGCGGGCGCCGCCGGGAGCACGGCGGCGCCCCAGGACTCGGGCGCCCGGGACCCCGCCGACGAGGGCGTGGTCGAGGCGGAGATCGTCGACGACGAGGAGGCCGGGAAGGGCGGCGACAGCGGGACGAAGGGCGGTCCTGGCGCCTCCTGAGCGGGCCCGGCTACCCCCGGTCCTGGAGGTACTTGACCGTCGCCGGGTCGGCGGGCAGCAGGGTCTCGACGGCCAGCTCGGCGACGGTCACGTCCATCGGCGTGTTGAACGTCGAGATCGAGGAGATGAAGGACAGCACCCGGCCCTCGTGCTCGATCCTGAGCGGCAGCGCGAAGTGCGGCACCTGCCCGTCCGCCGCCGTGTCCTCGCCCGGGTCGAGGACCGGGTAGGCCGCCACCTCCTCGTACAGGGCGCGCAGCGCGCCCGAGCGCTGGAGCGCGATCTGCCGCTCCATCTGGTGCAGCAGATGCCCGCGCCACTCCCGCAGGTTGCGGATTCTCGGGGCGAGCCCCTCGGGGTGCAGCACGAGCCGCATCGCGTTCAGGGGCGGCGCGAGCAGGTGCTCGGGCAGGCCGTCGAGGAGCGAGGCGATGCCGCGGTTCGCGGCGACCACGTCGTACGTCGCGTCGACGACCAAAGCCGGATACGGTTCGTAGCCCTGGAGCAGCCGCTCAAGGCCCGCGCGCAGCGCGCCCATCGACGGGTCGTCGAGCGGGGTCTGCCGGAAGCGGGGCGCGTACCCGGCCGCGAGCAGCAGCGCGTTGCGCTCGCGCACGGGCACGTCCAGGTGCTCGGCGAGCTTCAGGACGAACTCCTCGCTCGGCTTGGAGCGGCCCGTCTCCACGAAGCTGATGTGCCGCGCCGAGGAATCCGCGCGCAGCGCCAGCTCCAGCTGGCTGACGCGCCGCTCCTGGCGCCAGCCGCGCAGCAGCGCGCCCACCTCGGAGGCCGTGCCCGCCCCGGAGGCCGTGCCCGCCTCGGAGGCCGTGCCCGCGCGCGGGGCACCGCCTTTGCCGTTCCGCCTGTCGGGAGCCAGAGTTGTCATACCCCTGACGGTAATCGAGGAGCCCCGCATGGCGAACGCGAAGAAGAGTGGTGCATGACCGGCGTGAACAACCCGTGGGACCCGCTGTCGTGGGAGGCCGCCGCCAGCTACCGGGCACGGGTGCGCGGCTGTCTGCTGGGCGGCGCGATCGGTGACGCGCTCGGCTACGCCGTCGAGTTCGACTCGCTGGCGGCCATCCGCGCCGCCCACGGCCCGCGCGGCGTGACCGGCCCGCTGCCCGACGCCGACGGCGTGTGGCGGATCAGCGACGACACCCAGATGACGCTGTTCACCGTGGAGGCCCTGGAGGCCGCCCACGCGCGCGAGCGCCGCAAGGGCATCGGCGGCGCGGCGCCCCAGCTCGTCCTTCAGGCGTATCTGCGCTGGCTGGACACCCAGCAGCGGCCGGGCCCAGCGGCACAGACACGCGGCGGCCTCGCCGCCGAGGCCTGGCTCTACGCCCGCCGCGCGCCCGGCAACGCCTGCCTCAGCGGCCTGGCCCACGCGCACGCGCCCGACCCGCGCGCCCCGCTCGGGCCGCCCGGGCCGGTCAACCCGGAGTCCAAGGGCTGCGGCACCGTCATGCGTTCCGCGCCCTTCGGGCTCACCCGCGCCCCCGCCGGGCGGGCCTTCGAGCTCGCCGCGCGCTGCGCGCGGATCACCCACGGCCACCCCACCGGCTCCTACGCCGCGGGCGCGCTCGCCGCGATCGTGGCGCACCTGGTCGCGGGGGACTCGCTGGAGGGCGCGGTCCTGCGCACCCTGCGGCTGCTCGCCCGGTACCCCGGGCACGAGGAGACATCCACCGCGCTCGCCCGCGCCGTCGACCTGGCCGCCGAGGGGGAGCCGGACGCCGCCCGGGTGGAGTCCCTGGGCGCGGGCTGGATCGCCGAGGAGGCCCTCGCCATCGCGGTGTACGCGGCCCTGGCCGCGCCCCGGGCCGAGGACGCCCTGACCCTTGCCGTGAACCACTCGGGCGACAGCGACTCCACCGGCTCGGTCTGCGGCAATCTGCTCGGCGCGCTCCACGGCGACCACGGCCTTCCGGCCGACTGGCTGAAAGCCGTCGAGGGCCGGGCGGTGATCGCGGCGCTCGCGGACGACCTCGCGACGGAATGCGCGCGCCGCTGAGTGCCGTGCCCGCGACGCGTTGTGGCAGGCTGACAGCGCACCCCCGACACCAAGGAAGGAGCGCGGCCATGCCTCTCGAACCGCTGTCGCAGAAGGAGATCGAGGACCGGCTCGCCGAGCTGCCCGGCTGGTCCGTCACCCAGGACACGGGCGGCGCGGGCACCTCCGGGAGCGTCCTCACCCGCTCCTACCGCCTCGGCTCGCACTACGCGGCCACCGCGCTCGTCGTCCACGTCTCCCAGGTGCAGCAGGAGCTCGACCACCATGCCGAGATCACCCTCGGCTACGACACGGTGGCGCTCGCGGTGTGCACCCACAGCGCGGGCGGCGCCCTCACCGAGCGCGACTTCGAACTCGCCCGCAGGGTCGAGGAGCTGGCGCCCGGCCATGGTGCCGCGTGACGACCGACGGGCCGGGCGGCGTCATGCTCGACTACGCCAAGGAGGCCGTCCGCTACGACGCGTCGCGCGGCGGCGAGCCTAGGGCCGCCGCCGCGGCCGATGCGGTCCTCTCGCTGCTGGCGCCGGGCACCCGCACCCTGCTCGACGTGGCCTGCGGCACGGGCCTCGTCACCCGGCGGCTCGCCGACCGGCCGGGCCTCGGCGTGACCGGGGTGGACGCCACGTACGCCATGGCCCGCATGGCCGCCGAGCGCGTTCCGGGCGCCGTCGTCCTGGGGGACAGCCGCCGACTGCCCTTCCCCGACGGCGCGTTCGACGCGGTGGCCACGGTCTGGCTGCTGCACCTGTTCGCCGATCCCGCACAGGCCGCGGCCGTGGTGGCGGAGTGCGCCCGGGTCCTCAGGCCCGGCGGCCGCTACGTCACCACCGTCGACAAGGCCGCGTCCCACGACGTGGGCAGCGACATCGACGCCGTCCTGGCGGGCCGCCCCGTCCGTGAGCCCGTGGACGGGGCCGCCCGCGTCGAGGGCTACGCCGCGGCGTGCGGGCTGACCCCCGCGGGCCGCGCCCGCTTCACCGGCCACGGCCAGGGCCGCAGCCCGCGCAGCACCGCGGAGGACCTGTTCCGCGGCTGGTTCACCAGCATCCCGACGGACAGCGCGATGGCACGGGAGTACGCGGAGCGGCTCGCGCGGCTGCCGGACCAGGACGTGCGGCGGCCCGACCCGGAGTTCGCGCTGCGCGCGTTCACGAAGGGCGCCCCTGGGTGAAGGCCCTGGACGCCGTTTGCCGAAACAGCAACGGAAGTGGCCGTTCGGGGAACGCCGACGCACGCTGGCAGCGTTCGCGAAGACCAGGCGAGAGGGCGGCGGAACGATGACGGCGTACGAGACCAAGACCGGCGGCCACGACCACGGCTCCGGCCACAGCCACGGGCACGGCCACAGCCACGGCCACGGCGACCACGACATCGACTGGGCCGAGATGGCGCCCGTCCTGGAGCAGAACGCCGAGGTCACGGCCCCGCTGTACCGGCAGGTCGCCGCGTGGCTGCGCGAGCTGCGCGCGGCGGCCGCGGAGCCGTCCCTGATCGTCGACGCGGGCAGCGGCCCGGGCGTCGTCACCAGCCTGCTCGCCCAGGCGTTCCCCAAGGCCGAGGTGGTCGCGGCGGACCCGGAGCGGGCCCTCCTTGAGCGGGCCGAGGCGCGGGCCGCCCGGCTCGGCCTGGCGGACCGGGTGCGCGCGCACCGCGCGGAACTCCCCGACGGCCTGGGCGAGCTGCCGCCCGCCAACCTGATCTGGGCGGCACGGTCCGTGCACCACGTGGGCGACCAGGTCGCCGCGCTCACCGCGCTCGGGGAGCGGCTCGCGCCGGGCGGCGCGCTCGCGGTCCTCGAAGGCGGCCTGCCGCCGCGCAGCCTGCCGCGCGACATCGGCGCGGGCCGCCCCGGCCTGCAGGCCCGCCTCGACGCGGCCAACGAGGAGTGGTTCGCGCGCATGCGCGCGTCCCTGCCCGGCGCCACGGAGACCACGGAGGACTGGGCCGCGCTGCTCACGGCGGCGGGCCTGCGCCACACGGCGACCCGCACGTTCCTGCTCGACCTGCCCGCGCCCCTGGACGAGCGGGCGCGGGCGCACGTCGTCGACACCTTCGAGCGCTACCGAGGCCTCGCGGCCGCCGAGGGGCCGCAGGCGCTCGCGGCGGACGACATGGCGGTCCTGAACCGCCTGCTCGACCCCGAGGACGAGCTGAGCCTGCACCGCCGCCGGGACGTCTTCCTGCTCGTGGCGCACACGGTGCACGTGGCGGTGAAGGAGGGCTGACCCGGGGCCCCGGCCCACCTCGGGGCCCGCCGTGCACCGCGACCGCCCTCGGCCCACCCTTACGACCGCAGCTCGTCGAGCCGCGCCAGCGCGTCCCGTACGGCCTCCCGCTCGTCCTCACCGAGTTCGCCGAGCCGTTCGCCGAGCCCGATCCCCGCGGCCCGCTCCAGGAGGCGCTCCGCCAACTCGTCGTCGCCCTGCCGCTGGGCGATGTCCCCGCGCAGCACGAGCAGCCGCAGGTGCTGCGCGGGCGTGGGCCGCTCGTCCCGAAGGGCGAGCGCCCGGTCGACGACCTTGGCGGCGCCCTCCAGGTCCTCCTTGGAGTCGACGAAGAGATCGGCGATGTGCAGCGCCCGCGCGAAGGTCTCCTTCGGCGCGGGCCGGTGGCTCTGGTCCTCGCTCAGCTGCTGCCCGACGCGGATGCAGTTGCCCGCGGGGTCGGTCATCAGGAACTGCCGCACGCCGTACGACATGTCCTTCAGCGGCCCGATCCGGGGCAGCCCCCGCCGCGGCACCTTTCCGTACGCGGCCTTGAGCCCGGCCCGGAACGCCGCGTACAGCGCCTCCACGTCGTCGGTGAGGACGTAGCACCCGGAGTACGACCCGGCGGGGTCGTACTGCTTCATGCCGAAGAACTGGAGCTCCACGGGGCCGCGTTCGACGACGGCGTACGCGTACGGGCTCTTCTGGAGGTAGGTCGTCTCGAAGCCGAGGGCGGTGTAGAAGTCGACGACCGGCTGGATGGCCGGACAGGGGAGCAGCGGGATGGTTTTCTCAGCCATTCCGTCAGTCTAGTCAAACTTGAATAATTGGAGGGAGGGGATGCGTATTCGCGCGCTGTAGTGGACGTAGATTTCGCCACTTCCCTGCTCCGGCAGGCCTGTTGCGTCTACGTTCTGCGCCATGAGGGAGCTGATGCGCTGGGAGTCCGACGACGGGCCCGTCGTCGTGGAGATGGACTCGCGGGACGTGGGCTACCGGTCTGTCTCGCGCCGGGACGAGGACGGGGTCAGGGAGGTCGAGGGCCGTTTCGAGTCGGCCCTCGGCAATGTGCGCGGCGCCGCGCTCTCGGCGCTCCGCACGTTCCGGGAGCAAGCGCTCGACCCGGACGGGATCGAGCTGGAGTTCGGCGTGAAGCTGAGCGTCGCCGCGGGCGCCGTCATCGCGAAGACCGCGGCCGAGGGCCATCTGACGGTCAAGCTGACGTGGTCGAAAGGGGGCGCCCCAGGGGGCGCGGAAGGCGCGGCGCGGGGCGAATAATGGCGGACATGCACTGGTGTGCCCGCATCCACGCGGTCGGCGGCGGCCCGCCGTTGGGAGCGGGCGTGCTGGTCGACGGCGAGCGGGTGATCACCTGCGCCCACGTCGTCGACGGCCACGCCGAGGTCCGCGTGGCGCTGCCCGGAGACGGCGGCGAGGAACCGGCGCGCGTCGTGTGGAGGGGCGCCTGGCGCACCCTCGGCGACCCCGGGGACCTCGCGGTGCTCGCGCTCGACCACCCGGTCCGCGCGGCGCCCTGCGCCCTCGCCCCCCTCGGCGCGCTGCGCCCGGACCGCGGCCGCCCCGCCCACGTGCTGCGCGCCCTCGGCTTCCCCGAGGGCCACGAGCGCGACGGCACGTACGTCACGGTGACCACCAGCGCCGACCGGCGACTGCACGGCGAATGGCTGGAGCTGGACGTCGACAAGGCCCATCTGCGCCGCCTCGACGAGGGGTTCAGCGGCGCCGGGGTGTACGACCCGGTGAGCGGCGAGGTCGTCGGCATCGTCACCGACGCGGACCTCGAGGGCGAGCGCGGCGGCACCCAGGGCCGCATGCTGCCCCTCGACACCGCGCGCCGCCACTGGGAGGGCCTGGACGACCTGCTGCCCCTCGGCTGGATGGAACCCGCGCCGCGCCGCGAGCTGCGGGCCGCCCTCGGCGGCGGCGAACTGGCGCCCGCCGCCGTGGCGTTGGCGGTGCGCCAGGCCTTCCCGACGTTCCTGCGGGAGCTGCCCGCCTTCCGGTCGGCCTGGCACGCCGTGCGGTACGTCGCCGAGGAGCTGACCGGCGAGGGCCGCGTCGAACGGCTGCTGCGCGAGCTGCGGGACCACGCGCCCGGCGCCGTCGCCGCCCGCCTCACCGCCTGGACGCGGCGCTGGCAGCCGGACGACGCAGGGCGCGGCCCGGCCGCCGGGGCCGTGCGCACCGGGTCCCTCATGGTCCGGGTGGAGCCGATGACGAAGGCCAAGAGCCTGGATTTGTCCGTGTGCGCCCTCGTCGACGGGGTCCCGGTCGGCCGGGCGGGACCCGTCCGCGTCCGCCCCCAGCAGCTGCGGGCGAAGGTCGAGGCGCTGCTCGCCGCGCAGGTCGGCGCCGTCGCCGACTTCGACTGGATCGCGGAGTTCGTCGTGCCGCAGGGGCTCATGGACGAGCCCTTCGAGGAGTGGCTGCTGCACGAGCCCGGCGCGGCCCGGCCCCGGGCGCTGCGCGCCGTGCCTGTCGTGGTCCGCCACACGGACCGCCTCAAACCCCTCATGGTCTGCCGCTTCACCCGTCGGCGCTGGGAGACCGTGCGGGCCCGCGGCGAGACCCGGCCCCACCCCGTCGCCTGCTCCCTGACGTGGGACTACCAGGAGTTCTACGACTGGCTCGACGGCCAGGAGCAGCTGTGCGCCCTCGCCTACGCGGCGACCCCCGGCGACGCCTGGCTGTCGGCGGCGCTCGACATCGGCATGCCCATCATGCTGTGGCGGCGGCGCGACTGCGGCGGCGGGGGCCACGCGGACTGCGCGTCCGCCGCCTTCCTCGACCGGCTCACCCGGGCGGTGTCCGCGCTCGACCCCGACCGGCTCCCGTACGAGGTCATGAGGTTGCGCAAGGAGGCCCGCTCCCCGGAGCGCGGCGGCGACGGCCACTGCGGACACCGCCTCGCGCTGTTCTGGGACGACCCGGAGCGCAGGCCCGACCCGCCGCTGGCCATGGGAAACAAGGAGAGAGGCTGAGGTGACCGCACACCCGTCGCGCGCCTGGCACGTCTACACCGGCGGCCGCACCCCGCACGACCGCGTCGACCTGCTGCCCGACCCGCCGCCCTGGCGGCGCTTCACCGGCGGCCCGCCGCTGCCCACCCCGCCCGGCGACAGCGGCAACCGGCACGCGGCCGTCAGCTACCGCCCCGGCGCCGACGCCGTCCGCCAGGTCAACGCCGCCCTCTATCTGCGCAGGCCGCTCCTGGTCACCGGCGCCCCCGGCACCGGCAAGTCGTCCCTCGCCTACGCCGTCGCCCACGAACTCGGCCTCGGCAAGGTCCTGCACTGGCCCATCACCAGCCGCGTCACCCTGCGCGAAGGGCTGTACGCGTACGACCCGCTGACGCGCCTGTACGCCGCCGGGCGCGCCCGCGACGGGGCGCAGGGCTCCGAACGGGCCGACGACATCGGCGACTACCTGCGCCTCGGCCCGCTCGGCACCGCCCTGCTGCCCTACGCCCGCCCCCGCGTGCTGCTCATCGACGAGATCGACAAGAGCGACATCGACCTGCCGAACGACCTCCTCACCATCTTCGAGAAGGGGTCGTACGAACTCGTCGAGCTGGCCCGGCGCGCCGAGCCCACCGCCGAGGTGATGACGGCCGACAGCATCACGGAGCGGGTGGAGATCCGCGACGGCACCGTCACCTGCCGGGCCTTCCCCTTCGTGGTCATGACCAGCAACGGCGAGCGCGAGTTCCCGCCCGCGTTCCTGCGCCGCTGCGTGACCGTCGACCTGAAGCAGCCCGCCACGGTCGAGGAGCTGACCGCGATCGTCGGCGAACACCTCGGCGGTGTCGTCGGCGACGCCTCGGGCGCCCTGCCCGAGGGCGCGCACGACGTGATCCGGCGCTTCTTCGACCGGCGCAGCGACGGCCTGCTCGCCAACGACCAGCTCCTGAACGCCATCTACATGTGCCACCACGCGGCCTTCAGCGAACCGCCCGAGAGCGTGGCCGAACTGGCCGAGCAGGTCGCCCCGTACCTGAGCGGCGAGGCGACGGGCCCCGATGACGCTTGACCGGCTGCGCGCCGCCCTTGAGGCCCTCGGCCCGCCGGTCACGCCCCTCGAACTCGCGGAGATGCTGTGGCTCGCCCGTACGCTGCCCGAGGCACCCGAGAGCCCCGAGAGCACGGACGGCCCCCGGCCGCCTCCGGGCGGGCCCCGCCTGCCGCCGGACGCGCTCGCGCCGGGCGGCGCGGGGGAGCGGGCGCCGACGCCGCGCCCGGGGCCGGAGCACCCCGAGGAGCAGGCCGAGGGCGACCTGGCGGCGGCCGCGGAGCCCGGCGGGAAGCCCCTGCACCTGCCGCGCGGCGCCGCCCGGCCCGGCACCGACGCCGACGACGTGCTCGTGCCCGCCCCGCAGGCGCTGCGCCACGAACTCGCCATCCAGCGCGCCCTGCGCCCCCTCAAGCGGCGCGTGCCCGACCCCCGCCGCCGCGTCCTGGACGAGGACGCCACCGCCGCGCGCGCCGCCGAGCACGCCGCCACCGCCGGGCACGCCGAACGCCGCCCCTGGGCACCCGTCCTGGTGCCCGCCGCCTGCCGCCCGCTGCGCCTGGCCCTCGTCGTCGACACCGGCTCCGCGATGGCCGTGTGGCGGCCGCTGGCCGGGGAGCTGCGGGCCGCGCTCCAGCGCACGGGCGCCTTCCGCGACGTCCGCCTCTGGTACGTCGCCGACCTCGGCACCCGCGTCGGCCTGCGGCCCGCACCCGGCCGCCCGGCCGTGCCCCCCGCCGCCGCGGTCGACCCCACGGGCCGTCAGCTCACCCTGGTCCTCAGCGACTGCTCCGGCCCTCACTGGTGGGCGGGGCGCGCCGGACAGACCCTGCACACCTGGGCGCGGCGCGGCCCCACCGCCGTCCTTCAGCCGCTGCCCGAACGCCTGTGGCGGCGCACCGCCGCGCCCACCGTGCCCGGCAGGGCGACCGCCGCGCGCGCCCACGCCCCGAACACCGCGCTCCGCTTCACCCCGCACCACGGCCGCGCCCACCGCCCCGCCGGGACCCTGCCCGTGCCCGTACTCGAACTCGCGCCGGAGTGGCTCGCCGATTGGGCCGCCCTGGTCGCGGCGGCGGGCGACCGGCCCCGCGACACCGCCGTCACCTACGTCGGCGCCGCCCCGCCCGCCCTCGCCGAGCCCCTCGCGGAAGAGAGCGACCTGCCCATCGCCGAGCGCGTCCTGCGCTTCCAGCTCGCCGCGTCCCGCACGGCCGCCGACCTCGCCGCGCACGTGGCCCTCTCGGTGCCCGCGCTCCCCGTGATGCGCCTCATCCAGCAGCGCGTCACCCCCGGCTCCCGGCCGAGCGACCTCGCCGAGGTCCTGCTCAGCGGCCTCCTGGAACCCGTCGATCTGGAGCGCGGCCTCTACGACTTCGCCCCCGGCGCCCGCGCCGCCCTCATCGAGACCCTGCCGCGCCCCGAGTCCCTGGCCGTCGCCGACCTCCTCACCCGCCTCGGCGAGGAGATCGAGTCCCGCATGGGCTCCACCGCCCGCTCCTTCCGCGCGGTGGTCCCCGTGGCGGACGGCGGGGGCACCCGTCAACTGGGCCCGGCGGGGCAGCCGTTCGCGCTGGTCAGCGAGGAGGCGCTGGAGGTGCTTCGGGGGGCGGCGATCCGGGTGGCGCCCAGGCCCGGGCCGGACACGGACGCCCTGTCCGCCACGGGGGGAGAGCCCTGGGCGACCGCTCTCCCCGCGCCCCACGAGGTGGCGGCTCCGCCGGGGCTGACGCACGCTCCGCGCCCGACGCCGTTCGTGGGCCGGGTGGCGGAACTCCAGCACCTGGACGAGGCGCTGCTCGCTCCCCGCCCGCAGCCGGAAGGCCCGCACGCGGTGGTCGTACGGGGAAGCGCAGGATCGGGCAAGTCGGCGCTGGCCGCGCGGTGGGCGGCGAGCGACGCCGTCCGCGCGTCACTGAACCCGATGTGGTGGCTGCGCGCGTCGTTCCTGACCGAAGGCCTCGCGGAGCTCGCCCACGACCTGCGGCCCGCGTCCTCGGACGCCGTGACGCGGGAGCAGGCGAGCGAGTGGGCCGTCGCCTGGCTGGCCGCGCACCGCGACTGGCTGCTGGTCCTCGACGACGCGGACAACCCGGCCGACATTGCCGCGCTCCTGGAACGCCTGGGCACGGGCGGCCGCGTCCTGGTCACCAGCAGGCGGACCCACGGCTGGGAGGCCGTCGGCCCAGTCCTCGAACTCGGCGCCATGGAGCCGACGGAGGCCGTCGACCTGCTCCGCGTCCGCCTGAACCAGGACCTGGCGGAGGGGGACGCGCACCGCCTGGCCGAAGCCCTCGGCCGACTGCCGCTCGCCTTGTTGGTAGCGGCCGCGCACATGGCGGGGAAGGGGATGTCCCCTGCCCAGTACCTGAGGCTCCTCGAACGCGATCGGACCCTGCCGCGCGGGGACCGGCCCGTGGCCGCGAACGTCCTCCGCGCCACCTTGCGCGGGGTGGACGACCCGACCGCACACCGCGTCCTGACCGTCCTCGCCCGGCTGGCCCCCGAGCCGGTCCCGCTGGGCCTGCTGTCCGGCATCGACGCCGTCGTCGCTCTGGAGACCTTGGCGGAGCTCGGCCTCGTCAGCGCCGACGGCGACACGCTGCGAATGCACCCCGTGGTGCACGAGTTCCTCAACGAGCCGGACGAGGACGACCCGTGGCGCAGCCCGGCGGCCGTGCGGGCGGCACGGTCGGATGCCACGGCCTGCCTCGACGGCGCGCTGCCTGAAGACGCCGAGGACCCCGTCACCTGGCCGCGCTGGCAGGCCCTGCTGCCGCACGTCGACCACGTGGCCGAGCGGGTCGCGCCCGAGGACGACGACGCGGACTTCGTCCACGTCCTGGAGGCGACGGCGGAGTTCGTCACCGGGCAGGGCCAGGTGGAGCGCGCCGTCGCCCTGCTGGAGCGCGCGGAGGCGGGCCGGGAGCGCGGTCCCGGGCTCGGTTCCCCGGAGAGCCTGCGGACGACCCGGCGGCTGGTGGACGCGCTGCGGCGGGCGGGCCGCCTGCCGGAAGCGGTGCGGCGCTGCGAGACCGCGCGCTGGCTGCCCGTCCCGAACGACCCCGAAGCCCGCCTCGACGTCCTCCTGCTGCGGGTCGAACTCGCCTCGCTCAAGCACCAGTTGGGAGACGTGGACGCGGCGAGCGAGCAGTTCACGAAGATGCGCGAGTCCGTGTTCCGCGCCCTCGACAGGCAGGTGTCCCCCCAACTGGTCCTGCCCTGCGCGGCCATCGCGGACCTGGCCCTGACCCTGGGGAGGTCGCACACGGCGGTGGAGCTGTACGAGGTGACCCTGGCCGCCGCGCGCCGGGAGCTGGGGGAGGACCACCCGGACACCCTCGCGGTCCGGGGCCGCCTCGCCGCCGCCCTGTACGCGGCGGGGGTGCGGGGGCGGGCGTCGCGCGAGGGCACGCGGGTCCTCGTCGACCTCACCCGCGTCTTCGGGCCGGACCACCCCCGGGTGATCAGCGCCCTCAGCGACGTCGCCCACGCCCTGGAGGGCGGCGATGAGACGCTGCCCGACGCCGTCAACGCGTACGGCGAGGCCCTGCGGCGCAGTCGCGCGACGCGTGGCGAGGCGCATCCGGAGACGCAGCGGCTGTGGGGCCACCTGGTCGACGTCGAGCTGCGGGCGGGGAATCCGCAGAGCGCGGTCGAGGCGGCGAAGGAGTGGCGGTCCGTGGCGGACGAGGTGCTCGGCCCCCGGCACCCCGCCACCCTGCGCGCGTCCGCGTGCCTGGCCCGCGCGTACGGGGAGAACGGCGCGTGGAGCCTGGCCATTCCGCTGTACGAGCGCACGCTGGACCTCCAGCGCGAGGTGCTCGGCGAGGACTCCCCGGAGACCTGGGAGTCGTACGACCGCCTCGCCGCGTTCTTCGCGGAGGTGGGCGACGTGGCCCGGGCGCTGCCCCTGTACAAACAAGCGCTGCGCGTACGGCGGGAGAGCCTGGGGGACGAGCACGAGGAGACCCTGGCCGCGCTCGACCGCACGGCGATCGCGCTGCTCGGCGCCGGACGCCACGACAGGGCCGTCGCCCTGCTCGACCAGGTCCTAGCCCTGCGCCGCCGGGCGCTCGGCGACGGGCACGCCGACGTGCTGAAGACGTACAGCTATCTGGGATACGCGCACCTGGAGGCGAGGAACCCCGCGCGGGCCGTCGTGACGTATCGGACCGCGCTCCAAGAGTGCGTCGAGCTGTTCGGCTACGCGGACCCCCGCACCGTGGCGATGACCAGGAACCTCGTCGACGCGCAGCTCTCCGGAGGCGACCGCCTCGCGGCCGTCGAGGTCCTGGAACGCGCGGTGGCCGCCCTCGTGCCCGCGCTCGGCACGGAGCACCGCGACGTCCTCGCCTTCCTGGGCGAACTGACCCGTCTGCGCCCCCGGGAAAGTGGGGGCGCGGACGGGCCGTGATGCCGCTCGCGCGCGTCAGGCGACGTGGAAGTCCGCCGGGTCGGGGCCGAGCCGCCGGTCCTCGTTCAGGGCGCTGATCGCCGCCATGTCCTCCGGGTCGAGCTCGAAGTCGAACACCGCGATGTTCTCGGCGATGCGGGACGGGGTCACCGACTTGGGGATGACCACGTTGCCCAGCTGGAGGTGCCAGCGCAGGACGACCTGGGCCGGGGTGCGGCCGTGCTTCTGGGCGATCGCGACGATCGCCGGGACCTCCAGGAGGCCCTTGCCCTGGCCGAGCGGCGACCAGGCCTCGGTGGCGATGCCCTGCTCCGCGTGGTACTCGCGGGCGGCGCGCTGCTGGAGGTGCGGGTGCAGCTCGATCTGGTTCACGGCCGGGATCACCGACGTGGCGTCGATGAGGCGCTCCAGGTGCTCCGGCAGGAAGTTGGAGACGCCGATCGACTTGGCGCGGCCGTCCGCGAGGACCTTCTCGAAGGCCTTGTACGTGTCGATGTACGTGTCCTTGTCCGGCATCGGCCAGTGGATCAGATACAGATCCACGTAGTCGAGGCCGAGCTTGCCGAGGGACTCGTCGAACGCCCGGAGCGTCGAGTCGTAACCCTGCGCGCTGTTCCAGAGCTTCGTCGTGACGAAGAGCTCCTCGCGGGCGACTCCGGAGGCGGCGATGGCCTTGCCGGTGCCCGTCTCGTTCTCGTAGACGGCCGCCGTGTCGATGCTGCGGTACCCGGACTCCAGAGCCGTCGCGACGGCCCGCTCCGCCTCGTCGTCCGGCACCTGCCAGACGCCGAAGCCCAGCTGGGGCATCTCGATGCCGTTGTTCAGGATGATCGGGGGGACCTTGCTCACGGGCTTTCGATCCTTATGCGTCGTCGGGTGGTACGTCCATGGTCAACGATCAGGGGCCGTGCCGCATTCCTGGCGGGGGATCCGGGACGCACCGGGGCAGGTCCGGGCCGTGGCGGCGCCTGGAGAACGGCCGGAGGGCCGTGATGGCCCCCTGGAGAATGGCCGGATATAGCTCCGACCTCATCGGTCCGAACCATTGACCGCGTCCCGTCATGCCGCGACTCTGTTGCACGTCACTGAACGCAGGCCATCCATGTGAACACCCTGTGCACAGCGATGGTGGTGTATCCCAGTGGCTCCTGAACCCCCCACTTCTTCAGGAAAGGCAGGACACGCCCATGAACAGCCACGACACGCAGACGTCGGAGCTTCCTGCGGACCCGGCCGCCCCCACGGCCTGGCAGACCCCCGAGTACACAGTCGTCGAGACCTCGCTCGAGGTCACCGCGTACCGCCTCGCCGACCGGTAAGCAGCGGCCGTGCTGCTCCAGGTGCTCGGCACCGCGGCGGGCGGCGGGCTGCCCCAGTGGAACTGCGCGTGCCCCGGCTGCGCCGGGGCCCGTGCCCACCCCGGGCGCCGCCGACGCCACGCCTCGCTCGCCGTCCGCGCGGGCCCGGGCCGCTGGTACCTCGTCAACGCGACCCCCGACATCGGCGAGCAGATCGAAGGGTGCCCCGATCTGCTGCCCGACCCCTCGGCTCTGCCCGACCCCTCGGCTCTGCCCGACCCCTCGGCTCTGCCCGACCCCACGGCCGACATCCGCCGCTCCCCGCTCGCCGGAGTCCTGCTCACCGACGCGGAGCTCGACCACACCCTCGGCGTCGCCCGGCTGCGCGAGGCCCGCGACGGCGTGGACGTGTGGGCCACGGCGCCGGTGCGCCACGCCGTCCGCGACCGGCTCGGCCTCGGCGCCGTGCTCGGCCCCTACACCACCTTCCGCTGGCACGAGCTGACCGCCGCGGCCGTGCCCCTGGGCGAGGGGGCCGAGGTCGCCGTCAGCGCGGTGCCCGTTTCGGCCAAGCGCCCGCGCTACGCGGCCGATATCACCGGGCCCGCCGCCGAGGGGGACGCCTGGTCCGTCGCCCTGCTCCTGCGGGACACCGGGACCGGCGCCACCGCCCTGTACGCACCGGCCCTCGCCGCCTGGACCGACGCCTTCGAGGAGGCCGCCCGCGCGGCGGACCTCGTCCTCGTCGACGGCACCTTCTGGGACGACGAGGAGCCGCTGCGGGCCGGGTTCTCGCGCGCCACCGCCACCGGGATGGGCCATCTGCCGATCACCGGTCCGGGTGGCACCGCGGACCGGCTCGCGCGCCTGCCGGGCCGCTGCCTGTACACGCATCTGAACAATACGAACCCCCTCGGGGACCCCGGCGCCGAGCAGCACAAGCAGCTCGCGGAGCGGGGACTCGACGTCGCGGCGGAGCGGATGGTGATCGAGCTGTGAGGACGGCCACCCAGGACGACACGGGGCCGGACGGCACGACGGCGGACGGCGCGGTGCCGGACGACACGAGCGCGAGGCCCGGCGAGCGCGAGCCGTGGACACCGGACGGGCGCCAGCCGTGGACGCCCGACGAGCTCACCGAGCGGCTGCGGGCCGTCTCCGCCGAGCGCTACCACGACCACCACCCCTTCAACGTCCGCATGCACGAAGGCGACCTCAGCCCCGGCGAGCTGCGCCGCTGGATCGCCAACCGGTTCCACTACCAGCGCCACATCCCCGTCAAGGACGCCCTGATCCTGGCCAAGTTCGACGACTCGGCCGTGCGCCGCGGCTGGCTGCGCCGGATCCGGGACCACGACGGCGAGCGCCCCGGCGACGGCGGCATCGAGCGCTGGCTGCGGCTCGGCGAGGCCGCGGGCCTCGGGCGCGACGAGCTTCAGGACGCGTCGCGGGTGCTTCCGGGGGTGCGGCTCGCCGTCGAGGGATACGTCAACTTCTGCCGCCTCAGGCCCGCCCTCGACGCGGTGGCCGCCTCGCTCACCGAGCTGTCCGCGCCGGACCTGATGCGCACCCGGATCGCCGCGTTCGAGAAGCACTACCCGTGGATCGACGCCGACGGGCTCGCCTACTTCCGCGGCCGGGTGGAACAGGGTGGCCGCGACGGACAGGAGGCGCTGGGCCTGGTCCGCGCGTGGGCGCGCACCCGCGAACAGCAGGAGCGGGCCGTGGCCGCGCTCGCCTTCAAGTGCGACGTGCTGTGGTCGCTGCTCGACGCCGTCGACCGCGGCCCCGCCGGGGCCCACGCGAAGGAGTGAGCCGCCGTGACCGACCTCGTACGACTCGACTGGCGGCCCGTGCTCGCCCGTTCGGTGACGCTCCGGCACGACCGGGTGCGCGGCGTCGATCTGCTCGTCCTGCCCGAGCGGGTGGTGGTCCTGCGGGGCGCCGCCGGGAGCATCGTGGCGCTGTGCGACGGGAGGCGCGACGTGGAGGCGATCGTCGCGGAGCTGGCACGGCGCCACCCTGAGGCGCCGGTCGCCGCCGAAGTGCCCGTCTTCCTGGAGCAGTTGCGGGACGAGGGGTGGCTGCGGTGACCACCGCCGAGCCGCCCCCGGCTCCGGAGCCGCCCCCGCCCCCGCCCCCGGAGCCGCCCTGGGCCCTCCTCGCCGAGCTCACGCACGGCTGTCCGCTGCGCTGCTCCTACTGCTCCAACCCGACCGAACTGGTGGGTCGGTCAGCCGAGCTGTCCGGTGCGGAGTGGGCCGACGTCTTCCGTCAGGCCGGTGACCTCGGCGTCGTCCAGACCCATCTGTCCGGCGGCGAGCCGCTGGTGCGCCGGGACCTGGCGGACATCGTGGCCGCCGCCGACGGCGCGGGCATCCACACCCAGCTCGTCACCAGCGGCGTCGGCCTGCACGAGGCCCGGCTCGCCGCCCTCATGGCGGCGGGCCTGCGCAGCGTGCAGCTGTCCGTGCAGCACACCGACCCGCGCGCCGCCCGGCGCATCGCCGGGGCGCGGGCGTCCGCCGCCAAGGAGCGGGCGGCCCGCCTCGTCCGCGACGCCGGACTGCCGCTCGGCCTGAACGTGGTCCTGCACCGCGCCAACCTGGACGCCCTCGACTCCCTCGTGGAACTCGGCCTGGCCTGGGGCGCGGAGCGCGTCGAGCTGGCCAACACCCAGTTCTACGGCTGGGCCCTGCGCAACCGCGACGCGCTCCTGCCGCACCCCGAGCAGGTGGCCCGCGCCCGCCGCACCGTCGAGCGGTGGCGGGCCGACCTCGCCGGGCGCATGGAGCTGGTGTGGGTGGCCCCCGACTACGTCGACGCCACCGCCAAGCCCTGCATGGGCGGCTGGGGCGCGGTGTCCCTGACCGTGGCGCCCGACGGCACGGTCCTGCCCTGCCCGGCCGCCGCCGAGCTGCTCGGCGCGGCCGCCCCCAGCGTGCGGGAGCGGCCGCTGGAGTGGATCTGGCGGTCCTCGCCCGCCTTCGCGCGCTACCGGGGCGAGGCCTGGATGCCCGAGCCCTGCCGCTCCTGCGAGCTGCGGAGCGTCGACTTCGGCGGCTGCCGCTGCCAGGCGTACGCCCTGACGGGCGACGCCGCCCGCACGGACCCCGCCTGCCACCGCTCGCCCGACCACGGGATCGTGCGGGCCCTCGTGGACGCCGCGCGCGGGCCCGCGCGGGCCGACGGCGGCTACGCCTACCGCGAAGGAGGATCATGAGACGTCCCGCCCTGTCCGTGGCGGCGTGCGCCCTCGCCCTGGCGGGCCTCGTGGGGACCGCCCCCGCGACCCCGGCCGCCCCCACCAGGACGCCTCCCGCCGAGGACTGGTCCGTGGCCCTCGTCGAGTCCACCATGGCCCGCCACACGCCGACGTCCATCGGCGGCTGGTCGTACCCCGTCGGGCTCTACCTCTACGGCCAGTACCGCACGTATCTGCGCACCGGCGACGCGCGCTATCTGACGTACGTGAAGGCGTACGTCGACCGGTTCGTGGACCAGGACGGGAACACCGCGCAGAAGTTCACCAGCCTCGACAGCATGCAGGCGGGGCGGCTCCTGGTGATCCTCCACCACGAGACGGGCGAGGACCGCTACCGGATCGCCGCGCGCACGATCCGGGAGCGCCTGCGGACGTACCCGCGCACCGCCGACGGCGGCTTCTGGCACGCCGACACCGCGAGCCGCGCGCACCAGCTCTGGTCGGACGGCGTCTACATGGTGACCCCGTTCCTCGTCGAGTACGGCGCGGAGTTCGACGACGAGGCGTACACCGACCGCGAGGCGCTCGCGCAGCTGAACACCTACGCCCGCCACCTCCAGGCGGACAACGGCCTGTTCCAGCACGCCTTCGACGAGTCGCGCACCGCCGCCTGGGCCGACAAGGAGACGGGGCGCGCCCCCGAGCAGTGGTGCCGGGCCATCGGCTGGTACGCGATGGCCGCCGTCAACGTCCTCGACGCCACCGCGAAGGACCGGCCGGGCCGCGAGGAGCTCCTGCGCACCGTGCGCAGGCTCGCGGCGGGCATCGCGCGCACCCAGGACCCGGCCACCGGCCGCTGGTTCCAGGTCGCCGACAAGGGCGGCCAGGAGGGGAACTGGACCGAGACGTCCTGCTCCAGCATGTTCACCTACGCCCTCGCGCGCGCCGCCGAGAAGGGCTACGTCTCCGCGTCGTACCGCGAGGTCGCCCGGCGTGGCTACCGAGGGGTCCTGGAGAAGATCTCGCGCGGCCCCGACGGACTGACCGACCTGACCGACATCTCCATCGGCACGAACGTCGGCGACTACGCCTTCTACGTCGCCCGGCCCCGCCGGACCAACGACTTCCACGGGCTCGGCGCCTTCCTGCTCATGAACGAACAACTGCGGAAACAGAGGTGAGCCGGGCATGACCCCGTCGCGAAGGGCCGTCCTGGGCGCGGCACTCGGCGCCGCCGCCACGGCCGCCGGAGCGCCGCCCGCCGGAGCGGCCGCCCCCGCGTGGCGGCTGCGCTGGGCGCCGTCCCCCCGCGAGGTCGGGACCCGCGCCTTCGAGACCCTGGAGGACGACCGCGCCCACTCGCACCCCGAGGCCGCGCCGCACATCACCGCCGAGGGCGACACCTTCCGCTTCGCGATCCACACCGTCGACCGCGACACCAGCACCGACCGCCAGCGCCAGGAGGCCACCGGCTGCCGCACCGGCGACACCTACCTGAAGTGGCGGCGGGGCGAGACCTGGCGGGTCACCTACCGCATGTTCCTGCCGAGTTCGCTGCGGGCGACCACGACGTTCACGCACATCATGCAGATGAAGCAGCCCGGCATAGGCAGCGCGCCGCTCGTCGTGCAGTCCCTGCGCCGCTTCGGCGGCGACCAGACCATCGAGCTGAAGGTCGTCGGGCAGGACGTCCTCGTCGGCCGCACGGCCCTGGAACCGCTGCACGACCGGTGGACCGACGTCGACTTCCGGATCACGATCGGCGACGGCTCGGCGGGCTCCGTGCGCTGGATCCTCAACAGCGGCGGTACGACGGTCATCGACCGGGAGGCGTCCGGCGTGGACACCTTCCTCGCCGACCGGGTGCGACCCAAGTGGGGCATCTACCGCTCCCTCGGCGACACCTCCGGCTCGCTGAAGGACACCTACATGCTCCTGTCCGACCTGCGCGCCTACCAGCTCGTCTGACGCGTCCCACCGGCATCTCCCACCCCCCCGGCCCACAGGAGGCACCCATGCACGGCACCAGCAGGCCGACCGCCCGGAGCATGGCGCTTGCGGCCACCGCCGTCCTCACCGCGGGACTCGTGACCCACGTCCCCGCGGCGGTGGCCGCGCCGCCCGCCCCGGCCGGTGAGCCCACCGGCGTCAAGACCGTCTCGAACGGCTGGACCATACCGTGGGGCACCGCTTGGCTCCCCGACGGCACGTCAGCGCTCGTCACCGAGCGGGACGACTTCCGCGTCTGGTCGGTGTCGGCCGACGGCGCCACGAAGAAGCAGCTCGGCACGGTGCCTCAGGCGCAGACCACCGGCGGCGAGGGCGGCCTCATGGGCATCGCCGTCGACCCGCAGTGGGCGTCCAACCACTACGTGTACGTCATGCACACCGCGGCCGAGGGCAACCGCATCGCCCGCATGACCTACGACGGCTCCTCGCTCGGCGGCTACCGGGTCCTGGTCAAGGGCATCAAGAAGGCCAAGTACCACAACGGCGGCCGCCTCGCCTTCGGCCCCGACGGCCAGCTGTACGCCACCACGGGCGACGCCCAGGACCGCGACCTCGCCCAGGACAAGAACTCCCTCAACGGCAAGATCCTGCGCCTGACCCGGGACGGCGAGCCCGCCCCCGGCAACCCCTTCGGCACGCTCGTCTACAGCCTGGGCCACCGCAACCCGCAGGGCATCGCGTTCGACCCGCAGGGCCGCCTGTGGGAGGCCGAGCTCGGCGACGCCACCAGGGACGAGCTGAACCTCATCAAGCCCGGCAAGAACTACGGCTGGCCCCGCTGCGAGGGCACCTGCGACGTGTCCGGGATGACCAACCCCAAGCAGACCTGGGGCGTCGCCGAGGCCTCGCCGAGCGGCGTCGCCGTCGTGGACGGGGCGGTCTACATGGCGGCCCTCAAGGGCCAGCGCCTGTGGCGCGTCCCCATCAACGCCGACAACGAGAACGTCGGCTCCGCCAAGGCGTTCTACGTCGGCCGGTACGGCCGCCTGCGCGCGGTGACGGCCGTGCCCGGCGCGCGGGCGCTGTGGCTGTCCACGACCAACGCCGACAACAACGGCGGCGAGCCCGACGGCGCGGACAAGATCCTGCGCGTCTCGATCGGCTAGCCCCCGGCCTGTCAGGGGCACCCCGGGCCGTCAGGGGTACAGCGCCGCGACCTCGTCCGCGTACGCCTGCTCGATGGCCTTGCGCTTCAGCTTGAGGGAGGGCGTGAGCAGGCCGTGCTCCTCGGTGAACTGGTGCGCCAGGATCCGGAACGTCCGGATCGACTCGGCCTGCGAGACCAGGGTGTTGGCGGCGACCACCGCGCGCCGCACCTCGGTCTCCAGGTCCGGTTCGCGCACCAGGTCGGCCAGGGCGAGCGGGGGCTTGTCGCGCAGGGCGAGCCAGTGCTCGACGGCCTCCGCGTCCAGGGTGACGAGCGCCGCGACGTACGGGCGGTCGTTGCCGACGACGATGCACTGCGCGACCAGCGGATGGTCGCGCACCCGCTCCTCCAGCTGGGCGGGGGACACGCTCTTGCCGCCGGAGGTCACCAGGATCTCCTTCTTGCGGCCGGTGATGGTGAGGTAGCCGTCCTCGTCGAGGGCGCCCAGGTCTCCGGTGGCGAGCCAGCCGTCGTGCAGGGCCGCGTCGGTGGCCTTGGGGTCGTTGAGGTAGCCCTGGAAGACGTGGGGGCCGCGCAGCCACACCTCGCCGTCGTCCGCGATGTGCACGGTCGTGCCCGGGATGGCCTGGCCGACCGTGCCGTAGCGGGTGCGCTCGGGTGGGTTGGCGGTCGCGGCGGCCGAGGACTCGGTGAGGCCGTAGCCCTCGAAGACGGTGACGCCCGCGCCCGCGAAGAACAGGCCGAGGCGCCGGTCCATGCCCGAGCCGCCGGACATCGCGTGCCGCACCCGGCCGCCCATCGCCTCGCGCACCTTGGCGTACACCAGCTTGTCGAAGAGCTGGTGCTGCATCCGCAGGCCCGCCGAGGGCCCTGGCCCGGTGCCGAAGGCCTTGGCCTCCATCGCGTCGGCGTACTTCACGGCCACCTCGACGGCCTTGTCGAACGGGCCCGCCCTGCCCTCCCGTTCGGCCTTGCGCCGGGCCGCGTTGAAGACCTTCTCGAAGATGTACGGCACGGCGAGGAAGAAGGTGGGCCGGAACGCGGCCAGGTCCGGGAGCAGCGCCGCCGCGGTCAGGCTCGGCTGGTGCCCCAGCTTGACCCGGCCGCGCACCGCCGCCACCTGCACCATGCGGCCGAAGACGTGCGCGAGCGGCAGGAAGAGCAGCGTGGCCGCCTCGTCGCCGCGCTTGGAGTGGAACACCGGCTCCCAGCGCCGGATGACCGTGTCCACCTCGAACATGAAGTTCGCGTGGGTGAGCACACAGCCCTTGGGGCGGCCCGTGGTGCCGGAGGTGTAGATCACGGTGGCGACGGAGTCGGGCGTGACCGCGCGCCGGTGGCGGTGCACCACCTCGTCGTCCAGGCCGCGGCCCGCCTCGCCGAGCTCGCGCACCGCGTCCCCGTCGAGCTGCCACAGGCAGCGCAGCAGCGGAAGGCGGTCCACGACCGAGCCGATCGTCATCGCGTGGTCCTCGTGCTCGACCATGGCCGCGGTGACCTGCGCGTCGTGCAGCATCCAGAAGACCTGCTCGGCCGACGACGTGGGGTAGACGGGGACGACCTGCGCGCCGACCGTCCACAGGGCGAAGTCGAACAGCGTCCACTCGTAGCGGGTGCGGCACATGATGGCGACCCGGTCCCCGAAGCGCACGCCCTGGGCGAGCAGCCCCTTGGCGAGCGCGAGGACCTCGTCGCGGAACTGCGCCGAGGTCACGTCCCGCCAGACGCCGTCGTCGCCCTTGCGCCCGAGCACGACGCGGACCGGATCCTCCAGGGCATGGTCGAAGACGGCGTCGGCGAGGCCGCCCGCTTGGGGAGCCGACGCCAGGGGAGGGTTCGTGAACTCGCGCAATGGTGCTCCTTGTGGCGCTCCGCACAGCGCCGGTGACGGTACCCCACCCCAGTCCCGTGCGGGAGGGGGGTGGGGAACGGGCCCATGGGCACGATCGTCACAGGTCAGCTGGTGAAATGCGGCCACAAGGGGAAGGGCCGGACAGTTTCCTGACGGATGAGTAAGTTCCGGTGGCGTGATCTCCACCGAATCTGTACGCGGAAGTTACGCCTGGAGCTGCTTCGCGGGCGCGCCCTCGACCGTCCGTTCGGATGCGGCGGGCCCCTGGCCTGCGTCGGCCGTCCGCTTGGTCCGGACCATCACGAGGACCGCGACACCCGCCACGAGGCCGGTGATCCCCGCCGTGAGCGAGGCGCTGTTGAGCCCGGACGCGAACGCCTCGCGCACGCTGTGCTCGGAGAACGCGCCCCGGACGGCCGCCGCCCCGCCGCCCGCCACGGCGTGCGCCGCGTCGTGGCCGAGCGTGTCCTGCATCCGCGCGGTCAGGACCGTGCCGAAGAGGGCGACGCCGAGGGCGTAGCCGAGCTGCCGGAAGGTGTTCACCGCGCCGCCCGCCATGCCCGCGTCGCGCGGGGGCACCGCGGCCAGCGCGGCGCCCGCGAGCCCCGGTGAGACCAGGCCGATGCCGACGCCCGCGAGCATCAGGCCCGGCACGAGCGCGCCCCAGGACGAGCCCGCGTCGAGCACCGCCATCGCCAGGCCGCCCGCGCCGATCAGGAGCAGCCCGACGCCGATGACGTACCGCCCCGCCACCCCGTGCAGCAGGCGCCCGCCGACCGCCGCCACCACGAACGACGTGGCCGACAGCGGCACCAGGACCAGGCTGCCGCGCACCGGGCTCATGCCGAGCACCGTCTGCAGCCAGATCGAGAGGTACGGGACCACGCCGAACGCGGCCGCGTTGTAGCCGATCGCACCGATCAGGACCCCGGTGAACGCGGGCTTGCGCAGCAGCCGCAGATCGAGCAGCGGATACGCGGCGCGGCGCTCGACCACGACGAAGGCGAGCAGCGCGAGCGCCGCCACCGCGAGCGTCACCCCGGTGCGCGCCGAGGCCCAGCCGACCGTCGACGCCCGCACCACGCCGAACGTGAGCGCGCCCGCGAACAGCGCGAACGTCGCCGTGCCCGCCCAGTCCACGCGCCGCTCCGCGCGCCCCCGCGACGGCGGCACCGCGCGCAGCGTCAGCCACACCGAGGCCACGCTCACCGGCAGGTTGACGAAGAAGATCCAGCGCCAGCCGGGCCCCTCGGTGAGCAGCCCGCCGACGATCGGCCCGAGGGCTGCGGCGGCACCGCTCACCGCGCCCCACAGGCCGAGCGCCACCGAGCGCTCCTTGCCCTGGTACGCGGCGCCGAGCAGCGGCAGCGTCGTGGCGAACATCGCGGCGGCCCCGAGCCCCTGCACCGCGCGCGCCGCCACCAGCAGCTGCGCGTCGGCCGCGAGCCCGCAGCCGAGCGAGGCGACCGCGAAGACGACGGTGCCCGCGAGCTGCACGCGTCGGTGGCCGACCACGTCGGCGGCGGCGCCGATGCCGAGCAGCAGCGCGGCGAGCGCGAGCGCGTAACCGTCGATGACCCACTGCAGATCGCTGAGCGAGGCGTCGAGCGCCCGCGCCATGTCGGGCAGCGCCACGACCACGATCGTCACGTCGAGCAGCAGCATGAACGTGCCCAGGCACACCGCCGTCAACGGCCCCCATGAGCGCATGGTCTTCCTCCCGTTCCCTGGTCCGTACGCCACCGGGCGGTGGCTCCGATGCCGTACGATCCGTCGCGGCCGGACGATCGTGACGGCCACCGGCCGCACTTCGGCGGGATCCGACATCTCGGGGGCGCATGACGATGGAATCCTCCACACTCGACGTACTGGACCAGCAGCTGCTCCAGGCCCTGGAGACCGACGGGCGCGCGCCGTTCAGCAAGATCGCGGCGGTGCTCGGCGTCTCGGACCAGACCATCGCGCGCCGCTACCGCCGCCTCACCGCCCGGGCCGGGCTCCGCGTCGTGGTGCTGCGCAACGCCGAGCGGCTCGGCCAGGACCACTGGATGCTCCGGCTGCGCTGCGCCCCGGACGGCGCGCAGACCATCGCGCACGCCCTGGCCCGCCGCCCCGACACGTTCTGGGTGGGCCTGGCCGCCGGGGGCACGGAGGTCCTCTGCATGACCAAGCCCCGCACCCCCGGCGACCACGACCTGCTGCTCGGCAAGCTGCCGCGCACCCCGCACATCGTGGACATCCGCGCCCACCAGCTCCTGCACACCTTCTTCGGCGGGCCCCGCGGCTGGCTCGGCAAGCTCGCCCCGCTGAGCGCCGAGCAGCTCGCGGCGCTGACCCCGCCGCTCCCCCCGCGGCCCGCGGCCCCGGCCCGGATCTCCCCGGAGGACGAACCCCTGGTGGCCGCGCTCGAAGCCGACGGCCGCGCCGGATACCCCGAACTCCAGCGCGCCACCGGCCTCTCGGAGTCCACGGTCAAGCGCCGCCTGACCGCGCTCCTGGAGTCCCGGGCGATCTACGTCGACATCGAGTACAGCGCCGAGGCCCTCGGCTACCGCTGCGGCGCCACCCTGTGGATCACGACGGCCCCCGCCGCCCTGCACTCCGTGGGCCAGGCCCTTGCCGAGCACTACGAGATCGCCTACGTCGCCGCCACGGCGGGCCCCTCCAACCTGGTGGCGACCGTCGTCACCCAGGACACCGCGGGCCTGTACGCCTACCTCAGCGGGGAGATCGGCGGCCTGGAGGGCGTGCGGCACGTGGAGACCACGCCGTACCTGCGCCGCGTCAAGCAACTCACCTACCAGCCCACGCGCTAGGGCCTGTCCGGCGTCAGGGGCGCCCGCGCTGCAAGCGGTCACCGCCCGCCAGGATCGCCGCCGCGAGCGCGTCCGCCGCCGCGTGGGCGCCCGGTGCGGCCGGGCGCCGCTCGCCGTGGCGCAGGACGAAGTCCACCGCGCCGAGCTCCGGCAGCCCGAGCCGGTCGGAGACCCGCACCAGGCCGGGCGGGATGAGGCCGCGCGAGTGCGCCATCACGCCGAGCCCGGCGCGCGCGGCGGCCACCAGGCCGTTCAGGCTGCCGCTGGTGCAGGCGATCCGCCAGGGGCGGCCGCTGTCCTCCAGGGCCCGCAGCGCGAGCGCCCGGGTGATGCCCGGCGGCGGGTACACGATGAGCGGCACCGGGCGCCCCGGGTCAAGGCGCAGCCGGGGCGTGCCGATCCACACCAGGTCGTCGTGCCAGACCAGTTCGCCGCGCGGGTCCTTCGGGCGCCGCTTGGCGAGGACGAGGTCGAGCTTGCCCGCGTCCAGGCGCTCGTGCAGCGTGCCGGACAGCTCGACCGTCAGCTCCAGGTCGACCTCCGGGTGCTCGCGCCGGAAGGACTGCAGGATGTCGGTGAGCCGGGTCAGGACGAAGTCCTCGGACGCGCCGAAGCGCAGCCGCCCGCCGAGCCGGGCGCCGGTGAAGTGCGCCGTGGCCTGCTCGTGCACCTCCAGGATGCGGCGCGCGAAGCCGAGCATCGCCTCGCCGTCCTCGGTCAGCTCCACGCGGTGCGTGTCCCGCGCGAACAGCGGCCGCCCGGTCGCGTCCTCCAGGCGCCGCACGTGCTGGCTGACCGTCGACTGGCGCAGGCCGAGCCGCCGCGCGGCCTGCGTGAAGCTCAACGTCTGGGCCACCGCGAGGAACGTACGCAGCTGAGCGGGGTCGTACACCCCACCAGGTTATCGCGGTACGTGATGACAGTCAGAGCGGTCTACGGGATTCCCGATGACGTGGAAGAGGAGGACCATGGAGAGGGCACGTACCGGGTCCGGCCCGTGGACGGGCCCGAAGAACCGAGACCCCGAGAGCACGGAGCCCTGTGAAACGCCCGTCCTGGCCGTCGTGGATGCCGGTCGACCCCTTCATCGCGGTGCTGCTTTGCACCGTCGGCCTCGCCGCGCTCCTGCCCGCCCGGGACACCGCGGCCGACGTCGCGTCCGGGGCCTCCACCACGGCCGTCGCGCTGCTGTTCTTCCTCTACGGCGCCCGCCTCTCGACCCGGGAGGCGCTGGACGGGCTGCGGCACTGGCGGCTGCACCTCACCGTGCTCCTGTGCACGTTCCTGGTGTTCCCGCTGCTCGGCCTCGCCGCCAAGGCGCTCGTGCCGCACGTCCTGACGCCCGCGCTCTACAGCGGCTTCCTGTTCCTGACCCTGGTGCCCTCGACGATCCAGTCGTCGATCGCCTTCACCTCGCTGGCGCGCGGCAACGTGCCCGCGGCGATCTGCGCGGGCACCTTCTCCTCGCTCGCCGGGGTGGTGCTCACCCCGCTGCTCGTGGCCTGGCTGCTCGCCGACACCGGCGGCGGCTTCTCCGCCGACGCGTTCGTGAAGATCGTGCTCCAGCTGCTCGTGCCGTTCCTCGCGGGGCAGGTGCTGCGGCGCTGGATCGGGGGTTTCGTCACGCGGCACAAGAAGGTCCTGAGCCTGATCGACCGGTGCTCGATCCTGCTCGTCGTCTACACCGCGTTCAGCCAGGGCATGGTGCGCGGCATCTGGAGCCAGGTCACCCCGGCCCGGCTCGCCGCGCTGCTCGGCGTGGAGGCGGTGCTGCTCGCGCTGATGCTCAGCCTGACCTGGTACGGCGCCAAGCGGCTCGGCTTCGACCGCGCGGACCGGGTCGCGATCCAGTTCGCGGGGTCGAAGAAGTCCCTGGCGGCCGGGCTGCCCATGGCCAGCGTCCTGTTCGGCGCGCAGGCCTCCCTCGCGGTGCTGCCCCTGATGCTCTTCCACCAGATGCAGCTGATGGTCTGCGCGGTGATCGCCAAGCGCCGCTCCCACGACCTTCAGGAGTTCACTCCGGCCGGGCCAGGCGCAGCGTCACGAACCGCGGCCGGTACAGCTCCACGTTCCGGTTGACGTTCGCCTGCCCCGCCGCCGTCGCCGTGGCGTCCGGCGCGTTCACGTCGTAGCTCAGCACGAGGCGGCCGCCGCCGCTCAGGGCGGGGTGCGCCTGCGGGTTGTACGCGGCCGAGTCCGCGGGCAGCGGCGGCGCGAAGCCCTTGGCGGGGCCGTACCAGGGCCCGCTGGGCGAGCACGCCCAGTACGACGTGACGGTGGTCAGGCCCCGCGCGCCCGCCGCCATCGTGAACAGCACGTACGTGCCGCCGTCCCGGACCACGGTGAACGCGCTGCCGACCCCATTCTGGTCGTCGTCGCCGAGCACCGAGCGCGGCTTCGCCCCGGCGCGCGACCAGTCGCCGCCGTCCCAGTAGCGCCAGGCCGAGGGGTCGCCGAGGCCGCCGTGCGGGACGCGGGCCACGTAGGCGCGCGAGGAGGGGCGCGAGGCGGTCTGGGCGTCGTTGCCGCCGAAGACGTACGTCCAGTCGCCGTCGTCGACCGTGGTGGTGCCGTACAGCACCCGCCGCTCGGGGTCGGCGACGCCGCGCTGGTCGGAGATCTGCGTGATGCCTTCGAGGGCGAGGTCGGGCAGGGTGAGCGTGGCGACCTCGGTGGCGGCGGGCACCCCGAAGATCCACGGCGCGGGCCCCGCGGCCCGGGTCCACAGCAGCACGCGCACGACCTGCTCGCCGCCGCCCGGCGTGCGCGGCTCGACCTTCGCGGCGACCGGCCAGCGCCACTGCCCGGGCCCCGGGTCGTGGAACAGGGGCGTGGGCAGGGTCCGCTCCAGGGCCCCGGAGCGGGACGTCACCACCCCGGAGTTGCGGACCATCGGGGCGCCGCCGTCGCGCCACTTGTGCGGCTTGCCCTGCTGGTTGGGCGGCGGGTGCACCCGGCCGAGGAAGGTGTCGGAGAACAGCCACAGGACGCGCCCGTCGGGCAGCTTCACCGAGTGGGTGCCGTCGCCGCCGCTCCAGTCGTCGTCGCGCGCCGCGTCGTCGCCGTACGCGGCGAACGCGTTCGTCAGATCGGTCTCGGGCTGCCAGGAGTCCACACCGCGGGCCGTGCACGCCGCCGGGCCCTTCCGGTCGTCCTCGTCGTCCGGAAGGGCCCTCAGGAGCAGGGCGGCGCAGGCGAGCGCCAGCAGCAGGGCGACCCACAGCAGGGGTGAACCGGGGCCGCCCGGCTGCCGGTTCGCCTCCGTCGGACCGGTGAGCGGGCGTGTGGCTTGGGACACGCCCGGGACGCTAGTTCCTCGGGCGCACGCGGTCCATGGGCAGCCAGGCGACGGTGTCCGGTGTCACAGCGGACCGGCCGGTCCGCCCTCGGCCGGACCCGCTGGGCGAGCCCAGCTCGTCCACCTCCGCGTCGGTCAGGGCCCGCTTGAAGACCCGCACCTCGTCGATGGCTCCGGCGAAGTGGGCCCGGCTGTCGACGCGCTGCCCGATGTGCACGCCGAAGGGCGAGGTGCGGCTGACCGTGCCCGGCACGTCGGGCCGGGACAGCTCGGTGTCGTCCACGAACAGCGTGAGCTCCCCGTCGCCGCGCCGCAGCACGGCGTGGTGCCACGCGCCGTCGTTGTACGCGCCCTGGGTGCTCAGGGAGGCCGAGCGGGGCGGCGTACCGCCCTCACGGGTGGTGATCAGGCCCGTGACGCGGCCCGCCGCGGGTTCGCCGCGCAGCCACACCTGGGGCTGGTTCGTGCCGACGCCGCCCATCCACAGCAGCGGCTGCTCCCCGCTGGTGGCGGAGTAGCGGAACCACAGCGACAGGGTGAAGTCGCCGGAGCCCAGCGGCAGTTGGGGTCTGAAGCGCAGGCGTACCGCGTCGTCGGTGCCGTCGAAGGCGAGCGCGTCGCCCGTGACGCCGTCGGTGGGGCGCGCGCCGCCGAGCACCGCGGCGCCGGGCGCGCCGGGAGCCCAGTCGCTCGTGTGCGGGTCGGGGCCGCGCCGCGGCTTCAGCCAGTCCTCGGTGAAGCGCGCGAAGCGGATCTCGTCGCGGGCGTCGACCGGGCCGCCCTCGTACATCAGGCCCACGTGGTCGGCGTCGGCGTGCACCATGTCCGAGTAGCCGGACCAGTCGGTGGTGACGACGGTGGAGCGGTCGAAGCTGTCCCAGGTGCGGCCGCCGTCGTAGGAGGACCGGACGGTCATGGTGCGGCGCCGGTCCGGGTCGCCCGGGCAGGCGAGCAGGAGCCGGTCGCCGAGCCGCAGCGTCGAGCCCTGCACCTGGGGCGTGTACAGGTCGGGCTGGGGGCGGAAGGGCGCGATGAAGCTGTCGCCGCCGTCGCGGCTGACGGTGTGGGAGCGGTGCCCGAGGTCGGTGCCGTCCTGCTCGCGCCCGCTGACGTAGATGGAGCCGTCCTGGCGCTCGGTGACGGTCATCTCCGACGGCTTCTGCCGGAACGTGCCGTCGGCGGCGTCGACGGGGTACGAGTCGGTGGCGCCGATCCGCCACCGCTCGCCGCCGTCGTCGCTGACGATGAGCGCGGCGTGGTTGGCGGTGACCCGGCTGCCGTTCCACGTCTCGGCGTTCACGGCGAAGACGAGGCGGCCCTTGTGGCGGCCGCGGGTCAGTTGCAGGCCGTGCACGGGCCCGGTCGCGTACCAGGAGTTCCAGCCGGCGGGCAGGATCTCCTTGCTCAGGTCCCGCGGCGCCGACCAGGTCACGCCGTCGTCGTCGCTGTACTGCAGGTGCGGGGTGCGGTCGCACGGCACCTCGCAGTTCTTGCCGTCCGTGCGTCCGGTGTTGTACGTCTCCGCGAGGACGACGCGGCCCGTGTCCCGGTCCACGATCGGCGTCGGGTTGCCGTGGGTGTTCCCGGCGCCCTCGTTGATGACCTGCATGGGCCCCCAGGTGCGGCCGCCGTCGTGGGACCGCTTGAGGACGAGGTCGATGTCGCCCGCGTCGCTGCAGTCGTTGACACGGCCCTCGGCGAAGGCGAGGAGCGTGCCCTTCACCGTCTTCACCACGGCCGGTATACGGAAGCAGGTGTACCCGGGATCCTGGGAAGCCTTGAAGAGGACCTGCTGCTCGAAGGACGGCAGCGCCCGGTCACCGGCCGCGGCCGAGCCGCTCAGCGCCGACGGCAGGGCGAGCGCGGTGAGGGTGGCCGTGGTCAGCGCGGCGACGGTGCGCCGGGGCGGGCGGCGGCGGGATGGGGGTGCGGCGAGGTCGAGCCGGGGAGGTCTGGGGCGTGCGCGGTGTCTCAGGGGCATTCGGCGGCCCTTCGTAGTGACCATATCGACCGGACATATGGACATCCCATGTCCAAGGTGCGGGGCGCCGACGCTACTTGGGCTGCTGGGGCCGCACAAGAACCGCGCGTGTAGCTGAAGCCATACGGGCGAGCGGCTCCGGAATCAACCCTCCCAACGGGTGAGAATGCCGCCGGAGCGACCACCCTGTCGGCCGCTACGGAACGAGGACGACCTTGCCGAGATTGGCGCGGGACTCGATGGCCTCGTGCGCCTTCGCCGCCTCCTCCAGGGGGAAGGCGGCGTGCACGGCGGGCCGCAGCGCGCCATCCCCGAACAGTCGCCACAGCTCCCGCCGCCACGCCTCGTAGGTGTCCGGGTGGCCCCGGGCGATGAGCGCCAGCTGAAATCCCGTCACGGACTTGGCGCCGACGAGCAGGTCGTACGCCCGCACGGTGCCGCCGCCCGAGCTGTAGGCGACGAGGCGGCCGAGGGGGGCAAGGGCGGCCAGGGCCGGGGCGAGCAGCTCGCCGCCCACCGCGTCCAGGCAGTAGTCGACCGGCTCGCCCCAGCTCTCCCGGTCGTACGCGACCACCTCGGTGGCGCCCAGGGAGCGCACGAAGTCGCGCTTGGCGGGGTCCGACACGGCGCCCACGACCCGCCCGGCGCCGCCGAGCGCGGCCAGCTGCACCGCCAGGTGGCCCACGCCGCTGGCCGCCCCGGTGATCAGCGCGGCCTCGCCGGGCGCGGGCCGCGCCGCCTGGAGCGCGCCGTAGGCGACCAGGCCGCTGCGGACCAGGGCCACCGCGTCGGTCGCGCTCGCGCCGTCCGGCACGGGGGAGGCCATGGAGGTGTGCAGCAGGGCGTAGTCGGCGTAGCCGTGCCCGAAGGTCAGCCCGGTGACGCGGTCGCCGGGCGCGAACCCGGTGACGCCCGGGCCGAGCCCGGCCACCTCGCCCGCGATCTCGCCGCCGAGCGGGATCGGCTCGGGGGACTCGCGCACCTTGCGCACGACGGGCAGCGTCACACCGGCCGCCGCGACGCGCACGAGCAGCTCGCCGGGCCCCGGCGCGGGCAGGGGAGCCTCTTCGAGCCGCAGGACCTCCGGGCCTCCGCTGTGGTCGTACCGAACGCGACGCATGCGTGCCTCCTTAAGGCGGAACCATTGGTAGGCCCAACGGTAACCCTAACTTCATTGGGAAGTCCAACGGTTCTTCGGTACGCTCCTCCCATGCCCGAGACCCCGCCCGCGCCCTCCACCATCCGCACCCTGCCCAGCTGGCTGCTCGGTCGCGCCGCCGCCCGCGGCCGCGCCCTGGTCGCCGACGCCCTCGCGGCCGAGGGCCTGCGGATGTGGCACCACGTGGTCCTGTCCGCCGTCGCCGACCTCGGCCCCGTCGCCCAGGCGGAGCTGGGCCGCAGCGTGTCGCTCGACCCCAAGGACATGGTCGGCGTCCTCAACGACCTCCAGGACGCGGGCCTGGTCGACCGCACGCCCGACCCCAAGGACCGCCGCAAGAACGCCGTGACCATCACGGCCGAGGGCCACCGCATGGTCCAGCGCTGCGCCCGCGCCGCCCAACGGGCCAACGCCGACCTCCTGGCGCCGTTGTCGCAGGAGGAGCGCGCCCGCTTCACGGAGATGCTGACGCGAGTGGCGGACACGTGACGACGGACGCGATGGGGAAGGGATCAAGCCCGTCCGGCGCTTGAGGACGAGCCGCGAAGCGGCAATGATCAAGCCGGTCCGGCGCTTGAGGACGAGCGCGCAGCGCGATGGCCCCCGCTGCAAGCGGGGCGCGGCCGGGGGGCAGCTCGGGCCCCGCCTAGCCCCGGTCGGCCATGGCCTGCAAGGCCACCCGGTGCTGGCCCGCGTACACGTTCATGGAGGCACCCCGCAGGAACCCCACCAGCGTGAGCCCCGTCTCGGCCGCGAGGTCGACGGCGAGCGACGAGGGCGCCGAGACGGCCGCGAGCACGGGGATGCCCGCCATCACGGCCTTCTGGGCCAGCTCGAAGGAGGCGCGGCCCGACACGAGCAGGACCGTCCGGGACAGCGGCAGGCGGCCGCTCTGCAGGGCCCGCCCCACCAGCTTGTCGACGGCGTTGTGGCGCCCCACGTCCTCGCGGACGTCGAGCAGCTCGCCGTCCTCGGAGAACAGCGCGGCCGCGTGCAGGCCGCCGGTCCGGTCGAAGACGCGCTGGGCCGCACGCAGCCGTTCGGGAAGCCCCGCGAGCAGTTCGGGGGTGAGCCGCAGCGGGTCGGGGCCGTCGTCGACGGCCCAGCGGGCCGTCGTGCGGACCGCGTCCAGGCTGGCCTTGCCGCACAGGCCGCACGACGAGGTCGTGTACACGTTCCGTTCGAGGGTGAGGTCCGGGATGACGACGCCGGGCGCGGTCGACACGTCCACCACGTTGTACGTGTTCGAGCCGTCCTGGGTGGCGCCCGCGCAGTACACGATGTTGCTCAGCTCGTCCGCCGCGCCGAGGACGCCCTCGCTGACGAGGAAGCCCGCGGCGAGCGCGAAGTCGTCGCCCGGCGTGCGCATGGTGATGGCGAGCGGCCTGCCGTTGAGGCGGATCTCCATCGGCTCCTCGGCGACGAGCGTGTCGGGCCGCTCGCTGACCGCGCCGTCGCGGATGCGGAGGACGCGGCGGCGCTCCGTGACTCGTCCCATGTCGATCAGTCCCGGTTCTGTCCGTGCTGGTGGCCGGAGCGGCCCTTGCTGCCGTGGGTCACCGGGCGGGGAGGTGACCTTCGCGATCTCATTGTCCTGCACGCGTGACGTGCGGCGGCGGCCGCCTCATGGAATATTGTCTACAGTATGGAAGTTGGGGCGGCAAGGGCCCCGTGCGACATCGCATACCGTCGACGAATCCCGGCCCGCCCCCTTCCCAACGGCCCGCCGGATTCCTACCGTTCGGGATCATGAGGCCCCCCGTCGCACCTCCCGGCTGGAGCCGGTGGCTCGTGCCGCCCGCCGCCCTGTCGGTGCACCTCTCCATCGGCCAGGCCTACGCCTGGAGCGTCTTCAAACCGCCCCTGGAGTCCGCGCTCGACCTCAGTGGCACCCAGAGCGCGCTGCCCTTCCAGCTCGGCATCGTCATGCTGGGCCTGTCCGCCGCGTTCGGCGGCACGCTCGTGGAGCGCAACGGCCCGCGCTGGGCGATGTCCGTCGCGCTCGGCTGCTTCTCCTCCGGCTTCCTGCTCGCCGCGCTCGGCGCCGCCACACGGCAGTACTGGCTCGTCGTCCTCGGCTACGGCTTCGTCGGCGGCATCGGGCTCGGCATCGGCTACATCTCCCCGGTGTCCACGCTGCTCAAGTGGTTCCCCGACCGGCCCGGCACGGCCACCGGCATCGCGATCATGGGCTTCGGGGGCGGCGCGCTCATCGCCTCGCCGTGGTCGGCGCGGATGCTGGAGTCCTTCGGCACGGACTCCTCCGGCATCGCGCTCGCCTTCCTGGTGCACGGCCTGACGTACGCGGTCTTCATGGCGCTCGGCGTGCTCCTGGTACGGGTCCCGGCGCCGCGGGGCGCCCGCGGCCCGGCTGCGGCGGACGCGTCCGCCGGGCCCCAGGTGTCGGCCCGCGAGGCCGTGCGCACCCCGCAGTTCTGGTGCCTGTGGGTCGTGTTGTGCATGAACGTGACCGCCGGGATCGGCATCCTGGAGAAGGCCGCGCCGATGATCACGGACTTCTTCGCCGACTCCTCGACGCCGGTCTCCGCGTCGGCGGCCGCCGGGTTCGTCGCCCTGCTCTCGGCCGCGAACATGGCGGGCCGCATCGGCTGGTCGTCCGCCTCCGACCTCCTCGGGCGCAAGAACGTGTACCGGGTCTACCTCGGCGTCGGCGCGCTGATGTACCTGCTCATCGCCCGCTTCGGCGACGACTCGAAGCCGCTGTTCGTCTGCTGCGCCCTGGTCATCCTCTCCTTCTACGGCGGCGGCTTCGCGACCGTCCCCGCGTATCTGAAGGACCTCTTCGGCACCTACCAGGTGGGCGCCATCCACGGCCGCCTCCTGACGGCCTGGTCGCTCGCCGGGGTCCTCGGCCCGCTGATCGTGAACTGGGTGGCCGACCGGCAGGAGGGCGCGGGCAAGGAGGGCGCGGCCCGGTACGGGCTCTCCTTCTCGATCATGATCGGTCTGCTGGTCGTCGGGTTCGTCGCCAACGAACTGGTCCGCCCCGTCCACCCGCGCCACCACCTCGCCGCGCCGAAGGAGGCCGCCGATGACGACACCGCCGAGCCCGCCGCCCGCTGACGGGGGCGCCCCCGCGCCGCCGCCGCGCCGCCGCGCGCTGATCCTGGGCTCCTGGCTCTGGGTGACCGTGCCGCTGGCATACGGCCTCTACGAACTCGTACACAAGGCCAGACAGCTCTTCACCGGGTGACGCGATGATGAGAAGCATCCAAACGAGCGGTCCCAATCCTGTCGCATTACGTCACCCGCTACCCGTGAGTCGCTCAGCAGACTGGACGGTCCCGCACATCCGGCACCACGAGGGGACCCGCCCATGCCCGGCTCACGCATCGCCGCCGTCGGCCACTACCAGCCCGCCAGGGTGCTGACCAACGACGACCTGGCGGGCATGGTGGACACCAGCGACGCGTGGATCCGTTCCCGGGTCGGCATCCGCACCCGGCACATCGCGGGCCCCGAGGAGCCCGTCGACGAGCTCGCCGCGCACGCCGCCGCCAAGGCCCTCGCGGCGGCGGGCCGGGCCCCGGCGTCCGTGGACCTGGTCGTCGTGGCCACCTCCACGGCGATCGACCGCTCGCCGAACATGGCCGCGCGTGTGGCCGCCCGGCTCGGCCTGCCCTCGCCCGCCGCGCTGGACGTCAACGTGGTCTGCGCGGGCTTCACGCACGCCCTCGCCACCGCCGACCACGCCGTACGGGCCGGGGCCGCGACCCGCGCCCTGGTCATCGGCGCCGACAAGATGTCCGACATCACCGACTGGACGGACCGCACCACGTGCGTCCTGGTCGGCGACGGCGCGGGCGCGGCCGTCGTCGAGGCCTGCGGGGAGGACGAGGAGCCCGGCATCAGCCCCGTGCTGTGGGGCTCCGTGCCGGAGATGGGGCACGCGGTGCGGATCGAGGGCCAGCCCGCGCGGTTCGCCCAGGAGGGCCAGAGCGTGTACCGCTGGGCGACGACGCAGCTGCCGCCGCTGGCCCGCGCGACCTGCGAGCGGGCCGGGCTCACCCCCGCCGATCTCGCGGCGGTCGTCCTGCACCAGGCCAACCTGCGCATCGTCGAACCGCTCGCCGAGCGCATCGGCGCCGTGAACGCGGTGGTCGCCCGCGACGTGGTCGACTCGGGCAACACCTCGGCCGCGTCCGTGCCGCTCGCGCTCTCCAAGCTGGTCGAGCGGGGCGAGATCGTCACCGGCGACCCGGTGCTGCTCTTCGGCTTCGGCGGGAACCTGTCGTACGCGGGGCAGGTCGTGCGCTGCCCGTGACGCGGGCCGATGCGGGCCCAACTCCTTCTGGCCCCGGCCGTGGTGCTCGGTAAACTGTAGACAAAAGCCCATGCCCAGGAGGCGCAGGAGGGGGACGGGATGTTGTCCGCAGGACTGCCGCAGGGGACGGTGCCCAAGCTGGAACGGCCGGGCCCGCTGCGCGAGCGCGTCTACGAGGCGCTGCTCGAACTCATCACCACCCGCGCCCTCAGGCCCGGCCAGCACCTCGTCGAGAGCGAGCTGGCCGGACACCTCGGCGTCTCCCGGCAGCCGGTGCGCGAGGCCCTCCAGCGGCTCAACACCGAGGGCTGGGTGGACCTCAGGCCCGCGCAGGGCGCGTTCGTCCACGAGCCGACGGAGGAGGAGGCGGACCAGCTGCTCACGGTCCGTACGCTCCTGGAGGCGGAGGCGGCCCGCCTGGCCGCGGCGAACGCGGGCTCCGCGGGCATCGCCGCCCTCGAAGAGCTGTGCGCCCGGGGGGAGTCGGCCGTCGCCGACGGGGACGTCGACCTCGTCGTCGCCACGAACGCGGCCTTCCACGCCAAGGTCATGGAGCTCGCGGGCAACGTGGTCCTCGCCGAGCTCGCGGGCCGGGTGGACGGCCGGGTCCGCTGGTACTACACGCCGGTGGCGCGGCAGCGGGGGATCCGCTCCTGGGTCGAGCACCGGGAGCTGATCGCGGCGATCGCCGCGCGGGACGAGGTGCGGGCCGTGGCCGTGATGCGGGCCCACACGGAGCACACCCGCCGCACCTACCACGACCGCGCTCCCGCCTGACGGGACGCTTCCCTCCCGCCCGCCCGCCCTCAATCGCCGGGCGGGCTCTTCCCCGCCCACCCGCCCCTCCATCGCACTGGCGCGCTCGTCCTCAAACGCCGGACGGGCTGAAAATCTCCGGCGCGCGCCGTGGGAATTCAGCCCGTCCGGCGTTTGAGGACGAGGCGCGGAGCGCCGACAAACGGGGGCACGGGGGCGGAGCCCCCGGATCGGGAAGGGGCGGGTCTGGGGCGCGCCGCGAGGCCCGGCTTTGTCCTGCCGCAGGAGAAAGTGGAGGGCAATTCCCGCGCAAGTTCTTCCCACTCCCGGCACCCACTGCTACGTTCCCCTCGAAAGCCCAACACGCAAGAGGGACAAGGCCGATGAGGCGGGAGGGGCGCGTGAGACGCATGACGGCACGGCCCGCCAACGCGCACCAGGCGCGCCTGCTGCGCCTGCTGCGCGACGGCGGCCCCAACTCCCGCGCCCAACTGGGCGACCAGGTGGACCTGTCGCGGTCCAAGCTGGCCGTGGAGGTGGACCGCCTCCTGGAGACGGGACTCGTGGTGGCCGACGGCCTCGCCGCGTCCCGCGGCGGCCGCCGCTCCCACAACATCCGCCTCGCCCCGAACCTCCGCTTCCTCGGCGTGGACATCGGCGCCACCTCGGTCGACGTCGCCGTCACCAACGCCGAGCTGGAGGTGCTCGGCCACCTCAACCAGCCCATGGACGTGCGCGAAGGCCCGGTCGCGGTCTTCGAGCAGGTCCTCGTCATGGCCGCGAAGCTCCGGGCGTCGGGCCTCGCGGAGGGCTTCGACGGCGCGGGCATCGGCGTGCCGGGCCCCGTCCGCTTCCCCGAGGGCGTGCCCGTGGCCCCGCCGATCATGCCCGGCTGGGACGGCTTCCCCGTGCGGGAGGCGCTCAGCCAGGAGCTCGGCTGCCCGGTCATGGTCGACAACGACGTGAACCTGATGGCGATGGGGGAGCAGCACGCGGGCGTGGCCCGCTCCGTGGGCGACTTCCTCTGCGTCAAGATCGGTACCGGCATCGGCTGCGGCATCGTCGTCGGCGGCCAGGTGTACCGGGGCACGACCGGCAGCGCGGGCGACATAGGCCACATCCAGGTGGAACCCGAGGGGCGCCCCTGCGCCTGCGGCAACAAGGGCTGCCTGGAGGCCCACTTCAGCGGCGCCGCGCTCGCCCGTGACGCCCAGGAGGCCGCCCACCAGGGCCGTTCGCCGGAGCTCGCCGCCCGCCTCGAGGCGGCGGGCGCGCTCACGGCCGCCGACGTCGCCGCGGCGGCCGCCGCGGGCGACCCCACCGCGCTCGACCTGATCCGCGCCGGCGGCAACCGCACCGGCCAGGTCATCGCGGGCCTCGTCAGCTTCTTCAACCCCGGCCTCGTGGTGATCGGCGGCGGGGTCACCGGCCTCGGCCACACCCTGCTCGCCGCGATCCGCACCCAGGTCTACCGCCAGTCGCTGCCCCTCGCGACCGGCAACCTCCCCATCGTCCTCGGCGAGCTCGGCCCCGCCGCCGGAGTCACCGGCGGCGCCCGGCTCATCAGCGACCACCTGTTCTCACCGGCCTGACCCGCCCCCACGGTCCCCGGGCCCCTCTTCCGGCACACCCAGCACAGCGCTCACCCTGCTCTGCCTGAAACCGGCCACACCCGTACGGGGGAACCGTCATGGCACCAGAACCACCGCTGCTCCGCATGTCCGGCATCACCAAGTCGTTCCCCGGCGTCCGCGCGCTCGACGGCGTCGACCTGCACGTACAGGCCGGTGAAACGCACTGTCTGCTCGGTCAGAACGGCGCGGGCAAGTCCACGCTCATCAAGGTCCTCGCGGGTGCCCACCAGCCCGACGGCGGCACGATCGCCTGGCGCGGGGACCCGGTCACCCTGCGCTCGCCGATCGCCGCCATGCGGCTCGGCATCGCCACCATCTACCAGGAACTCGACCTGGTCGAGCACCTGTCCGTGGCCGAGAACGTCTTCCTCGGACACGAGCCGACTAGGGCCGGATGCGTCGTCCGCAGAGGCGCGGCCCAGGCGTCGACCGCCGCTCTGCTCACGCGGCTCGGGCACGCCGAGATCAGCCCCGCCCGCCTCGTGGGGGAGTTGTCCGCCGCCCAGCGGCAGATCGTGTCGATGGCCCGCGCGCTCTCGCACGACGTACGTCTCATCGTCATGGACGAGCCGTCGGCCGCGCTCGACCCGGACGAGGTCGACAACCTCTTCCGCATCGTCGGCGACCTCACCGCCGACGGCGTCGCGGTCGTGTACATCTCGCACCGGCTCGAGGAGATCCGCCGCATCGGCGACCGCGTCACCGTCCTGAAGGACGGCCGGGCCGTCGCGGTCGGGCTGCCCGCGCGACAGACGCCGACGCGCGAGATCGTCGCGCTGATGACGGGCCGCAGCGTGGAGTACGTCTTCCCGAAGCGGCCCGAAAGGGACGCGCGACAACTGCCGTCCGAGCCGCTCCTCACCGTCCACGGCCTGACCAGGGAGGGCGAGTTCGCACCCCTGGACCTGGCACTGCGGCCCGGGGAGATCGTCGGGCTCGCCGGGCTCGTCGGCTCCGGGCGGTCCGAGATCCTGGAGACCATCTACGGCGCGCGCAAGCCGACCGCGGGTCACGTCCGCGTGCACGGCAAGGCCCTGCGCCCCGGCAGCGTCCGCGCGGCCGTGCGCGCGGGGCTCGGCCTCGCCCCCGAGGAGCGCAAGGCGCAGGCCCTGCTGATGCTGGAGTCCGTCACGCGCAACGTGTCGGTGTCCTCCATGTCCCGCTTCTCGCGCGGCGGCTGGCTGGACCGGGGCACGGAGCGGGAGGCCGCCCGCGCCGCGACGCGGGAGCTGTCGCTCCGGCCCGACAACCCCTCGGCGCCCGTACGCACGCTGTCCGGCGGCAACCAGCAGAAGGCCGTCCTCGCCCGGTGGCTGCTGCGCGGCTGCCGGGTCCTGCTGCTCGACGAGCCGACGCGCGGCGTCGACGTCGGCGCCCGCGCCGAGCTGTACGCCGTGGTGCGGCGCCTCGCCGACGAGGGCCTGGCCGTGCTGCTCGTCTCCAGCGAGGTGCCCGAGGTCCTGGGCCTCGCCGACCGCGTCCTGGTGCTGCGCGAGGGCCGGGTGGTGCACACGGCGCCCGCGCGCGAGCTGGACGAACACCGCGTACTGGACCTGGTCCTGGCGTCCGGCACGGCGGCGGGCCGGGCGAGCCCGGGCGGCCCCGCGGACCCGGCAGGCCCCGAAGAACCGGCAGGCCCCGCGGACCCGGTAGGCCCCGCAGGCCCGGCTCGCCCCCAAGACCGTCGAGGCCCGGAAGGCACCGTCACCACGGAAGGGAGCCCGGAGTCATGACGCAGCCCGCATCGCCCGCCCGGCCCGTCACCGAGAAGAGCCCCCCGGCGGAGGGCGCGCGCGGCCCCCTGCGGGCCCTCGTCGCCCGCGCCGACCTGCGGACCCTGTCGCTGCTCGGCGTCCTGGCCGTCCTGGTCGTGATCGGCGGCGTCACCCAGCCCGACGCGTTCCTCGACACCGACAACGTCCAGCTGATCCTCACCCAGGCGTCCGTCATCGGCGTCGTCACCGTCGGCATGACCTTCGTCATCATCTCCGGCGGCATCGACCTGTCCGTCGGCGCGATCGTCGCGCTCGCCTCGGTGTGGGCGACGACCGTCGCCACCCAGGAGTACGGCTTCGCGGGGATCCTCTTCACGGCCGTCGTCGTCGGCCTCGGCTGCGGGCTCGTCAACGGGCTGCTCATCGCGTACGGCGGCATGGTGCCGTTCATCGCGACGCTCGCCATGCTGGCCTCGGGGCGCGGCCTGGCCCTGGAGATCACCGACGGCAAGACCCAGATGGTCACCGTCGACGGCGTCCTGAAGCTGGGCGAGCGCGACGCGTACGTGCTCGGCGTCCCGCCGCTCGTGCTCGTCTTCGCGGGCGTGACCCTCGTCGGCTGGCTGCTGCTCAACCGCACCACGTTCGGGCGCCGCTCGGTCGCGGTGGGCGGCAACGCGGAGGCCGCGCGCCTGGCCGGGATCGACGTACGACGGCAGCGGCTCTACCTCTATCTGCTCTCGGGCCTGTGCTGCGGCATCGCGGCCTTCCTCCTGGTCGTCCTGTCGGGCTCGGGCCAGAACACCAACGGCAACCTGTACGAACTCGACGCCATCGCCGCCGCGATCATCGGCGGCACCCTGCTCAGCGGCGGGCGCGGCACCATCACCGGCTCCGTGCTCGGCGTGCTGATCTTCACCACGATCACCAACATCTTCGCGCTCAACAACCTGGAGACCGCCGTCCAGCAGATCGCCAAGGGGGCGATCATCGTCGCCGCCGTCCTGGTGCAGCGCCGTACGGCCACCACCTGACCACCATCCGAAGGGGTCACCGCCATGCCACACAGCACGAGCCGCAGAGGGCTGCTCTTCGGGGCGGCCGCCGTGTCCGCGGGGGCCGTCCTGACGGGCTGCACCAGCAACGAGCCGAAGGACTCCGACAGCGACGACGCGCCCGCGGGCGACAACCGGCCCGTCGACGACAAGCCCGGCAAGGAAGTCACCATCGGCTTCGCCGGACCGCAGGCCGACCACGGCTGGCTGAACGCCATCAACGACAACGCCAAGGAGCGGGCGAAGAAGTACGAGGACGTCACCCTGGAGGCCACCGAGGGCTCCAACGACACGGCCGCCCAGATCGGCCAGGTCGAGACCCTCATCAACAAGAAGGTCGACGTCCTCGTCATCCTGCCCGCCGACGGCAAGGCCCTCACCCGGGTCGGCCTGAAGGCCATGAAGGCCGGGATCCCGGTGGTCAACCTCGACCGGATCTTCGCCTCCGCGCAGGCCTACCGCTGCTGGATCGGCGGCGACAACTACGGCATGGGCCTCAACGCCGGGCACTACATCGGCGAGAAGCTCAAGGGCACGAGGAACGCCCGCGTCGTGGAGCTCGCCGGGCTCGACAACCTGGAGCTGACCAAGCAGCGCACCAAGGGCTTCGACGACGCCCTGAAGAACTACCCCAACATCGAGAAGGTCGCCCGGCAGGCCGCCGAGTTCACCGTCGAGTCCGGCCAGGCCAAGATGTCGCAGCTGCTCCAGGCGCAGAAGAACATCGACGCCCTGTGGAACCACGACGACGACCAGGGAGTCGGCGCCCTGCGCGCCATCAAGCAGGCCGGACGCGACGACTTCCTGATGGTCGGCGGCGCGGGCGCCCTCTCCGCGTTCCAGGAGATCAAGGCCGACCGGGGCGTGCTGAAGGCCACCGTCCTGTACCCGCCGACGATGGCGGCGTCCGCGATCGACCTCGCCCGCGCGCTCGGCCAGGGCAAGGGCATCGGCGGCATGGCCGAGCACGAGATCCCGGCCTCCCTCACGCTCTACTCGGCCGTCGTCGACAAGGACAACGTCGACCAGTACATGTCCACCGGCTTCAAGTGAGGTGCCCCCAGCCCGCGCAGGAACCGCGAACCAGGCGTCGACGCGCCGACCAGGAGGAGTTACCGCATGAGTGAGACGGAGCACGAGGCCGCTTCCCGGGCTGCCGCTTCTGGGGTCGCCGCTTCCGGGGCTGCCGCTTCCGGGGTCGGGCCGACGGGGAGCCCGGCGGCCGCGCGGCGCCGCCTCGGCGTCGGGATGGTCGGCTACGCCTTCATGGGCGCCGCCCACTCCCAGGGCTGGCGGACCGTGGGGCGCGTCTTCGACCTGCCTCTCGACGCGCGGCTCGCGGCGGTCTGCGGCCGTGACGGCGCGGCCGTGCGCGCCGCCGCCGACCGGCTCGGCTGGGCGGCCGCCGAGACCGACTGGCGCGCGCTCATCGCCCGGGACGACGTCGACCTCGTCGATGTCTGCACCCCCGGCGACAGCCATGCGGAGATCGCCATCGCCGCCCTGGAGGCGGGCAAGCACGTGCTGTGCGAGAAGCCGCTCGCCAACACCGTGGAGGAGGCGGAGGCCATGGTCGCCGCCGCCGAACGGGCCCGCGGCCGCGGGCAGGTGGCCATGGTCGGCTTCAACTACCGGCGCGTGCCCGCCCTCGCACTCGCCCGCGAGCTGGTCGCCGCGGGCCGCCTCGGGACGCTGCGCCACGTACGCCTCACCTACCTCCAGGACTGGCTGGTCGACCCCGGCTTCCCGCTGACGTGGCGGCTGCGCAGGGACCGGGCGGGCTCGGGGGCCCTCGGCGACCTGGGCGCGCACATCGTGGACCTCGCGCACTACCTGACGGGCGAGCACGTCGCGGGCGTGTCGGCCCTGACGGAGACGTTCGTACGGGAACGTCCCCTGCTGGAGGGCGCGTCGCGGGGGCTCGCGGCGGGCGGCGCGGGGGCGGATGGCGCGGGGGCGGGGGGAGCCGGGACGGACGGCGCGGGGGCGGACGGTGCCGGAGCGGGTGGCGCCGGGGCGGGGGCAGGCGGTGCCGGGACGGGCCGGGGCGCGGTCGGCCAGGTCACGGTCGACGACGCCGCCGTCTTCACGGCCCGCTTCCCCTCCGGCGCCCTCGCCACCTTCGAGGCCACGCGGTTCGCGGCGGGCCGCAAGAACGCGCTGCGCCTCGAACTCAACGGCTCCGACGGCTCGTTGGCCTTCGATCTGGAGCGCCTGAACGAGCTCTCCTTCCACGACCACACCGAACCCGCCGCGTCGGCCGGGTTCCGCCGCATCCTCGTCACCGAGTCCACCCACCCCTACCTGGCGGCCTGGTGGCCGCCCGGCCACGGCCTCGGCTACGAGCACACCTTCGTGCACCAGGCCCGCGACCTGCTGCACGCCATCGCCACCGGCACCGCGCCCGAACCTTCCTTCGCCGACGGGCTCGCCGTGCAGCGCGTGCTCGCCGCGGTGGAGGAGAGCGCGCAGAAGAACTCCGTGTACACGCCGGTCGCGGCCGCACCGGCGGCGACCTGAGCCCCCGCGACAGCCCGCGCGACGTCCGCCTTAGGGAAAGGAACCGGCCATGCCCCGCTCGTTCACCCTCTTCACCGGCCAGTGGGCGGATCTGCCCCTGGAGGAGGTCTGCTCGCTGGCCCGCGACTTCGGCTACGACGGCCTCGAACTCGCCTGCTGGGGCGACCACTTCGAGGTCGACAAGGCCCTCGCCGACCCGTCGTACGCGGACGGCCGCCGCGCGCTGCTCGACAAGTACGGCCTGAAGTGCTGGGCCGTCTCCAACCACCTCGTCGGGCAGGCGGTGTGCGACGCCATCATCGACGAGCGCCACCGCGCGATCCTGCCCGCCCGCATCTGGGGCGACGGTGACGCGGAGGGCGTGCGGCGCCGGGCCGCCGCCGAGATGGCCGACACGGCGCGCGCGGCCGCGGCCTTCGGCGTACGGACGGTGGTCGGCTTCACCGGCTCGGCGATCTGGCACCTCGTGGCGATGTTCCCACCCGCGCCCGCGTCGATGATCGAGCGCGGCTACGAGGACTTCGCGGAGCGCTGGAACCCGATCCTGGACGTGTTCGACGCGGAGGGCGTCCGCTTCGCCCACGAGGTCCACCCGAGCGAGATCGCGTACGACTACTGGACCACGCGGCAGGCCCTGGACGCCGTCGGCCACCGCCCCGCCTTCGGCCTCAACTTCGACCCGTCGCACTTCGTGTGGCAGGACCTCGACCCGGTGTCGTTCCTCTGGGACTTCCGCGAGCGCGTCTACCACGTCGACTGCAAGGAGGCCCGGCGCCGCCTCGACGGCCGCAACGGCCGCCTCGGCTCCCATCTGCCCTGGGGCGACCCGCGCCGCGGCTGGGACTTCGTCTCGGCGGGTCACGGGGACGTCCCCTGGGAGGACGTCTTCCGCATGCTGCGCGCCATCTCCTACGACGGCCCGATCTCGGTCGAGTGGGAGGACGCGGGCATGGACCGCCTCCAGGGCGCCCCCGAGGCCCTCCGCCACCTCAAGTCGTACGACTACGAGCCCCCCACGACCTCCTTCGACGCGGCCTTCGCGAAGTAGCCCCTGGCCGTTCATCGGCGCTCCGCGCTCGTCCTCAAACGCCGGACGGGCTGGAACCGTCCGCTGGGCCGCGGTCGAGACCCTTCAGCCCGTCCGGCGTTTGAGGACGAGCGCGCCAGCGCGATGGGCGGCCGGAGTGCCAGGGGCGGCGGGGTGCCAGGGGCGGCCAGCCCCTGGTTCGGGAAGGGGTGGGTCTGGGGCGCACCGCGAGGAACACTCACTTTGTCCCGCCCAAGGAAGAAGCCCAACACCCCCACCGCACAAGGGCTTTCCGCCACGGACAAACGCGGCTACCGTCGCTGAGGTGTACAGGACATATCCCCGGGGTGACGGCGCACCCCGGGCGCCAGGCACCCGCCAGCTCCACACGGCCCCCGACCGGAGGACCCCGTGCACAGACCGCGCCCCACCCCCCGCAAGGCCCTCGCCCTGCTCACCGGCACCCTCCTCACCGCCGCCACCCTCACCGTCGCCGCCCCCCACAGCACGGCCCAAGCGCCGTCGGGGCCGCGCGCGGAGGATTTCCAGCAGGTCACCCTCGCCAAGGGCGAGCCGGAGATGGGCGAGCCCATGACCCTCGCCGTGCTCCCCGACCGCTCGGTCCTGCACACCTCCCGCGACGGCACGGTGCGCCTGACGGACGCCAAGGGAGTAACGAAGGTCGCCGGTAGGATCCCGGTGTACACGCACGACGAGGAAGGCCTGCAAGGCGTCGGCATCGACCCGAACTTCCGCAAGAACAGGGCGGTCTACCTCTACTACGCCCCGCGCCTGAGCACCCCCGCGGGCGACGCGCCCAGCGACGGCACCGCGGCGGACTTCAAGAAGTTCGACGGCGTGAACCGGCTGTCCCGCTTCGTGCTCAAGCCCGACGGCACCCTGGACCTGGCCGGGGAGAAGAAGGTCATCGACGTCCCCGCGAGCCGCGGCATCTGCTGCCACGTCGGCGGCGACATCGACTTCGACCGGCAGGGCAACCTCTACCTCTCGACCGGCGACGACTCCAACCCCTTCGCCTCCGACGGCTACACCCCCATCGACGAGCGCGCGAGCCGCAACCCCGCGTACGACGCCCAGCGCACCGCCGCCAACACCAACGACCTGCGCGGCAAGATCCTCCGCATCAAGGTCAGGGACGACGGCTCGTACACCGTCCCCCGCGGCAACCTCTTCGCCAAGGGCACCGCGAAGACCCGCCCGGAGATCTACGCGATGGGCTTCCGCAACCCCTTCCGGATGAGCGTCGACAAGCCCACCGGCATCGTGTACCTCGGCGACTACGGCCCCGACGCGGGCAAGGCCGACCCGAAGCGCGGCCCGGCCGGACAGGTCGAGTTCACCCGCGTGACGAAGCCCGGCAACTACGGCTGGCCGTACTGCACCGGCAAGAACGACGCCTACGTCGACTACGACTTCGCCACCGGCGCCTCCGGCGCGGCCTTCGACTGCGCCGCCCCGCGCAACACCTCGCCGCGCAACACCGGGCTGACCCAGCTGCCGCCCGCGCAGCCCGCGTGGATCCCGTACGACGGCGGCTCGGTCCCGGAGTTCGGCACCGGCTCGGAGTCGCCGATGGGCGGCCCGGTCTACCGCTACGACGCGAACCTGGCATCGCTGGTGAAGTTCCCCCAGGCCTACGACGGGAACTACTTCGCGGGTGAGTTCGGACGGCGCTGGATCAAGCGCATCGACCAGGGCGCGGACGGCGCCGTGAAGTCCATCAACGCCTTCCCCTGGAAGGGCACCCAGGTGATGGACATGGAGTTCGGCCCGGACGGGGCGCTGTACGTCCTCGACTACGGCACCGGCTACTTCAACGGCGACCACAACTCCGCCCTGTACCGCATCGAGAACGCCACCGGCGGCCACTCGCCGGTCGTCGAGGCCGCGGCCACGGTGACCAGCGGCCAGGCCCCGCTGAAGACCCAGTTCACGGCCAAGGCCACGGACGCCGACGGCGACGCGCTCACCTACGCCTGGGACTTCGGCGACGGCACCACGTCCACCGAGCAGAACCCCTCGCACACGTACGACAAGAACGGCGTCTACACCGCGACCGTCACCGCCAAGGACCCCGGCGGCCGCACCGGCACCGCGAGCGCGCACGTCACCGTCGGCAACACCGCGCCCACCGTGAAGCTGGAACTCCCCGGCGACGGACAGCTGTTCACCTTCGGTGACAAGGTGCCCTTCAAGGTGACCGTGACCGATCCCGAGGACGGCGCCGTCGACTGCTCCAAGGTCAAGGTCACCCACATCCTCGGCCACGACAGCCACGGCCACCCGGTCACCTCCGCGAACGGCTGCGCAGGCACCCTCCAGACGTCCGCGGACAGCGAGCACGACCCGAACGCGAACATCTTCGGCGTCTTCGACGCCGAGTACACCGACCAAGGCGCCAACGGCCAGCCCCCGCTGACCACCCACGACCAGAACGTCACCCAGACCCGGCACCGCCAGGCCGAGCACTACGGCGCCTCCCAGGGCGTGAGCGTCATCAGCCACACCCCCGCCCACGGCGGCAAGACGGTCGGTGACATCCACAACGGCGACTGGATCTCCTTCACGCCCTACCAGCTGAGCAACGCCACGAAGCTGACGGCACGCGTCGCCTCCGCGGGCTCCGGCGGCACCCTGGAGATCCGCGCGGGCGCGGCCGACGGCACGCTGCTCGGCAGCGCCAAGGTCGACCCGACCGGGTCGTGGGAGACGTACACCGACGTCAGCACGGCCCTCACGGGCGCGCCCGCGGGGACGACCACGCTCTATCTGGTCTTCAAGGGCGCGGGCACGGGCGCCCTGTACGACGTCGACGACTTCACCTTCACCACGAGCTGAGAGGGAGGCACCGCGATGCGCGCACGCGCGCGGCTCGTCGTCGCCACGGCGGCCGCCACCCTGCTGATCGGGTGCGCCTCGGGCCCCGCACAGTCCCGGCCCGACCCCGACGACGGCGGGCGTACGGGCGGCGACGGCGAACGGGTCCTGGTCTTCTCCAAGACCGCCGGTTTCCGCCACGACTCGATCCCGGACGGCATCGCCGCCGTCCGGGACCTGGGCGCCGCCCACGGCTTCTCCGTCGACGCCACGGACGACGCCCGCGCCTTCACCCCCAAGAACCTGTCCCGCTACGACGCCGTCGTCTGGCTCTCCACCACCGGCGACGTCCTCAACTCCGCCCAGCAGACCGCCTTCGAACGATACGTCCGCGCGGGCGGCGGCTACGTCGGCGTCCACGCGGCCGCCGACACCGAGTACGACTGGCCCTTCTACGGCGACCTCGTCGGCGCCCACTTCCAGTCGCACCCGGCCGTCCAGCCCGCGAAGATCAAGGTCGAGGACCACGCCCACCCGGCGACGGCCCACCTCGGCGCCGACTGGGACCGCACCGACGAGTGGTACAACTACCGCTCCAACCCCCGCACTCGGGCCCGGATCCTGGCCTCCCTCGACGAGTCCTCGTACAGCGGCGGCTCGATGGGCGGCGACCACCCCATCGCCTGGTGCCAGAGCTCCGTCGACGGCGGCGCCGGGCGCTCCTTCTACACCGGCGGCGGCCACACCAAGCAGTCCTACGCCGACCCCGCCTTCCGCCGCCACCTCCTCGGCGGCATCCAGTACGCCACGGGCGCCGCTCGGGCCGACTGCCGCCCCGAGCAGGGCTACACCTCCCTGTTCGACGGCACCGCCGCCTCCCTCACCCGGTGGAAACAGGCCGGGCCCGGGTCCTTCGCCCTGGCCGCCGACGGCACCCTCACCTCCGTCGGCGGCATGGGCCTCCTCTGGTACGCCCACCGCTCCTTCGCCTCCTACTCCCTCAAGCTCGACTGGAAGATGACCGGGTCCGACAAGGGCGACAACTCCGGTGTCTTCGTGGGCTTCCCGCCCTCCGACGACCCGTGGTCGGCCGTCAACAACGGCTACGAGATCCAGATCGACGCCACCGACGTCCCGGAGAAGACCACCGGATCGGTGTACGGCTTCAAGTCCGCCGACCTGGCCGCCCGCGACCGCGCCCTGAACCCGCCGGGCCAGTGGAACACCTACGAACTCCGCGTCGAGGGCGAACGCCTGCGGATCTGGCTCAACGGCACCCTGATCAACGACTACACCAACACCGACCCCGCCCGCAGCCTGCGCGACGGCCACATCGGCATCCAGAACCACGGTGCCGACGACCAGGTCGCCTTCCGCGACATCCGCGTACGGGACCTGGCCGCGGCCCCCGCCCCCGCCCCCGAGGCCCAGGGAGCGGGCGCCCGATAGACGGCGGTGGGCGGAGGACGCCGGACCTCCGCCCACCGTCCCAACGTCTTGTCGCCGTCTTGCCTCCTCGCGAGGCACATGTGATGACTGAGCGCATGCGCACCGACCGCGTGCCGAGACAGGAGGCAGCCGTGTCCACTACCGCTACCGAGGAACCCACGGGGGTGTGGCTGATCGGCGCCCGGGGATCCGTCGCGACCACGGCCGTCGCGGGCTGCGCGGCGATATCGGCAGGACTGCACCCACCGACCGGCATGGTCACGGAGACCCCGCCCTTCGCCCGCGCCGGGCTGCCCGCCCTGTCCTCCCTCGTCTTCGGTGGCCACGACACCGTGGAGTGCCCCCTGCCCAAACGCGCCGAACAACTGGCCGCCCAGGGCGTCCTGCCGCACGGCCTGCCCACGGCCATCCGCGCCGAACTCGTCGCCGCCGACGCCGAGATCCGCACCGGCGGCCCCCTGCCCGGCGACACCCGCACCGACGAGGAGCTCATCACCGCCTTCACCTCCGAAATCTCCGACTTCCTCCACCGCCACGGCCTCACCCGCGCGGTCGTCATCAACGTGGCCTCCACGGAACCGACCCGGCTCGCGGCGACACCTGGGCCTGCCGGGGCGACGGGGGCTGCCGGGGCTGCCGGGGACAGCGGGCCTCTCGGGATGGCTGGGTCCGCCGGGGCACCCCGGCCTGCCGAGGCCAGGGGGGCTGTCGGGTCTGCCGAGGTCACCGGTGACGCCGGGCCCACCGAACTGCATCGCGGCGCGGGGTCGCCCCCGGGCCGCCGCCTCCCGGCCAGCTCCCTCTACGCGACAGCGGCCCTCCGCGCGGGCTGCCCCTATGTGAACTTCACCCCCTCCATCGGCCTGCACCACCCCGCCCTCGCCGACCTCGCCACGTCCAGCGGGCTCCCGTACGCGGGCCGCGACGGCAAGACGGGCCAGACCCTCCTTCGCTCCGTGCTCGGCCCGATGTTCGCCCAGCGGGCCCTGGCCGTCCGCGCCTGGTCCGGGACGAACCTCCTCGGCGGCGGTGACGGCGCCGCCCTCGCCGACCCGGACGCGGCCGCCGCCAAGAACGCGGGCAAGGAGCGCGTCCTCGCCGACACCCTCGGCGCCGTCCCCCAGGGCGCCGTCCACATCGACGACGTCCCCGCCCTCGGCGACTGGAAGACCGCCTGGGACCACATCGCCTTCGACGGCTTCCTCGGCACCCGCATGATCCTCCAGACCACCTGGCAGGGGTGCGACTCCGCCCTCGCCGCCCCCTTGATCCTCGATCTGGCCCGCCTCCTCTCCGCCGCCCACACCCACGGCCTCACCGGCCCCCGCCCCGAACTCGCCTTCTACTTCAAGGACCCCGACCCCGGCGCGCCCGCGGCCCTCGGGGACCAGTACGCCGCGCTCACCGCCTTCGCCGCCCGCCTCCAGGGACGGGGTGAGTAACCGTGCCCTCCCTCCGTGCCCACGCCCGCGCCTGGGCCGAACTCCTGCGGCTCCCCGCCCTGTTCACCGTCCCCGGCGACGCCCTGGCAGGCGCCGCCGCCACCGGCCTGCGCCCCGGCCGGGGCACCGCCCTCGCCCTCACCTCCTCCCTCTGCCTCTACGAGGCGGGCATGGCCCTCAACGACTGGGCCGACCGCGCCGAGGACGCCGTGGACCGCCCGCACCGCCCCATCCCCTCCGGCCGCGTCCACCCCACCGCCGCCCTCACGGCCGCCGCCGCGCTGACCGCCGCGGGCCTGGCCCTGGCCGCCCGAGCAGGCCGCCCCGCCCTCACCGTGGCCACCGCCCTGGCAGGCACCGTCTGGGCCTACGACCTGAGCCTCAAGCACACCAAGGCAGGCCCCACCACCATGGCCACGGCCCGAGCGCTGGACCTCCTCCTCGGTGCGATGGCTACGGCTTCGGGGTCGGGCGCGGGACACGTGGGAGCGGGGTGGGGGCGGGGGGCTGCCGGGCCAGCCGGGGTTGCCGGACCCGCGAGGACCGACGGGGCAGCCAGGCGCGCGAGGACGGCCACGGTTACCAGGACTGCGGGGGCTGCCCGGCCAGTCGATGCCGCGGGGTCCGCCGGGGCAGCCGGGGGCGACGGCCCTGGCAGGGCCTGGCGTGTAAGTGGCCCAGGTCGGCCTCCCCGGGTGGTCCGTTCGGGACGGGCCCTCCGGGGGAGCGCGGGCCGGGTGAGCTCCGCGCTGCCCGCCGCCCTGGCCCTCGGCGCGCACACCTTCGCCGTCACCTCCGTCTCCCGCCATGAGACCCAAGGCGGCTCAACCACGGCCCCGTTGGGCGCTCTCGCCACGACCCTCGCGCTGGCCCACGCGGTGGCCCGGCCTCGGCGGCCAGCGGGCGGTCCTCCTTCGCACTGGCGGGCGGCGCACGACCCTCCTGCACTCCCGCAGACGGCGGACGGCCCTCCGCTCCCGGCAGGCCGACGGCCAGCAGCCAGGCTCGGCCTGCCGGGCACCACGCGACCGGCCCGCCCGGCCGTAGACCCCGGTGCCCTCACCCGGACCGCCCTCGCCCTGGCCTACACCGCGACCGCCGGTCGGCCCTTCCTCCACGCGGCCCTGAACCCCTCACCTCCCTTGACCCAGCGCGCCGTCGGCGGCGGCATCCGTGCCCTCATCCCGCTGCAGGCCGCGCTCGCCGCGCGGTCCGGAGCTCTCGGCAGCGCCCTCGTCGCAGCGAGCCTGGCCCCGGCGGCCCGCCGCTTCGCCCGCCGGGTGAGCGTCACATGACCGCCGCGAACGAGCGCCCACCCGCGCGGGGAGCCTCGCGCTGCGATGGCCCCGGCGCCGGAGCCCCGGCCTCCCCGGCGGCCCCGGCCGCAGGTCACCCCGCTGACGGCGCCCCCGCGCACCTCCGCTTCGGCTATGGCACCAACGGCCTCACCGACCTCCGTCTCGACGACGCCCTCGGCCTCCTCGCCGACCTCGGCTACTCCGGTGTCGGCCTCACGCTCGACCACATGCACCTCGACCCCCTCGCCCCCGACCTGGCCGCCCGCACCCGGAGGGTGGCCCGGCGCCTGGACCGGCTGGGGCTGACGGTCACCGTGGAGACGGGCGCCCGCTATGTGCTCGACCCACGCCGCAAGCACGGGCCCTCCCTGCTGGACCCCGACCCGCAGGGCCGTGCCGAACGGGTCCGCCTCCTCGTCCGCGCCGTGCAGGTCGCCACGGACCTCGGCGCCCTCGCCGTGCACTGCTTCAGCGGCATCACACCGGACGGCACCCCCGTGGACACCGCCTGGTCGCGGCTCACCGACGCGCTCCTGCCCGTCCTGGACGCCGCGTCCGAGGCCCGCCTGCCGCTGGCCGTCGAGCCCGAACCCGGCCATCTCCTCGCCACCCTCGCCGACTTCCACCACCTCCGTCATCTCCTCGGCGACCCCGAACTCCTGGGTCTGACCCTCGACATCGGCCACTGCCAGTGCCTCGAACCGCAGCCGCCCGCCGACTGCGTCCGCGCCGCCGCCCCGTGGCTGCGGCACGTCCAGATCGAGGACATGCGCCGAGGCGTCCACGAACACCTCCCCTTCGGTGACGGCGAGATCGACTTCCCGCCCGTCCTACGCGCCCTCGCCGACACCGGCTACCAAGGCCTGACCGTCGTCGAGCTGCCCCGCCACTCCCATGCGGGCCCACAACTCGCCGCCCAGTCGCTGGACTTCCTCCGCCGGGCCGCCGCCATCGCGCGGCCACATCTCGACCCCCGCGGCACCCTCACCTCCCCTCGTGCTCCCTCCGGTCCTGTCACTGTCCCGCCGCCGCCCCGCGAGGCCTCACCCCGAGGACGAACCCCGTGACCGACACGCCCGCCGTCGCCGACCTCCGCTCCCGCCTCGACGCCACCCTCGGTGGCGCCGCCCGTGCCTGGCTCGACCAGGCCGTCGCCGAAGCCACCGCGAACCCCACCGCCGACGACCTGGCCGCCCATCCCACTTGGGAGCTGCGGTTCGCCGAGGCCGGTCGCCGGTGCGGGCCCGAGCACGCCGACGCCGCCCGCCTGCTGCTGCTCCACGCCGCCCGCGCCGACACCGCCACCCTCACCCGCCTCTACGACCAGGGCACCGCCGCCGAACGCCGCGCCGTCCTGCGCTCCCTCCCTCTCCTGGTGGCGGGCCCCGACGCGCTGCCGCTGGTCGACGACGCCCTGCGCACCAACGACACCCGCCTCCTCGCCGCCGCCCTCGGCCCCTACGCCGCCGCTCACCTCCCCTCGCACGCCTGGCGGCACGCCGTCCTCAAGTGCCTGTTCACCGGTGTGCCCGTGGACGCCGTCGCCGACCTGGAGCGCCGGGCCCACGCCGACGCCGAACTGGCCCGGATGCTCGCCGACTACGCGGACGAACGCACCGCCGCCGGCCGCCCCGTCCCCGGCGATCTGCGTCGCGTCCTGGCCCTGGCCGCCCCACCGGACCCTTCGGACCGCCCGGACCCAGTGGCTTCCGTGACCGTCACGGCCCCTTCGACCCCGATCGGCGAGGAGCAGGAGTCCTGATGCGCATCTTCGACCCCCACATCCACATGAGCTCCCGCACCACCGACGACTACCAGGCCATGCACGCCGCAGGGGTGCGCGCCGTCGTCGAACCGGCCTTCTGGCTGGGGCAGCCCCGCACCTCGCCCGCCTCCTTCGTCGACTACTTCGACTCCCTCCTCGGCTGGGAGCCCTTCCGCGCCGCCCAATACGGCATCGCCCACCACTGCACGATCGCGCTCAACCCCAAGGAGGCGAACGACGCGCGCTGCACCCCCGTCCTCGACCTGCTGCCCCGGTATCTGGTGAAGGACAACGTCGTCGCCGTCGGCGAGATCGGCTACGACTCCATGACACCCGCCGAGGACACCGCCCTCGCGGCGCAATTGCAGCTCGCCGCCTACCACGAGCTGCCCGCGCTCGTGCACACCCCGCACCGCGACAAACTCGCGGGACTGCGCCGCACCCTGGACGTCGTCGCGGAGTCCGCGCTGCCCCTGGACCGGGTCCTGATCGACCACCTCAACGAGACCACTGTCAAAGAAGCCAAGGACGCGGGCTGCTGGCTCGGCTTCTCCATCTATCCCGACACCAAGATGGACGAGGAGCGGATGGTCGCGATCCTGCGCCAGTACGGCCCGGAGCACGTCCTCGTGAACTCGGCGGCCGACTGGGGCAGGAGCGACCCCCTCAAGACCCGCAAGGTCGGCGACGCGATGCTCGACGCCCGGTTCACCGAGGACGACGTCGACCGCGTGCTGTGGCGCAACCCCATCGCCTTCTACGGGCTCAGTGGCCGCCTCGCCCTGGACGTCGCGGACACCGACGCCACCCACGAGGGCAACTCCATCCTCCGCGGCGGGGCGTGACCCATGCGCTTCCGCCATCCCGACGGCTCCACCGTCCACCTCGCCTACTGCACGAACGTCCACCCCGCCGAGACCCTCGACGGTGTCCTCGCCCAGCTCCGCGACCACTGCGAACCCGTCCGCAAGCGGCTCGGCCGCGATCGCCTCGGCATCGGGCTGTGGCTCGCCAAGGACGCCGCCCACGCCCTCGTCACGGACCCGGCCGCGGTGCGCGGGCTGCGCACCGAACTCGACCGGCGCGGCCTGGAAGTGGTCACCCTCAACGGCTTCCCCTATGAGGGCTTCGGCTCCGCCGAGGTCAAGTACCGCGTCTACAAGCCGGACTGGGCCGACCCCGAGCGCCTGGAGCACACCACCTCCCTGGCCCGCGTCCTCGCCCAACTGCTGCCCGACGACGTCACCGAAGGCACCATCTCCACCCTGCCGTTGGCCTGGCGCACCGCCTTCGGCCCGGCCCGCGCCCAGGCCGCCCGCGCCGCCCTCGGCTCGCTCGCCCAGCGCCTCGACGCCCTCGCCGAACTCACCGGGCGGTCCATCCGCGTCGGCCTGGAACCCGAACCCGGCTGCACCGTCGAGACCACCGGCGACGCCATCGAACCCCTCACCGAGGTCGGCCACCACCGCATCGGCGTCTGCGTCGACACCTGTCACCTCGCCACCTCCTTCGAAGACCCGCACACCGCCCTCGACGCCCTCGCCGCCGCGGGCATCCCCGTCGTCAAAACCCAGCTCTCCGCCGCCCTGCACGCCGAACACCCCCACCTCCCCGAAGTACGCGCGGCCCTCGCCGCCTTCGACGAGCCCCGCTTCCTGCACCAGACCCGCACCGTGCCGCACGGCCCCGCCCGCCCGGCCACGGCGGGAGCCCCGGGCGCCGTCCTGCGCGGCACCGACGACCTCGGCGAGGCCCTCGCCCCCGGCGCCCTGCCCGACACGGCACCCTGGCGCGCCCACTTCCACGTACCGCTGCACGCGGCCCCCGCGCCGCCGCTCACCTCCACGCTCTCCGTCCTCAAGGACACGCTCGCCCTGCTCGTCGGCGGACCGCACTCACGCACCCGCCACCTCGAGGTCGAGACCTACACCTGGCAGGCCCTCCCGCCCGAGCTGCGCCCGCGCGCCCGCCCCCAGCTCGTCGACGGCATCGCCGCCGAACTCACCCTCGCCCGCGACCTCCTGACGGACCTCGGCCTGAAGGAACTGCCATGACACCTCCCGTTCCAGGACGGCCGAACCCGCTCCTCGTCCTCGACGTCGTCGGCCTCACCCCCCAGCTGCTCGCCCATATGCCCCACCTCGCGGCCCTCGGCGAATCCGGCTCCCGAGCACCCCTCGGCACCGTCCTGCCCGCCGTCACCTGCGCCGCCCAATCGACGTTCCTCACCGGCGCCACCCCCGCTGAGCACGGCATCGTCGGCAACGGCTGGTACTTCCGCGAGCTCGGCGAGGTCCTGCTGTGGCGCCAGCACAACGGCCTCGTCGCGGGCGACAAGCTGTGGGACGCCGCCCGCCGCGCCCACCCCGGCTATACCGTCGCCAACATCTGCTGGTGGTACGCCATGGGCGCCGACACCGACATCACCGTCACCCCCCGCCCCGTGTACTACGCAGATGGCCGCAAGGAACCCGACTGCTACACCCGGCCCCCGGCCCTGCACGACGAACTCACCGAGAAATTCGGCACGTTCCCCCTCTTCCACTTCTGGGGCCCCGGCGCGGACATCGTCTCCAGCCGGTGGATCGTGGACGCCACCCACCACATCATCGATACCCGCCAACCTGACCTCGCCCTGTGCTACCTCCCTCATCTCGACTACGACCTGCAGCGATTCGGCCCCGACGACCCGCGCGCCCACCAGGCCGCCGCCGACCTGGACGCGGTGATCGCCCCGCTCCTCGAAGACGCGAAGGCCGAGGGCCGGACCGTCGTCGCCCTGTCCGAGTACGCCATCACACGGGTGAGCCGCCCCGTCGACATCAACCGCGCGCTGCGCCGCGCCGGACTCCTGGACGTGCACACCCAGGACGGCATGGAGTACCTCGACCCGATGGCTTCCCGGGCCTTCGCCGTCGCGGACCACCAGATCGCCCACGTGTACGTGCGGCGCCCCGAGGACGTGGAGGCCACCCGCGCGGCCCTCGACGGCCTGGCCGGTATCGACCAACTCCTCGACGACGAGGGGAAGAAGGCCCACCACCTGGACCATCCCCGCTCGGGGGAGCTGGTCGCCGTGGCCGAGGCCGACGCCTGGTTCACGTACTACTACTGGCTCGACGACGCCCGCGCGCCCGACTTCGCGCAGCTCGTCGAGATCCATCGCAAACCCGGCTACGACCCGGTCGAACTGTTCATGGACCCCGAGGATCCCTACGTCCGGCTGAAGGCCGCGGGCGCGCTCGCACGCAAGAAGCTCGGCATGCGCTACCGCATGGCGGTGGTGCCCCTGGACCCGTCACCTATTCGCGGCAGCCACGGCCGCCTCCCCACGAGCGAGGATCCCGATTCCGGACCGCTCATTCTGTGCTCCACCCCCCGCGCTGTCACCGGCCGCGTCGCGGCCACCGATGTGAAGTCCCTGCTGCTCCGGCTCGCCGGACTGGACTGAAGGCCCGCGAGCGCTCACGCGGACGCGGCGCCGTCAGCGCCCCGCTCGGCGGTGGCGTCGTCCACGCCGCCCCGTCCGCGTGGTTTCCACTGAACCAGAGAGCGCGGGCGTTGCCATCAGGGTTCGCCCCTGACCTGACCCCGAGGCGTTCTTCGAACCCATCCCTGACACCACCCTGACCCCTTCCTGGGAGGCCCGCATGAGCCGCAAGCCGACCCCCGACGACCCCGAGCTCGCCCACCGACTGAGCAGGCGCGGCGTGCTGGGCGTCGCCGCGGGCGCCACCGCGGCCGCGCTCGCCGGTACCGCTACCGCCGGGGGCCCGGCCTCGGCCGCCACCGCCCCGATCGCCGCCTCATCCCAGCCGTCCGGCAAGGGGCGCGGCCGCCCCGTCCTGCCGCCCGGCCGACTCGGCGTCCAGCTCTACAGCCTCCGCGACAAGGTGTCGTCCCTCGGGTTCGCCGCCGTCTTCGCCGAACTGGCGAGGTACGGATACGACGAGATCGAGTTCGCCGGGTACGCCCAGGGCTCCGCGGGCGCCATCACGCTCGCCCAGCTCAAGAGACTGGTCCGCGACCACGGGCTCACCGCCGTCGGCAGCCACGTTGGCTACTACAACGACGGCGACCCGAACGCGTACACGTTCGCGCAGAACCTCACCAAGGTCCTGGACGACGCAGAGGCCCTCGGTCTGCCGCACATCGGCACCGCGTCGGGCCCCTTCCGCCACGGCACGACCGTCGACGCCTGGAAGCGCGCCGCCGAGGACTTCAACACGTACGGCGAGGCCGCCCGGGCGCGGGGCATGAAGTTCTACCAGCACAACCACGCGGAGGAGTTCTCCTTCGCCACGGACAAGCCGAGCGTGCGCCTCTACGACGTGCTCCTCGCCGAGACCGACCCCGATCTCGTCTACCTGGAGATGGACATCTACTGGGCGTACAGCGCGCGGTTCCGCTTCGGGAAGCAGGTGGACGGCACCCCCAGGCCCTTCGACCCGATCGACTACGTCCTGCGGCGGCCGCACCGCTATCCGCTGTTCCACGTCAAGGACGGCATCCGTGACGACTCCACCCGCGACGGCTACCGCATGGTCGATGTCGGGGACGGCGACATCGACTACAAGAAGTTCCTGTCCAGGGTGACCGCCCGCACCCATGGAGGGCGCCGTTACCACCACTGGCAGGCGGAACACGACTCCCCGTCCGACTCCTTCGCCTTCGCGCGGAAGTCCAGCGCGCACCTGCACGCCCTGAGGGAGCGCTGCGGGGACTGACCGGGCCGGAAGGTCGGACCGGCCACGGGCCCGTACGAGGGTGCCGATCGACGCCCTGGGCGAGCCGACCGCTGCCAGGGGCCCCGACCGCCGCGGAGACGGCCGGGGCCCTCCCTGGGACCGGGAACGGCTCAGCCCGACCGTGCCAGCTCTCCACGCGCGCGTGGCGAGCTCGGCTGACGCAGCAGCAAGGAGAGGCCCGCCGCTAGCAGCGACACCGCTCCTGCCGTCGTATAGGCGCCGATGTAGCCCCAGGAGTGCACGACCATCGCGCCGACGCCCCCGCCGAACAGCCCGCTGACCAGCTTCGCGCTGTAGACCATGCCGTAGTTGGAGGCGTTGTTGTTCTCCCCGAAGTAGTCCGGGACCAGGGCGGCGAACAGCGGATAGAAAGCACCGCCCGCGAAGCCCGACAGGAAGGCGAAGACGAGGAACAGGGGCTCGTTGCGGATCTCACCCGCCCACAGGACGCCGAACTGCGCCACCGACAGGGCCAGGCACACGTACGTCAGTGTGGGACGCCGTCCCAGCAGGTCCGAGAGCCAGCCCACGACACCGCGCCCCGTGCCGTTGATCACCGACATGACGCCCATGGACGACGCGGCGATCATCGGCCCGAACCCCATCTCCTTGGCGAACGGCACCTGGAAGGAGATCCCGAAGATGGACACTCCCGCGCAGCAGAGCATGCACACCCACATCAGCGGCACGACGCCGGTGCGTAACGCCTCCCCTGGGGTGAACTGCGCGACGGCGGGAGGGTTCTTGGCGAGCGCGACGGCCGTCCGGCTGCCCGTCGCGGACCGCAGCGGATCGACGCTCTCGGGCCACCAGTTCTTCGGCGGGTCCTTGAAGAACAGGCCCGCCACCAGGGTCACGGAGAGCACGTAGAAGCCGACGAGGTCGAGCACGGTGTGGTAGTTGGAGGTGTCGAAGCCGTAGGAGAACAGGAAGATGAAGGGCACCGCTCCGTAGGCGAACCCTCCGTTGACGAAGCCCGTCTTGCCGCCGCGCCGCTCCGGATACCACTTGCCGACCATGTTGACGCACGTTGAGTAGATGAGTCCGGAGCCGACGCCGCCGAGCAGCCCGAAGCCGACCATCGCCGCCACGACGTTGGGCGCGTGGCTGAGGCTCATGAAGCCGAGCAGCGACAGGACGGAGCCCGTGAGCATCGCCGCCCGGCTGGTCAGGATGCCCTTCTCGCGCAGCTTCCCAGCCGGGAAGGAGACACCCGCCTGGAAGAAGATCCACACGCTCAGCACCCAGAAGGTGTTGGACGACGTCCAGTGGTGCGCGTCCGACAGGGTGTCCTCGGCCGCTCCGTAGGCGTACTCGAAGACGCTGATGGCGATCATGGACACCCAGGGGAGGGCGACCATCGTCCAGCGGGGGCGGCCCAGGATCTGCCGGTCGCTCTCGCCGACCCGGTAGACGCGCCCTCGCGCGTCCGTGAGCTCTCGGTACGGCCGGTCCGGCGCGTCGCGGCCACGCGAGTCGGGACCGCGGGTCTCGGGTCCGTGCGCGTCCGGCCCGGGGGAGCCGGGGCCGTGCGTGTCGGGCTCTGGGGTGTCCGGTCCCTGGGCGTCCGATCCGTGCGCGTCCGCACGGCCGGACGCGGGGTGTTCGGCGAAGGGCTCCGCCGTCATATCAAGCCATCTCCTCACCTAAGGGGTGTGGGTTGGGTACGACGCGCCGGGCACGTGGCCTGCCCGGTGCCTTCAGGAGCAGTGCGAGCACGGCCGAGCAGACGCCGACGCAGCCGGCGATGACGAACGCGCCTTCGTAGTCCCACGCGTCCACGACGAGGGCCCCCACGCCGGAGCCGACGAGTCCGGAGATCAGCTTCGAGCTGTAGACCATGCCGTAGTTGGTGGCGTTGTGGTTCTCGCCGAAGTAGTCGGCCGTCATCGCGGCGAACAGCGGGAAGATCGCGCCGCCGCCGAAACCGGAGACCATGGAGCAGCACAGGAAGAAGGGCATGCTGCCCAGGGAGCCCGACACCAGCACGCCGAACTGTGCGGCGCCGAGGACGAGACAGACGATGACGAGAGTGGTGCGCCGTCCGTAGCGGTCCGAGATCCAGCCGATCACGCCCCGGCCCGTGCCGTTGACGATCGCCTTCAGAGACATCGCGGTGGCGACGACGCCGCCCGCGAAGCCCATGTCCTTGCCGAACGGCACCTGGAAGGCGATCCCGAAGATATTGATCCCGGCCGTGCACAGCAGACAGAACCACATCATCCACAGGACCGGGGTGTGGGCGGCCTCCCTGGGGGTGTACTGCTTGACGGCGGGCGGGTTCTTCTCCAGGGCCCGCCGGACGCGCGGGTCGGCGGACACCTTCAGGGGGTCGACGTGCGGCGGCCACCAGCCCTTGGGCGGGTCCTTGAAGAACCATCCGGCGAACGCCACGACGGACGCGCAGATGACGCCCACAAAGATCAGGACGCCGCGGTAGTTCCTCAAGTCCATGTACGACGTGAAGAGGAAGACGAACGGCACGGAGCCGTAGGCGAAGCCGCCGTTCACCAGGCCGGTCTTGCCTCCCTTGCGTTCCGGATACCACTTGCCGACCATGTTCACGCAGGTCGCGTAGACCAGGCCGGCGCCGATGCCGCTGAACACGCCGAAGCCGACGTACGCGACCGACACGTGCGGCGCGTACGCGAGCGCGAGGTAGCCGCAGACCGTGCCGAAGGCACCGAGGAGCATCGCGTGGCGGGCGGGGAGCCTGCCGCTCTCGCGCAGCTGACCGGCCGGGAAGGCGACGGCTGCCTGGAAGAACACCCAGACGCCCATCAGCCAGAAGATGTGCCCGCTGCTCCACAGGTGCGCGTCGTGCAGCGTGTCCTCGGCGGAGGTGAACGCGTACTCCGATGAGCTGATGCCCAGCATGCCGATCCAGGGGAGGAGCACCATGGTCCAGCGCGGTCGTCCCATGATGTCGACGTCTGTTTCGCCGACGCGGTACCGGCGGCCGTTGCGGTCCGTCACCTCCCTGAAGGGGACGGGAGTCGTACAGTTGGTGGTGGTCATGGTCGAGTCGCACCCCTTGCGTGGAAAGAGCTGGCCAGCGCCCCCTGTCCGGTCCTTCGCGTGCGTACGGGTCCTGGGGCGGTCGGCGCGCGCCGCCGTCCGCCCCGAGCACTGCTCACCTCATCGACCGCCCCCCAACAGCCCCGCCGCGCGGGCCCACCGGTACTTCGCCCCGAGGACCTCGACCGGCCTCTCCGTGGTGTACGGGTAGGCCACGACCCCCCGTTCGAAGAGGTACTGGCTGGCCTCCTCCACCTCGACGTCGCCCGCCAGGGAGGCGACGACGGGCTTGTCGATGCCGCGTGCGCGGAACTCGGCGATCACGCGGGCCGTCAGCTCGGCGAACACCAGGGGAGGGGTGACGATGGTGTGCCAGTAGCCGAGGACGAGCGCGTGGACGCGCGGATCCTCCATGCCGAGCCGGATCGTCGCCTCGTACGTCGACGGGGGCTCGCCGCCGGTGATGTCCACGGGATTGCCCGCGGCGCCGAACGGCGGGATGAAGGCGCGGAACGCAGCGTCCAGGTCGGGCGGGATCTCCATGAGCCGCAGGCCGTTGTCGGTCACGGCGTCGGAGAGCAGCACTCCGGAGCCGCCCGCACCAGTGATGATGACGAGGTTGTCACCCCGGGGCGTGGGGAGGACGGGCAGCGCCCGCGCGTACTCCAGCATCTCGTTGAGGCCCGGGGCGCGGATCACTCCCGCCTGCCGGAGGACGTCGTCGTAGACGGCGTCGTCGCCCGCCAGCGCGCCCGTGTGGGACCCGGCGGCCCGGGCGCCCGCCGCGGTGCGGCCCGCCTTGAGGACCACGACGGGCTTCTTCGGCACGGTGGCCCGCGCGGCCTTCACGAACGCCCTGCCGTCCTTGAGGTCCTCCAGGTGCATGGCGATGCACTGGGTGTGGGGGTCCTCGCCGAACCAGGTGAGCAGGTCGTCCTCGTCGAGGTCCGACTTGTTGCCGAGCCCCACGATCGCCGAGACGCCGGTCTTCGTGGTGCGCGCGAAGCCGAGGATGGCCATCCCGATGCCGCCCGACTGGGAGGTGAGTGCCACCCCGCCCTTCACGTCGTACGGCGTGCAGAACGTCGCGCACAGGTCCTGCCACGTCGAGTAGTAGCCGTAGATGTTCGGCCCGAGCAGCCGCACTCCGTGCCGTCGCCCGATGGCCACGATCTCGTCCTGGAGCGCCTGCTCACCGGTCTCGGCGAACCCGGAGGGGATGAGGACGGCGTTCGGGATCCCCTTGCGCCCGACGTCCTCCAGGGCCTTCGCGACGAACGCGGCGGGGATCGCGAAGACGGCCACATCCACCTCACCGGGAACGTCCGTGACACTCCTGTACGCCTTGCGGCCCAAGATGTCATCGGCCCTGGGGTTCACCGGGTGGATCTCGCCCGGGAAGCCGCCGTCGATGAGGTTGCGCATCACCGAATTGCCGATCTTCCCAGGCTCGTTGGAGGCGCCGATGACGGCGACGGAGCGGGGCTGCATCAGCCGTCGCATCGAAGCGAGGATCTCCGCGCGCGTGTAGGTGGGCCGTTCCTCGGGGGCCCGGTCGCCGAGGATGACGCGGATGTCCGCGGCGAGCGCGCCCCGGGGAGTGGCGATCACGGGGTTGAGGTCGACCTCGGCGATCTCGGGGAAGTCCGTGACCAATTGGGAGACGCGGCGAATCTGCTCCGCGAGCGCTCCGCGGTCCACGGGTTCCGCGCCGCGGACGCCGCGCAGGATCTCGGCCGCGGCGATCGAGTCGAGCATCGAGGAGGCCTCGTCGACGTCGACGGGCGCGAGGCGGAACGTGACGTCCTTGAGGACCTCCACGAGCACACCACCGAGTCCGAAGGCGACGACCTTGCCGAACGTCGGGTCGGTGACCGCCCCGACGATCACCTCCCGCGCGTCCGCGCCGGAGGGCAGCAACTCCTGGACCTGTACGCCGTCGACCCGCGCGGTCGGCGCGTACGCGCGTGCGTTGTCGACGATCCGGTGGAAGGCCGCGCGGACGTCCTCGGCGCCCTCCACGCCCACGACCACACCACCGGCGTCGGTCTTGTGGAGGATGTCCGGTGACACGATCTTCAGGACGACGGGCCCGTCGAACCGCGCGGCGTACGCCACTGCCTCGTCGACGTCACGGGCCAGCTCCTCACCGGGAACGGCGATGCCGTAGGCGTCGGCGATGATCTTTCCCTCCGGTGCCGTCAGCGAGGTGCGCCCCTCGGCGCGTACGGAGTCCAGTAGTGCGCGCACGCGCTCCGAGCGGTCGTCGGTCGGCAATCAGATCACTCCGTTCGACTTGAGGAGGCGCAGTTCCTCGTCCTTGAGGCCGAGTTCGCCGACGAACACCTCTTCGTTGTGCTCGCCGAGCAGCGGTGAGGTGACGACGTCGACGGGGGAGTCGGAGAGCTTCAGCGGGGAGCCGACGGTGGTGAACGTGCCGCGCTCGGGGTGGGTGACCTCGACGATCATCTCGTTGGCGACGAGCGAGGAGTCCTCGATGATCTCCTTGGTCGACAGGATCGGCCCGCACGGGATGTTGTGGGCGTTAAGGCGCTCCAGGACCTCCCACTTGGGCAGGGTGGCGGACCACTCCTCGATCAGCTGGAACATCTTGGCCAGCTGCGGGAGGCGGGCCTCCGGCGTGGCCCACTCGGGGTCGTCCGCGAGTTCGGGGCGGCCGATCAGCTCGGTGATGGGCCGCCAGCCGACGGGCTGCACGATGACGTACACATAGTCGTTGGGGCCGCCCGGCGCGCACCTGACCGCCCAGCCGGGCTGGCCGCCGCCGGAGGCGTTCCCGGACCGGGGAACTTCGCAGCCGAAGTCGTCGTTGGGATATTCAGCGAGCGGGCCATGGGCCAGGCGCTGCTGATCGCGCAGCTTCACCCGGCAGAGGTTGAGCACGGCGTGCTGCATGGCCACGTTGACCCGCTGACCGCGCCCGGTGCTCTCGCGCTGGAACAGCGCCGCGAGGATCCCCGCCACCACGTGGATTCCCGTGCCCGAGTCCCCGATCTGGGCTCCCGTCGCCAGCGGCGGCCCGTCCTCGAAGCCGGTGGTCGCCATCGACCCGCCCATGGCCTGAGCCACGACCTCGTACGCCTTGAAGTCGGTGTACGGCCCGTCCCCGAAACCCTTGATGGAGGCATAGACGATACGTGAATTGATCTCCTGGATGCGTTCCCAGGTGAAGCCCATGCGGTCGACCGCGCCCGGGCCGAAGTTCTCGACCAGGACGTCCGAGCGCCGGATCAGCTCGGTGAGGAGCTCCTTGCCGCGCTCGGTCTTGGTGTTGAGGGTGATGCTCCGCTTGTTGCAGTTGAGCATCGTGAAGTACAGCGAGTCCGCGTCGGGGAGGTCGCGCAGCTGCTTGCGCGTGATGTCACCGGTCGGTGCCTCCAGCTTCACCACGTCCGCGCCGAGCCAGGCGAGGAGTTGGGTGGCGGACGGGCCGGACTGGACGTGCGTCATGTCCAGGACGCGGATGCCGTCGAGGGCCTTGACCGCCGCCCGGGCGGGAGGGTCGGTGCGGGTCTCGTGAGCCATGGCAGGGACACCTCACTTGTACATGGTCTGGTTCATGGTTCCGGGGGCGTAGGCGTCCGGGTCGACCCACACGTTGATCAGTGAGGGCTTGCCGGACTCCCGGGCGCGGCGCAGCGCGGGGCCGATGTCGGCGGGGTCGCGGACCTCTTCGCCGTGGCCGCCGAGCATGCGCGCGAACTGGTCGTAGGGGACGTCGCCGAGGGTGTTGCCGACGCGCTCGCGCGCGGCGCCGTACTTGGCCCGCTGGCCGTAGCGGATCTGGTTCATGGAGGAGTTGTTGCCGACGATGCCGACGAAGGGGAGGTTGTAGCGCACGAGGGTCTCGAAGTCCCAGCCGGTGAGGCTGAAGGCGCCGTCGCCGAAGAGGGCCACGACCTCCTTGTCGGGCCGGGCCTGCTTGGCGGCGAGGACGAAGGGGATGCCGACGCCGAGCGTGCCGAGCGGCCCCGGGTCCATCCAGTGCCCGGGTGCCTTGGGCTGGACCACCTGGCCGGAGAAGGTGACGATGTCGCCGCCGTCGCCGATGTACAGGGAGTCCTCGGTGAGGAAGTCGTTGATCTCGCTGACCAGCCGGTAGGGGTGGATGGGCGAGGCGTCGGAGCGCAGCTGCGGCAGCCGCTTCTCGACGGCTGTCTGCTCGGCCGTCCGCAGTTCGTCCAGCCACTCCTTGCGCCGGGACGCCCCGCCGTTGAGGCGCCCGGAGGCCGCCTCGGTGACGGACTTCAGGACGAGTCCCGCGTCGCCCACGATGCCCAGGTCGATGTCGCGGTTCTTGCCGACGGTGCGGTAGTCGAGGTCGATCTGGACGACTGTGGCGTCCGGAGAGAGACGTTTGCCGTAACCCATGCGGAAGTCGAAGGGGGTGCCGACGATCACGATGAGGTCGGCGTTGGCGAAGGCGTAGCGCCGTGAGAGCTGGAAGTGGTGGGGGTCGCCCGGCGGCAGGGTGCCTCGGCCGGCGCCGTTCATATAGGCGGGCACGTTGAGGGTCCTGACCAGTTCGACGGCTGCCTGGGTGCCGCGCGTGGTCCACACCTGGCTGCCCAGGAGGATCGCGGGCTTCTCGGCGTGCACTAGGAGGTCGGCGAGCCTCTCGACCGCCTCGGGGTCCCCGACCGACCGGGTGGAGGCGCGGTAGTGCCCCGCGCGCGGGACGCGTGCCTTCTCCAGGGGCACCTTGGCGTCGAGCACGTCGCGGGGGATCTCCAGGAAGGACGGGCCGGGGGCGCCGTGGAAGCACTCGCGGAAGGCCATGGACACCATGTCGGCCGCGCGGGCCGTGTCCGGCACGGTCGCGGCGAACTTGGTGATGGGCGTCATCATGTCGACGTGCGGCAGGTCCTGGAGCGAGCCCATCTTGTGCTGGGTGTGGGCTCCTTGGCCGCCGATCAGCAGCATGGGGGACTCGGCGCGGAAGGCGTTCGCGACGCCGGTGACGGCGTCGGTCGTGCCGGGCCCGGCCGTCACCACGGCACAGCCCGGTTTGCCGGTCACGCGCGCGTAGCCGTCGGCGGCGTGGGCGGCGACCTGTTCGTGGCGTACGTCGACGACGTCGATGCCTTCGTCGACGCACCCGTCGTAGATGTCGATGATGTGGCCGCCGCACAGGGTGTAGATGACGTCGACACCCTCCGCCTTGAGTGCTTTGGCGACCAGATGTCCTCCGGAGATGAGGGTGCTGCTCGTGTCGCTGCTGTCGTCCGGCATGACGAAGTCCTGTCCCTTCGTAGGGGAGTTGGGCGCGCTCGCACGGGGCGTGAGCCGCCCTCGCAGTACATTGCATACAGTCGACGAATACTGTATGAAGCTCGTTATCCCGTATCTGGCGCAGGGTGTCCAGGGGGCAGGCGGCACTTTCGGACAGGAGCCGGACGTGGACCTGTACGAGCGCCAGGCAAGGGAACTCTGCGATGAGCACGGCACCTTGGCGCCGCGCGCCGAGGTCGCCAGGTCGGCCAAGGAAGCCCGCGCGGCAGCTGAGCGCGTCGATGGGCGCGTCATCGTGAAAGCGCAGGTGAAGGCGGGTGGCCGGGGCAAGGCGGGCAGTGTGGAGCGGGCCGCGGACCCGGCCGCCGCCGAGCTGACGGCGCGCCAGGTCCTCGGCATGGACATCAAGGGCCACGCCGTGCGCGCGGTCAAGCTGGCCCAACCGGTGCAGGGCGAGAGCGAGTTCTACGTCTCGTACGTGCTGGACCGAGCCTCGGGGTGGTTCCTCGCGATCGCCTCAGCCCGCGGTGGCATGGACATCGAGGGCATCGCCGCGACCTGACCCGAGGCGGTGGTGCGCGTGCCCGTCGGTCCCGCCGAGGGTGTGACCCGGAGCAAGGCCCACGAGATCGCCGCCTCAGCGGGCCTCCCCGTCGAGGCGGCTGACGTTCTGATCGCGCTAGGGAACGTTCTGACCTGCGTTGAAGCGCTGCTTGTCGAGGTCAATTCCCTCGTTCGCTCCCTCCAGGGGCAGTTGATCGTACTTGACGCGAAAGCGACCCTCGATGACAACGCGTGCTTCCGGCGGGCCCGCTGGGGTGCACAGGGCGCGACGTACGACGGCGAGCGCGAGGCGGCTGCGGCGGCCGAAGGGCTCACCTATGTGAAGCTCGACGGCGAGGTCGGGGCGATCGGTAACGGCGCGGGCCTCGTCATGCCGATGCTCGACGCCGTCGCGGGGCGCGGCGCCCGGCCCGCGCACCTCCTCGAATCGGCGGCGGCGCTTCCGCGCGCGTCATGGGGCGGACGGCCTGGCCGTCGTCCTCGGCGACCCGTCCGTCCCCCGCTTCCTGGTGAACGTCCTCGGCGGCATCACCGCGTGCGACGCCGTGGCCGACGGCATCGTGCGGGCGCGGGCGCTGGAGAGCGTGCGACTGACCAAGCCGCTTGCCGTCCGGCTCAACGGCAACGACGCGGTGCGCGGGCGGGCCGTCCTCGACGCACGCGCCCATCCGCTCGTCGAGCAGGCCACGACCATGGACGGCGCCGCCCGCCGCGTCGCCGAACTCGCCCACGCCGCACCCGCTGTCTGAGGAGCCGTACAGGGCGATCTATTTGACCAAGGAGAGCAAGGTCATCGTCCAGGGCATGGCGGACGCCGAGGGCATGAAGCACACCCTCCGCATGCTCGCCGCCGGTACGGACGTCGTCGGCGGCGTCATCCGCGCAAGGCGCTGCGCAAGGCGGGCCGAACCGTCGACTTCGACGACCGCGCCGTGCCCGTCTTCGGCTCGGTCCGTTACGCGCGCGAGGCGACTGGGGCGGAGGTCAGCGTCCTCTCCGTGCCGACCGCCTCCAGTAAGGCCGCTGTCATGGAGGTGGCCGACGCGGGAATCCCGCTTGCCGCCGTCATCGCCGAAGGCATCCCCGTGCATGACACCGTCGCCTTCCACGGGCACGCGCACGCGCGACGACGCGGCACCCGGATCATCGGACCCGACTGCCCCGGCCCCATCGCCCCTGGGCAGTCCAGCGCGGGCATCATCCCCGCCGACATCGCCAAACCCGGGCGCGTCGGCCTGGTCTCCCAGTCCGGCACCCTCACGTACCCGCTCATGGACGAGCTGCGTGACATCGGCTTCTCCGCCTGCGGCGGCATCGGTGGCCAGCCTGTCGGCGCCTACGTCGCCGGATTCACCGCCCCCGAGGGCCGCACCATGGGGCACGCCGGAGCCCCCGTCTCCGGTACGTCCGGTACCTGATGCGCGACTGCCTGGCGTCGCCGGGCCCGCGTCAGGAACGGGGCAGGTGACCACACGACCTCCACCCCTTCGCAGCCGGTACGGCCCCGCCCCCCGGCTCAGCCGATCCCCTGGCGGTCCGGCAACAGGGCGAAATCGCGGTCCGCGGTCTCGGGCACCACCCGCTCCACCGCCTGCTCGAGGAGGGCCCGGTGGCGCAGGAGCGGTGTTCTGCGGTCCTCGGGGGCGAGGAGCAGCAGGTCGTCGATGCCCGCCAGCATGCGCCGGGTGACCTGAGGGTTGCCGGGAGCGCAGCCGCGGATCTCGGTCAGACCGAGGTCCACCAGGTCCGTCCAGTCGGGCACGGGCTGGATGAGCCGTACTGCCCCGCGCCGGTCGCGGTGGCGCAGCGCACCCAGCGGGTACGGGGCCAGGACCGCGAGGAACTGCACGATGCGGTCCAGGGCCTGCACGGCGGTCGTCGGGTCGTTCACGGCCGGGGACAGGGCGCGCAGCGCGATGTCGGACAGCTGCCGCAGACCGAAGCCCAGGTCCTGGTGGAAGGTGCGCTCGACCCCGACGTACACGGTGTACCGCAGGGCGCGGCGCCCCGGCGGCGGGCCGCCGTACACCGCGAACACGGGGGTGCCCGGCACCACGAAGTCCCCGGTGCGCGGCAGCAGCCGCAGGACGACGCCCTGACGGCGCGCGGCCCGTACTGCCCGGGCGATGTGCACGTCCCGCAACACCCCGGCCTGGCCCTCGTGGGTGATCCGCGCGGTCTCCGGGCCGAGGCCCTCGTCGTCGACGTGCCCCTCCGCCGGGTGTTTCGCGGCCACGCGGAAGGCCTCCCGGGCGATCCGGTCGATCACGAAGCCGATCCGCATCATCCGCAGGGTGCCGTTCACATAGGCCACGAAGAGCAGCAGGCTCAGCAGGACCATGAGGAGGGCGAGCAGCCCCTCGACGAGCGGCACGTTCGTCACGAGCCGCGGGTCCTTCTCGCTGTCGAACGACGTCAGCGTCATCAGGGAGAACAGGAACGTCGCGAGGAAGACCGTCAGCGTGGCCTTGGTGATCCGCGAGCGGACGTAGAGCCGCACCACCCGCGGGCTGAACTGGCCACTCGCCATCTGTACGGCGACCAGCGAGATGCTGAAGACCACACCGATGAAGGTCATCATCGCCGAGCCGATGGTGCTGATCACCACCTTCGTGTCCTCGGCGAGCTGATTCATGTCCTTGATCGCGTCGTACTCCCCGTGGTCCTGGAGGAACCGCACCCACTGCGCGTCCACCTCGGAGGCGACCCACCACAGCAGCAGGGAGCCCACGAGGCCCGCCGTCGGCGCGAACCACATCGTGTCCCGCAGGTGCTCGCGCAGGGGAGACAGCACCCGCGGCCGTCGCACCCGTACGTCACCCAGCGCACCCGTAAGCAAACCGTCACTCATGGTGAAACTCTAGGCGCGGAGCCGCCCGCGGCGGCGGGGCGCGCTGCGGTGCGGCGTACCTGGCGGATACGCAGGTGAAAGGCACTCCGAAACCTTGGTATTGTTGTCCTCGTCGCCGCGGGAAACACCGCAAAGGCGACAGACACCTAGTCCGGGTGGCGGAATGGCAGACGCGCTAGCTTGAGGTGCTAGTGCCCTTTATCGGGCGTGGGGGTTCAAGTCCCCCCTCGGACACAATCAGTACACCATCCGGTGCTGGCCGACTCTCGGCCAGCACCGTTTGTGTTTGGTGGTCGTAGGTCAGGCGCAGGCCGAGCTGGCGGTAGACGTCGGCCTTGTCGGCCGGATCGGCCTTTTCCAGGATCGCTAGAAGGCCGCCGAGGGCGTCGACCAGGTTTTTGATCTCTGCGTGACTCATCCGTCGTGGCGGCTGCTCGGCGGCGGTGAGCCGGTTCACGGTGGCTTGGGCGGTGGCGCGGCGGGTTTGGATGTCGCGGGTCCAGGTGGCGATCAGGGCGGGGTCGGCTCCGGCTTCGAGGGCGGCGCGGTACTGGGTGAGCTTGCGGTCCAGGGCGGCCAGCTCACGGCGGGCGGCCTCGGTGCGCGGGTCGCCTGTGGGCTGGGCCTCGTCGAGTGCGGCCACCACCGGCCCGTGCGCCTGGGTCAGGGTGGTGGCGCGGGCCAGTTGTCAGGCGCGGGAGGCGGCGGGATCCTGCTGGTCCTCGGTGGAGACCCGCCCGTAGAAGGCGAAGCGAAGCATCACCCTGCTCTCCCTTCATCCCCGTGTTCACCAGCCCGGGAGACGTTGCAGATCAGCCGCCACAGCGCCACCGCCACCGGCGGCGTCAGCACGGGCGGCTGCGCGGGCACAATCACCCTGATTGCCTTCCGGTCGGTTCTTGGTTCCCTTCCAGGGTTGCCCTGCGCCCGGGTCATGGCCAGCCTCCGGCCCCGCGAACCGTGCGGCCCACAGCGTTCGCGGGGCACCGCTCAGAAATGAGGGCCACACTTGAAGAAGCCGGTTTTCGGACACACTTTTGACAAGGTCAGGCTGATTTAGTAGCGCGCTAGGTGGGATCTAGGAGTGCGTCAGTCGGGCTTGAAGGCCTGGTGCACGACGAAGGCAACGAGCGTCCCGCCATGCCGACTCGGACCAGACCACCACTCATCCGCCAGCGCGTCGACCAGCAGCAGACCCCGCCCATGCGCCTCGCTGACCGAAGGCGAGCGCAGCCGCACATGCGCCGGACAGCCGGGGTTGTGCACCTCCACCCGCAGGGCCCCGCCCACCCGGTACCAGTCCACGCGCACCCGCCACGGCCCCTCCGCCTGCCCATGCACGATGGCATTGGTGATCAGCTCCGAAACCATCAGCACGCAGTCGTCCACAACGGAGCAGTCCAAATGAAGCGGCTCGGTGAACGTCCGGAACCAGCGGCGCGCACGGCCCACCGATTCCGGGACCGGGTAGAGGACCATCCCACCCAGTGGTTCGGGCACGTCACTCACGACCTTCGCGCCGGAATTGCTGAGCCAGCCGCATGGCTACCTCCGCGCGCACGCGCCCGAGGTTCACGAGTCCAAGACTCGGTGAGGCGTGGTCGACGGCGAGGGACGGGAAGACGATACCCGCCTCGGCCAGCACTGCCCTCAGCTCCTCGACCGCCGCGTACGGGTCGACATCGTGCGATTCATGCGTAGTGACCATGAACAAGACGCTAGGGATGGGGTGTTGAGAGAATCCAGGCAGGTTTCTCGAAGTTTCTTGACTGGTTTCCGGGGTTTCGGGAAGTTCCTTACAGGGAGCCGTGGATGCCATGGCTCCTTGGCGCAACAGCGCGCGAAGCTGTGATTCAGCCCGACGAAAGGGGCACGTCATGGCGCGACGACTGCGTTTCAACGGCACAGGGAGCGGCGAAGGGAAACGGCACAGGGAGCGGCGAAGGGAGCTGCCCCGCAGTGCACGAAGACCTCGACACCGGCCAGATCATCGTCCACGGCCCGCCGCTCACCGAGCCTGAGGACATCGCCCAGCTTCAGCACCTTGATGACGACGAGGTGGCCATCGTCGTACCGCGCAACACACTGATCGACTTCGGTCCGCGCGGCCGGGACATCTCCCCACGCACTCTCGATCTGGACCAGTTCGCCCGGCTCTTCGGGAAATTCCAGCACAGCGCGTGGCACCTGGAGATGCGGCGACGCTACGCGGTCGACGAAGCGACCAGTACCTACGCCCAGTTCGTACGCGGCGAGGCCCCGGCGTGGGACCTCGACACCCCGTGGAGCCGCACCATCCGTGCGAAAACCTCAGACGGAGCGGCGGTTGGGCGCGTCCGCATCGTCGACAGCCCGCCCACCACAGGGCAGCTGTACCTCCTCGCGCACGCCGAGAAGAACGCCGCGCTCGGCGAGGACGTACGCAACATGTGGCGCGCCGAAGCCCAACGCGTCAACCTGCCGGACGAAGACCTCTGGATCTTTGACTCCCACATCGTCGCCCTGTGCCTCTTCGACGACGATGACAACCTCACGGGCGCGGAGCTGATCACCGAGCCAGCAGCCGTCAACCAGTACAACCGGCTGCGGGACGTTGCGCAGCACTACGCCATCCCGTACAAGGAATTCGCGGCACAGCTCAACGCGAGGGAGTGAACACGGCCCGGTGAGTACCGACTTCCAGCAGGCGCGAGAAGCCCTGGGGACACGGCTTCGCGAACTACGGCTCTCGCGCCCTGGAGGCCGACTCACCGGCGACCAGCTGGCCAGGCAGCTCGGATGGCACAAGTCCAAGGTCAGCAAGCTGGAGAACGGCAGGCAGACGGCCACCGCCGAAGACCTCCGGGCATGGACGCAAGCCACCGACCAGCCCGAGGCGTACGAGGAACTCCGGACCCGCCTTGCGGGGTTCGAGGCACACATCCGCTCCTGGCGCCGCCAGCTCGCGGCAGGCCACCGGGCCGTTCAGGACGCGCATAACGACGCCCAGGCAGGCGCCAAGGTGCTGCGCGCCTGGGAGTCCTCATGGGTTGTAGGCGTCCTCCAGACCCCTGACTACGCCCGCGCGGTCTTGACCCGCTCCGCCGAACTGCACCAGTCACCACGAGACACCGAAGACGCCGTACGGGCCCGCATGCAGCGCCAGCAACTCCTCTACAGCGCGGGCAGGCGCTACCACATCATCATGTGGGAAGGCGTGCTGCGCGCCCTGGTCTGCCCGCCGGCAGTGCTCGCCGCCCAGCTTGACCGCCTCACCGGAATCATCGGCATGGACACCGTAGAGCTGGGGATCGTCCCCTTCGGCGCTTCGCTCAAGCAACCGCCCGGCGTGGGCTTCTGGATCTACGACGACCGGCAAGTAGTCACCGAGACGTGGCACGCGGAACTATGGGTCGAGGATGCCGATCACGTCGCCACGTACCTTCGTGTCTGGAAGATGATGCAAGAGTCCGCGGTTTATGGCGCCGAGGCGCACAACGTCATCAACGCGGCCCGGCGCGCACTCAACTCTCATGCATAACTGCATGCATGAGAGTTGCAGGAACCGGAGGAAGGGGTTCAGGCCCCTTCTGTCAGCGACAAGGGCCCGCACGGGGCTTTCCTCTCTAGCGGGGAGGGGAAATGGTAGGGCGATTACTAGTCCAGGAGGAAGCGGGAACGCCTGGTCAGCGCGCTGGCGTAATGGGGCAGTCCCCCCTCGGACACCAGTAAGAAGGCCCCTCTTGAGGGGCCTTCTTTGTGTGGGGTGTGGGGAGGGTTCACGTCCCCGCTCGGATGCCTGTGATCGGGTTGGGCGAGGTGGGGGTTTTCGTGGTTTCGGGGGTGTGGGATCGGCCCGTGAGGAGTTCCGCCACCGCTATGCCTGAGACTCGGGTCGCGCCGTGGGTGATCAGGTGGACGGCGCCGAGGGGGACGCCCGTCGGTACGCCCATCTCCACCACGAGGGCGTCGGGGCGGGTGCGCAGGAGGCGGGCGAGGGCCTCGGTCATCCAGCGGTGGCGGGCCGCGTCGCGGACGACCACCACGAGTGCGCGGCCGTCCGCCGGGGTGAGCGCGGCCCGGTCCAGGACGTCGTCGAAACCGTCGAGCTCCAGTTCCGTCAGGCGCACGGACGTCGTGTCGGGGCGCAGCGCGCGCAGCGGATCGGCCACGCCCCAGGGCGTGCCGCCGTCGACAGCCGGGTTCATCACGGGGGACAGCTCCACGACGTGCGGCGCGATGGTGAGGGGGAGGAGGGGTGAGGCCGGGGCGCCCGCCGTTCCCGCCATTCCTGTGCTCCGCGCCGTGACTGCCCTGCTCGTGCTCCTCCGCGCGCCCGGAGCGCCCGCGGCCCCGCACGTATCAGCCGTGGCTGTGGGCCTCGGCGCCCCCGTCGTCTCCAGAGCGGCCCCCGCCCCCGCCTCCTCCTCCCTCCCCGGTCGCACCCGTACCGCGCGCCTCGCCGCGATCAGGCCGATGTCGGAGCCGAGGCCGGTGGCCGTGGCGGCGCGGGAGCGGGCTCCTGACCAGGTGGCGAAGGAGCGTACGCGGGTGCTGGCCTCGGTGAGGCGGTCCTCGGGGAGGGTGCCGTCGTGCACCGCCCGTACGAGCGCGCCCGTGAGGAGGTCGACCGTCGACTCCTCGGCGCGTTCGCCGCCGACGCACACCGCGTCGACGCCACCGGCGACGGCGCGGACCGTGGCGCCGTCGATGCCGTAGCGGTCGGTGACCGCGCCCATCTCGATGCCGTCGGTGACGACCATGCCGTCGAAGCCGAGCTCGCCGCGGAGCAGGTCGTTCAGGATGCGCGGGCTGAGCGTCGCGGGCAGCGCGGGGTCGTACGCGGGCACGAGCAGGTGCGCCGTCATGACGGCCCGTACGCCCGACTCCATCGCGGCGATGAACGGCGGCAGCGCGGTGCGCGCGATCTCCTCGGCGCCGCCGGTGACGCGGGGCAGGCCGAAGTGCGGGTCCACGGAGGTGTCGCCGTGGCCGGGGAAGTGCTTGGCGCAGGCGGCGACCCCGGCGGACTGCAGCCCCCGGACCCAGGCGGCGGTGTGCCGGGAAACGATGTCAGTGCGGGCGCCGAAGGAGCGGACGCCGATGACCGGGTTCAGCGGGTTGGAGTTCACGTCGGCGCTCGGCGCGTAGTTGAGGGAGACGCCCGCCGCGTGCAGTTCGCGCCCGATGTCGCGGGCGACGCGCTCGGTGAGGTCGATGTCGTCCACGGCGCCGAGCGCGAGGTTGCCGGGCCGGGACGCGCCCGTCCAGGCCTCCAGGCGCGTCACGTCCCCCGCCTCCTCGTCGATGGCGACGATCAGGTCGGGGTTCTCGGCGCGCAGGGCGGCGGTGAGGCCCGCGACCTGCTCCGGGTCGACGATGTTCCGGCCGAAGAGGACCACGCCCCCGAGCCCGGCGGCGATCCTGCGGCGCAGCCAGTCGGGGACCTCGGTGGTGCCGACGAAGCCCGGCTGCAGCACGGAGTTGGCGAGCTGCTCCAGCCTCGGGGGACTGCTCGAAACCATGCCGGGACCTCCGATGGGACAGGGGAGCGGGGGGTGGGAGAGCGGGCCGACGCCGTACTGCGCGGTTTGGTACAGGCCAATCGGATGTTGGCTCAGGCCATTTGGGACTGTCAAGGCATGCGAACCGCCAGGAAACGGAAGGTGAACCAGCACATGGCACAGCGGCCTGACCTCGGCCGAAGCACGCGCCGACGCTTGGCCGAAGCGCGCCCCAACGCCCCGGCTGAAGCGCGACGGGACACCTTGCTCGAAGCGCACCCCCGACGCCCCGGCCGAAGCACGCCCCCACACCCCAGCCCAAGCCGACCCGACGCCCAAGCCGAAGCACCCTCCACCCCAGAGGCCACCTTGTACGACACGCGTTCCCGCGATGGAATTCGTGTACGAGCCAGGGGTCGGGCTCCCGCCACCACGCGGCGGGCCGCCCCGGGCCCGACCGCGGCCGAGCTGAGGAGGAAACCCTTGCGACGGTACGAACTTGTCGGACGGCGTGACATCAGGCTGGTCACCGACGCGCCGGTGCCGGAGCCAGGGCCGGGCCAGGTGCTCGTCCGCGTCCGCGCGTGCAGCGTCTGCAACCGCAGCGACCTCGCGTACTACCACTACTACGGCCTCAGGGAGCACTGCGCGACGGGCTGTTACGGCCATGAGATCGCCGGGGTCGTGGAGGCCGTCGGGCCCGGTGTCTCCCGTGTCGCGCCGGGGCGGCGCGTCTTCGTGCGCACCCCGCTGACGTCGGGCTACGCCGAGTTCGCCCTCGCGCGGGAGATAGCCGTCGGCGCGCTGCCGGACTCCGTGCCCTTCGAGCAGGGCTCGATGCTCCAGCTGCTGCCGCTCGCCGTGCACGCCACGCGCGGGGTGCGGTTGGGCGATCGGGTCGTCATCATCGGGCAGGGGCCGGTCGGCCAGATGGCGCTACGGATGGTGGCGCGCCGCGGCGCCGCGCACGTCACCGCCGTCGACCTCGACGCGTGGCGCCTGGAGCGTTCGAGCAGGGCGGGCGCCGACGCGGTGCGCCACGTCGACGGCAGCGCGTCCCGACTGGCCGCCCTCAAGGAGGAGTTCGCCGCGGAAGGGGAGGAGTACGACGTCGCGATCGACGCCGTCGGCACCCCCACCACCCTCAACGCCTGCGTGGGCCTGGTGCGGCAGAACGGCCTCGTCGTGATGCTCGGCACCCACCACGTCGACACGCACGTCACCGTCGACCTCGTGACGTGGGAGCGCAAGGGCCTGCGCGTGCACAGCTCCGCCGAGCCCGTGGACACCGCGCGCGCCGAGGCGCTGGCCGTCGCCGAGCGCCTCGTGCACCGCGACCCCGGGCGGCTGCGCCTGCCCGACCTGCACACCCACACCTATGCCCTCGACGAACTCCCCAAGGCCATGGAGCAGTTGTCCGCCAGCAGGTCGCTGTACCCCGACGCCGAACGCGCCCCGTACGACGGGCCGCCGCCCGAGACCCTGAAGGTCGTCATCGTCCCGTGACGGCGGCCGGACGGTGAGGTGGGCGGTCGCCGGATACGGCGACGTCGTGGAGCGCCGGGTGCTGCCTGCCCTGCGGGCGCTCGGCGAGGAACCGGTGTACCTGTGGGGACGCGACCCGGACCGGGCGGCGCGCGTCGCCGCCCGGCACGGCGTGCGCGGCTCCGGCAGCGACGAGCGCGCGCTGCTCGGCGACGAGGTCGAGGCGGTGTACGTCGCCACGCCAGTGGTGCGCCATGTCCCGCTGGCGCGCGCGGCGCTGGCGGCCGGGCGCCCGGTGCTCGTGGAGAAGCCGCTCGCCGGGGGCCTGGTCCAGGCCGGGGGCGCGGACCTGGAGGGCGGGCCGACCGCCGCCGTCGCGTACTACCGCAGGCTCGCCCCGGCCGTGCGTCGCCTGCGCACGGAGCTGGTGGGCTGGACCCCCGCGCGCGTGGAGGTGCGCTTCCGCTGCGCCTTCGCCCCGGGCCCCGGCCATCCGATGCGCTGGCGCACCGACCCGGCCGTGGCGGGCGGCGGGGTGCTCGCGGACGCGGGCAGCCACCGGCTCGACCTGCTCGTCCTGCTGTTCGGCCGCCCGGACGACGTACGCGGCCTGCTCACGGACCGCTTCCCCGCGGGCGCGGAGCGGCGGGCCGAGGTGGAGCTGGCCTGGGCGTCCGGCCTGCGGGCGCACGTCGTCGCGGAGTGGGGCGACGCGCCGCCCGTGGACCGGTTCGAGGTCGTGGGCGACGGCCGGACCCTGACGCTCGACCCGCTCGACTCGGGCCGCCTCCGCGTGCGCACGGCCCACGGCTCACGGGAGGTGACGCTGCCGTCGGCGTCCAACCCCCACCAGCCGCTGATCGCCGACTTCGTCGCGGCGGTCGCGGCCGGGCGGCCACCGGCGTGCCCGGTGTCGGACGCCCGGATCGTGGACGAGATCATCGCCGCGGCGGGGCGTCCGCGTCCCACCGGGGTCAGCTGAACGTTCCTGCAAGGGCGCCTCAGGCCCCGTCGTCCGCCGACCAGGGCCGCAGCCAGCGTGGGTCGGGGGTGTCGCCCGCGCGGACGAACCGGGTGTCGATGGAGAGCCGCATCGCGTCCGTCGTCGTGTCCAGGGACGCGTGGATGACGCTCGGCACGTGCACCATCAGGTCCCCGGCGGCGAAGTCCGCGTACAGCCAGCGGCGGTCCAGGGTGCGCGCGGTGAACTCCAGGTCGTGGCAGATCTGCCGCCGGTCGTCCGGCCGGTCCGTGGTGTCGCGCAGCGGCTCGTACTCCTCGGGGGGCAGCGTGTGCGAGCCCTCCAGGTACACCAGGGCGCCCGACTCCGGCGGGCAGTCGCCGACCGGGATCCACATCGTGACGACCCGGGGCGAGCCCTCGTCCATGTAGTCCAGGTCGACGTGGGCGCGCGAGGCGCGGGCGGTGCCCCGGTGGAAGTGGCGCAGGATGCGGCGCGGCAGCATCCGGGCGTCGCCCTCCAGGAGGTCGGCGGCCAGCTTGGCGAGCTGGGGGTTGTCGAGGAAGCGGTCGAAGGTCTCGGAGCGCACGAAGTCGTGCGCCGGGTGCCCGGCCACGCCGTGCTCGGGCAGCTCCCTCGGCACCCGGCCGGAGAACACGCCCTCGCGCGGGGTGGTGCCCGGCGCGAAGTAGCCGCGCGGAAGCAGCGAGAAGTACGCGGAGCGCAGCCGGAGCACCTCCTCCGGGTCGAGGAACCCCGGCAGATACAGATAGCCGTCGGCGCGCAGCCGCTCCCGCAGCACGGCGGGGTCCGGCAGGGGCTCCGTGCCGGTGGGGCGCAGCGGGCCGAAGAGCTCGGGCGAAAAGGGTATGGGTACGCCGTTCGACGAGAGGTTCACGAGGGAGTCCTTACGTCAGGGTCGACAGAGCAGTCCTTACGACAGGGGACGGAAGAGCAGTCCTTACGAGCAGGGGGCGAAAGAACAGGAAGGAGAGACGGCGGCGCCGGGCCGGAGGGCTCAAGGCGCAGCCGGAGACGCAGAGCGGATGAGCAGTCAGGAAGAGGCGTGGGTCCGCGTCAGTAGACGCCCTCGACCGCCTCCTCGGTGCCCGCGAGGCCGTCGCGGTGGGGCCGGACGGCGGCCACGCCGTCCCAGGGGAACCACGGATGCGGCCCGGTCCTGATCGCGCTGTCCCGTTCGAGGAGGTTGGGCAGGAAGAGGTCTTCGAGGAGGGTGGTGACGCGCACCCGGCCGCGCTCGCCCTCGGCCACCTCGCGCCACGGATCCTCCGGATCGACGACCTGGAGCACCGCGAAGGGCGGTGGCAGGTGGTACGAGTGGCCGGTGCCCTCGGGCAGCCGGGGCGCGCCCGGCACCGCGTCGGCCTGGAGCGCGTGGCCCGCCAGAGTGTTGCCGTACGTGTCGATCCACTGCACGCCGTCCAGGTGCTCCTGGCGCAGGAACGCGGCCTCGGCGGCGCTGCACGTGGTGCCGCCGGTGCACACCGCGCGGATGCCGTACGTGTGCAGCGGACGCGGCAGGCGCATCGCGAGTTCGAGCAGCAGCCGCGAGGTGGTGAAAAGGAGCGCGGGGCGCTCGGCGGTCAGCAGGGTGAGGGTCTGCTCCACCAGGTGGGAGGTGTACGCGTCGGCCTCGCCGCCCGCGCGCAGCGACGCCTTCACCCAGCGCGGGTCGAAGTCGATGGCGAACACCGCGCCGTGCCAGCTGTCCGCGAGCCCCTCCACGAAGTGCCCGTAGGCGTGCGGGCCGCTCGGCGTCATCGCGAGCACGTCGCCGCCCGCGACGCCGCGCGCCTCAAGGACCGTGCGGTAGACCTCGACGTCGTACGCGAGACGCGTGACGTTGACGATCCGGCAGGGCGCACCGGTCGTGCCGCCCGTCTCGAACACCCGGAACGGGCGGTCCTGGTAGCCGCGCGGGCGCAGGTCGAGGGCGCTCGCGGCCCGCAGCTCGCCCTTGTCGAACAGGCCGAACAGTTCCAGGGCGGCGAAGGAGTCGACGTCCTTGAGCGGGTCGAAGCCGAGCCGGGGCAGCCGCGCCACCCAGAAGGGGGAGCCCGTCTCGGGCGAGAAGTGCCAGCGCATCATGCGCCGCGTCCACGTATCGAGATCCACGGCGAGCTCGGGCACGCGCCCACGCAGCGTGTCGTACAGGGTGGCGAAGGTGACCTGCGGGGTGTGCCCGTCGCGGGCCGTGGTCGTCATGGGCCTCCTCCTAGGAGTGCGGGGTCGGTGGCCGGTGGACGAAGAGGGAGTCGTCGGCGATCGCGCGCCCGGCCTCGGCGGTGGCGCCGAGCACGGCGGCGAACGGGAAGGGCACCTCGTGCCCGACGAGCGGATGACCGACGTCGGACGCGGCGAAGCGGCCGTCGAGCAGGACGAGATGAGGGCGTACGAAGACGTCGCCGCCCGCGCTCTCGACGACCGGGGGCTCGCGGGTGAGCAGCCGGTCACCGGCGCGCAGGCGGGTGCGGACGTCGGCGGTGGCGCGCTCGGCCTCGCCGGGGTCGCGGAAGGCGGTCAGCGGCCAGTCGGGGTCGGCCGGGTCGGGGGCGGGCCCGGGGTGCAGCCCGTCGAGGGCCGCGGCCAGGGCCTTCGCCACCGGTTCGGGGTCGGTGTCGAGGCAGACCACCGTGCGGACGTTGCGGCAGAACCGGCCGGAGTCGGCGGCGACCAGCGGCAGCAGCCAGGCCACCGCGTCGTCCACCGGCAGGTCGGGCGGCACCAGGGCGCAGCCGCGCCCGGGCCCGTGCAGGGTGAGGGTGGGCGCGTCCCGCATCGAGGCGGCGAGCCCGGCGCCGCCGTACACGACGTGCCGGTCGGTGAGCTTCACCAGGCCGTGCAGGTCGCGTTGCCCGGTCGGGTACAGGCCGATGCGCTCCGCGGGCCAGTCCGCCGCGAGCAGCGCCGCGACCAGGCGGGCCGCCGACAGCGGTTCGCGGCGGCTCGGCCGCACCCACACGGCGGCCGACCGCTCGGCCTGGTCGAGCACGGAGTCCAGGCAGGTGAAGGTGTTGCCGGGCAGCGCGACCAGGGCGAGCGCGGCGTCGCTGTCCGGGACCTCGCGGTGGGCCACGCCGTCGGCCAGCAGCGCGCACCAGCGCTCGACGAGCGGGCCGGGGAGCCCCGCGCTCTCCCACAGCGCGCCGCGGAAGGCCGCCGCGCTCTGCGGGCCGAGGCCGCCCACGGTCACCGTGCCGTGCGCGAACAGCTCCAGGGCGGCGCGGATCCGGGCGCGGCGGTCGGTCAACGGCGGCAGCGCCGCCCGGGCCGACCGCCACCAGCGGCGGTCGGCGTGCGCCACGATCTCCGGTACGAGCGCGAGGCGCCGCGCGGGGGAGCCCGGCAGGGCCGCGGTGTCCAGGGACTCCTGCCAGCCGCCCCGGCGGAAGGCCGAGACGACGGGCGTGCGCTGTGGCGCGGCGGTCATGACAGCTCCTCGCGCAGCGCGGCGACCACCCGCGTCTGCTCGGCCCGGGTGAGCGTCGGGTACAGCGGCAGGGCGATGTGGTGGCGCGCGAACCAGCGGGCCTGCTCGTACGGGCCCTCGGCGTCCGCGGGCGGCGCCGCGTCGGCGAAGTACGGCTGGTCGCACAGCAGATGGTCGTAGACCTCGCCCGCCAGGGCCACGCCGTGCCGCTCGCGCAGCCGCTTCTTCAACAGCGACCGGTCGACGGGACCCTCCGGGTAGGCCAGGTACTTGTAGTAGTTGCTGCGCGCCTCGGACGGCACCGCGTGGGCCCGCAGGCCCGGCACGTCGGCGAGCAGCTCGTCGTAGGCGAGGGCGAGGTCGCGGCGGGCCGCGAGGGTACGGTCGAAGCGCTCCAGGTCGACCGTGCCGACGGCGGCGTGCAGCTCGCTCATGCGCCAGTTGCCGCCGGGCCGGTCGTGCAGCGTGGAGCCCTGTGCGCTCTTGCCGTGGTCGCGCCAGCGCCGCACCTGCTCGGCGTCGGCGGCGGTCGCGCCGCCGGGGGTGTCGGGCCGCGCGCAGGTGACCAGGCCGCCCTCGCCGCTGACCGCGACCTTCGTGGGGAAGAAGGAGAACGCCCCGAACCGACCGAAGGAACCAGCGAACCGGCCGTTCAGAGTGGCCCCGAGCGCGTGCGCGGCGTCCTCCACGACCGGTACGCCCCGCTCCGCGCAGAGCGCGAGCACCTCGGTGAGGGACGGGGCCACGATGCCGCCGATGTGCACGGGCAGGACCGCCGCCGTGTCCGGGTGGCGCTCCAGCGCGGCCCGCAGCGCGCCCGGGTCCAGGCCGAGCCCGTCCAGCTCGATGTCCACGAACCGCACGGCGGCGCCCGCCCGCACGGCGGCCGCCGCCGTCGCGAAGAACGTGTTCACCGGCACGAGCACGGTGCGGTTCGCCACGCCGATGACCCGCAGGGCGATCTCCAGGGCCGCCGCGCCGGACGCCACGGCCACGCCCTCGGCGCCCGTCCAGGTCCGCGAGAGCTCCTCGAAGCGGGCCAGTTCGGGGCCCTGGGTGAGATGGCCCGTGGCGAGCGCCGCGTCCACGCGGTCCAGGACCGCGCGCCGGTCCGCGACGTCGAAGTGGATGCGCTGCGCGGGGACGTCGGCGGGCGCGGCGGGCCCCGACAGGGTCCGCGTGAAGAAGGCGGCGGCGTGGCCCACGTGCGTGCCGTGGCCCATCGCCAGCTCGTGGACCTCCAGGTCGCCCCCGGCCGCCGCGTAGGCGCGGCGGACGGCGTCGGCCGCGGCGCGCGCGTCGGCCGGTTCCAGGAAGGAGTCGGCGGTGCCGTACTGGAGCTGGAGCGGGGCCGGGGCGAGCGCGCCGTACAGGTCGGCCAGGTCCGCGTACTCCAGGATGCCCGGCAGGACGGCACCTTCGTAGCCGGTGAGCAGCCGGGCGAACAGGGCCGGGTAGCTGCCCAGATGGCTGGCCGCGCAGACCGGCAGGGGCCGCGGCGCGAGCAGCGCGCAGTGCAGGGCGACCGCCGCGCCCAGGCTGTGCCCGAACACGCCGACGCGGCCGGGGTCGGCCCACGGGTGCGCGGCGAGCACGTCCAGGGCGCCGAGCGCGTCGCCGATGAGCGCGCCGAGCAGCGAGCGGCCCGTCAGGGCGAAGGCGTGCGCGAGGAGGGCGCCCTCGTCCCGCCCCGCGCGGCGCTCCTCGTCGAGGCCACCGCCGATGCCGTGCTCGAAGGACAGCGTGACGAACCCGGCGCGGGCGAGGTGCTCGGCGACGTTCCGGTCGGGAAAGTCCGGAGGCGTCTCGCCGGTGAGCTGTTCCATCCGAGCGTTCTTGCCGCCGAGGACCAGGACCGCGGGGAGGGGCGGGCCCGCGTCCGCGGGGGCGGTGACGGTGCCGTGGAAGGTGCCGCGCAGGGGGGAGGCGAAGGCCAGCCGCTCGCGGCGCAGGCCGTCCGCGGTGGTCGTGGCGGTGCTTGTCGTGGTCAGGGGGGTGCGCTCGACGCGGGCCAGGCGCTGCACGACGGCGCGGAGTTCGCGGGACCAGGGGGCGTGGGGCGGGGCGAAGCGCAGGGTCGGCCCGGCGCTGAGCAGCTGGTGCAGGTGGGTGGTCTGCATGCGGGTTTCGTTCGCTCCTGTGGGTGCGGGTGGTGGGCCTTCGCGGGGCGCCCCAGGCCCGCCCCTTCTCCGAAGCCGGGGGCTGCGCGCCCCCGGGCCCCGCTGGGTCGCGCCGCGCGCTCGCCCGGGGTGCGGGGCCGGGCCCGACCCGCCCTGAGGCCAGGGCGGGTGGGGAGGACGGCTCAGACGAAGTCGGCGTGCAAGGTCTCGGGGACCTCGACCGCGTAGGCGTCCAGCGCCTCGTCCAGCTTGATCTGGCCCCGCTTGAGCAGTTCGAGGAGCTCGTTCTGCGGCCGGTAGAAGCAGGACTTGCACAGGTCCGTGCGGCGCGGGTTGGAGGCCTCCCACTCGGCGCGCGGGCCGCCCTCCAGGACCTGGGGGTACCCGAGGTCGACGACGTCGCCGATGCGGTAGCGGCTGTTGAGGTGCACCTGCGGGCACGGGTACAGATGGCCGTCGGCCCCGACGGCGGTCACGAAGCGGCTGTAGTGGCAGCGCTCGAAGTCGCCCTCGACCTCCTCGACCTGGTCCATCGGGCCGCGGTCGAGCTTGGGCACCGACACCTCGAAGGAGTCCGTGGACAGCGCGGCGGCCGCGACGAGGGAGTCCGAGATCTCCGCCATGACGGTCTCGATGGTCTCGTGCCCCATCGCGCTGTAGAACTCGGGCTCGAAGCGGACGTAGTGCGCCCCGGACTCGTGGGCGATGCGGGCCGCCGACAGGATCTCGCGGTAGTTCTGCATCGTGATCACGTAGTTGAACCCGATGCGGAAGTCCGGTGCGACGGCGTTCGCGCGCAGGTGGCCGATGTTGTCGATGAACTTCGAGAACGTCTGCTCACGGTCGCGCGTGATGTCGTTGAACGTGGCTTCCGTGCCCGCGTTCATGCCGACCCGCACCCAGGTGTGGGTGTTGATGACGGTGTCGGCGACCTTCGGACGGCCGAGCCGGGAGCCGTTGGTGATCAGGCCGATGTGCAGGCCCACGTCGTGCCCGGCGTTGCAGATGTCCGCGTAGCCCGGGTGGATGGTGCACTCGCCGCTGCCGCAGAAGGTCACGGCGCGGCCGTCGTTCTCGGCGAACTCCTTGAGGAGGTTGATCGCCTTGTCGGTGGTGATGGAGTCCTTGAACGAGAACAGGTCGTAGAACTGCTCCTCGTTCGGCGAATGGAAGTTGCAGAAATTGCAACGCATATTGCAGGCGCCCATGATGCCGATCCGCATGTGGACCGGTTTGATCTCCTCGTCCGCGACGAATCGGCGGAGCAGCTCGCCGTGGGCCAGGACTTTCTGCGGAGAGTGTGCTTGATCGAGACTGACGTCGGGGAGGCCCTCGCCGTTCCGGGGCGCGGCCATTGCGATATCGCGGGCACCTTCAGTGCTGTTCACGAACTCCTCCACACGCTTTTGGCGGTGTTTAGCGTTGTCCGAGCGACCTTGGTGACGGTAGGAGAGCGCTTCCAGAAGTGTCAATGGGTCTAGACAACCAGGAAGTTGAGTAAACATCTACCGCGCCGTCGGTTCCGGCCAAATGTGCTGAGCACGTGTTCGTGTCATGTGCCAATGGAAGAAGGGCTGGTGGGACGAGGTCACTTAGGCGGGCCTCAGCGGGATGGATGAGCCGTGGACTTCGCGGGCAGGGGTACGTGAACGTGTCCTCGAAAGTCCGGTACGTCTTCCCCGGCCCGCCGCGCCCTTGCGCCGGGTACTCGATCACCGGTATGGGCTTGCAGATCGGCCACTGACGCGTCTCGGGCGACTGCTCGAAGGCGTACGTACCCGCCGCGCCCTGAAGGCAGTTGGTGCACAGCAGGCGCCCGTCCCGCTCGACGATGCCCGCGTTGATGAGGGTGTTGTATACGTCGTCCTTCGTGGGCGTGCGCGCCGGAGCGGGCGTCCCTTCGCCGCTCCCGGCCTTCTCGTTTGCTTCGGAGTACGACCTGTCGTACGCGTTGGACAGCAGCGTGAACGCGTCGTGGTACATGATCGCGTAGCCGTCGTCGAGGGGCTTCTCGCCGATGCGGTACCGCTCGTCGAGGTCGTGGAAGATCCGCAGGAAGCCGCCGAGGCCCGCCGGGGCGCCCTGGGCGGGCAGCCCGCGCGGCGTCCACCAGGCGGGTGTGACCGAGGCCGCCGCGACGATCCTGGTCTTCGTTTCCCGCAGCATCCCGGTGAGTTCGTCCGTGGTCAGTGTCGGCTCCAGGCCGATGCCGACTTTCAGAATGCGCAGGGGGCTGCGGCGGTCGCAGGACGACTCCTGTGACAGGCGTTTCACGAGTGCGGGCAGGTCCTGGTCGCGGCCCGCGAAGAACACCGTGTCGGATTCGGTGAGGCAGATCTTCTGGGCGGCGGACTGGAATCGCTGCGGGATGCCGGCGGCGGGCCCGGTCGAGCCGAGGAAGGAGGCCGAGCGCTGGCGCAGCCCGTAGGCCTTGCCGAATTTCTTCTGGAGCAACCGGTGGAGATTGCGCGAGTACACGTCGTCCGGACGGCTGTCGTATACAAGGAACCCTTTCCTGGCGCCCCGGTTCCGCTTCAAATAGTGATCGAGCGCGTCCACGAACATGCTGTTGTTCGGTGAGGTCTTGAAGAAGTACGGGGCGTTCATGTCGGCGGAGGTGATGACCGGGCCCACGGTCGCGATGCGCCGCGCGCTCAGCTCCTTCATCGCGTCCCGGGTCTCGGGCGTGCTGCTCGGCAGGCCCATCACCCCGACGAGCGGCGAGCGCCGGTCGTCCACCAGGCCGGTCAGGTCGTCGACGACGGGCCGCCACTGGTCCAGGTCCTTGCCGTCGGGGGCCAGCAGGAGCTGGTAGTGCGGCCCGCCGCCGCTGTTGGCCTTGAGCTGGGCGGCGTGCGCGCCCGCCAGGGCACGGCGGATCATCGCCGCCGTCATGGCGCTCGCCTCGTCCGACGTGAACGGCATCATCAGCGCGATCCGCCCGTACGGCATGGGGGCCTGCCCCTGCTCCGGGTCCTCCCAGGCGCGCTCGACCCGGGCGTTCTCGTCGGCGACGGCCCGGATGAGGCCGTCGAGGTCCTCGTCCCCGGCGAAGGCGCTCTGGGTGACGCCCACGCACTCCCCGCCGTGCTTGCTCAGGCCGCCCGGGCAGTCCTCGGGGCGCAGCAGCAGGTAGACGACCACGCCGACGGCGATCAGGACCAGCGGCACCACGATCGCGACGGCCTTGTCGAGGGGGCCGAACCCGTTGCGGCGGCGGCTCAGACGCATGCTTCCTCACAGTTCGGGCAGCGGCAGGGGGCGCTTGTCGCGGGCGGCGGCGGGCCAGGTCCGCGCGGCCTGGCCGAGCACGGCGCGCCAGGTGCGGTGGCGCAGCGAGAGGAACGCGAGCTCGGCGCCGATGTCGTCGCACAGGTCGGCTTCCGGCTCGGCCGTGGCGTCGGACAGGTACCACAGGCCGTGCAGCAGCCGGTTGATGCAGCGGTCGATCTCGTCTATGTCGCGGTAGCGGTCGTCGTGCGCGCCCGCGGCCATCGCGGCCCGCTCGTCGTCCCAGTCGGCCGCGGGCGGCGCCGGGGCAGTGGCCGCGTACCGCAGACAGGTCAGCCAGCGCAGCGCGCTGAGCCGGTCCTGCTCGGCCTGGAACTCCTCGGAGAGCGCGGCCACCACGGTCTTCGCGTCCCCGGCGGCGAGCGTGTGCCGCAGCGCGTCGGCCTCGCTGTCCTCGCCGCGCGTGGTGTGGTGGCGGCGCAGGAAGCCGTGCATCTCCTGCCAGCCGCGGCGCGACCCGGTGCCCCGCGAGGTGCGCCGGGCCTCGTGCACGAGCAGCGTGTGCAGCAGCGGATCGGCGGCGAGCGGCCGGTCCTGCGGGGTGTCCCGCTGCCAGTGCTCGGCCTCCAGATAGTCGGCGGCGGCGTTCGCGGGCAGCTGCTCGGGGCCCTCCAGGCGCAGATGCGCGGCGAGGGCCTGCGCGGCCGTGCTGTCGCGGGCCAGCGAGAGCGGGACGAGCCGGGCGCGCTGGTGCGGCGACGGAAGCAGCCGCTCCAGGATCGCCTCGGAGACCGGGCGGCCGTCCCGGGTGGTCAGGTCGAGCAGATCGCGCGGGGCGAGCGGGGCCGCGGCGGGCCCGGCCCGGGACGCGTGCTCCAGGACGGCGTCGCACAGGACGCGCCCGGCGAGCGGATGCCCGCCGGTCAGGGTGTGCAGGGCGGACGCCAGATACGGGTGCAGCGGGGCGGACGCGGCGTCCAGCATCAGCAGGACGTCGTCGCGGCTGAGCGGGGTGAGCTCCACCACCACCAGGCCCGCGGACGGCGCGTGCCCCGCGCGCCGCCAGCCCGTGGTCGTCACCAGGTCGGGCAGGTCGCGGTGGAGGGCCTCGGTGGCGTCCGGGGGCGCGTCGCCGAGGCGGGTGGCGACGACCACCAGCGGGTCGTGGCGGGCGGCGCCGGGCCGGGCCCGGTACTCCAGGACGAGGTCGAGCAGGCGCGCCCCGGCGGGGGAGTGCGTGTTGTCGAGCAGGACGAGCGGACGCGGGTCGCGGTTCAGGCGCTGCCACCGGGTGCGGGCGGCGGCCACGTCCTCCAGGAAGGCGTGCACGAGGGTCTGCTCGGCGGCGTGCCGGTAGTCGCCGCCCCGGTGGAACCAGTCGGCGAGGCGGACCAGCCCCTCAAGCCCGCCGGGGCCGCCGGGGCCGCCCGGGCCGCCCGGGCCGTCGGGGGCGGCGGCGGAGGCCTCGGGCGTCTCGGCGTACCGGTCCTGGTACCACTGGCGCAGCGGGGCGCTGCCGCGGGCGCGGGCGTACCGCTCGAAGTACTCGGCGAGTACGGCGCGCACGACGGCGTGGGAACCGCCCCGCGCCCCGGCTTCGGCGCCCGCCCCGGCTTCGGCCTCCGACCCCGCCCCGGCCGCAGCAGCACCCACCCCGGCCGAGGCCCCCGCCCCCGCGAGCCGCGCCCGCACCCGTGTCTCCCACGTCTGCGCGACCCCCGGCTCCGGCCCCGACTCCAGGCGGCAGGCCAGCAGCAGCCGGGCGACGCGCGCGGTGGCGCGGGCCCGCTCCGCGCCGTCGGCGTACCCGCCGTACACGGCGACGAGGCCCGGCAGGAGCAGCGGGAAGCGTCGGCTCAGGTCGGGGGCCAGGGAGCACACCAGCTCCTCCAGGAGTTCGACGACGAGGCCCTGCGCCGCGGTGTCGACGCGGGCGAGCGGCAGCCGCCCCGCGTAGTGCCGCTCCAGGGCCGCGAGGACGGCGGTGCGCCCCATGCCGTGCCGCCCGGTGAGCAGCACCACCGGCAGGTCCTTGTCGTGCTCCCAGGGCACGCGGGCGCGTTCGGCGTAGGCGAGGCCGGTGAGCCGGGGGACGAGGTGGTGCAGAAGCGGGTCGCGTGCGTACAGCCGAGGCGTTTCGGATGGGTGCATCTCGCCGGAAACCGCTCCTGTCCGTCGCTGTCTGCCGCTGCCGTCCGTCCGCTCGCGCCGGGGCCGAGGGCGTCCTCCTCGCCGGTGTCCACCACCTCGTGTCAACTGCCGTGAAGGTCAAAGAAGTTACACCTCCCGCACGCCCCTGGCCAGGACATTGCGGGCAGGGGGCCGGGGCCTCAGGACCGCGGCCGGACCGTGAGCTCCACCCCCGCGGGCACCTCCCCGGCCACCTCGCCCGGGTAGTCGAGGCGCACCCGGCGCAGCGCGCGCAGGCCCGCGAGGTGCACCAGGTCCACGGTGTCGAAGAGCGTCAGGTGCAGCTCCTCCAGGCCCGGCAGGCGGCGGGCGATCCGCCGCAGGGACACCGACGCGCCGGGGCGCGCCCGCACCTCCAGGCGCGTCAGCTGCGGGATGCGCGCGCCGGGCGGGAACAGCATGATGCTCAGCTGCTCGTGGGACAGGCGCAGCGAACGGAGGGCGGGCAGCCGGGCGAGCAGCGCGTCCCAGTCGTCGGGCCGCAGCCGGTCGCTCGCGTTGTGCAGCCGCAGCTCGCGCAGTTCCGTCAGGTCCGTGACGGCGGCCAGCTCCACGGTGTCCGGGGGCAGCGAGAGGAGCCGCAGCGCGCCGGGCCGCGGCAGGTCGCGCAGGCCCCGCCACGGCACGGCCGCGCCGAGCAGCAGCTCCTCCAGGCTCGGGCAGGCCGAGAGCCGGGCGAGCGGCTCCAGTTGGGGCAGGTCGGCGAGGGTGAGCCGACGAAGGCGCGGGAGGCGGGTCAGCGGCGCGGTGTCGCTGACGGCACGGCAGCCGTGCAGGGCGAGCGTCTCCAGGGCGGGGAACGCGGCGAGGAAGTCGAGGCCGGTGAGGCGCAGATTGCCGCGCAGGCGCAGCTCGCGCAGCGTGCCGGGGGCGAGCGCGCCCAGGATGTCCCGCTCGCTGAAGTCACCTTGCAGTGCCACGCGTTCGTATCCGGACAGGGCGCTCAGGGCCTTCAGTTCGGCGGGCGAGCGCACGGTGACGGCCTCGCCCGCCCCGGCGGCGAGCAGGGGCCGCACGATCTCCTCGGCGTAGGCGTCGGTGTCGAAGCGGTCCCAGTGGGCGAGGAGCTGGGCGCGCACCGCGGGCTGCGGCGTGGCCAGGAAGTCGCGGAGCCGGGCGAGCGCCGCGTCGCCGCCGATGCGGCAGATGGCGTGCACCGTCGTCACCTCGGCGTCGCCGCTCAGGGCGTCGGCGGCGGGCAGCAGGCCGAGCAGCAGCGTGCCGGTCTCGGCGAGGGCCCGCGCCTCGCGCATGGTGCGCGGCGGCAGGAGCTGCGCGGCCCGCTCCTCGACGGTGGCGCGGACGGCGGGGTCGAGCCGGGTCGCCTGGTCGAGCGAGGCGAGGGCGAGGAGGCGGAGCCGGGTGCGCACCCCGTCGTCCTCCTCGCGGTCGGCCCGGCCCGTCAGCCGCGTCAGGAGCTCGGCGCGTTCGTCGGGCCGGGCCTGGGCGACGGCCATCTGCACGACGTCCTCCCAGGGGTCCAGGTGCGCGTGCGCGACGAGCGCCCCGATGTCGTGCTCCTCCAGGGCGGCCTTCGCGCCGAGGAAGTCCTGGAAGGTGCGGTGGATGAAGTCCACGGCGTCCGCGGCCGGTTCGCGAAGCAGCCCCGAGCGGTCCAGGAGCAGCCGCAGCACGTCCTCGGCGCTCCCGGCCCGGGCCAGCTGCGGCACCGAGGGGCGCAGCTTCTCCAGGAGGTCGACGGCGGTCTGCCGCTTCAGCCGGGTCCGCTCGTTGCGGATCAGCCAGTACGCGAACCGCTTCAGCGGCTCCGTCGCGGACTTCTCGTCCAGCTTCGGCGGGAGCCTGCCGTACAGGTCGCGCTCGCGGTCGCGGCGCTCCAGGAGCATCGAGAGCGCCGCCTCGTACAGCGCCACCCGCCCCTGTGGCAGGAAGCCCCTGCGCTCGCGGTGCAGGGCGCAGATCAGCGCGCACAGCAGCGGGTTGGTGGCGAGGTGGCTCAGCTCCGGGCTGGCGCGCACCGACCGCAGCAGGGTGGTGGCGAGCTCCTCGTCCGCGCCCGCGGCCTCGTGCCAGCGCCGCACGAACCGCCGGACGTCCCCGGGCCGCATCGGCGTGAGCGTGAACTCGCGGAACCCCTCGCGGCCCAGCCAGTCCCGGGGCAGCGCCGAAGGGCGGGTGGTGACGAGCCACAGATTGCCGGGGAAGGCGGCGTGCAGGGTGGCGAGCCAGGCCCGCGCGCGGGGGCGCTCCGCCTCCGGGATCTCGTCCACGCCGTCGATGAGGAGCACGCCCCGGCCCGCCTGGAGGACCCGCACCGCCCACCCCGCGGGCTCGGTGCCCGTCAGGGGGCAGCCGATCCAGCGCAGGAAGCCGTCGGGCACGGGCAGTTCGGCGTCCTCGCGGGCGAGGGTGCGCAGCGGCAGCACGAACGGCACCCGGCCGAGGAGCTGCGGCAGATGTCCGGGCACCGCCTCCTGCCGGGCGGTGGTGAGGGCGAGCCACTGCACCAGGGTGGTCTTGCCGGTGCCCGCGACGCCGCGCAGCAGGACCCGGTCGTGCCCGGCGAGCGCGGCCTCGACCGGGCCGGTGGCGCGCTCGGAGTCGGGGTCGGCGCCGCCGGGGTCGCCGTCGGCGTAGCCGTTGCCGGACCCGGGCACCGGCTCGGCCGGGTCGCGCGCGGGCACCGCCTCCAGGCTCAGATAGGCGGTCTCCAGGGGCCAGGCCTGGCTCTGCGCGTCGTGCAGGTCCACGCCGTGGAGGGTCAGGGTGCTGTGCTGGGCGGCGACGTAGCGGGCGTAGCGCGCTTCGAAGGCGGTGTCCTCGACGGCGGTGGCGGGCAGCCGCTCCAGGAGCAGCCGCAGCTGCTCCTGCTGCTCGCTCAGGGCGCGGCGCAGCTCGACCTGGGTACGGGCCTCGAAGCCGGGGCGCTTGCTGAACTCGTGGACCAGGTGCAGGCAGGCGGTGACGAGCAGCCGGTCGTGCAGGTGCGCTGCGTCGGCGCTCAGCAGCGCCCGGGTCTCCGGGGAGCTGGCCCGCACCAGGGCCTCGGCGAGCTTCCGCGGGCCGAGGCCGAAGGCCTGGACGTCGTCCATGTCGAGGTCGCCGAGGGCGCGCAGGGTGTGGCCGAGCGCGTAGCCCACGGCGTTCTGCTCGTCGGGGGCGATGGGCGCCTCGTGCGGGCCCGCCGCGCGGACGGCGCGGCGCACCAGCTCCCGCGCGAGCTGGTAGAGGTCGGCCTCGCTGAGGGTGCGGCGGTCGCCGGTGAAGGACAGGAGCCTGCCGAGCCGCACCGGCCGCTCGCCGAACTCCGCGCCGGGGCCGCCCTTCGGCGGCAGCAGGAGGCGCTTCACGAGCGGCACCACGACCGAAGCCGCGATCCGTAGGCCCGCTGTCGTGCCCGCGTCCACCCCAGCCCCCTCTGCGGTCGCCCTTCCGGGTCCCGGCCCACTATCCCGGCCGGGCTAGGGGAGATCCAGCCCCTTCGGTTAGCCTCACTTGGTGACGACATCTGCAGCACCACGGAGGGCACCGAGGCTGTTCGCCATCAGTGACCTGCACGTGGCGTATCCCGAGAACAGGAAGTTCGTCGACGAGCTCTGGCCGGAACACGAGGGCGACTGGCTGATAGTCGCCGGTGATGTCGCGGAGATGGCGGCCGACATCGAGTGGTCGCTGCGCACGCTCGCCGAGCGCTTCGACACCGTGATCTGGTCGCCGGGCAACCACGAGCTGTGGACGCCCCGGGACGACCCCAACCAGCTGCGCGGCGAGCCCCGCTACCGCCACCTGGTCGAGCTCTGCCGCGAGTTGGGCGTGCTCACCCCGGAGGACCCCTTCCCGGTCTGGCGCGGCGAGGGCGGCCCGGTGACCATCGCACCGCTCTTCCTCCTCTACGACTACACGTTCCGGCCCGAGGGGACGTACGCGAAGCGCGACGCGCTGGAGTACGCGTACGAGACCGGGGTCGTCTGCACGGACGAGGTGCTGCTGCACCCGGACCCGTACCCGAGCCGCGAGGACTGGTGCCGGGCCCGGGTCGCGGTCACTAAGGAGCGGCTCGACGCGGTCGACCCCGGCCTGCCGACGGTCCTGATCAACCACTGGCCGGTCGTGCGCGAGCCCACCCGGATCCTGCGCTACCCCGAGTTCGCCCTGTGGTGCGGCACGGAGGCCACCGCCGACTGGCCGGTGCGCTACCGCGCCGCGGCGGTGGTCTACGGACATCTGCACGTGCCCCGCACCACCTGGCACGACGGGATCCGGCACGAGGAGGTGTCGGTGGGCTACCCGCGCGAGTGGAAGCGCGACTGGCACCCGTCGCCGAAGCTGCGGCAGATCCTGCCGGCGCCCGCCCGCTCCGCGCGGTGACGGACCGGCCGGGGGCGGCTCAGGAGCCGACGCGGATCAGCTCCTTCTCATAGGCGAAGATCACCGCGTGCACCCGGTTGCGGAGCCCCAGCTTCTCCATGATCCGCTGGATGTGGAACTTCACGGTGCTCTCGCTGAGCGTCAGCTCCCGGGAGATCTCCGCGTTGCTGAAGCCCCGCGCGACCAGCTTGAAGACCTCGGTCTCCCGGTCGGTGAGGCGGCGCAGCGGCGCCGCGCCGCCGCCGGGCGCCCGCGCGGGCCCGCCCGCGGGGCGCCCCGCCGCCGTGGCGCGCACCGCGGCGGCCAGCTCGCCGGAGCCGCTCGCGCTGGACAGCAGGCCGCGCACGCCGACCCGAAGGACCTGCCCGGCCGCCGCGTCCACGTTGTCGAGCAGCACCAGGACGTTCGCGGGCCGCGGCGGGGCGGGGCGGGACAGGGCGCACACGCAGGCGAGCGCCTCCGCCGCGCCGGTGTGCGAGTTGACCACGACGACGTCCGGCCGCAGCTCGCGGAAGCGGGCCGCGGCGCCCGGCCCGTCCTCGGCGACGGCGACCACGTCGAGATCGGGACAGCCGTCGAGGATGGTGCGGAGCCCCGTCAGTGAGATGGGATGCGAATCGACCAGGAGGACCCTGGTACACGCCAAGCCTGACATCAATTCCCCCGGTTGCTTGGAGCGTTCGGCCCGTCCCGCCCCCCGGCGACTGTTCCCCGGCGGCGCGGAACAGTACTCCAGGATAGGACCGGCCGCGCGGTTCACGCCGTCGCTCCACGCCCGCGCGGCGCCGTGCGGCCGCTCGGGCACCCGCGCGGGGTACCGTGCGTGCGAACGCCGTGGCCCGCCGCCGGAGGGGACGGCCGCCCTCCGCAGAAGGGGACGACCTCGCCATGCATGCAAGCGCTCGCTTCACCGACCGGGTGGCCGTCGTCACCGGCGCCGCCTCCGGCATCGGCGCCGCCACCGCCGTGCGCCTCGCCGGGGAGGGCGCCGCCGTGGTCGTCGCCGACGTGGCCGCCGAGCGCGGCACGGCCGTCGCCGAGGGCATCCGGGCCGAGGGCGGACGGGCCGCCTTCGTCCGCGCCGACGTCGCCGACGCCGCCGACTGGGACCGCGTCCTCGCCGCCGCCCACGGCTTCGGCCCGGTCGGCGTCCTCGTCAGCAACGCCTACGCCTCCGAGGTCGCCCCCGCGCACGCGATGACCCGGGAGTCCTTCGAGCACCAGCTCGCCGTGAACGTCACCGGCGCCTTCCTCGGCGTCAAGGCGGCCCTGGCCGATCTGCGCGCGCACCGCGGCGCGGTCGTCGTCACCTCCTCCGTGCACGCCACCCACGGCATCCCCGGCCACCCCGGGTACGCGGCGAGCAAGGGCGCCCTGGTGTCCCTGTGCGGGCAGCTCGCCGTCGAGTACGGGCCCGAGGTGCGGGTCAACGCGGTGCTGCCGGGCCCCATCCTCACGCCCGCCTGGGACCGGATGACCGAGGAGGACCGGCGGCGGAGCGTCGCGGGCACCGCGGCCCGCCGGTTCGGCTCGCCCGCGGAGGTGGCGGCGGCCATCGCGTTCCTCGCCGCGGACGAGGCCTCGTACGTCACCGGCACGAGCCTGGTCGTGGACGGCGGCTGGAGCGTGGTGAAGGACTCGGCCTGAGCCCGAGAGGCCCGGCCTGACCCGGAGAGGGCTCGGCCTGACCCCGACAGGCTTCGAAGGAGCGGCAGTTGAAGATCACCCGGGTGGAAACCTTCCTCGTCCCGCCGCGCTGGCTGTTCTGCCGCGTGGAGACCGACGACGGCGTCGTCGGCTGGGGCGAGCCCGTCGTCGAGGGCCGCGCCGAGGTCGTGCGCGCCGCCGTCGACGTCCTCGCCGAGTACCTCCTTGGAAAGGACCCCGCGCGCATCCAGGACCACTGGCAGGTGCTCAGCAAGGGCGGCTTCTACCGCGGCGGCCCGGTGCTCTCCAGCGCCGTCGCGGGCCTGGACCAGGCGCTGTGGGACATCGCGGGCAAGGCGTACGGCGCGCCCGTGCACGCGCTGCTCGGCGGGCCCGTGCGGGAGCGGGCGCGCGTGTACGCCTGGGTGGGCGGCGACGAGCCGAGCGCGCTCGCCGAACAGGTCGCCGCGCAGGTCGACGCGGGCTTCACGGCGGTCAAGATGAACGCGGCGGGGGTGACGTCGCCCCTCACCACCCCCGCCGAGACGGCGGCGGTCGTCGAGCGGGTCGCCGTCGCCCGCGAGGTGCTCGGCGCGCACCGCGACGTCGCCGTCGACTTCCACGGCCGCCTCACCCCCGCGAGCGCCCGCCGCGTCCTGCCCGAACTCGCCCCGCTGCACCCGCTGTTCGCCGAGGAGCCGCTCCTTCCCGACCAGGCGCACCTGCTGCCGGGCCTGGTCGCCGCGAGCCCCGTGCCCCTCGCCACCGGTGAACGGCTCTACGGCCGCGCCGACTTCCTGCCCGCGCTCACCGCGGGCATCGCCGTCGCCCAGCCCGACCTCAGCCACGCGGGCGGCATCACGGAGGTGCTGCGCATCGCCGCGCTCGCCGAGACCTACGGCGCGCTGCTCGCCCCGCACTGCCCGCTCGGCCCGATCGCCCTGGCCGCGAGCCTCCAGGTCGCCTGGGTCACGCCCCACTTCCTCATCCAGGAGCAGAGCCGGGGCATCCACTACAACAAGGACGCCGACCTGCTGTCGTACGTCGTGGACACCGAGCCGTTCCGCTTCACCGAAGGACACGCGCACCGCACGGACCTGCCGGGCCTCGGCGTGGAGATCGACGAGACAGCGGTGCGGGCCGCGGACCGGCGCGGGCACGCCTGGCGCAACCCGGTGTGGCGGCGGCCGGACGGCTCGTTCGCGGAGTGGTGACGACCGGCCACCCCAACGCTCGGGCGCGCACGCACGGTTGGCCCCGCCCGGGCGCGCGCCTACGCTGGTAGCCGCCCGAGGGGGGAGCCGCACATGAGCGAACGCACCCAGGACCACGGTCAGGACGGACGCCCCACCCCGCCCGCCAAGGGCGAGCGCCTCGCCGACTGGGCCGACGGCCGCCTCGGCATCCACACCCTCGGCAAGTCACAGCTGCGCAAGGTCTTCCCGGACCACTGGTCGTTCATGTTCGGCGAGATCTGCCTCTACAGCTTCCTGATCCTCATCCTCACCGGCGTCTGGCTGACCCTGTTCTTCGAGCCGAGCGGCATGGAGGTCGAGTACAACGGCACGTACGAGCCGCTGAAGGGCGTCCTGGTGACGCGCGCCTACGAGTCGACCGTCGACATCAGCATGGAGGTGCGCGGCGGCCTGCTCATCCGGCAGATCCACCACTGGGCGGCGCTCGTGTTCGTCGCGGGCATGCTGGTGCACATGATGCGGGTGTTCTTCACCGGCGCCTTCCGCAAGCCGCGCGAGCTGAACTGGCTGTTCGGCTGGACCCTGCTGATGCTCGGCCTGATCACCGGCCTGACCGGCTACTCGCTCCCCGACGACCTGCTGTCCGGCACCGGCGTGCGCTTCGCGCAGGGCGCCATCCTGTCGATCCCCGTCGTGGGGACGTACCTTTCCTTCTTCCTCTTCGGCGGGGAGTTCCCGGGGCACGACATCATTCCGCGGCTGTTCGCGGTGCACGTGCTGCTGCTGCCGGGGATCATGCTGGGCCTGGTCGTGGCCCATCTGATCCTGGTCTTCTACCACAAGCACACCCAGTTCGCGGGCCCCGGCCGCAGCGAGCGCAACGTCATCGGGGCGCCCTTCTTCCCCGTCTACGTCGCCAAGGCGGGCGGCTTCTTCTTCCTCGTCTTCGGCGTCCTCGCCCTCATGGGCGCCCTCGCCACCATCAACCCCGTGTGGGCGCTCGGCCCCTACCGGCCCGACCTGGTCGGCACCGGCGCCCAGCCCGACTGGTACCTGGGGTTCTCCGAAGGGCTGATCCGGGTGATGCCGAGCTGGGAGATCGACGCCTGGGGGCACACGCTCGAACTGGGCGTCTTCATCCCGTTCGCGCTGTTCCCGCTGATCATGATGGTGATCGCGGCGTACCCGTTCGTGGAGGCCTGGGTCACCAAGGACCGCCGCGAGCACCACATCGCGGACCGGCCGCGCAACGCGCCCGCGCGCACCTCGTTCGGCGTGGCCTGGCTGTCCCTGTACGGGGTCCTCATGGTCGGCGGCGGCAACGACATCTGGGCGACGCACTTCCACCTGTCCATCAACGCCATCACGTGGTTCGTGCGGATCGCGTTCTTCGTCGTGCCGCCGCTCGCCTACGCCGTCACGTACCGGGTCTGTCTGGGCCTCCAGCGGCGCGACCGCGCCAAGGTGCTGCACGGCCGCGAGAGCGGCGTCATCAAGCGCCTCCCGCACGGCGAGTACGTGGAGGTCCACCAGCCGCTCAGCCAGGCCGAGCGGTACACCCTCACCGCCCACGAGCAGCCCGTGCCGTTCGAGGTAGGGCCGCTCGTCGACGCGAACGGCGTGGCCCGCAAGGTCCCCCGCGCCGACCGCCTGCGGGCCCGGCTCTCCCGCGCCATGTACGGCCCCGGCACCCAGGTGCCCAAGCCGACGGCGCAGGAGTACCGCCAGGTCCACAGCGGCGACGGCCACCCCTGAGGGCCCCGCCCGCTCAGGCCGGGAGCGGCCGGGGCGTGGCGGCCAGCTCCCGCAGCCAGGCGGGGCGCACGACCTCCATGCCGAGCCCCGTGGGCACCGGCAGGGGCCCGCGCGTGAGGTGCTCCTCGCGGTAGCGGCCGCAGCCGCGGTGCCAGATGTGGATCGCCGCCAGCCAGTTCTCCAGCCGCCGCACGTGGTCGTCGAGGGCGCCGCGGGTCCGCGCGTCCAGACCGAGGTCCGCGCACAGGACCGGCAGTTCGTGCGCCACCACGTGCTGGAACTGGCGCAGGCGCGAGCGCATCAGGTCGTCGACGATGTGCAGCGCCGTGGGGTAGTCGCAGTCGAAGAAGCACTGTACGACGAGCACGGCGTTGTGCAGCTCGCCCTCGTACTCGATCTCCTTCTGGTACGAGAAGACGTCGTTCATCAGGGCCGCGTAGTCGGCGGCGGCGTTCTCCAGGGTGCGCAGCTGACCGCTGTCGAGGACCTCGCGCGGGATCAGCCCGCCGTGGGCCAGGCGGCTCAGGTTCATCGTGAACTCGGAGCCGAAGGTGTGGCGGCGCATCTCGATGTAGTCGACCGGCTCCGGGACGCGGTGCTGCGCCTGGTTGGCGAGCTCCCACAGCCAGCTGTCCGTCATCTCCACCAGGGACCGGCGCAGCACGGCCCGGCCCTCCGCGTCCATCGGGGCGGTCGCGCGCGCCCACAGGTCCGCGAGGCCCCGCTCCAGCGCGTTGGCCGGGGGCGGGGGAGGGGAGCCGTCGAGCGGCATGAACAGCGTGAGACGGTCCGTGCACACCTTCGCGCCGAGCAGGTCGCGGGACCTGCCGAACACCGCCGGGTAGTAGTCGTCCGCGTACGTCCCCCACGCCAGCCAGCAGGTGTCCAGGTCCAGCTGCTCGGCGGTCGCGTCCGGGTGGATGCCCGCCGCGCACAGCGCGAAGTCGAACCGGGCGAGCTTGTGCGCGTCCCAGATGTGCGAGGCGGGCACGCCCGGCTGCGGCTGGAGCAGGCCCATCCGCAGACACCAGTCGACGACCTCGCGCCGGGAGTGCTCCAGGTGCGGGGAGAGCGTCGTCGTGAACGGCAGGTCGAAGTCCGGGATCCGGGAGGGGCCCACGCGCTGGAACGGCACGTGTGTGAAGCGGCGCCGACGCTGCGCACCGGTCGCGGACAGCAGCTCCTTGACGCCCGTCGCGGCGGTGCCGATGCCCGAGGGGCCGGACAGCGGCGAGGCCGTGGCGGTGGCGGTGGCGCCCTCGTTCATGTAGCGGCTGGAGCGCAGATGCCACTCGTGGCCGCCCGACTGCCAGTCCTGGAGGCCCTTGGCGTAGGCGAGGACGTCGGCGCACTGGCCGGGCGGCAGCGCCTTCTCGGCGAACAGCGGCGCCAGCTCCGTGAACAGCGTGTCCTCGAACTGCTGCATGCGCGCCGTGAGGAGTTCGTTCACGGAGTCCGCCGCCTCCTGCGTCGTACAGCCCAGGAAGGTCTCCAGGACCAGGACGCCGTTGCTCAGCTCGCCCTCGTCCTCGACCTCGCGCTGGTACGAGAACAGGTCGTTGCGCAGGTGCACCGCGTCGGCGAACGTGTCCTTGAGGACCCGCAGCGGGCGCGCGTCCGCCACGGCGGCCGGTACCTCGGCGCCCGTCGCGTACTCGATCAGACCCGCCGACCAGGGCGCGCCGCCCACCTTGCGGCGCATCTCGATGTACTCGACGGGGTTCGCGACCCGGCGGGCGTTGATGTTGGACAGCTCCCACAGCGACTCGTTCAGGAGGTTGCGGGTGCTCTCCGCGAAGCGGGCACGCCAGTCGAGGGACATGTGGGGCACCGTGCGCCGCCACAGGTCCGCCAGGCCCGCCTCCACCGGATTTTCGGGCTTCGGCATCGGCGTAGCCAGGTCCATCGGCATGAACGCGGGCAGCCGGTCCAGATAGGCCTTGCCGCCCTCGCGGTCCTGGGTGCGCTTGAACAGCTCCAGGAAGTGGTCGTCGAAGAAGAAGACCCACACGTACCAGTCCGTGACCAGCGACAGCGCGCGGGCGTCACAGTCCGGGTGGGTGTACGCGCACAGCAGCGGATAGTCGTGCGCGTCCAGGTCCGCCTGCTCCCAGACGCCCGAGCCCTCCAGCATGCCCATCCCGCGCGCCCACCGCAGGGAGTGCGAACGCGCCTCGTCCACATGGGGATTGAGACGTGCCGGATGCACCATGTAGAAGTCCGGCAGTTCGAAGGGGCGTGTCGGCCGCGGCATACGGATGTCTCCTCAGACAGGGGGCGTACGGCAGCCAGGCACTACCCCCAGCGCGCCGCTCGAAGCGGCGCGGGGCTCGCGGTCACACCATCGCGTGATACGCCGATGCGAAAGTGTGGCGCGTTCCAAACGCCCGTGCGAGCCGCCGCGTGCCGGAGCGAACCGTGAGGAGAGCACATGACCAGGGAAGTCCGGCACGACCTGCCGCTGTACCGCCGGGTCGTGCCGCCCGAGTGGATCGACCACGACGGACATCTGAGCGAGGCCCACTACGGCGTGGCGTTCGGCTCCGCCACGGACAGCCTGATGGAGGCGACGGGGCTGCACGCCGACTACCGCGCCGCCACGGGCGCCACCCTCTGGACCGTCGAGAGCCACGTGCGGCTCCTGCGCCAGGTCACCGAGGGCGCGCACCTGGTGGTCCGCACCCGCGTCCTCGGCTCCTTCGCGCGCCGCCTGCACTTCGCCCACGAGATGTACGTCGTCGAGGGGCCCGGGGCCGCACCCGCGCCGGACGCCGAGCCCGTCGCGACCGCCGAGCTGCTCGCCCTGCACGTCGACCGGGAGCGGGGCCGTTCGGTGCCGTTCCCCGAGCCCGTGCGGGAGCGGCACGCGGGCCTCGTCGAGCAGGCGCCGCCGTGGGCGGGCAGGGCGGTGGGCGCGCCGCCCCGCTGAAGTGGTAGGAGTTCAGGAAGGCGCCCGGTGCGGCGCGGGGCGACTGGAGGGCAAGGTGGCGCAGACGTGAGGCTGACGATTCTCGGCGGCGGCGGGTTCCGCGTACCGCTGGTGTACCGGGCGCTGCTCGACGACCACGAGGAGGGCCGCGTCACCGACGTCGTCCTGTACGACGTGGACGCCGCGCGGCTCGGCGCGATCGCACGGGTGCTCGCCGAGCAGGCCGAGGGCGTACCGGACGCCCCGGTGGTGCGGGTCACCACCGATCTCGACGAGGCGCTGCGCGGCACCGACTTCGTGTTCTCCGCGATCCGCGTCGGCGGCCTGGAGGGCCGCGCCGCCGACGAGCGGATCGCCCTCGCCGAAGGCGTGCTCGGCCAGGAGACCGTGGGCGCGGGCGGCATCGCCTACGGCCTGCGGACCGTGCCCGTCGCCCTCGACATCGCCCGGCGCGTGGCGCGGCTCGCGCCCGAGGCGTGGGTCATCAACTTCACCAACCCCGCCGGGCTCGTCACCGAGGCCATGTCCCGGCACCTCGGCGAGAGGGTCATCGGCATCTGCGACTCGCCGGTGGGCCTGGCCCGCCGCGTCGCGCGCCTCCTCGGGATCGCGCCGGACCGCGCGTGGGCCGACTACGTGGGCCTCAACCACCTGGGCTGGCTGCGCGGCCTGTGGGTCGACGGCCGCGACGAACTGCCGCGCCTGCTCGCCGACCGGGACCTCCTGGAGTCCTTCGAGGAGGGCAAGCTCTTCGGCGCCGACTGGCTCCAGACCCTGGGCGCGATCCCCAACGAGTACCTGCACTACTACTACTTCACCCGTGAGGCCGTCGCCGCCTACCAGCGGGCCGAGCGGACGCGCGGGGCCTTCCTGCGCGACCAGCAGGCGCGGTTCTACGACGCCCTCGGCGGACCCGCGGTGCCCGCCCTGGAGACCTGGGACGCCACCCGCGCCGAACGCGAGGCGACGTACATGGCGGCGAGCCGGGAGGCGGCCGGGGCCGGGGAGCGGGCCGCGGAGGACCTGGAGTCCGGCGGCTACGAGCACGTCGCCCTGGCCCTGATGCGGGCCGTCGCCCGCGACGAGCGGACCACGCTGATCCTCAACGTCCGCAACCGCACGACCCTGCCGGTGCTCGACGCGGACGCCGTGGTGGAGGCGCCCTGCCTCGTCGACGCGAGCGGGGCGCACCCGGTGTCCGTGGATCCGCTGCCGGGGCACGCGGTGGGGCTCGTCTGCGCGGTGAAGGCCGTGGAGCGCGAGGTGCTCACCGCGGTGGAGAGCCGCTCCCGCGCGGCGGCGGTCAAGGCCTTCGCCCTGCACCCCCTGGTCGACTCGGTCACGGTGGCGCGCCGCCTGACCGCCGCCTACCAGCAGGCCCACCCCGCCCTGGCCTATCTGACGTGACTAGGCGGTCGCGCGGACCTGGTCCAGGAAGCCGTGGAGGTTGCGGAGCGTCCGCTCGTTCTGCTCCTGAAGGCTGAGGCTTTCCTCGAACCGCCGGGCCAGGGCCGACGTCCTCTTGCCCCGTACGTACAGCGAGCAGGCGAGGTCGGCGCAGATGTAGAGCCCCACCGAATTGCCCTGGCGCCCCGCCTCGCCCGCGCGGGGCGCCACGAACAGCGTGATCCCCGACCCGGCCTGCGGGGTCACGCACACCGAACAGATGCTGGACTTGAGCAGGCTCCGGCGCGCCCCGGCGGACGCCCGCAGGGCCACCCCGACGAGCTCGCCTGACCCGTCCTGCCGCGCGACCACATAGCCGCGCTCGGGCGCCTTGGGGTCGCGCCAGCCGAGGAAGTCGAGGTCGTCCCAGGGGGTCTCGGCGAACCCCGGGGGCAGCGCGAGGCGCCGCGCCTCGCCCTTGGAGCAGTTCACGAAGGACGCGCGGATCTCTTTCTCGCCGAGTGGTTCCATGATCCGGAAGTTATCAACCGGACCGGACGGCCGTCCTCCCATTTTCGGCCGCCGCGTCCGCCGCCACCGCCACCTTGAGCGGTGGCCGCGCCGCCCGGAACGCGAGGGTGCGCCGCAGCTCGAAGCCGAGGGCCTCGTACAGGCGGATCGCCCCGGTGTTCCGTGCCGCAGTGTGCAGGAAGGGCGTGTCACCGCGCTCCCGGATGCCGTGGGCGACGGCGCGCACGAGCCGCGCGGCGAGCCCGCGCCCCCGGTACGCCGGGTCGGTGCAGACCGCGCTGATCTCCGTGAACCCCGGCGGCCGCAGCCGCTCCCCGGCCATCGCGACGAGCACGCCGCCCTCCCGCAGGCCCAGATACGTGCCGAGTTCGACGGTGCGGGGCAGGAAGGGGCCCGGCCGGGTGCGCGCGACGAGGTCGAGCATCTCGGGCACGTCGGCGGGCCCGAGCCGCACCGCGTCGGCGTCGGGCGCGGCCGCCACACTCTCGCCGACGAGCTGCACGCCCGCCACGTCGAAGGTGAGCTCCCAGCCCGCGGGCACCCGGGCGGCGACGCCGGGCAGCGGCACCGACCCGTCGGCCCCGGCGAAGGCGGCCAGGTCCGCCCAGTCCGCCGCGTCCGGCTCGGCGGGCAGGCCGAGCCAGGGCGAGACGTCCACGGGGTAGCGCAGCACGCGCCCGCGCCGCTCGGCGAACCGGGCGTGCGGGCCGGTCAGGGAGGCGAGCCCGGGGTTGTCCAGGGGATGCGCGCCGCCCGTCACGGCCCGACCTCGATCACGACCTTGCCGCGCGCGTGCCCCGACTCGACGGACCGCAGGGCCTCGCCCGCCCGCGGCAGCGGATAGACGGCCGTGATGTCAGGGCGCAGCACGTCCGCCGCGGCGAGCGCGGCCACCGCGTCCAGGACCTCGGCGGTGCGGGCCCGGGCGACGGGGGAGCCGCCCAGTTCGCCGACGATGCCCTTGCCGCCCGCGGTGATCAGCTTCGTGCGGTCCGCCACGAGCTCGGCGACGGTCCGCAGGTGGTCGCCGCCGACCAGGTCGAAGACGCCGTCGACGCCGTCCGGCGCCAGGGCCCGGACCCGCTCCACGAGGTCCTCTCCCGGCGCGACGTGGATGACGCCGAGCGACTCGACGTACTCCTTCTTGGCGTCGCTCGCGGTGCCGATGACGCGCAGCCCCTCGTGGCGGGCGAGCCGCGCCACGAAGCCGCCGACCCCGCCGCCGACGCCCGTGACCAGGAGCGTGGCCCCGGCGGGCAGGGCGAGCTGGCGGACGCCGTCGTACGCGGTCGCGGCGGCGACGGGCAGGGCCGCCGCCTCGGCGAACGAGAGGCCCTCCGGCTTGTGCGCGGCGACCGCCACCGGAAGCAGCGTGTACTCGGCGTACCCGCCGGTCAGCGTGGACCCGAACACCCGGTCCCCGACGGCGAACCCGGTGACGTCCGGGCCCACCTCCGCCACGACGCCCGCCGCCTCGCTGCCCAGGACCTCCGGCAGTTCGGCGGGCGCCTGGCCCGGCCTGCGGTAGCCGCCGCGCAGCTTGTGGTCGACGGGGTTGACGCCCGCGGCCCGTACGGCCACGAGCAGCTGTCCCGGGCCCGGCCGCGGCGGCTCCCGGTCGATGAGGGCCTCCACCTCGGGTCCGCCGTGCCGGGTGTACACATACGCCTTGGCCATGCGCTCCTCGCTTCCTCCTGCGACGGGTCGGGCGGTGCCGGGCACCGCCGGGGCACCGCCCGGGCACCGCACCAACGATCACAAGGCCGGGCCGCCGTGCGGCATTCCCCGGCTGCGGAGTGTTCACGGGGCCGCAACGTTGGCCTTCCGGTCACGCGGCGGTCACCGCACCGACCACCCCTTCCGTCAGCCTGGCTCCCTTGGCACACTGCATGCGCCCACGCCCCCCACGTCACGTGAGGTCCCTTTCCCATGCCCGAACTCAACCGGCGCCGGTTCCTGCAACTCGCCGGCGGCACCGCCGCGTTCTCCGCGCTCTCCGAGAGCATCGGCCGCGCCGCGTCCCTGCCCGCCCGGCGCCGCTCCGGCTCCATCGAGGACGTGGAGCACATCGTCGTCCTCATGCAGGAGAACCGTTCCTTCGACCACTACTTCGGCACCCTCAAGGGCGTGCGCGGCTTCGGCGACCCCCGCCGGGTGACGCTGCCCGGCGGCAAGCCGGTGTGGCACCAGAAGAGCGGCGCCAAGGAGGTCCTTCCGTTCCACCCGGACGCGGACGACCTGGGCATGCGGTTCATCGCCGGGCTCGACCACGACTGGGCGGGCGGCCACCGGGCGTTCAACAACGGCGCGTACGACCAGTGGATCCCCGCCAAGTCCGAGCGGGCCATGGCGTACCTCACGCGCGGGGACATCCCCTTCCACTACGCGCTCGCCGACGCCTTCACCGTCTGCGACGCCTACCACTGCTCGTTCATGGGGGCCACCGACCCCAACCGCTACTACATGCTCACCGGGCACGTCGGCAACGACGGCACCGGCGGCGGCCCCGTCCTCGGCAACCAGGAGGCGGGCTACGGCTGGACCACCTACGCCGAGCGCCTGGAGAAGGCCGGGGTCTCCTGGAAGGTCTACCAGGACGTGGGCGACGGCCTGGACGCGGCGGGCAAGTGGGGCTGGATCGAGGACGCCTACCGCGGCAACTACGGCGACAACTCCCTGCTGTACTTCAACACCTTCCGCAGCGCCAAGCCCGGCGACCCCCTCCACACCAAGGCCCGCACCGGCACGAACGTCAAGGCGGGCGACGGCTACTTCGACATCCTGAAGGCCGACGTCAAGGCGGACCGGCTGCCGCGGATCTCCTGGATCGCCGCCCCGGAGGCGTTCAGCGAGCACCCCAACTGGCCCGTGAACTACGGCGCCTGGTACATCGCGCGGGTCCTGGACGCGCTCACCGCCAACCCCGAGGTGTGGGCGAAGACCGCCCTGTTCATCACGTACGACGAGAACGACGGATACTTCGACCACGTCGTGCCGCCCTACGTCCCCTCCTCGGCGAACCAGGGCCTGTCCACCGTCGCCACCGCGCTGGACCACTTCCCCGGCAACGCCCAGTACGCCGCCGGGCACTACGGCCTCGGCCAGCGCGTGCCGATGCTCGTCGTCTCGCCGTGGAGCACCGGCGGGTTCGTCTGCTCGCAGGTGTTCGACCACACGTCGATCATCCGCTTCATGGAGCGGCGCTTCGGCGTGCGCGAGCCGAACATCTCGCCGTGGCGCCGGGCCGTCTGCGGCGACCTGACCGCCGCGTTCGACTTCGCGGGCCGGGACACCGCCCCGGCCGCGCTGCCCGACACCTCCCGCTACGCGCCGCCGGACCACGCGCGCCACCCCGACTACTACCCGAAGGCACCCGCGAGCCCGGCCCTGCCGAAGCAGGAGCCCGGCTCCCGGCGCACCCGCCCGCTGCCGTACGCGCCGCTGGTCGACGGCCTCGCGACGCCCGCCGACGGCAAGCTGCGGCTCACCTTCGGCGGCGGGGACGCGGCGGGCGTCTGCTTCCACGTCCGCTCCGGCAACCGCGGCGACGGGCCCTGGACGTACACCACCGAGGCCGGGAAGACGCTCTCCGACGCCTGGAACTCGGCGTACTCGGGCGGCAGCCACGACCTGTCCGTCCACGGCCCCAACGGGTTCCTGCGCACCTTCAAGGGCCCCGGCAAGAAGGCGGGGCCCGAGGTCACCGCCCGCCACGACCGCACCACCGGCAACATCCGGCTGACGTTCACCAACGCCGGTGCCGTGACCTGCTCCCTCACGGTCACGAACGCCTACGGAGGCCGCAAGGACACCGTCCGGGTCGCGCCAGGAGCGACCGTCCACCACACGGTCGACCTGCGCGCCAGCAAGCGCTGGTACGACCTGACGGTCCTCACCGACACGGACCCGGGCTTCCTGCGACGCCTGGCCGGACACGTGGAGACCGGCGAGCCCGGAGTGAGCGACCCGGGCCTCGCGACAACCTGACCTCCGACTGATCCGCCGCTGCCTCGCGGGATGTTCCCGGCTCACCCGCCTCCGTCCGGGGGCGGGTGAGCCGGACCACTCCAGCCCGTCCGGCGTTTGAGGACGAGGCGCGAAGCGCCGATAAAGCGGGGGTACGGGGGCGGCAGCCCCCGGTGCGGGAAGGGGTGGGCCCGGGGCGCGCCGCCGCGAGGCCCCGAGAACCGTTCCACACCCGCGAGGCCGCGCAGCGTGCCTTCCTCGACGAGCTGGCGCGCGGCGACGCCTACCCGGCCGAGGCGCCCACGCTGTGGGACGTCACCTTCCGCACGGCCGTCGCGCAGGCCGAGCTGGAGGACAGGGAGCGGCCGGGCGCGTACCACCGGATCGGCTTCCACGGCCCCGAGGGCGCCACGGTCCTCGTCGACACCACCCGGCCCGAACTCCTGCCCGCCTGCGTCGCCCTCGTCGCGCACCCGGACGACGAGCGGTACCGCGACCTGGTCGGCACCTGCGTGCGCACCCCGCTGTTCGGCGTCGAGGTCCCCGTCGTCGCCCACCACCTGGCGGCGCCCGACAAGGGCACGGGCATCGCGATGGTGTGCACCTTCGGCGACACCACGGACGTCACCTGGTGGCGCGAACTGCGGCTCGCCACGCGCCCGGTCATCGGCTGGGACGGCCGCTTCCTCGCGACCGCGCCGAGCGGTCTGACCTCGCCGGAGGCCCGCGCCGCGTACGCGGAACTGGCGGGCGCCACCGCGCACACCGCGCGGGAGCGCGTCGTCGCGCTGCTGCGCGCCGACGGCGCACTGCGCGGCGAGCCCCGCCCCGTCACGCACGCGGTGAAGTTCTTCGAGAAGGGCGACAAGCCCCTGGAGATCGTCACCACCCGCCAGTGGTACGTGCGCAACGGCGGCCGGGACGAGCGGCTGCGCGCCGCGCTCCTCGCGCGCGGCGCGGAGCTCCAGTGGCACCCGCCGCACATGAAGGTCCGCTACGACGCCTGGGTCGGCGGCCTCAACGGCGACTGGCTGATCAGCCGCCAGCGGTTCTTCGGCGTCCCCGTCCCGCTGTGGTACCCGCTCGACGGCGACGGCCGCCCCGACCACACCCGCCCGATCGTCCCAGACGCGGCCGCGCTGCCCGTCGACCCCAGCGCGCAGACCCCGCCCGGCTACGCGGAGCACCAGCGCGGCGAGCCGCACGGCTTCACCGGCGACCCCGACGTCATGGACACCTGGGCCACCTCGTCGCTCACGCCGCAGATCGCCGGGCGGCGGCTGACCGACCCGGAGTTGTTCGCCGGGGTCTTCCCGATGGACCTGCGCCCGCAGGCCCACGAGATCATCCGCACCTGGCTGTTCGCCACGGTCGTGCGCGCCCACGCGGGGCACGGCACCCTGCCGTGGCGGCACGCCGCGATCTCCGGCTGGATCCTCGACCCCGACCGCAAGAAGATGTCGAAGTCCCAGGGCAACACCGTCACGCCCACGGACCTGCTCGACCGGCACGGCTCCGACGCGGTGCGCTACTGGGCGGCGAGCGCGCGCCCCGGCACGGACACCGCCTTCGACGTCGGCCGGATGAAGATCGGGCGGCGGCTCGCGACGAAGCTCCTCAACGTCGGGAAGTTCGTGCTCGGCATCGGCGCCGACCCGGGCGCCGCCGCGGTGACCGAGCCGCTCGATCGCGCCCTGCTCGCCGAGCTCGCCACGGCCGTCGAGGAGACCACGGCCGCCTTCGACGCCTTCGACCACGCCCGCGCCCTGGAGAGCGCCGAACGGTTCTTCTGGCGCTTCTGCGACGGCTACGTGGAGCTGGTCAAGGCCCGCGCGTACGGCGACCACGGCGGCGCGGCGGCGCGCGACTCGGCCCGGGCGACGCTGCACACCGCCCTGGACACGGTGGTGCGGCTGCTCGCGCCCGTCCTGCCCTTCGTCACCGAGGAGGTCAGGTCCTGGTACGCGGACGGCAGCGTCCACCGGGCCGCGTGGCCGTCGGCCGACGCGCTGCGGGAGCTCGCCGGGGACGCGGACCCGACGGTCCTCGCGACGGCCGGTGAGGTCATCGCGCACGTCCGCAAGGCCAAGTCCCTCGCCCGCCTCTCCCTGCGGGCCGAGGTCGCGGCCGTCGAGCTGTGGGCCCCGCGCGAGACGCTCGGCCGCTTCGCCCTCGCGGAGCGGGACGTCCGGGCGGCGGGGCGGGTGGGGACGGTGGCGGCACGCGAGGCCGACGGGGAGCTGCGGGTGGAGGTGCTGCTCACACCGTTCCACTGAGTTCCGCTGAGTTCCACTGAGCGGAACGCGGGGCTGGCGGAGCCCACAGGGGGGCGGGGTAGTGTGCCCGGGTGACAACGCAATCGAACACTCCTGCAGGCTGGTACCCGGATCCCCAGGGCGCCTCCCAGCTGCTCCGCTGGTGGGACGGCGCGCAGTGGACCGACCACACCACGGCGGCCCAGCAGGGCACGCCCGGCCAGCAGGTCCCCTCCCAGGCGGGCCAGGCGGCGTCCGCCCCGGCCCAGGCCGTCGCCGAGCAGACGCCCTTCGCCGCGCCGCAGCAGGCGGCCCCGGCGGCCGACCCGGCGAAGGTCCAGCGCCAGGTCCAGCAGCAGGCGGGCATCACGCCGACCGCGCAGGGCGGCGGCACCCTGTTCACCGAGCCGGTCCTGGTGGTGAACCAGAAGGCCAAGCTCATCGAGCTGACCAACGAGTACAAGGTCATGGACCAGGCGGGCAACCAGCTCGGCTCGGTCACCCAGGTCGACCAGAGCGCGCTCAAGAAGGTCGCCCGCTTCGTCTCCAGCCTCGATCAGTTCATGACGCACACGCTGGAGATCCGCGACGTCCACGGCCAGCCGCAGCTGCGCCTGACCCGCCCCCGCAAGTTCATGAAGTCGCGGGTCGTCGTGGAGCGCCCGGACGGCCAGCAGGTCGGCGAGATCGTCCAGCAGAACGTCTTCGGGAAGATCAACTTCGCGATGATGGCCAACGGCCAGCAGGTCGGTGCCATCAAGGCGGAGAACTGGCGCGCCTGGAACTTCTCGATCGTCGACCACACCGACAACGAGGTGGCCCGGATCACCAAGACCTGGGAAGGCCTCGCCAAGACGATGTTCACCACGGCGGACAACTACGTCCTCCAGATCCACTTCCAGCTCCCGGAGCCGCTCCTGAGCCTGGTGGTGGCGACGGCCCTGACCGTCGACACGGCCCTCAAGCAGGACTCGCGCGGCCTCGGCTGACGCGCACCCGTGTACGTACGGCGGCGGCCGCGCTCCCCTTGGCGGGAGCGCGGCCGCCGCCGCGCGTAGGGGAGGCGTTATCCGCGCCGCGCGGACAGGGCCTTCGCCGACCGCGCCTCCGCGGGTTCCGGCTGGCCCGGGATCGACGGCAGTGACCCGGCGACGGGCGCGGGGGAGCGCGGCGACCGGGTCAGGAGCACCACCCCGTACGCGGCGAGCGCCGCGCCCGCCGCGGCGAGGAGGATTCCGCCCGCGCCGCCCCGCAGCCGCTCGCCGAGCAGCGCGACGCCGATCGCGGACGCGGCCACCGGATTGGCGAGCGTGACCACGGCGAGCGGCGCGCCCAGGCCACCGCGGTACGCCGTCTGCGAGAGGAAGAGACCGCCCACGGCGAACGCCGCGACGAGCAGCGCCACGACCACGACCCGCGCGCTGAACAGCGGCCCGGAGGTGTCGGTCGCCGCGACCGTCACGGTCTGCGTGAGCGCGGAGGCGACGCCCGAGGCGAAGCCGGACGCCGTCGCGTGCCGCAGCCCGGGGCGGGCGCCGCGCCGGGAGAGCATCCCGATGACGGCGGCCGTCACCGCGGCGACCGTCACGGCCTCCGGCAGGGTCAGGGTGTCGTCGGGCGCCGGGCCCGAGGCGGTGAGCAGCAGCGCGCCCAGGCCGATCAGGGTGAGCCCCGTGCCGCGCCACTCCAGGCGGGTGACGCGCCGCCCGGCCAGGCGTGCGCCCAGCGGCACGGCGGCGACCAGGGTGAGCGCGCCGAGCGGCTGCACCAGCGTGAGCGGCCCGTACTTCAGGGCCGCGACGTGCAGCAGCGCGGCGGAGGCGTTGAGTCCGACCGAGGCCCACCACGCCCCGCTGCCGAGCAGCCCGAGCACCCGGGGCCCGCTGTCCGTGAGGCGCGCGGCCAGGCGCTCCTGGGCCACGGCCGCGGCGGCGTACGCGACGGCCGACACCAGGGAGAGCGCGACGGCCAGCAGGGTGGCGCTCACCGCCCGGCTCCGGAGCCGACGGGTTCGGAGCCGACGGGTTCGGGGGCGGGGGCTGGATCGGGAGCGGGGGCGGGCACCCAGCGGCGTACCACCCGGGAACGCGCCGGGCGCGGCGGCCGGACGACGGCCAGCGCGATGCCGAGCAGCGCGGCGGCCGCGAGCGCGTCGAGCCAGTAGTGGTTGGCGGTCCCGACGATCACCAGGAGCGTGACCAGCGGGTGCAGCAGCCACAGCCAGCGCCAGCGGGAGCTGGTCGCCGCGATCAGGCCGATCGCCAGCATCAGGGCCCAGCCGAAGTGCAGCGACGGCATGGCCGCGAACTGGTTGGCCATGGTGTCGGCCGCGGGCTTGGCCGCGTACACGGAAGGACCGTAGACCTGCGCGGTGTCCACGAGGTGGGCCGCGGGCAGCAGCCGGGGCGGCGCGAGCGGGAAGCCGAGGTGCAGCGCGAGCGCCGCGGCGGTGAGCACGGCGAGGACGCGCCGCGCCCACACGTAGTGCCGCGGTCGGCGCAGATACAGCCACACCAGGAAGAGCAGCGTCGCCGGGAAGTGCACGGCCGCGTAGTAGCTGTTCGCCACCTGTACGAGGCCGTCGCCGTGCAGCAGCGCGTCCTGGACGAGGCCCTCGCCGGGCAGCCGCAGGGTCCGCTCGGCGTCCCAGACGCGGTGCGCGTTGCGGAGCGCCTCGCCGGTGTGGCCGTTCGCGAGCTGCCTGCCGAACTTGTAGACGAGGAAGAGCCCCACGACGAGGAGGAGCTCGCGGACGAGGGGCGGTCGGGCGGCGGCGCGCTCGGCCGCCGCGACCGGCGGTGCGGTGGCTGCCCCCGGCGGCCCCGGGGGTATCCCGGGCTCCCCTGCGGCGGCCTCGGTGCGGGATTCGCGGGCTTCCATGCCCCGGCCCCTTTACGTGACGACTGGGTGGTGCGGTGATGTGGGCACCCCTGAACGCGCACATCGATACGCCAGTGTACCGATACGGAAGCGTACCGGTACACTGGCGTATCGATAAGGTGGCCACGGCGAGCCGCCCCACCGAGGAGTGAAGAGCCATGACGTCGCGGGAACCGGTACGTGAGCACGGGTGCGGCCAGGCGTCCGCCTCGCGCCGCTCCAAGCTCACGCCCGAGCGCGAGCAGGAGTTCTACGACGCCGTCCTCGAGCAGCTCCGCGAGTGCGGGTACGAGGCCGTGACCATGGAGGGCGTCGCCGCCGCCACCCGGTGCAGCAAGTCCACGCTCTACCGCCAGTGGAAGACGAAGCCCCAGTTCGTGGCCGCCGCGCTGCGCGCCAACCGCTGTGTGCGGTTCGCGGGCATCGACACCGGCTCCGTCGCCGGTGACCTGCGGGAGGCGGCGCGCTCGGCCGCGGCCTGGAGCGAGCGCGACACGATGCTGGTGCAGGCGCTCAGCCACGCCGTCCAGCAGGACGAGGACCTCCAGCGGGCGCTGCGCGAGGCGCTCGTGGAGCCGGAGGCGCAGGCGATCGACGCCATCCTCCGACGGGGCGTCGACCGCGGCGAGCTGCCCGCGGACCATCCGGCGACGGAGTTCGTGGCCGCGCAGCTCTTCGGCGTGCTGCGGGTGCGGCCGATGCTGGAGGGCAAGAACGCGGACGCGGAGTATCTGACGCGGTTCGTGGACGCGGTGCTGCTGCCGGTCCTCGGTCTCGCGGGTACCGCCGCGGCCGACTGAAAGCGTGGGCCCGGGGCCGAGGGATGACCGGACCGGGGCCCGCCCGCGCCGCACCGTGGGGACGGGGGCGGCGCGCCACCACCGCCGGGGGGGGGGGGGGGGGGGGGCCCCCCCCGGGGGGGGTGTGGGCCCCCCGCGCGCGGGCGTTCGCCCGCGGCCCCCCCGGCGGGGCGGGTGCTA
>NZ_JBITXV010000021.1:0-156747 GCF_044544845.1 Streptomyces sp. NPDC053474
ACGCCCTCGGTGCTTGGTCAGCTCATCGCGCTGTATGAGCACAAGGTGTTCGTCCAGGGGGCGATCTGGAACATCGACTCCTTCGACCAGTGGGGCGTGGAGCTGGGCAAGGTCCTGGCCAAGCGCGTCGAGCCCGCCCTGACCGAGGGCGCGGACGTCCCCGGCCTCGATGCGTCCACGAAGGCCCTGGTCACGAAGTACCGCGAACTGCGCGGGCGTTGAGCCCGACGACCAGGCCCGGCACCCTGCCCGTCGGGCCCCGGTCCACAAGTGGACCGGGGCCCGACGCCGTCCCCGTACCGAACCGCGCGGGCGGTCAGGGTGACGCCGGGGGATACAGATCCCGGGGCAGCTGGGAGGCCGCCGCCGCGTCCAGGAGCCACAGGGTGCGGGAGCGGCCGTAGGCGCCCGCCGCGGGGGCCTGGACCTCGCCCGCCCCGGACAGGGCGATCGCCGCCGCCTTCGCCTTGTCCTCGCCCGCCGCGAGCAGCCAGACCTCGCGGGCGGAGCGGATCGCGGGCAGCGTCAGCGAGACCCGGGTGGGCGGCGGCTTCGGCGCGCCGTGCACGCCGACCACCATCCGCTCCGTCTCGCGGACCGCGGGCAGCTCGGGGAAGAGCGACGCCACGTGGGTGTCCGGGCCGACGCCCAGCATGAGGACGTCGAAGGTCGGCACCGGGCCATGGTCCTCGGGACCGGCCGCCGCGGCCAGCTCGGCCGCGTACGCCTCGGCGGCGGCGTCCGCGCCGTCCGCGTCGGCGCCCACCCCGTACGGACCGTCCGACGCGGGCATCGGGTGCACCCGCGCCGGGTCGAGCGGCACCGAGTCGAGCAGGGCGGCGCGGGCCTGCGTGTAGTTGCGCTCGGGGTCGCCCTCCGGCAGGAAGCGCTCGTCGCCCCACCACAGGTCGAGCCGGGACCAGTCCACGGCGTCGCGCGCGGGGGCCGAACTCAGCGCCGCGAGCAGTCCGTTGCCGTTGCGGCCGCCGGTGAGGACCACGGAGGCGTAGCCACGGGCCGCCTGCGCGTCGACGATCTTCGTGATCAGGCGCGCCGCGGCGGCCTGAGCCATCAGCTCCTTGTCGCGGTGGACGACGAGCTGCGGTGCGGTGGTCACTTCGCGGCCGCCTTCTTGGCCGGGGCCTTCTTCGCGGAGGCCGCCTTCTTCGACGCACGGCCGCGGACCTCCGGGGCCTGCTCGGCCGGGGCGGAGCCGGACGCGTCCGGCTCCTGCGGGGCCGTCGCCGCCACGGTCGACCGCGCCGTCTCGTCGAGCCGGTCCACGCCGAACCTCAGCGCCGACGCGTACGTGTCGTCCGGGTCGAGGCGGCGCAGCTCCTCGGCGATCAGCTCGGAGGTCTCGCGGCGCTTGAGCGCCACCGCGCGGTCCGGCTGGCCCTGGATGGAGAGCGTGGCGAGCGCGCCGTCCGCGCGGTCGAGGACGATCGGGCCGCAGTTGGTCTCCATGCGCACGCCGGTCAGGCCCGGGCCCGTGGACAGGCTGCGCCTGACCGGCACGGAGAGCCGGTCGGCGAGCCACATCGCGAGCAGCTCGACGCTCGGGTTGAACTCCTCGCCCTCCACCTCGGCGGCGGTGACCTCGCAGGTGACCTGGTCCAGGGCGGCCGCGAGCATGGAGCGCCACGGCGTGATCCGGGTCCAGGACAGGTCGGTGTCGCCGGGGTGGTACGCCTCGGCGCGCGCGGTCAGCTCCCGGATGGGCTGCTCGGCGGCGTAGGTGTCGGTGACCCGGCGCTGGGCGAGCGCGCCCAGGGGGTCCTGGGCGGGGTCGATCGGGGCGTTCACCGGCCACCACACGACGGTCGGGGCGTCGGGCAGGAGCAGCGGCAGGACCACCGACTGGGCGTGGTTGACGACGTCGCCGTAGAGCCGCAGGACCACCGTTTCGCCGGTGCCCGCGTCGGCGCCGACGCGGACCTCGGCGTCCAGGCGCGAGGACGTGCGGTCCCTGGGCGAACGCGAGACGCGCTTGATGACGACGAGCGTGCGCGAGGGGTGCTCGCGCGAGGCCTCGCTCGCGGCCTTCAGGGCGTCGTACGCGTTCTCCTCGTCGGTGACGATGACGAGGGTGAGGACCATGCCCACGGCCGGGGTGCCGATCGCCCGGCGCCCCTGTACGAGCGCCTTGTTGATCTTGCTGGCCGTGGTGTCCGTAAGGTCGATCTTCATGGCCTGCGCCAGCTCCGTCCGTCTCGTGCGAGCATCTCGTCCGCCTCGACCGGACCCCACGTACCGGACGGGTACTGTGCGGGCTTGCCGTGGGTGTCCCAGTACTCCTCGATCGGGTCGAGGATCTTCCAGGACAGCTCGACCTCCTCCGTGCGCGGGAACAGGTTGGCGTCGCCGAGCAGGACGTCCAGGATCAGCCGTTCGTAGGCCTCCGGGCTGGACTCGGTGAAGGACTCGCCGTACGCGAAGTCCATCGACACGTCCCGGATCTCCATGGAGGTGCCGGGCACCTTGGAGCCGAAGCGGACCGTGATGCCCTCGTCCGGCTGGACGCGGATGACGATGGCGTTCTGGCCGAGCTCCTCCGTCGCCGTGTGGTCGAAGGGGGAGTGCGGGGCGCGCTGGAAGACGACCGCGATCTCCGTGACACGGCGGCCGAGGCGCTTGCCGGTGCGCAGGTAGAACGGCACGCCCGCCCAGCGGCGGTTGTCCACCGACAGCTTGACGGCGGCGTACGTGTCGGTCTTCGACTTCGCGTCGATGCCGTCTTCCTGGAGGTAGCCGACGGCCTTCTCGCCGCCCTGCCACCCGGCGGAGTACTGCCCGCGCACGGTGTCGCGGCCCAGGTCCTTCGGCAGGCGCACGGCGCCGAGCACCTTGGCCTTCTCGGCGACCAGCGCGTCCGCGTCGAAGGAGGCGGGCTCCTCCATGGCGGTCAGGGCCATGAGCTGGAGCAGGTGGTTCTGGATGACGTCACGGGCGGCGCCGATGCCGTCGTAGTAGCCCGCGCGGCCGCCGATGCCGATGTCCTCGGCCATGGTGATCTGCACGTGGTCGACGTAACTCCGGTTCCAGATCGGCTCGAACATCTGGTTGGCGAAGCGGAGCGCCAGGATGTTCTGGACGGTCTCCTTGCCCAGGTAGTGGTCGATCCGGAACACCTGGTCCGGGGCGAACACCTCGTGGACGATCGCGTTCAGCTCCTGGGCCGACTTCAGGTCGTGGCCGAAGGGCTTCTCGATGACGGCCCGGCGCCACGAGCCCTCGGGCGCGTCCGCGAGGCCGTGCTTCTTGAGCTGCTGGACGACCTGGGGGAAGAACTTCGGCGGGACCGACAGGTAGAAGGCGAAGTTGCCGCCCGTGCCCTGCTTCTTGTCCAGGTCCTCGATGGTGGCCTTGAGCTGCTCGAAGGCGTCGTCGTCGTCGAAGTTGCCCTGGACGAAGCGCATGCCCTGGATGAGCTGCTGCCAGACCTCCTCGCGGAAGGGCGTGCGCGCGTGCTCCTTGACCGCGTCGTGCACCTCCTGCGCGAAGTCCTCGTCCTGCCACTCACGACGGGCGAAGCCGATCAGGGAGAAGCCCGGCGGCAGCAGACCGCGGTTGGCCAGGTCGTACACCGCGGGCATGAGTTTCTTTCGGGACAAATCGCCCGTCACGCCGAAGATGACCAGGCCCGACGGCCCCGCGATGCGCGGGAGCCGTCGGTCCGCGGCGTCACGAAGCGGATTGGCTCCATGAACTGCGGTCAAGGTGTCAGCCCTCCGAGGGGGTGAGGCGCTTCAGCTCGGCCTCGGTCGACTTGAGCAGGTCGTTCCAGGACGCCTCGAACTTGTCGACGCCCTCGTCCTCCAGGAGCTGCACGACCTCGTCGTACGAGATCCCGAGCTTCTCGACGGCCTCGATGTCCGCGCGCGCCTGCTCGTACGTCCCGGCGATGGTGTTGCCGGTGATCTGGCCGTGATCGGCGGTGGCCTCGAGCGTGGCCTCCGGCATGGTGTTCACCGTGCCCGGCGCGACCAGGTCGTCGACGTACAGGGTGTCCTTGTACGCCTTGTCCTTCACGCCCGTCGACGCCCACAGCGGACGCTGCTTGTTGGCGTGCGCCTTGTCGAGCGCGACCCAGCGGTCAGAGGAGAAGACCTCCTCGTACGCCTCGTACGCGAGCCGGGCGTTGGCGAGGGCGGCCTTGCCGCGCTGCGCCTTGGCCTCGTCGGTGCCGAGGGCGTCGATGCGCTTGTCGATCTCGGTGTCCACGCGGGACACGAAGAAGGACGCCACCGAGTGGATCTTCTCCAGGTCCAGGCCGCGCTCCTTGGCCTTCTCCAGGCCCGCCAGATACGCGTCCATGACCTCGCGGTAGCGCTCGAGCGAGAAGATCAGCGTCACGTTGACGCTGATGCCGAGGCCGATGACCTCGGTGATCGCCGGGAGGCCCGCCTTGGTCGCGGGGATCTTGATCAGCGTGTTCGGCCGGTCCACCAGCCACGCCAGCTGCTTGGCCTCGGCGATCGTCGGCGCCGTGTGGTGGGCGAGCCGCGGGTCGACCTCGATCGACACGCGGCCGTCCTGGCCGCCCGTGGCGTCGAAGACCGGGCGCAGGATGTCGGCGGCGTCACGGACGTCCGCCGTCGTGATCATGCGGATCGCTTCCTCGACGGTCACCTTGCGCGCGGCGAGGTCGGCGAGCTGCTGCTCGTAGCCGTCGCCGGACGAGATGGCCTTCTGGAAGATCGACGGGTTGGTCGTGACGCCCACGACGTGCTGCTGGTCGATCAGTTCGGCGAGGTTGCCGGACGTGATCCGCTTGCGCGACAGGTCGTCCAGCCAGATCGCGACGCCTTCGTCAGAGAGGCGCTTGAGTGCGTCTGTCATGGAATTACATCTCCTACTGGTCGTATGAGGGCGTCAGCGCTGGGCTGCCGCGATCGATTCCCGTGCCGCCGCGGCGACCGCGTCGGCCGTGAATCCGAACTCGCGGAAGAGGACCTTTCCGTCCGCCGAAGCGCCGAAGTGTTCGAGCGAGACGATGCGGCCCGCGTCACCGACGTACTTGTGCCAGGTGAGACCGATGCCCGCCTCGACGGCCACGCGCGCCTTGACGGACGGCGGCAGCACGCTGTCGCGGTACCCCTGGTCCTGCTCTTCGAACCACTCGACCGACGGCATCGAGACGACCCGCGTGGGAACGCCCGCCGCCTGGAGCTGCTCGCGCGCCTCGACGGCGAGCTGCACCTCGGAGCCGGTGCCGATGAGAACGACCTGGGGGGTGCCGCCCTCGGCCTCGAACAGCACGTAGCCGCCCTTGGCCGCGCCCTCGGTGACCTCGCGGTCGTACGTCGGCACGCCCTGACGGGTCAGCGCGAGGCCGTGCGGGGCACCCTTGCCGAACTCCTTCGTGTAGCGCTTGAGGATCTCGCGCCACGCGATCGCGGTCTCGTTGGCGTCCGCCGGGCGGACCACGTTCAGACCCGGGATGGCGCGCAGCGTCGCGAGGTGCTCGACCGGCTGGTGCGTCGGGCCGTCCTCACCGAGGCCGATGGAGTCGTGCGTCCACACGTACGTCACCGGCAGGTGCATCAGGGCCGACAGGCGCACGGCGTTGCGCATGTAGTCGGAGAACACCAGGAAGGTGCCGCCGTAGATGCGGGTGTTGCCGTGCAGCGCGATGCCGTTCATCTCCGCGGCCATGGAGTGCTCGCGGATGCCGTAGTGGATCGTGCGGCCGTACGGGTCCGCCTCCGGCAGCGGGTTGTCCGCGGGCAGGAACGACGAGGTCTTGTCGATCGTGGTGTTGTTCGACCCCGCGAGGTCGGCGGAGCCGCCCCACAGCTCGGGGATGACCGCGCCGAGCGCCTGGAGGACCTTGCCGGAGGCGGCGCGCGTCGCGACGCCCTTGCCCGCCTCGAAGACCGGGAGCTTCTCCTCCCAGCCGGTGGGCAGCTCGCCCGCGGCGATCCGGTCGAACTCGGCGGCGCGCTCGGCGTTGGCGCCGCGCCACTCCTGGAACGACTTCTCCCACTCGGCCTTGGCCTGGCGGCCCCGGTCGAGGGCCTGACGGGTGTGGGCCAGGACCTCGTCGGCGACCTCGAAGGTCTGCTCGGGGTCGAAGCCCAGGACGCGCTTGGTGGCCGCGACCTCCTCGTCGCCGAGCGCCGAGCCGTGCGCGGCCTCGGTGTTCTGCGCGTTCGGCGCGGGCCAGGCGATGATCGAGCGCATCGCGATGAACGACGGCTTGTCCGTGACGGCCTTGGCCCGCTGGATCGCCGCGTACAGCGCCTGCGGGTCGAGGTCGCCGTTCTCCTTCGGCTCCACGCGCTGGACGTGCCAGCCGTAGGCCTCGTAGCGCTTCTCGGTGTCCTCGGAGACCGCGGTCTCCGTGTCGCCCTCGATCGAGATGTGGTTGTCGTCCCACAGCAGGATCAGATTGCCGAGCTTCTGGTGCCCGGCCATCGACGACGCCTCGGCGGAGATGCCCTCCTGGAGGCAGCCGTCACCGGCGATGGCGTAGACGAAGTGGTCGAACGGGGAGGTGCCGGGGGCCGCCTCCGGGTCGAAGAGACCGCGCTCGTAGCGCGCGGCCATCGCCATGCCCACGGCGTTCGCGACACCCTGGCCGAGCGGCCCCGTGGTGGTCTCGACGCCGACCGTGTGGCCGTACTCCGGGTGGCCCGGGGTCTTCGAGCCCCAGGTGCGGAACGCCTTCAGATCGTCCAGCTCAAGACCGAAACCGGCCAGGTAGAGCTGGATGTACAAGGTCAGCGAGGAGTGCCCCGCGGAGAGCACGAATCGGTCCCGGCCGGTCCAGTCGGCGTCCGCCGGGTCGTGCCGCATCACCTTCTGGAAAAGGGTGTACGCGGCAGGCGCGAGGCTCATGGCCGTACCCGGATGGCCGTTGCCGACCTTCTGTACGGAGTCCATGGCCAGGACCCGGCCGGTGTCGACGGCCCGCTGGTCCAGATCGGTCCACTCGAGGTCTGTGGTGGTCGGCTTGATGCTCACCCTGGGTCAGGGCTCCTCTCCACAATGTCGAATGCCGGTGGCAGGAACCGCACCGGCCGCTGTCGAGCCTACCCCTGTAAGAACGTGCGCTTTTTCGAGTCATTCCAGACTGCCGGGGCCCGCTCCGATCCGCCTCCTGAACGGGCGAAGGCGCTCTCACCATGTGAAGTCGGGACCGCTCATCTGGGTTCCGATTCCGCCCGGGGTGTCCGTTCGCGCGCCTGGCCCCGAAGACCGCTCGTCTGGCCGCTCAACACGAACCCACCCCCGCGAAGGGCCAGGTATGGGCAACGTCTACAGTGGCGTGGTACGCGCGAGCCTTTACCGGATCTTCATGTCTGAAGGTCCGCCGCGAGGCTTGCTGGGAGTCTCTGTCAGGGGTGTGCGTGACGGCCGTTGAATCCCGTCCAGTGGGGACGCTCGGGACGAGCCAGAGCCCGAGCCACCGGCCGTTCGGGGCCCGAGTCAAGGCGTTCGTGGCGCTGACGAAGCCACGGATCATCGAGCTGCTGCTGATCACCACCGTTCCGGTGATGTTCCTCGCCGAGCAGGGCGTGCCCGACCTGAAGCTGGTGTTCCTCACCTGCCTCGGCGGCTACCTGTCCGCAGGCGGGGCCAACGCGCTGAACATGTGGTACGACCGCGACATCGACGCCCTCATGGAGCGCACGTCGCAGCGGCCGCTGGTCACCGGCATGGTCAGCCCGCGTGAGTGCCTGGCCTTCGGCATCACGCTGGCGGTCGTCTCCACGCTGCTCTTCGGCCTCGCCGTCAACTGGCTGTCCGCCTGGCTGTCCCTCGGCGCGCTGCTCTTCTACGTGGTCGTCTACACGATGATCCTCAAGCGGCGCACCTCCCAGAACATCGTCTGGGGCGGCATCGCGGGCTGTCTGCCGGTGCTCATCGGCTGGTCGTCCGTGACCAACTCGATGTCGTGGGCGCCCGTCATCCTCTTCCTCGTGATGTTCTTCTGGACGCCGCCGCACTACTGGCCGCTGTCCATGCGGGTCAAGGAGGACTACGCGCGCGTGGGCGTGCCGATGCTCCCGGTCATCGCCTCCAACAAGGTGGTCGCCCGGCAGATCGTCCTCTACAGCTGGGTCATGGTCCTGGTCTCGCTGCTGCTCCAGCCGCTGGGCTACACCGGCTGGTTCTACACGGCCGTCGCCCTCGCCACGGGCGGCTGGTGGCTCTGGGAGGCGCACGCGCTCCAGAACCGCGCCAAGGCGGAGGAGACCGGCGCCAAGCTCAAGGAGATGCGCCTGTTCCACTGGTCCATCACCTATGTGTCGCTGCTGTTCGTGGCCGTCGCGGTGGACCCCTTCCTGCGCTAGCGACTCCGCTCGGGCTCCTCGGCCCCGTCGCCCTCCGGGTGGCGGGGCCGCCGCGCGTTCCGGGCGCGGTGCTCAGCGGTCGGTGAGGTGCAGATGGCCGTCCCCGTCGAGGCGGGCCGCGCGGCCGGTGCGGAACCAGCCGTCCCGCAGCGCCGCGTCCGTGGCCGCCTTGTCCCTGAGGTACCCCTCGAAGAGCAGCGGGCCGCGCACCCACAGCTCGCCGCCCGCGACCCGGACCGCCACCCCCGGCGCGGGCACCCCGCAGCTGCCGGGCCTGGACCGTACGTCGGCGTGGTCGAGGGCGGCGACGTCCCCCGCCTCGGGCGTGCTGAGGAAGGCCCGGACCCGGGCCGCGGGCGTCGCGGTGCGGATGGCCTCCAGCAGCCGCGGGGGAGCCGCGCCCGCCGCCGTCTCCGTGTCGGCGCAGCGCAGCGTGGCCAGGTGGTGCGGGGCCGTGTCCAGGACCTGCCACCACACCTCGGGCGGGCACACCAGACGCGTGGCGCGGTGCTCGCGCACGGCCGCGCAGATCGCCCCGGGCCCCGGCGCCTCCGGCAGCACGACGGTGCCCCGGGCCTGCCACTGCCGCAGCACGGCGGTCCACACGCCCCAGTGCCCCGCGGGGAAGCCGCACACCAGGGCGCCCGGCGCCTCGGGCCGACCGCCGCAGTGCGCGCGCAGGACGCTCGCGCGGTGCGACAGGACGACGCCGTGCGGGCGGCAGGGCCCGGCGAAGAGCACCAGGTGCGGGTCCCTCTCCGCGGGTTCCTCGCCGGGCTTCTGGGGCTTCGGGGGCTTGTCGGGTGACGCGGCACGCTGGGCGGGCGCGCCGCCGTCCTCAGGCGTGGCGTCCGGGAGTGCGGTGCCCGGGAGCGTGGCGTCCGGCAGCGCGGCGTCCGGGAGTGCGACACCCGGGCGTACGGCTTCCGGGCGTACGGCGTCCACACGCATGTCGTTCACACGTATCTCGTTCACACGCACGTCGTCCGCGCGCATGGAGTCCGCGAGTACGCCCGCCCCGAGGACGGCGTGCCGCGTCTGTGCCGCCGCCGCGAACCGCGTGCCCTCCGCCGCCCGCCCGGCGTCCGTCAGGACCAGGCGCGGAGCCGCCGCCCGCACGACCCGGGCCGACCACGCGTCCGGGCCGAGCGGCACGAGGACCGCCCCGGCGCGCGCGGCCCCCGCGTACACCTGGAGCGCCTCGACGGGAGCCCCGGCCGACGGCCACACCACGCGGTCGCCGCGGCGCACCCCGCAGGCCGCCAGGTGCCCGGCGACCCGGTCGGCGGCCGCGTCGAGGGCGGCGAAGGTGAGCACGCGCCCGCCGCACACCACGGCGGGGCGGTGCGGGGTGGCCCCGGCGGCGGACCGGACGACCTCGCCGACCAGCAGACCGGACATGCCCTCGTCCTACCACGGCCCGCCGCAAGGGGGAACGGCCGCGCGCGCGGGCGCGGCGACCGTGGCCGAGACCACGCCACCCGGGCGTCGCCGAACGATCTACCCGTCGGTAGCATCCTGTGCCATGGCAGACACGGAGCAGGGCACCGCCGGGACGGCAGAGCAGGGCGAGCAGACGGCCGCGGCGGCCCCGGTCGACAAGGAGGCCGCGCGCGCCGACCGCAAGGCCGCCAAGCTGGCCCGGCAGATCACCACGTTCGCGCGGGCCCACGGCGGCGCCGAGGGGCAGATCGCGTACATCGGGCAGCGAGGCTCCCGGATCGTCCTCGTCGGCGCGGACGGCGGCTGGGGCGACCTCGTCGCGCCGACCCACGCGATCGCCCTGAGCGCCGTGGAGAAGGCCGGGATCACCGTCCACGACGACTTCGACGGCGACTTCGCCGCCAAGGTGCGGACGGGTCCGTACGAATGGACGCGCATGGCGGGCATCCAGATCGGTGGCCCCTCGGGCGGATGAGACACGCCCGGGGCGGGCACGGAGTGACAAGGCGAGCAACACCTGTCGCCACGGTCACCCGTTAGGACCGTAGGAGTACGGTCCACCCAGGGGAGCCAGGATGATCGAAACGCCGTCCCTGGTGGACCAGCACTGCCACGGCGTCCTGCGCACGGAGCTCGGGCTCGGCACGTTCGAGGCGCACCTCGGCCGCGGCGAGGGCCCGCCCGCCCCGGGCACCACCTTCTTCGACACCCAGACCGGCTTCGCGGTACGCCGCTGGTGCCCGCCGCTCCTCGGGCTCGAACCGCACTGTCCGCCCGCCCGCTATCTGGCCCGGCGCCGGGAACTGGGCGTCCTGGAGGCCGGGCGGCGCCTGCTGCGCGGCAGCGGCATCACCACGTACCTCGTCGACACCGGCCTGCCCGGGGACCTCACAGGTCCGGGGGAGCTCGCGACCACCGGGGCCGCGGACGCCCACGAGATCGTGCGCCTCGAACTGCTCGCCGAGCAGGTCGCCGACACCTCCGGAACCGTCGACTCCTTCCTCGCCAACCTGGCCGAGTCCGTGCACGGGGCCGCGGCCGGAGCCGTCGCCTTCACCTCGGTCGCGGGGGCGCGCGGGGACCGGCCGCTGCCGCCCGAGCCGCCGGGCCCCGGCGAGGTGCGCGGCGCGGCGGGCCGCTGGCTCGCCGGGCGCCAGGTGGGCGGGGAGCTCGCCGACCCCGTGCTGCTGCGGCACCTGCTGTGGATCGCCGTGGCCTCCGGCCTGCCGCTCCAGCTGCACACCGGCGCCGCCGACCCCCAGCGGTCCTTCGGCGCGTTCGCCCGCGCCACCGCGGGGCTCGGCACCGACCTGGTGCTGCTGCACGGCTATCCGCACCACCGCGCGGCGGCCCACCTCGCGGGCGTCTTCCCGCACGTGTACGCGGATCTGGGCCCTGCCCTGGTGCGCACCGGGGCCCGCGCGGCGGCCGTGCTCGCCGAGATCCTGGAGCTGGCCCCCTTCGGCAAGCTGCTGTTCTCCAGCGGCGCCCACGGCCTGCCCGAGCTGCACGTGGTGGGGGCGACCCTGTTCCGCGAGGCGCTCAGCCGGGTGCTCGGCACCTGGGTGGCCGACGGCGCGTGGTCGCTCGCGGACGCGCAGCGGGTGGCGGCCATGATCGCGGCGGACAACGCGCGCCGGGTCTACGGCCTCACGGACGAGTGACGCCCCGCCACAGGGGCGGGGCGTCGGCAGGGAGCGGGCGCGGCGCTCAGACCGCGGACAGCTCCGCGTCGGCCTGCGCCGGGACCTCGGGCGCCGCCACGGGCCGCTCGCGCAGCGAGAGCAGCACCCGCAGCACCGCGATCCACACCAGGCACGAGCCCAGCATGTGGGCCGCGACCAGGACCTCCGGCAGGTCCGTGAAGTACTGGACGTAGCCGATCGCGCCCTGCGCGAGCAGCACCAGGAACAGGTCGCGGGTGCGGGCCAGCGGCCCCGCCGGGGCGTCGACGGCCTTGAGGACGAACCACAGGGCGAAGGCCAGCGTGACCACGATCCACGCCAGGACGGCGTGCAGCTTGGTGACGGACTCCCAGTCCAGGCCGATCGCGTCCACCTTCATGCGGGGCACGTCGCTGGAGTCGCCCGCGTGCGGGCCCGCGCCCGTCACGACCGTGCCGACCGCGATCAGGAGGACCGTCACCCCGGTCAGGACCCAGACGAGCTGCGCGACGGCCTTGCCGACCAGCGGGCGCGTGGGGGCGTCGCCCTCACGGGTGCGCTGCCAGGTCGCCGCGGCGACCGCGATCAGGGCGGTGGAGAGCAGGAAGTGCGCCGCGACCGTGTACGGGTTGAGGCCGACGAGCACGACGATGCCGCCGAGGACGGCGTTGCCCATGACGATCCAGAACTGCGCCCAGCCGTACCGGGTCAGGCTGCGCCGCCACGGCTTCTGCGAGCGGGCCGCGATGATCGCGAACCCGACGACCGCGCACAGGGCGTACGTCAGCATGCGGTTGCCGAACTCGACGACGCCGTGGAAGCCCATCTCGCTGGTCGCGGTGAGCGAGTCGTCGGTGCACTTGGGCCAGGTCGGGCAGCCGAGGCCCGATCCCGTCAGGCGTACGGCGCCGCCGGTGACCACGATGACGACCGTCATCACGAGGGCGGCGAGGGCCGCGCGCTGGACCGTCCGTGGGGTCGGGGTCCAGCGCTCGGCGATGAAGGCGAGCGGGTTGCGCGCGAACTGGGCGGCTTCGGCTCGGGTCACTTTGGGCACGGCCCCCATCGTAGGGGGCCGCTTGTGCACGGCTTCACGAGGGGGACGTATCCGCTCCAACTGTGATGCCGGTTACGCCCTGTGGGGCTCGTGGGCTACTCCCAGCGGAAGAAGCGGGCCGCCGCGCCGAGCCCGAGGACCGCCCACACCGCGAGGATCCCGAGGTCGCCCCACGGCATCGCGGCGCCGTCCTGGAGCACGTCGCGCAGGCCGTCCGAGAGGGCCGAGATGGGCAGCAGGGCGAGCGCGGACTCGACGGCTCCGGGGAACCGGTCGAGCGGCACGATGACGCCGCCGCCGACGAGGAGCAGCAGGAACACGAGGTTCGCGGCGGCCAGCGTCGCCTCGGCCCTGAGCGTGCCCGCCATCAGCAGGCCGAGCCCGGAGAAGGCCGCCGTACCGAGAACGAGGAGCAGCAGGACGGCCAGCGGGTTGCCGTGCGGCGACCAGCCGAGCGCGAAGGCGATGACGGTGAGGAGCGCGATCTGGAGCACCTCGGTGACCAGGACCGACAGGGTCTTCGCGGTCATCAGGCCCCAGCGCGGCAGCGGCGAGGCGCCGAGCCGCTTGAGCACGCCGTAGCGCCGCTCGAAGCCGGTGGCGATGGCCTGTCCGGTGAACGCCGTGGACAGGACGGCGAGCGCGAGGACGCCCGGGGCGAGGAAGTCCACGGGCTTCCCGTCGCCGGTGTCGACGACGTCGACGGCGCTGAAGAGGACGAGCAGCAGGGTGGGGATGACGATGGTGAGCAGCAGCTGTTCGCCGTTGCGCAGCAGCATCTTCGTCTCCAGGACCGCCTGCGCGCGGATCATCCGGGACAGGGGGGCCGCGCCCGGCCTGGGGGCGTACGTCCCCGGCGTACCGGCGGTGGCAGTGGTGTCGGGGGCGCTTGTCACGACCGCAGCTCCTTACCCGTGAGCTCCAAGAAGACGTCCTCCAGGGTGTGCCGTTCTACGGAGATCCGGTCCGGCATGACGCCGTGCTGCGCGCACCAGGAGGTGACGGTGGCGAGCAGCTGGGGGTCGACGGTGCCGCTCACGCGGTACGCGCCGGGGGTGAGTTCGGCGGCGGCGGAGTCGGGCGGCAGGGCCTTGAGGAGCGAGCCGACGTCGAGGCCGGGGCGGCCGGTGAAGCGCAGGGTGTTCTCGGCGCCGCCGCGGCACAGCTCCTCAGGGCTGCCCTGGGCGATGACCTTGCCGGCGTCGATGATGGCGACGTCGTCGGCGAGTTCCTCGGCCTCGTCCATGTAGTGGGTCGTGAGGATCACGGAGACGCCGTCGCGGCGCAGGTCGCGGACGAGGTCCCAGGTGGCGCGGCGGGCCTGCGGGTCGAGTCCGGCGGTGGGCTCGTCGAGGAAGACGAGCTCGGGGCGGCCGACGACGGCGAGGGCGAGGGCGAGCCGCTGCTGCTGGCCGCCGGAGAGGCGGCGGTAGCCGGTGCGGCCGCAGGACTCCAGGCCGAGGCGGGCGATGAGGGCGTCCACGTCGAGCGGGTGGGCGTGCAGCGCGGCGACGTGCCGCAGCATCTCGTCGGCGCGGGCGCCGGAGTAGACGCCGCCGGACTGGAGCATCACGCCGATGCGCGGGCGCAGCCGGGCGGCCTCGGTGACCGGGTCGAGGCCGAGGACGCGGACGGTCCCGGCGTCGGGGACGCGGTAGCCCTCGCAGGTCTCGATGGTGGTGGTCTTCCCGGCGCCGTTCGGGCCGAGCACGGCGGTCACGGTGCCTGCGCGGACGTCCAGGTCGAGGCCGTCCACCGCGGTCTTCGCCCCGTACCGCTTGACCAGGCCGTGGACCTGGACGACGGACTCATTTCCCATGACGGGAAGTCTAGAGAGGGGCGCGGGGGCCGTGGGCAGGGGGCTGACCCGGCCCCGTGCGCGGCCGGGTCAGGCGGTGTACGGCCGGTGCTCGGCCAGCCATCCTTGCGCGTAGGCGACGGCGTCGGGCAGCGGGAAGAGGCGGGCCGTGGCGGCGCCGACCAGGCCGCGTGTCACCGGGCGCTCCTTCTCGAAGGCGGCGCCCAGCTCGGCGAAGCGCTCTTCGGAGATGGCGGGCTCGCGCACGGTGAGCCAGCGGCGGCCCTCGTCCGTCATGACCGCGAAGGAGTTCTCCACCTCGGGTGCGGGCAGGCGGTACTCGGCCAGGTGGAAGGCCGTGCAGGTGTCGAAGCCCGCGCCCAGGAGCAGGACGCGCGCGCCCGCCGCCTCCAGGGCGGCCAGCGGGCTGCGCTCGCCGAGGCGGCAGTCGAGGGCGTGCTCGGCCATCAGCTCCTTCGCGCGGGCCCCGACGGCCGCGAAGGAGGTCTGCGGGTGGGCGCTGCGGACGGCGCCGGGCCAGGTGCGCACGGTCTCGGGGACGATGCCGACGCCGCGGACGCGGGCGGTGCGCGGGTCGTACGCGGGCATGGAGGCGCGGATCACGGGCCACCACTCCTCGGGCACGGGCGGGTGCTGCCACTCGGCCGGGTCGGAGTTGTCCGAGGAGTGGGTGGGCACCACCAGGGTGCCTTCGTCGCCGAGGGCGTCGAGGAGGGCGTGGACGACTGTTTCGGCGCCCCCGCAGACCCAGCCGAGCGAGCTGAGCGAGGTGTGCGTGAAGAGCGTGTCGCCGCGCCGCACGCCGAGCGCGCGCAGCTCGTCGGCGAGCGTGGCGCGCGTGCACAAAGGGCCGGTCACAGGGGGTGTCGACATGCTCAAGAAGTGTTGTGGAAAGCTTTCGCCGACGCCACTGATTTGATCGATCGATGATCGTTTCCGCAGGTCAGCTTAGGTGAACCTAAGTGATGCACCGCACCGCTCGGTGATCGGAGCATGGGTTGTCAGGCTCTGAGGAATTACGCAACAATGGCGTTGTGAAAAACGTTGGCGAGGCTCAGGAGACCCCTCCGGGGGCTCCCCAGGAAGAGCTCGCGACCGGTGAGCGGTCCACGCGCAACCGCGTCGCGCGCTCCATCCTGGACCACGGCCCGTCCACCGTGGCCGACCTCGCGGGCCGCCTCGGTCTGACCCAGGCCGCCGTCCGCCGCCACCTCGACGCCCTCGTCCAGGAGAACGTGGTCGAGGGCCGCGAGAAGCGGGTCTACGGCGCGCGCACGCGCGGCCGCCCCGCCAAGGTCTTCGCGCTCACCGACTGCGGCCGGGACGCCTTCGACCAGTCCTACGACAAGCTGGCCGCCGACGCCCTGCGCTGGATCGGGGAGACGCATGGCGAGGCGGCGATCGTCGCGTTCGCCCGGGCCCGCGTCGCCGAGCAGGCGAAGGCGTACCGGGCGGCGATGGACGCGGTCCCCGCGGCCGACCGCACCCAGGCCCTGGCGAAGGCATTGACCTCGGACGGGTACGCTGCTACGGCGCGTAGCGCACCCCATCCGCACAGCGGCGAGCAGCTCTGCCAGCACCACTGCCCGGTCGCCCACGTCGCCGAGCAGTATCCCCAGCTGTGCGAGGCGGAGACGGAGATCTTCTCCCAGCTGCTCGGGACGCACGTCCAGCGACTCGCCACCATCGCCCACGGCGACGGCGTCTGTACGACGTTCATCCCGCGCGGCGAGGTCCCGCACAGCACCCCACAGACCACCAACCACGCATCAGCAAGCACGGCCGGGAGGAACCCCGCATGACTCTCCCCACGGAGACTGCCCACCCTGAGCTCGAGGGCCTGGGCAATTACGAGTACGGCTGGGCCGACTCCGACGCGGCCGGTGCCGCCGCCAAGCGCGGTCTGAGCGAGGACGTCGTCCGCGACATCTCGGGCAAGAAGTCCGAGCCCGAGTGGATGACGAAGCTGCGCCTCAAGGGCCTGAAGCTCTTCGAGAAGAAGCCCATGCCGAACTGGGGCTCCGACCTGTCGGGCATCGACTTCGACAACATCAAGTACTTCGTGCGCTCCACGGAGAAGCAGGCGGAGTCCTGGGAGGACCTGCCCGAGGACATCAAGAACACGTACGACAAGCTCGGCATCCCCGAGGCGGAGAAGCAGCGCCTGGTCGCCGGCGTCGCCGCGCAGTACGAGTCCGAGGTCGTCTACCACCAGATCCGCGAGGACCTGGAGGAGCAGGGCGTCATCTTCCTGGACACCGACACGGCGCTCAAGGAGCACCCGGAGCTCTTCAAGGAGTACTTCGGGACCGTCATCCCCGCAGGTGACAACAAGTTCGCCGCGCTGAACACGGCCGTGTGGTCCGGCGGATCGTTCATCTACGTCCCCAAGGGCGTGCACGTCGAGATCCCGCTCCAGGCCTACTTCCGCATCAACACGGAGAACATGGGCCAGTTCGAGCGGACGCTGATCATCGTCGACGAGGACGCCTACGTCCACTACGTCGAGGGTTGTACGGCGCCGATCTACAAGTCGGACTCGCTGCACTCCGCGGTCGTCGAGATCATCGTGAAGAAGGGCGGCCGCTGCCGCTACACGACGATCCAGAACTGGTCGAACAACGTCTACAACCTGGTCACCAAGCGCGCCGTGGCCTACGAGGGCGCGACCATGGAGTGGATCGACGGCAACATCGGCTCCAAGGTCACCATGAAGTACCCGGCCGTCTACCTGATGGGCGAGCACGCCAAGGGCGAGACCCTGTCCATCGCCTTCGCGGGCGAGGGCCAGCACCAGGACGCCGGTTCCAAGATGGTCCACATGGCGCCGAACACGTCGTCCAACATCGTCTCCAAGTCGGTGGCGCGCGGCGGCGGCCGCACGTCGTACCGCGGCCTCGTCGAGATCGGTGAGGGCGCCGCCGGATCGAAGTCGAACGTGCTCTGTGACGCGCTGCTCGTCGACACGATCTCCCGCTCGGACACCTACCCCTACGTGGACGTCCGCGAGGACGACGTGTCCATGGGCCACGAGGCGACCGTCTCCAAGGTCTCCGAGGACCAGCTCTTCTACCTGATGAGCCGCGGCCTCACCGAGTTCGAGGCCATGGCGATGATCGTGCGCGGCTTCGTCGAGCCGATCGCCAAGGAGCTCCCCATGGAGTACGCCCTGGAGCTCAACCGGCTGATCGAGCTGCAGATGGAAGGCTCGGTCGGCTAGCACCGGCCCCGCCATCGAAGCAGCGACTGACTTACACGCAGAGAGAGAGCACGACGACAGCCATGGCTGAGGCTCAGAACATCCCGGTCGGGTCCACGACCGCCGGCACCATCGCGGTGGCCGCCGAGTCCACCGTCGCCACCCGCATGAGCGCGCCCCCGTCCTTCGACGTGGCGGACTTCCCGGTGCCGCACGGCCGCGAGGAGGAGTGGCGGTTCACCCCGCTGGAGCGCCTGCGCGGGCTGCACGACGGCACCGCCGCCGCGACCGGCGAGGGCGTCAAGGTCGAGGTCGAGGCCCCCGAGGGCGTCACCGTGGAGACCGTGGGGCGCGACGACGCCCGGCTCGGCAAGGCGGGTACCCCGGTGGACCGCGTCGCCGCCCAGGCGTACTCGGCCTTCGAGAAGGCCTCGGTCGTGACCGTCCCCAAGGAGACGGTGCTCAGCGAGCCGATCCGCATCGCCGTGCGCGGCGAGGGCGGCACCGCCTTCGGCCACCAGGTCATCGAGCTTGGCGCGTTCGCCGAGGCCGTCGTCGTGATCGACCACTCCGGCGACGCGGTCCTCGCCGCCAACGTGGACTACGTCCTCGGCGACGGCGCGAAGCTCACCGTCGTCTCCGTACAGGACTGGGACGACAAGGCGGTGCACGTCGCGCAGCACAACGCGCTCGTGGGCCGTGACGCCTCCTTCAAGTCCGTGGTCGTCACCTTCGGCGGTGACGTCGTCCGCATCCACCCGCGCGTGGCGTACGCGGGCACGGGCGGCGAGGCCGAGCTGTTCGGCCTGTACTTCACGGACGCGGGCCAGCACCAGGAGCACCGCCTCCTGGTCGACCACAACGTCCCGCACTGCAAGTCCAACGTCGTCTACAAGGGCGCCCTCCAGGGCGACGCCGCGCACGCCGTGTGGATCGGCGACGTCCTCATCGAGGCCTCGGCCGAGGGCACCGACACCTACGAGATGAACCGCAACCTCGTCCTGACGGACGGCGCCCGGGTCGACTCGGTGCCGAACCTGGAGATCGAGACCGGCGAGATCGTCGGCGCGGGCCACGCGTCGGCGACCGGCCGCTTCGACGACGAGCAGCTGTTCTACCTGATGGCACGCGGCATCCCGCAGCACGAGGCGCGCCGCCTCGTCGTCCGCGGCTTCTTCGCCGAGCTCGTCCAGCAGATCGGTGTCGCCGACATCGAGGAGCGGCTCATCGCGAAGATCGAAGAGGAGCTGGAGGCGTCCGTCGCATGACGTTCGTACGCGCCTGTGGACTGAGCGAGCTGGAGGAGGACACCCCGAAGCGGGTGGAACTCGACGGCACGCCGGTCTCGGTCGTCCACACCGAGGGTGAGGTGTTCGCGATCCACGACATCTGCTCGCACGCGAACGTCTCGCTCTCCGAGGGCGAGGTGGAGGACTGCCAGATCGAGTGCTGGCTGCACGGCTCCGCGTTCGACCTCCGCACCGGCAAGCCGTCCGGCCTTCCCGCGACGCGCCCCGTCCCCGTTTACCCCGTAAAGATCGAAGGGGACGACGTGCTCGTCTCCCTCTCCCAGGAGTCCTGAGGCACCCATGGCAACGCTTGAAATCCGCGACCTGCACGTGACCGTCGAGGTCGAGAACGGCACCAAGGAAATCCTCAAGGGTGTCGACCTGACCGTGAAGCAGGGCGAGACGCACGCCATCATGGGCCCGAACGGCTCCGGCAAGTCGACCCTCGCCTACTCCATCGCGGGCCACCCCAAGTACACGATCACGCAGGGCACCGTCACCCTCGACGGCGAGGACGTCCTGGCGATGGAGGTCGACGAGCGTGCCCGCGCGGGCATGTTCCTCGCCATGCAGTACCCCGTCGAGGTCCCCGGCGTCTCCGTCTCCAACTTCCTGCGCACGTCGGCGACGGCGATCCGCGGCGAGGCCCCCAAGCTGCGCACCTGGGTGAAGGAGGTCAAGGAGTCGATGGCCGGGCTCCAGATGGACCCGTCCTTCGCCGAGCGCAACGTGAACGAGGGCTTCTCCGGCGGTGAGAAGAAGCGCCACGAGATCCTCCAGATGGAGCTCCTCAAGCCGAAGATCGCGATCCTCGACGAGACCGACTCCGGCCTGGACGTCGACGCCCTGCGCGTCGTCTCCGAGGGCGTCAACCGCGTCCGTGACACGGGCGAGGTGGGCACCCTGCTCATCACGCACTACACGCGCATCCTGCGCTACATCAAGCCCGACTTCGTCCACGTCTTCGCGAACGGGCGCATCGCCGAGTCCGGCGGCCCCGAGCTCGCCGACAAGCTGGAGAACGAGGGCTACGAGGCGTACGTGAAGGGTGGCGCATCTTCGTGACACAGCTGCCGGGCCTCCTCGACGCCGAGGCGCTCCGCAAGGACTTCCCGATCCTGGACCGCACTCTCCACGACGGCAAGAAGCTCGTCTATCTGGACAACGCGGCCACGTCCCAGACCCCGCGCCAGGTCATCGACGCGGTCAGCGAGTACTACGAGCAGCACAACGCCAACGTCCACCGTGGCGTGCACGTCCTCGCCGAGGAGGCCACGGCGCTGTACGAGGGCGCCCGTGACAAGGTCGCGGCGTTCATCAACGCGCCGAGCCGCGACGAGGTGATCTTCACCAAGAACGCCTCGGAATCGCTCAACCTCGTGGCCAACATGCTCGGCTGGGCCGACGAGCCCTACCGCGTGGACCACGAGACCGAGATCGTCATCACGGAGATGGAGCACCACTCCAACATCGTGCCGTGGCAGCTGCTCTCGCAGCGCACGGGCGCGAAGCTGAAGTGGTTCGGTCTGACGGACGACGGCCGTCTTGACCTCTCCACCATCGACGAGGTCATCACGGAGAAGACGAAGATCGTCTCCTTCGTCCTGGTCTCCAACATCCTGGGCACGGTCAACCCGGTCGAGGCGATCGTGCGCCGCGCCCAGGAGGTCGGCGCGCTCGTCCTGATCGACGCCTCCCAGGCCGCGCCGCACATGCCGCTGGACGTACAGGCCCTCCAGGCCGACTTCGTGGCCTTCACCGGCCACAAGATGTGCGGTCCGACGGGCATCGGCGTGCTCTGGGGCCGCCAGGAGCTCCTGGAGGACCTGCCTCCGTTCCTCGGCGGCGGCGAGATGATCGAGACGGTGTCCATGCACTCCTCGACCTACGCCCCCGCGCCGCACAAGTTCGAGGCGGGTACGCCCCCGATCGCGCAGGCCGTCGGCCTCGGCGCGGCCGTGGACTACCTCACGGCCATCGGCATGGACAAGATCGAGCGGCACGAGCACGCGATCACCGAGTACGCGGTGAAGCGCCTGCTCGAGGTCCCGGACCTGAAGATCATCGGCCCGTCCACGGCCGAGGACCGGGGCGCCGCGATCTCCTTCACGCTCGGCGACATCCACCCGCACGACGTGGGCCAGGTCCTCGACGAGCAGGGCATCGCGGTCCGGGTCGGCCACCACTGCGCCCGCCCCGTGTGCCTGCGCTACGGAATTCCCGCGACCACGCGAGCGTCGTTCTATCTGTACTCCACGCCCGGCGAGATCGACGCCCTGGTCGACGGCCTGGAGCACGTACGGAACTTCTTCGGCTGAGGGGCTGGCTCGGAGTGAAGCTGGATTCGATGTACCAGGACGTGATCCTGGACCACTACAAGCACCCGCACGGGCGTGGTCTGCGCGACGGCGACGCCGAGGTGCACCACGTCAACCCGACGTGCGGCGACGAGATCACGCTGCGCGTCAAGTACGAGGGCTCGCGCATCAGCGACGTGTCGTACGAGGGCCAGGGCTGCTCCATCAGCCAGGCCAGCGCGTCCGTCCTGAACGAGCTGCTCGTCGGCAAGGAGCTCGCCGAGGCGCAGAAGATCCAGGCCGTGTTCCTGGAGCTGATGCAGTCCAAGGGCAAGCTGGAGCCGGACGACGCGATGGAGGAGGTCCTGGAGGACGCGGTCGCGTTCGCCGGGGTCTCCAAGTACCCCGCGCGCGTCAAGTGTGCTCTGCTGAGCTGGATGGCGTGGAAGGACGCGACGGCACAGGCCCTGGGGGCCGACGCCGACGCCGAAAGGAAGACGGCATGAGCGAGAACGAGACCCTGACGACGAAGCCCGCCTCGGAGGAAGAGGTCCGCGAGGCGCTCTACGACGTCGTCGACCCCGAGCTGGGCATCGACGTCGTCAACCTGGGCCTGATCTACGGCATCCACGTCGACGACGCCAACATCGCCACCATCGACATGACGCTCACCTCGGCGGCCTGCCCGCTGACCGACGTCATCGAGGACCAGGCGAAGTCCGCCACGGACGGCATCGTCAACGAGCTCCGGATCAACTGGGTCTGGATGCCGCCGTGGGGCCCGGACAAGATCACCGACGACGGCCGCGAACAGCTGCGGGCGCTCGGGTTCAACGTCTGACAGTTCTAAACGAAGGGCCCGGCGGTGCGCGCCGGGCCCTTCGCATTACCGGCGGCGCTTCACCGCGTCGGTGAAGACCTGGAAGGCGGCCACGCGTTGACCACCCCGCAAGCCTCGCAGGGTCGCGAGATGCCCGATGAGCAGTACGAGGCTCAGGATCAGTGGGATGCCTGCGAGGAGCAGTAGCTCGTAGGTGAAGGGCATGAAGAGAGCCTTCCGTCGTAGGGCGGTTGCCGCGATCGCGTGGCACCACGTAACCGAATCCCCTGCCGACGCGGCCACCACGCTTGCGGGGCCAACGCACGATTCCCCAGGTCAGGGCGCATGAGCGGGTTTTCCCGGCGGGACGGCGGCTCAGCGGCGGAATCCCCGCTCCGGGTCACGTGCGGTCTCTTCGTAGAAGGGCCTGAACCAGTCCTCCGCTTCAAGGTTCGCGATGCCCATGAACTGGTTGAGGTGGTGGTCGGAGTCCTCGATGCCCTGGGACCAGGGCTCGTACAGGAACAGCACATCGGTGTCTTCCAGAAGGACGTCCAGGCACAGGCCCCAGTCCCAGTCGTCGTGGTGCGCCGGCAGTCCCTCTACGAACGAGGTGACCAGCTCGGGGTCGTCGATCACCATGCTCGATGCGTGATCGACGGCTATGTGCAAGGCCATCTCCTCGCCTGTACAGGTGGGCTGCGGCCACTTTCCGGCCCTGATGTCACTGGCCAAGTCGTCGAAACAGCGCACCATTTGTCGACGCCAATGACTGTCCTGGCGCCAGGTCAGGACCGGGAGGTCGCTGAAGGTGAAGGCGTAGTTGTCGCCGAGGTCGACCGGGCGGTCGCCGATCTCTTCGAGTGTGTCGTACGAAAGATCGGCCACGATGTCGCAAGCGGCTTTCAGTACCTTCAGCGTGCGAGCAGTCGGACCGTACTCCTGGTCTTCGTCCCAGTCCTCTTCTCCGTCCGCCTCATCCTCGGGCGCCGGTGGCGGAGCCAACTCGTCCGGTATGGATCTGCGGTCCACGCCCGGATAGTTGTAGTACGACTGCGAAACCTCGTCCCCTGCCTCTGCTGCCTGCCTGTACCACTCGCTCGCGGTCTGCCGGTCGCGCTTCCGGAAATGGAGATTGCCCATGAGGCGGAGGGACAGGACATCTCCGGCGTCGATGGCCCGCTGAAGCCACCCGATTGCTTCCCGCGCGTCGCCCCGTTCGTAGAGGAGTCCCAACGTGCGGAGGGTGTCCACATCTCCCGCGTCAGCGAGGGGCAGCAAGGCGCGTCTGCCGATGTCCATTCGGTCGTTGGCGTGAGCGGCCAGAGCGATGCCAAAGCGCTGATGCTTGCGGGAACCCTGTTTGAGGGCAACTTCCCAGATCTCGTCAGGGATGAGCTCTGGTGAGGGGCCTCGATCTCTCAGATGCGCGTCCAGGAGGTAGTCGAACGGCCTGAGGCCGTCCCCTTCAGGAATCAGCAGCCTTGTCACGGCGTCCCGGGGGCTCGTCGCCCAGGACAGCGCGGTGCCGAAGGGCTCCGGGGCGATCAGCTGCTTGTTACGCCCTGGCAGATACCGCTCGTGTAGTTCCTTGAGCAGTTCGACGGACAACGGATCGGTGAGTCCCGCCAGCGCTAGATCGATCGCGGTCCAGACCAGCGCGGCTCCCCTAGGGTTGCCGTTCACGACCGATGCGCTGCGCAGCTCCCGCCAGAGCTGGGGGCCTGTGGCCAGTGTCTCCGCGATGCCGAAGTCATCTGCCTGGTCGAGGGCCAGCCGCAGCCGCTCGTCGCGGTGGGACCGAAGCTTCTCGCGAGCGCGTTCGAGTTCCTTCGGGGACCACAGCCGCTCGACTTCAAACTCTTCGGCAAGTCGCACCAGTTCGTGGGAAGGGAGATCAACGCGGATGCGAGAACGCATCGTGCCGAGCACTACGGTTCGCGCCGCGCGCAGCGCGCGTATGTCGTTGAGTGCCAGGCCCTCCGGCCCCAGGTGCTGCTCCATGTCGTTGAGCCAGAGGACGCAGCGTGTCCCGGACCTGGCCGCACGAACCGCTTCGCTGACCGCATGCGGAAGGTCGGTTACATGGTGAGGCACGATCAGTCGGTGATCCGGCAGCGTTGCGGTCATCGCCTCATAGGCGCATCGCGTCTTACCGGCCGTAGAGGGGCCGGTGAGGAGGAGGACGCCGCCGTCTTCGCCGAACCGGGACAAGGCATTGCGTACGGCAGGGTCGATATCACGTGGAATGTACGCAGGGGGGGCGTTTCCATCCTCTGTGGTGCGTGCTCGGTGCACCTTGAGTTCGAGCGGGTCGGCCTCCCGCACGAGAAACGTCGCTACGCCTGGGTGCTCAGCGGCGACGGGATCTCTCTGTGCGCTCTTGTAGAGCCGCTCCCAGGAGCGCCGATCGAACCTTCCTCTTGGCAGCGAAGCCGCCTTCTCCAAGGCGCTGAGAAAAGATTCCAGGACGGACCACGAGGAGGGAATGCGTTGTCCTGTCTTCCATGCGCTGACCGCCGACGCGCTGACGCTCGGGCGCTCACTCCCCTGACTGGCGTGGGCGATCTTCTTCAAGGTGGGCCTTGTGCTGCCCTCGCGAGCCGCTTCGGTCATGGCTGCCTGAATGGCCCGAGTGAATGCTGCCCTGACGTCCGAATCACGTGCGGAGTGCTCCATGCCGCGATGATGCCTGACGCTACCGACAGCGGAGCGGGTGATACCTCTGCTGCCGCTCATTGTGTACAGCCGTACGCAACGATATGTACTCTCGTACGCATGGGATACGGACTGCTGGCCGCGGCCATCGCGGCGGAGGTGGCCGGGACGACGGCCATGAAGTACAGCGACGGGTTCAGCAAGCTGTGGCCTTCGCTGATCACCGTTACTGGGTATCTGCTGGCCTTCGCGCTGCTCGCGCAGACGCTCAAGACCTTGTCCGTGGGGACCGCGTACGCGATCTGGGCGGGCATCGGGACGGCCGCCGTGGCCGCCATCGGGATGGTGTTCCTGGGGGAGTCGGCGAACCTGGTCAAGGTCTCGGGGATCGTGCTCGTCATCGCGGGCGTCGTCGTGCTGAATCTGGGCGGGGCCCACTGATGGTGCGGCGCTACGACCCCGAGCGGCGGCAGCGGATCATCGCCGCGGCGATCCGAGTGGTGGGCGCGAAGGGCATCGCGGGGCTCAGCCACCGGTCCGTCGCCGCCGAGGCCGATGTGCCGCTCGGGTCCATGACGTACCACTTCAAGACCCTCGACGAGCTGATGATCGCCGCCCTGCGGCAGGCCAACGAGGCGTACGCGAAGTCGGCCGACGACCGCGGCCTGCTGCGGGACCCCGACGCTGACCTCGCCGAGGAACTCGCCGCGCTGCTCGGGGAGTGGCTCGTCGGGCGGCGCCAGAGCGTGGAGCTGGAGTACGAGCTGTATCTGGCCGCCCTGCGCAGACCCGCGCTGCGGCCGGTCGCGGCCGAGTGGTGCGAGGGCCTTATGGCGCTGCTCCGTCAGCACACCGACGCCGCCACCGCGCGCGGGATCAGCGCGCTGATGGACGGCATCTGCCTGCAGGTGCTGCTCCACGGGGACGCGTACGACCCGGTCTACGCGCGGGAGATGTTCGCGCGGCTCATCGACGCCCCGCGCGGCTGATCAACTCCGCTCCCGCGACAGGCGGTCGACCACCTCCAGGGCCTCGTCGACGGATGCGGTGATGTCGGTGACGGGGTACTGCACGTGCCGCACCATGCGCTCGGCGTCCACGACCAGCGTCAGCCGTTTGAGGCGGCTCACGCCCGCCGCGCGGAACGTCGGCAGGCGAAGGGCCGCCGCCAGGGCCAGGTCCGCGTCCGAGAGGAGCGGGAAGCGCAGCCCCTCCTTGGTGGCGAACGCCCTTTGCTCGTCCGGGCGTTGGGTGGACACGCCGCGCACGGCCGCGCCCGCCGCCGCGAACTCGGCGAGCCGGTCGCGGTACGTGCACGACTCAAGCGTGCAGCCCCGCGCGCCCGGGATCATCGCCCAGCCGGGCGGATAGGCGTCCTTGCGGGCGTACGCGCCCGGGAAGCAGTACAGGACCGTGTACGCCGCGTCCGCCACCGGGTCGCTCGGCGTGCCGTCGTCCGCGAGGAGCCGCAGCTCCGGCACGCGCGTGCCCAGGAGCTCATGGACCCGCCGTGCCTCCCGCGAGGACTCCGTCGTCGCCGTCGCCGTCATCTCTCCGTCTCCCAACACCCAGGTGTCCCCCCAGTCCTGGAGAGCGATCAGGACCGGCAGCAGGGCGCGGCCGCGCGGCGTGAGCCGGTACTCGTGGCGCGGCGGGCGGTCCTGGTACGGCACCCTGGCCAGCACGTCCGCGTCCACGAGGAGGCGCAGGCGCTCCGCCAACACCTTCCGGGACAGGCCGAGTTCGCTCTGGAGCGCGTCGAAGCGGTGCACCCCGCGGGCCGTGTCGCGCACGATCAGCAGGGTCCACCAGTCGCCGACGACGTCCAGGGCCTGCGCGATGGCGCAGTGGGCGTCGCCGAGGCTCGTCCGCCGTGGCATGTCCCTCACACTCTCCCCGGGCCGATGGGGCGTTGACCCGGAGCTTCGCATGCTGCCATAGTCCGTTCCCAAAAGGAACTCACTCGGAAACTCGGAAACTCACCGGGTCTAGCGGGGGTGGCATGCTGCGCGGGCTGCGCGACGTACCGAGGACCGTGCGGCTGCTCGCCGTCGGTCAGTTCTTCAACATGGTGGTGGCCTTCACCTTCGTGTACTTCTTCGTGTACCTGACGGACGAGCGCGGTCTGTCCGTCGCACAGGCGGGGCTGATCAGCGGCATCGGCGGCGCCGGGCAGGTCGCGGGGAACTTCACCGGCGGCTGGTTCGGCGACCGGTACGGACACCGGCGCGTCCTGCTGCTCGGCTCCCTGATCAGCGGGGTCGGGGTGCTGGCCCTGCCGTTCCTGCCGGTCGCGCTGCTGTACGTCGTGCCGGTCCTGAGCCAGTACGCGGGCGGCTGCGTGCGCGCCGCCAACGGTGCGCTCGTCGCGGTGATGGTGCCGGACGGGGCCCGGCGCCAGGGCTTCGCGGTGATGCGGTTCGCGGCCAACGCGGGCTTCACCGTGGGCCCGCCCCTGGGCGCGCTGCTCATCGCCCGCTTCTCGTACGGCGTCCTGTTCGTCGTCGACGGGGTCGGCACGCTCGTCTTCGCCGCGTACGCCGCGCGCGTGCTGCCCGCGCGCGCGGCCGGACGCACCACCGAGGGCGGCGCCCCGGACGGGCCCGGGGTGCTCGCGTGCCTGCGGCAGCGGCCCGCCGTCGTGCTGCTGCTCGCCGTGATCCTCGTCACCGACCTCGTCTACCGGCAGCAGTACTCGACGCTGCCCGCGGACCTCGACCGGCACGGGCTCGGCACCGGCGTCTACGGATGGCTGCTCGCGATCAACGGCGGGCTCATCCTGCTGCTCGAACTGCCGGTGACCGTGGCGCTGCGGGGGCGGACGCCGCTGCGGATCATCGGCGGGGGCGTGCTGCTCGTCGGGGCGGGCTACGGGGTGCTCGCCCTCGGGACGGGCCTCGGCACCGCCGTCGCCATGATGCTGCTGCTCACCGCCGGGGAGGTGCTGTACAAGACGCCCGCAACGGCGTACGTGGCCGACAGCGCACCCGCCCATGCCCAGGGGCGGTTCCAGAGCCTGTATGCGGGCGTCTCGGTGAGCGGCGTCGTGCTGTCCGCCCCGCTGGGCGGTGCGCTGTACACCGTTGCGCCGGGGGCGCTGTGGCCGGTGTGCGCGGTGCTCGCGGGCGCGGCCGGGGTGCTGCTCCTGGGGGCGGGGCGGGCGTCCCGACCAGGGGCGCCCGGTGCCGGGGCGGCGGTCCGGCGCTCGGCCCACGAGACGCCCACCCCCACCGGTTAGCCTCCGCGCCCCCGCCCCGGTTAGGTTTTCACCCATGACCGATACGACTGCTTCCCGCACCACCGGCGCCGTGGGCGCCGGGCTCGCCACCATCGCCGCCGACGGCACCGTGCTCGACACCTGGTTCCCCGCCCCCGAGCTCGTCGACGAGCCGGGCCCCGCCGGGAGCGAGCGGCTGAGCGCCGAGCGTGCCGTGGAGCTGCTCGGCGAGGGCGCCGCGAAGGCGATCGGCCCGGACGCCCGCCGCGGCGTGGAGGTCGTCGCCGTCCGTACGGTCATCGCCTCGCTCGACGAGAAGCCGCTGGACGCGCACGACGTCTATCTGCGGCTGCACCTGCTCAGCCACCGCCTGATCAAGCCGCACGGCGCCAGCCTGGACGGCATGTTCGGCTTCCTCGCCAACGTCGCCTGGACCTCGCTGGGCCCGGTCGCCGTCGACGACCTGGAGAAGGTCCGCCTGAACGCCCGCGCCGAGGGCCTGCACCTGGCGGTGACGAGCGTCGACAAGTTCCCGCGCATGACGGACTACGTCGCCCCCAAGGGCGTCCGCATCGGCGACGCCGACCGCGTCCGGCTCGGCGCGCACCTCGCCGAGGGCACCACCGTGATGCACGAGGGCTTCGTGAACTTCAACGCGGGCACGCTGGGCACCTCGATGGTCGAGGGCCGGATCTCCGCCGGTGTCGTCGTCGGCGACGGGTCCGACATCGGCGGCGGCGCCTCCACCATGGGCACCCTGTCCGGCGGCGGCAACGTCCGCATCGTCATCGGCGAGCGCTGCCTCATCGGCGCCGAGGCCGGGGTCGGCATCGCCCTCGGTGACGAGTGCGTCGTCGAGGCGGGTCTGTACGTCACGGCCGGTACGCGCGTGACCATGCCCGACGGGCAGATCGTCAAGGCCCGTGAGCTGTCCGGGGCCTCGAACATCCTCTTCCGACGGAACTCCGTCACCGGGGCCGTTGAGGCGCGGCCCAATAATGCGGTGTGGGGTGGCCTGAACGACGTACTGCACAGCCACAACTGAGTTCGGGTGCCCGGGGTGCGGTGTGATTCTGCGGGCCGGTTGTGGCTGGGCGCGCCCACGCGGCGGAGCCGCAGATGTCACCGCACCGCGCCCCTTCGGGGCGCTCCAAGGGAGGGGAACAACATGCGTAGGACAGCAATGCGAGCGGCGGTCTCGGGTGGGGCGGCCGTCGTGCTCGTCGTGGGGCTCGGGGTCGGGGGTGCCGAGGCCCGTGCGACGACCAGCGGGCACAGCTACAAGCTCCAGCACTCCGACATCCACTGGAGCGGCTCCCCGACGCCGTACGAGTCCCAGGTGAAGCTGCCGGACGGCCGCCGCGTCGCCATGCACTACCTGAAGAAGAAGGGGCTGTACGTCCAGGACTACAGCCCCAAGGCGCGCGGCTGGTCCAAGCCCAAGGCCGTGTACCGCACCAAGACCGACGTCTGCCAGGGCATCACGCTCAAGCACCGCGCCGGTACCGTCGCGGCGATCGCCGACTGGGGGACCTACTGCTACGACGGCGAGCCGCCCCAGGAGTCGCTCGCCGCGGTCGCCACCGGGCGCCTGACGAAGTGGGAGCACCACATCACGAAGGGCTTCGACGGCTGGGCCAGGGCCGACATCACCAAGAACGGCAAGCAGGTCACGTTCAAGTACCACGCGGACCGGCTCACATGGACCAAGGGGAAGGGCTTCGGTCCGAAGCACTGACCCCACGCCCCGCCTTTCCCAGGACCCGCGTCGCGCCCCAGGCATAGCGACGCGGGTCCTCGCACGTCATCCACAGCAGAGGGGGCAGTGAGGCCGCCGGAGAAGAGAAGGTGACGATGGATGCCGAAAGCCAGGAACGCTTCCGCGAGTTCGTGGAGAGCAGGTCCGGCGCCCTGCTGAGGACCGCCGTCCTGCTCAGCGGCGGCGACCGGCACGCCGCGGAGGACCTGCTGCAGAACGCCCTGGTGAAGGTCGCCGACCGGTGGAGCAGGCTCGACGAGCCCGAGGCGTACGTCCGCCAGGTCCTCTACCGGCAGCAGGTCAGCCGGTGGCGGCTGAAGTGGCCGCGCCGCGAAGTGGCCGTCGCCGAGCTCCCCGAACGGGCGGGCGACGGCGGGGAGGGCGCCGCCGAACTGCGCGTCGTGATGCGCGGCGCGCTCGCTCGGCTCACCCCGCGCCAGCGCTCCGTGCTCGTCCTGCGGTACTTCGAGGACCTGCCGGAGGCCGAGGTGGCCCGGATCCTCGGCTGTTCCGTCGGCACGGTCCGCAGCACCGCGCACCGCTCGCTGGCCCGGCTGCGCGCCCTCGCGCCCGAGCTGGCGGCGCTCGGCCCGGCGCCCGCCGCGGCCGCGCCGCCCCGTGACATCTCACCTGTGGAGGTACGTCCGTGAACGTAGAGCAGCTGGTGCGCGAGGCGCTCCAGGAGGAGGCCGCGGCGGGCGGCACGCCGCGGGGCGACCTCACCGACCGGGTCCTGACCGCCCGGCGGCGGCGCAACCGGCGCGGCGTCGTGGGGGCCGCCGCCGTGACGGCGGCCGCGATCGCCGTGGCCGTGACGAGCCTGCCCGGCGACGGCCCCGGGCGTGACGAGGCGGGCCCGGCCAGCGGGTCGCTGAACAGCGACGTCATCGGGCACCCGGACCAGTCGCCGCCGCGCGACCTGATCGCCGCGGGGAACACCGCGGTGTCCGGGTACTACACGACCAGCACGGTCAAGCAGTCCAACGGCGACGAGCTGTTCAAGCGCCGCTACACGCTGCTGAACCGGAAGACCGGGACGTACGAGAAGGCCGACGAGAAGTGGGCCTGGGCCGACGTCGCCCCCGGCATGCGCACCGCCGCCGTCCTGGAGGGCGAACTGCCCGCCCGGCGCATCGGCCTGCTCGACCTCGCAACCGGCGAGGTGGAGCGCTGGATCACCCCGGACCGGCCCGTCGCGGGCGTCGAGTGGTCGCCCGACGGCAAGCGGCTCGTCGCGACCTCGTACAGCAAGAACCCGGACCGCCTCCTGGCGCCGCCGAAGCAGTTCCCCCACGACGAGCCGCGCCGCCACGGCAGCCGCACCGGCTTCTACGTGATCGACGCGGGCACCGGCGAGGTCGGCCCCTTCCACGCGCTGCGGCAGCCGAAGCCGGACAAGTGGGGCACCTACGAGGGCAATCCGCGCGAGGACCTGGAGTGGTCCCACGACGGTACGAAGCTCTACACACAGGAGGTCGCGGAGTCCCCGGCCGAGATCACGGACGGCGATGACGTCGAGTTCACGGACGGCAAGGAGGTCCCGGAGGGCGACATAGGGGACACCCGGGACGCCTCGGCCCCCGAGAACCCGAGCCGCCACTGGTACACCCTCGACGGCGAGAAGACCAAGGCGCCCGCGGGCGAGAAGTACGCGGGCTGGCCGCGGGCGGGCCTCTCGCCCGACGGCAAGCTCCTCGCCGGCGACGGCGACGACAAGGGCTCGCCGCTCCTCGACCCGAAGACCGGCCGGAAGGTGGGCAGCGTCCCCGGCATGCAGCAGCTCGCCTGGGCCGACAACAAGCGCCTCATCGCCTGGGCCTGCGCCACCGAGCGGTGCGCGGGCAAGAACGAGTACCGCACCCGGCTCGTCATGGTCACCGTCGGCAAGGGGAAGGTCGTGCCGCTCAGCGACTTCCGCAAGCCCTCGGACGACGACCCCGGGCGCTGGACGCCGCTGCTCACCGCGCGCTGAGCCCGCCCGTCCCGCACGCCTCCCGCGCCTGCCCTGTCGCGGGAGGGGAGAGCGGCCCGCCGACCACGCCCCGGTCGGCGGGCCGCACGGGCGGCACGCGCGGTGCCAATCCGCCCCGGAATGCGTCACCATGGCGGGAGCCAGGCGAACACGTCCGTCGCGTACCGCGCGTACAGGAGGCAGCATGAGGCTGGGCAAGGCACTCGCCACCGGAATCGCCGAGGAAGAGCCCCGCGGGAGCGCGGCGGCCGACGAAGAGACCCCCGAGCTCGTCCTGGACGCCGAGGAGCGGCAGGCGGCCGCCGCGCGTGAGGTGACCGTCGGACGATGAGTCTCCGGCTTCCCGAGGAACGCCCGAAGGAGCCGCCGACCGGATACAAGATCGCCCACCCGATGCTGTCCCACGACGGCACCCGGGCCGCCTTCACCGGCATCTCCCTGGGCGGCAGCCTGCCCTACGGCGTGCTCGACGAGGCCCGCTGCGCCTACGGCAGACGGCACCGCGCGCCGCACCGCCGCTGCGACTGCGGCTTCCACTGCGTGCACGCCCGCGCCGAGGCCGAGGGGCTGCTGTGCACCGCGGAGCACCGCACGGCCGCCCTCCTCGAGGTCGCGGTGCTCGGCGCGTACATCCGCTTCGAGCGGGGCTTCCGCTCCGCGCGCCAGCGGGTCCGCTCGGTGACCGTGCGGCCCTGCGACTGCGGCGCGGCCGCCACGGGCCTCGCCGACGCGGGCTGGGGCAGACCCGGCTGGCGGGCCCTCGAAGGGGTGTGCGGCCGGTGCGGGCGCGGCGGCGGCCGGGCGGCGGTGTCCCTGGCCGGGTTCGCGGCCGCGGCGGGCGAGGGGCTGCGGGTGACCGCGGCGCCCGGGGTGCCCGGGGCGGCCCCGACGGGCCTCGGCCTGCCCGAGCTGACCGCGGAGGCGGCGCTGCTCCAGGCCCGGCTCGACTGGTTCCAGAGCGAGTTGGCGCGGCTGCGCGAGCCGGACCAGGGGCCGGGGCCGCCCCGCGCGGGGGGCGCCTGAGCGGGGAGGGGCGGGCGGTGGCCGGAGTGCGCCGGGGGAGCCGACGCCTCGTTGACGGAGCGCTCGACTCCGCAGGACCCTCGGGCCATGACCTCGCATCCGTACGCGCGGTACGTCGCCGTCGGAGACAGCCGTACCGAAGGGCTCGGCGACGGTGACGAACACCGCGGCTACCGTGGCTGGGCGGACCGGCTCGCGGAGATCCTCGCCCTCGGCCACCCGGACTTCTCGTACGCCAACCTCGCGGTGCGCGGCCGCGTCACGGAGCGGGTGAAGGACGACCAGCTCGGGCCCGCCCTGGCCCTGAAGCCGGACCTCGCGACCGTGGTGGCCGGGGTCGACGACCTGGTCGGCCCTGGCTACGACGCGGCGCGCACGGCCCGCGCCATGGAGGAGATGTTCGCCGAGCTCACCGGGGCGGGCGCCTGCGTGGCCACGGTGACCATCCCCGACATCGGCCGCATCGCCCCGCTCGCGCGCCGCGCGCAGCCCCGCGTGATGGACCTCAACGCCCGCATCCGCGCGGCCGCCGACCGGCACGGCGTCATCGTGCTCGACCTGTTCCCGCAGCGGATCACGGCCGACCCGCGGCTGTGGAGCCGCGACCGGATGCACGCGAGCCCGCTCGGCCACGCCCGGATCGCCGCGGGCGTCGCCGACGCGCTCGGCGTCCCCGGGTACGCGGACTGGGCGCGGCCGCTGCCGCCGCTCGCGCCGGTCTCCGCGCTCGGCGGCGCGGCGCAGGAGGTGCGGTGGCTCGCGGGGGCGGCGGGGCCGTGGGTGCGGCGGCGGGCCTGGCGGTGGCGCGTGCCGCGCAACGACGGGCACACCGCGAAGCGGCCGGGCCTCGCCGTGGTGACGCTGCCGGAACGGGCTTGACCTCAACCTTGGTTGACCTTGGAACGTAGGCGGTACGGGCAGCCGAACGGCGGTCCCGCACCCCTACTGACCTCGGAGGACCCCGATGACGCAGCGCCTGACCACGCCCCCCGCCCCGCTCGCCGGGGACGCGGGCCTGACCTTCTTCAGCACCTGGCGCCTCGGCACGCCCGAGCGGCAGCGCGCCACGGTCGCCGCGATCGCCCGCGCCTGGGAGAGCCGGGAGTGGCCGCACGAGGGGCTGTTGTCGTACAGCGTGTACGAGGGACTCGACGGCCAGACCCTGATGCACCACTCGCAGTGGCGCGACGAGCAGGCCTACCAGGACTTCTTCGCGCGGGGGCGCGACGAGCGGAACGCGGAGATCGACGCGGCGGTGCCGGGGATCGAGCGGGTCGGCCTGACGAAGACGAGCCGCTACCGCAGCGTGGGCCCGGGGGCGGGCGTGCCCACGGGCTTCACGACGGTCGAGGCCGACCTCGCAGGGGCGGACCTCGACCGTCGCCGGGAGTGGGCGGACGCCTCGCTGGCCGCGCACGCCGGGGTTCCCGGGCTGGTCGCCGCCCACGCGCATCTGAGCACGGACGGGACGCGGGGCCTCACGTACGCGCAGTGGACGCGAGAGGCCGGGGGCGCGGTGGCGGACGGCACCGCCAAGCGGTACCGGTTCGCCTTCGGCGTGGGACCTACGGCTTGAAGCGGACGATCTGGGGGTCGTGGTCGCTGTTCTGGGTGGCGAACTCGGCGTTCACGTGGACGCTGTCGTAGGCGAAGCGGCCGACGCCCGGGCTGACCAGGATCTGGTCGAGGACCTGGGAGTTGCCCTGGTAGACGTAGGAGTAGCGCTCGGCGCGGGGCAGGGACTTGATGCCCGCGCGCAGCGCGCCGCCCGCCTCCAGGGCCTGGGTGGCCGGGGAGAACTCGAAGTCGTTGATGTCGCCGACGACCACGACGTCCGCGTTCCGCTCGGCCGCGCGGACCTTGCGCACGAAGGCGTTGACCGCCGTGGCCTGCTTGACGCGCTGGACCTCGGAGGAGCGGGTCGGCGGCTGGTGGTGGGAGGTCAGGGACTCGTCGCCGCCCTTGGACGCGAAGTGGTTGGCGATCACGATGACGGGCTTGCCGCGGAAGGCGAACTCGCCCGCGAGCGGCTTGCGGCTGTTGGTCCACGCCTCGTTCGCCGGGTCGATCCGGCCGGGCGAGCGGGTGAGCGCGGCGCGCTTGCCCTCGCGCACGACGTCCGTCGGCGTGGTCGCGCCGCCGCCCGGGCGGTCGGTGAAGGACACCCGCTCGGGGTTGTAGAGGAAGACCTGGCGGATGTTGCCGCCGGGCTCGCCGCCGTCCTTGTTGTTCTCCGGGTCGACCGAGCGCCACGCGTAGCGCGGGCCGCCCGCCGCGGCGATGGCGTCCGTGAACTTCCTCAGGGTCTGGTCGGCGGCCACCGTGCCGTCGTTCTTCGCGCCGTTGTTGTCCTGGATCTCCTCCAGGGCCACGATGTCCGGCGAGGCGAGGTTCGTGACGACGGCCTGCGCGAGGGCGTCGAACTTGGCCTGCGGGTCGCCCGGGTCCAGGTTCTCCACGTTGTACGTCGCCACGGCGAGCTCGCGCTCGCGCTGCGGCCGGGTCCGCTCCCGCTCCAGGCCCTTGCTCACGACCCCGCCGAGGGAGCGCGCGGCGAGCGTGTACCCGCCGAACTGGTTGAAGTCCAGCGGCCCTTCGGTGGTCCCGGTCAGGGCGTCCCCGACGTCCGCCTTCGGGAACGGCCGCTCGGAGACCGGGGCCAGCTGCTGGATCTGGAGCCGCCCGGTGTTCTGCGCCTCGTACGAGCCGTAGCGCGCGCCCCCGCGCCGCGTGGTGTTCTCGTGCGGCTTCACGGTCACCCAGAGCTCGTTGTACGGGTCGCTCGCGCCGACCACGCGCGAGGAGCCGACGCGTACGTTCATGCCCTCCAGGGACTCGTACAGGTCCAGGGCGTACGCGCGGGGCCGCAGCGGCAGCTTGTTGACGCTGTTGCCGTCGGCCGGGTCACCGGCGGGCGCGTACGCGGACGGCACCGACTTGGCGCTGATCGTGACGGGGGCGGGCAGCTCGTTGCCCGAGGACTCGACGGTCACGGTCGGCTTGGTGAGCTGCGTGAGGGACTGGTTGCCGGAGGCGCCGCCGCCGGGGACGTACTCGGTGACCGTGCCGGATACGCGGACCGCGTCGCCCGCCTTCACCGTCGGCGCGGTGCCGGTGTAGACGAAGACGCCCTCGCTGGTGGCGGGGTCGCCGTCCGCCTGCGCGTCCTGGATCCAGAAGCCCTTCGAGCCGTACGTCCGCACTCCGGTGACGACGCCCGGCACGTCGGCGACCTGCTGACCCGCGAGCGGGGACAGGCGCGTGCCGCCCTGGATGTCGTGCACGCGCACCTCGTCGGCGTCCGAGGAGCCGGTGGAGGCGGCCGACGAGCTGGTGGCGGCGAGCAGACCGGCGGCGAGAGCGGTGGCGACGACCGCGCTCACGGCGGCGGATCTGGGCATGCGGGATCGGGATATGTGGGACATCGAGGACTCCGGGGTTCGGGATTGAGGGGCAGAGGCTCACGCGGTCCGGGCAGGTGGCGCTCTACGCGCGTCAATCTCCGGTGCGACCAGGGGAGTTGTCAAGGTCGGACCGGTGTCCCGCGCCTGTACGTTTCCTGACAGGTGCATGAACCAACACAAAGAGCCCCAAGCGGGGGACGCCGCGGGCGCCGTGGGCGGAGGCTTGGGCGGAGCGCCCTTTAGGGGCGCGGGGAACTGCGCGATCGGCCACGACGAACTCGCAGGGGACGGGAGGGTGGAGGCCCGGGCGGCGCGGAGGCCTGGGTGGAGGTGCCCTTTAGGGGCGCGGGGAACTGCGCGATCGGCCACGACGGACCCGCAGGCGACGGACGGGCGGAGGCCGGGCGGGACGCGGGCGGAGGCCCGGGTGGCGTGGTGCGCGGAGGCCTGGGGGCGTGGGGCGCGGAGGTGTCGGGGGAGTGGGGCCCGGGGTGGCCCCGGGGGAGGTGGGCGCGGGCGGCGCGGTGGGCGGTGACGGGGCAAACCCGTCTAGGCTTCACGCAGCAGACCCGTACCCCGTCAGGCCCGTCAGGAGAACCAGCCGATGCCCCAAAGCCCCGCCACCCTGCCGCCGGTGCTGCTGCACTCAGAAGCGGAGCTCGCGCGGGACGCGCTCGCGACCCCCCTGCTCGCCCGCGCCGTGCGGCTCGCCCGCTGGGCCGGGCCCGACACGCGGGTCGGCGCGGGCGGCGAGCTCGTCGACGAGCAGCTGCCCGCGGCGGCGGCCGAGCTCGGGCTCGTCGACGGGGCCGACGGCCTGGAGGCCGGGGACGCGGCGGCGTACGCGAGCGAGGCGTGGCGGGTCGCCGTCGACACCGGCCTCGTCGAGGTCGAGGACGCCGACGAGGACGACGCCGAGGGCACCGTCGCCACCGGCGAGGACCTCGCCCTGATCACCTCGGGCGGCCCGCAGGACGTCCTCGGCATCTGGCTCGGCGCCCTGGACACCGTCTTCGCCGACGCGACGGTGCCCGACCTGGAGGACCTCGTCGACGTCATCCAGGGCGGCGGCGAGATCGACTTCTCCGAGCTCGGCTGGGACCCGCAGGCCGAGGCCGAGTTCCTGGAGGGCGTCCTCGGCAATCTGTATCTGCTCACCGTCAGCGAGGGCGCCCCCGAGGACGGCGCGGTGCCGCTGCCCGCCCTCGCCGCCTCCATGATCGTGCCGGACGACATGGGCGAGCCCACCGACGACATCCTGGAGCAGGTCTCCGACGCGATGATGCGCCTCGACGACCAGTTCCGGATGTTCGAACCCGTCGGGCTCGTCGAGTACCAGCCCGTGGACGAGGCCCTCATGGCTGACGTCGACGAGGCCGCCGGGTCCGCGGGGGAGCCGCTGCCGCCCGTCGACGACGAGGACGTCACGCGCTACGGCATGGTCAGGCTGACGCCGCTCGGCCTGTACGGGGTGCGGGCGCGGATGCTGGAGGCCGGGGTCGACGCGCCCGCCGTCGGCGACCTCGCGGACAAGGGCGCCGACTCGCTGCTCGACGCCACCGCCGCGTTCCCGCGGGCCGCCGCGCAGGCCGAGATCGAGCGGTGGCTCGCCGGGCGCGAGCCGCTGGCCGCGGCCCGGGAGCTGCTGGCCGCCGCGCGCGGGGCGGACGAGGGCGCGCCGCTGCGGCGCCTCCACTGCCAGCAGGCGCTCTCCCTCGTCGGGGGCACGGCCGAGCCCGCCCTGCGCGAGGTCCTCGACGACGCCGAACTCGGCGGGCTCGCCCGGGTGTGGCTCGCCGAGCACGGGGCCGCTGACGTGCCCGCCCCCTCCGAGGGCATGGTGTTCTGGCTGACCATCGACACGGTCGCGGCACAGCTGGCGGCCGAGGGGAACTCCGACGAGCTGCGCGCGCTCGTCGAGGGGCTCGCCGCCCAGCACAGCGGGTTCTTCGCCGCGGCGTGGCGGGTCGACCACCCCGCCACGGCGGAGGTCCTGGAGGCGATGGGGCGGCTGCACTCGGACAAGCAGGTGGCCAAGGAGGCCCGCAAGGCGGCCTTCAAGGCCAGGTCGCAACAGGCCTAGCCCCACCCGGGCAGGGGCCCGCCCCCACCTGGGTCTCTCCCGCCCGCCCTTGATCGCGCTGGCGCGCTCGTCCTCAAACGCCGGACGGGCTGAATCCGCCGGTCACACGCCGCCGTCCGTCACCGGGCGACGGCGTGCGGGCCTCTGATCGGCGCGCTCAAGTCCGCAAGTACGAGGCGCCGTTGAGGTCCATGACCGTGCCTGAGGCCCACTCCGCCGCGGGCGAGGCCAGCCAGAGTACCGCCGCCGCGATCTCCTCCGCGGTGCCCGCGCGCCCGAACGGGCTCTGCGCCCGGATGGCCTCGCCCTCCGCGCCGCCGAGGCGGTGCGCGACCCGCTCGGTGGCGAAGAAGCCGGGCGCCACCGACGCCACCGCGATGCCGTGCGGCGCGAGGGCCACCGCGAGGGACTGGCCGAGCGCGTGCACGGCCGCCTTCGTCGCGCCGTACGCCGGGTGCTCGGGCTCGCCACGGAAGGCGCCGCGCGAGCCGATGTTGACGATCCGCCCGCCCGTGCCCTGGCCGATCATCCGGTGCGCGGCGAGGTGGCTGAGGTTCGCCGTGGCCAGCAGGTTGACGGCGGTGTGCCGCTGCCACAGGTCCGCCCAGTCCTCGTACGAGGTGGTGGCGGGCGGGTGCGGCAGGTTCACGGCGGCGTTGTTGACGAGCACGTCGATGCCGCCGAGCGCCGCGGCCGCGCGGTCCGCGACGTCCTTCGCCCCCGCCGGGTCCGACAGATCGCCGCCGACCAGCGCGTGCCCGGCGCCCGTGAGCGAGTCGAGCGTCGCGCGCGCCTCCTCCTCGCGCGCCCCGAAGTGCACCGCCACGCGGTCGCCGTTGTCCGCGAACGCCCGGGCGAGGGCCCGGCCGAGCCCTCGTGAGGCGCCGCTGACCAGAACGCGGCGGCCGGTGCTCTGCACAGTCATACGGATCTCCTGGTTCGCCAAGGGGTGGCACTGCTGGAACGCCGTACTCCGGAAGTCGACCGCCGAAGTCGGACCGTGTTCAACCGCCGTTTATACGTGAGCGGGAATCTGGCGCCGGCAGCGGCCCGGCGGTACGCACACTCCGTGGGACAGGCCGAACGCCCGCATCCGCTCCCTCAGGCCCGAGGAGAAACCATGTCGCTCACCCGCAGGGACTTCGCCAGACGATCCGCGCTCACCGGGGCGGGCGTCGCGCTCGCCGGCAGCGTCGGCGCGCTCGCCACCGCGCCCGGCGCGCTCGCCGCCCAGGACCTCGACGTGGGCGACGCGGACGGCCACGGCCACGGCGGCCACGGCGGGCCCGGCTACGGCCCGCTCGTGCCCGACCCCGCGGGCCTGCTCGCCCTGCCCGCCGGATTCTCGTACCGCGTCCTCACGTACAGCGGCAGGACCAAGCTGGAGACGGGCGAGTTCACGCCCTCCCACCACGACGGCACCGCCACCTTCGACGGGCCGCGCGGGGTGACGCTGCTCGTCAACAACCACGAACTGAGCGGCGCCCGCGCCAAGTGGAAGTACCCCGTCCCGCTCACCGAAGGACTCGTCTACGACCCGGCGGCCTCCGGCGGCTGCACCGTCGTCGAGCACCGGCGCGGGGGTCAGGTCGCCGAGTGGGTGGGCATCGCGGGCACCAGCACCAACTGCGCGGGCGGCTCCACCCCCTGGGGCACCTGGCTGACCTGCGAGGAGACCGAGGACAAGGCCGGTCAGAACGGCATGACCAAGGACCACGGCTATGTCTTCGAGGTCGACCCCTACGACCGGCGCGCCAACCGCGACCCCCGGCCCGTCAAGGCCCTCGGCCGCTACGCCCACGAGGCCGTCGTCGTCGACCCCAAGCGCGGCCACCTGTATCTGACCGAGGACGCCGCGGGCCCCAACGGCCTGTTCTACCGCTGGACTCCGCCGCACGGCTACAAGCACGGCCGCGGCAAGCTGCGCTCCCTCGCCGACGACGCGGGCGTCCTGAAGGCGCCCAAGTGCTTCGACTCCGGCGGCCGGTTCGTCGACGACCTGTCCCGGGCCACGAAGATCGGCACCGTGTACGGCGTCGACTGGGTGGAGGTCCCCGACCGCGACGCCCGCACCGTCTCGGTCCGCAAGCAGTTCACCACCGGTGCCGTCACGCGCGCCCGCAAGCTCGAAGGCATGTGGTGGGGCGACGGCGGCGCGTACATCGTCTCCTCGTACGCCCGTGCCGAGAGCCCCGGCGCGCAGCACGACGGGCAGGTGTGGTTCTACCACCCGGGCCGTCGCACCCTCACCCTGAAGGTGCTGCTCGGCGTGAACCAGGACCCCGGCAAGGACGGCGCCTTCGACGGGCCGGACAACATCACCGTCTCGCCCTACGGCGGGCTCGTCCTCGCCGAGGACGGCGACGGGATCCAGCACCTGTTCGGCGCGACCGAGCGCGGCCGCACGTACCCGATCGCCCGCAACGAACTCAACGAGGGCACGCCCGAGAAGCCCGCCTACAGCGAGTTCACCGGCGTCACCTTCTCGCCGGACGGCAGGACCCTGTACGCGAACATCCAGACCCCCGGCATCATGTTCGCGATCACCGGCCCCTGGCGCCGCCAGCGCCCCTGACCCCGGCCGGGGCAGGGCCGTGTCCTCGGGAAAACCCTTGGCGCCGGGTGAGCCCGCGCTCCTAGAGTGAGTCATGTCCAGGTGCGCAGGCAGGACTTACTTCCGCTGCTAACGGGGAGGTCGCGGGTTCGAGTCCCGCCACCGGCACTGCACGCCGGTGTAGCTCAGGGGCCAGAGCACCACACGTCAGTTCCGCCGACCTCGATCTCTGGACACGCACAGACGCTCGCGCCTCCCGGTGCGATGGCTGCGGCTCCTTCCTCTTCCGAAACGACGCCGCCGCCGAGGTGATCTCGGGAGGCTTCGAATTCGGGGGAATTCACCATGGCGCGTTTCAACGCCAAGGCGGCCAAGGCGCCGCCCGCCTCGCCCGTCCGCTCGACCGGCGTGGTCACCCGCACCCACGAGGGCGGCCGGGGCCACGTCCGGGACGCACGCTCCGAACTCTTCCTGCTCGCGGTCGCGAACTTCGTGACGCAGGATACGTACTACGAGAGCGGCGAGGCCCGCGACGACCGGTTCGCCGCCCTGGTGCGCGAGCTGGCCGTCGCGGACCCGGAGTGGACCGCGGGCCTGCTCGGCTGGCTGCGCGGCGACGGCAACATGAGGACGGCGTCCCTGGTCGGCGCGGCCGAGTACGTCCACGCACGGCTCGCGGCGGGCGCCGTCGAAGGCCCCGCCAACCGCCAGGTCGTCGCCTCCGTGCTGCGCCGCCCGGACGAGCCCGGCGAGCTGCTCGGCTACTGGACGTCCCGTTACGGGCGCAACGTGCCCAAGCCCGTGAAGCGCGGCATCGCCGACGCCGTGCGCCGCCTCTACTCGCAGCGCTCGCTCCTGAAGTACGACACGCCGTCCAAGGGCTACCGCTTCGGCGACGTCCTGAACCTCACGCACCCCACGCCCGACCCGGCCAAGCCGTGGCAGGGCGACCTGTTCCAGTACGCGCTCGACCGGCGGCACCACCCGGAGGACGCCGTCGTCCCCGGGTCCCTCAGCACGCTCGCGGCCCACCGCGACCTGATGGCGCTGCGCGTCGCCAAGCGGCGCCGCGTCGTCACGGGCGCGGGCGGCGCGGAGCGGCTCGCCGCCGCGGGCATGACCTGGGAGGCGCTCGCGGGCTGGCTCCAGGGGCCGATGGACCGGGCGGCCTGGGAGGCCGTGATCCCGTCCATGGGCACGATGGCCCTGGTGCGCAATCTGCGGAACTTCGACGAGGCTGGTGTCGGCGACGAGGTCGCGGCGCGGGCCGCGGCGAAGCTCGCCGACCCCGACGAGGTGGCGCGCTCGCGGCAGTTCCCGCTGCGCTACCTCGCCGCGTACCAGCACGCGCCGTCGCTGCGCTGGGGGTACGCGCTGGAGCGGGCGCTCGGCCACTCGCTGGCCAACGTGCCCGGGCTGCCGGGCCGTTCGCTGATCCTGGTGGACCGCTCGGGGTCGATGTGGTCGCCGCTGTCGGAGCGCTCGCAGCTCAACCGGGCGGACGCCGCCGCCGTGTTCGGTACGGCCCTCGCGCTGCGGGCGGCCGACGCCGACCTCGTGCAGTTCGGCACGCGCAGCGCGCCGGTGGCGTACCGGCGGGGCGAGTCCGTCCTGAAGGTCCTGGAGCGCTTCGACAGCCTCGGCGGCACCGACACCACGGGTGCCGTGCGCCGTCACTACCGCGGGCACGACCGCGTCCTGATCGTCACCGACGAGCAGGCCGCGTACAGCCACCACGGCGACCCGACCGACCAGGTCCCGGCGCACGTCCCGGTCTACACCTGGAACCTGGCGGGCTACCGCGAGGGCCACGGCGCCTCCGGCACGGCGGGCCGCCACGTCTTCGGCGGCCTCACCGACGCCGCCTTCCGCACGGTGCACCTCCTGGAGGCGGGCCGCTCGGCGGACTGGCCCTGGGCGCACTGACAGGGGGGCGGGCGCCGAGACGTGACTCGGCCCCCGCCCCGCCTGCGGCTACAGCGCCTGGGCGGCGGGCTTTACCATGCCGCGGACCGTGCGGGACTTGACGAAGTCGCCCATGGCGGTCATCTCCCACTCGCCGGAGAACTGCTTGATCAATTTCGCCATCATCACGCCGGTCTGCGCCTCCGCGTTCGTCAGGTCGAAGCGGACCAGCTCCTCGCCGGTGGCCGCGTCGATGAGGCGGCAGTACGCCTTGGCGACCTCCGTGAACTTCTGGCCCGAGAACGAGTTCACCGTGAAGACCAGGCCGCTGACCTCCTGGGGGAGACGGCCGAGGTCCACGACGATCACCTCGTCGTCACCGCCGCCCTCGCCGGTGAGATTGTCACCGGAGTGCTTGATGGAGCCGTGCAGGATCGACAGCTTGCCGAAGTAGCAGCTGTCGATGTGGTTGCGCTGGGGGCCGTACGCGATGACCGAGGCGTCCAGGTCGATGTCCTTGCCGCGGAACGCGGGCTCCCAGCCCAGGCCCATCTTGACCTGGGAGAGCAGCGGGCGGCCGCCCTTCACCAGGGACACCGTCTGGTTCTTCTGGAGGCTGACGCGCCCCTTGTCCAGATTGATCTTCCCGGCGCCGGGCGCGGGGGCGGCCGGGGCCGCGGGGGCCTGCGGGGCCGCGTGCTGCGGGGCCGCGGCGGGCGGCGGCGGGCCCTGGACCGGCGGGCCGGACGGGGGCGCCATGGCGGGGGCGGCGGGCGCCGGGGGCGCGGCGGCCGGGGCGGGCTCCTCGACCGAGACGCCGAAGTCCGTGGCGATGCCCGCGAGGCCGTTCGCATAGCCCTGGCCTACCGCGCGGGCCTTCCAGGCGCCGTTGCGCAGATAGATCTCCACGATGACCAGGGCCGTCTCCGCGCCGAGCTGGGGCGGGGTGAAGGTGGCGAGGACCGAGCCGTCGTCCGCGTTGCGAATCGTGGCGGTGGGCTCGATGCCCTGGAAGGACTGGCCCGCGGCGTCCGGGCTCGCCGTGACGACGATCTTCTCGATGCCGGGCGGGACGGCGCCGGTGTCCACCGTGATCGCGTCCGGCGCGCTGCCGCCGCCGGAGCGGTACGTCACGCCGGGGCCCGTGGGCTGGTTGTAGAAGATGAAGTCGTCGTCGGAGCGCACCTTGCCGTCGGCGGTGAGCAGCAGGCCCGATACGTCGAGCCGCACGGGGGCGGAGACGTCCACGGCGACGCGGGTCGCGGCGAGCGGGATGTTCGAGCCGGGGGTCATAGCTGTCATGCCTGAGGTAACGAGCGGAGGCACTTTGCCGTTCCCTTACCTCGTTGCTTCTTCCGCCCGCCTGGCTGACCCCCGCGGTGCGCCCCAGACCCGCCCCTTCCCGATCCGGGGGCTCCGCCCCCGTGCCCCCGTCTTTCGGCGCTTCGCGCCTCGTCCTCAAACGCCGGACGGGCTAGATGTGCCGGTGCGGACCGTATCTCGTCTGCGGACCCGCGGAATGCATCCGGCGCGCACCGGAGACTTTCAGCCCGTCGAGGGGGTACCCCCTGCTCCTTAAGAGCTTGGGGGAGTTTGAGGACGAGGCGCGGAGCGCCGATGACCCTGCTCAGGGAAGCACCACGATCTTGCGGCCCTCGCCCGCCGCGAACCTCGCCAACGCCTCCGGGTAGTCGGTCAGCGGCAGGCGGTCGCTGATGAAGACGTCGGGGTCGAGCACGCCGTTCGCGAAGAGTTCCGCGGCGCGCTCGTAGCTGTGCAGGACCGCCATGGAGCCGGTGATGGTGATCTCCTGGTTGTAGATGCGGTAGGGGTCGATCGCCACGCGGGTGTCGTAGTCCGCCACGCCGAACTGCAGGAACGTGCCCGCCTTGGCCACCCGCCCCAGGCCGTCCTGGATCGCCGCCGCGTTGCCCGTCGCGTCGACGACGACGTCCCACCTGTGCGGCCGGTCGAGCTCGTCGGCGCACGTGGCCGCCCCCGTGACGCCGAGCTGCTTGGCCGTGGCGAGCCGGTCGGGGTTGACGTCGACGACGTCCACGCTGGCCGCCCCCGTCCGCTTGGCCAGCTCCAGCATCATCAGGCCCATGGTCCCGGAGCCGTAGATCAGCACGTGCGCCCCGAGCCGGGCGCGCAGCACGTCGTAGCCGCGCACCGCGCAGGACAGGGGCTCGATGAGGGCCGCGTCCTGGGTGCGCACGTGGTCGGGGAGGCGTACGCAGTTGGCGACGGGAGCCACCGCGTACTGGGCGGCGCCCCCGGCCCGGGTGACGCCGATGGCCGCCCACCGCTCGCAGAGGTTGTTGTGGCCGGTGCGGCAGTAGCGGCACTCGTAGCAGTACAGGGAGGGGTCGACGGCGACGCGGTCGCCCACCCGCAGCTCCGTGACGCCGCTGCCGACGCCCACCACCGATCCGGCGAACTCGTGCCCCGGCACGACGGGCAGCGTCGGGGCGAACTCGCCCTGGAGGATGTGCAGATCGGTCCCGCACAGGCCGCACGCGGCGACTTCGACGACGACGTCGCGCGGCCCCGGCGTGGGGTCGGGCACCTCGCCGACGACCGCGGTGCCGACGGACTCGATGATGGCGGCCTTCACTTGACGGCTCCCAACGACAGGCCCTGGACCAGCTTGTCCTGGGCGGCGAACCCCGCGGCGAGCACCGGCAGGGAGATGACGAGCGACGCGGCGCACACCTTCGCCAGGAACAGGCCCTGGCTGGTGATGAAGCCGGTCAGGAACACGGGTGCGGTCTGGGCGACGACGCCGGTGAGCACCCGGGCGAAGAGCAGTTCGTTCCAGCTGAAGATGAAGCAGATCAGGGAGGTCGCAGCGATGCCCGGCAGGGCGATGGGCGCGACGATCCGGGTCAGGACGGTGGGCAGTCGCGCGCCGTCGACATGGGCGGCCTCGATGACGGCCACCGGTACCTCGGACAGGAACGACTGCATCATCCAGACGGCGATCGGCAGGTTCATCGAGGTGTAGAGGAGGACCAGGAGCCAGATGTTGTCGAGGAAGCCGGTGTTCTTGGCGAAGAGGTAGAGGGGGAGCAGGCCCGCCACCACCGGCAGCATCTTCGTGGAGAGGAAGAAGAAGAGGACGTCGGTCCACTTGCGGACCCGGCGCACGGACAGCGCGTACGCCGCGGGCAGCGCGAGCAGCAGGACGAGGAGGGTGGACGCCGTCGACGCCACCAGGGAGTTGATCAGCGAGGGCCAGGGGCTCGCGCCGCCGCCCGCGCCGAAGAACTCGCGGTAGCCGTCCAGGGTGAGCGAGGCGGCGAGCGCGGGCGGGTTGGTCGCCGCGTCCTCCTCGGAGTGGAAGGACGTCAGGGCCATCCAGGCGATCGGCAGGAAGAACACGATCCCGGCCAGCCACGCGGCCAGACCGAGCCCGAGCCGCCTGGCGCGGGCCCCGCGGGGGGCGCGTGCGCGTCGGGTGGTGGTGCGCGGGCCACCGCTCGACCCCGGACCACCCCTCGACCCCGGAGTACCGGTCATGCGCGGAACACCTCCTCGCGGAACAGCGACGACACCACGCGCAGTGCGAAGGTCGCGATGATGATCGAGCCGATGACGACGAGGACCCCGGCGGCGGACGCCAGGCCGTTCTCGTGGGCCTGGTAGAAGCTCTGGTAGACGGTGTAGGGCAGGTTCGCGGTGCCCAGGCCGCCGGAGGTGATGGTGAAGACGGCGTCGAAGTTCTGCACGATGTAGATCGAGCCGAGCAGGGCGCCCAGTTCGAGGTAGCGGCGCAGATGGGGCAGCGTCAGATGGCGGAACACCTGCCAGGCGCCCGCGCCGTCCATGCGGGCCGCCTCGATGAGTTCGGGGTCGCGGCTCTGCAGCCCGGCGAGCAGGATCAGCATCATGAAGGGCGTCCACTGCCAGATCAGGGCCAGCTCGACGGCGATGAGCGGGGTGTCGGAGATCCAGTCGGGCTGGGCCGCGCCGTCCCCGCCCACCCAGTGCAGGACGCCGTTGAACAGGCCGTACTCCGGGTTGTAGAGGACGTGCTTCCACAGCAGGGCCGCCGCGACCGGCACCAGCAGGAACGGCGCGATGAGCAGGGTGCGCACCACGCCCCGGCCGCGGAACCTGCGGTCCAGGAGCAGCGCGAGGCCGAGCCCGACGACGAGGCTGACGAGGACGACCGTCGCGGTCAGGAGGATCGTCGTCAGCACGGACTCGCGCAGGTCGGCGTCCGCGAGGACCTCGTGGTAGTTGGCGAGGCCGGTGAACCTGCGCGCGTCCGGGTAGAGCGCGTTCCAGTCGAAGAACGAGATCACCAGGGTGGCCACGAACGGCAGCTGGGTCACGGCGATCATGAAGACGAGGGCGGGGAGCAGCGGCGCCCGGGTGACCCAGGCGCGCAGCCGGGGCGAGGGGCGCGGCGCGGAGCCGGGCACGCGCGGGGGCGTGCGGGTGGCTGTCGGCGTGGCGGTCATCGGCCCTCGTACTCCTCGGAGATCTTCTCGGCGAGGTCCTGGGCCCTGCCGAGGGCCGACTCGACGGAGGTGCGTCCGGCGATGGCCGCGCTGATCTCCTGCGAGACCTTCGTGCCGAGGTCGGTGAACTCGGGGATGCCGACGAACTGGATGCCGGGCGCGGGCCGCGGCTGCACGCCCGGGTCGCGCGGCCGCGCGCCCGCGATGGCGGCGCGGGTCACGCCCTGGAAGGCGGCCGCCGCCTTGCGGTACCGGGGATCGGCGTAGGTCGAGGAGCGCTTTCCCGCGGGCACGTTGGACCAGCCGATCTTCTCGCCGACGAGTTCCTCGTACTCCTTGCCGGATGCCCAGGAGATGAACTTCCAGGCCTTGTCCTGGTTCCGGGAGGCCTTCTGCAGGCCCCAGGCCCAGGTGTAGAGCCAGCCGGAGCTCGGCGTGCGCTCCACGGGCGCGGCCACGTAGCCGATCTTCCCCTTGACCGGCGACGTGGCGGATTCGAGGGAGCCTGCGGCGGCCGTGGCGTCGTACCACATGGCCGTCTTGCCCTGGGTGAGGTTGTTGAGGCACTCCGCGTACCCGGACTGCGCCGCCCCGGACTCCCCGTGCTCGCGTACGAGGTCGACGTAGAAGCGCGTGGCGCGTGCGAAGGCGGGGGAGTCGAGGCGCGCCTTCCAGTCCTTGTCGAACCAGGTGCCGCCGAAGGTGTTCACGACGGTCGTCAGGGGCGCCATGACCTCGCCCCAGCCGGGCAGGCCGCGCAGGCAGATGCCCTTCATGCCCTCCTCGGCGCCGTCGACCCGGGCGGCGAGGCGGGCGACCTGGCGCCAGGTGGGGCGCGCGGGCATGGTGAGCCCGGCCTTGTCGAAGACGTCCTTGCGGTACATCAGGAACGAGGACTCGCCGTAGAAGGGCTCTCCATAGAGCTTGCCGTCCGCGCCGGTGAGGGACTGGCGCATCGGCGGCAGGATGTCGTCCTGGTCGAAGGCGCGGTCCTCGCGCGCGTAGGTGCCGAGCTCGCGCAGCCAGCCGTTCCTGGCGTAGATGGGTATCTCGTAGTTGCTGAGCGTCGCCACGTCGTACTGACCGGCCTGGTTGGCGAAGTCCTGGCTGATCTTGTCGCGGACGTCGTTCTCGGGCAGCACGGTGAAGTTCACCTCGATCCCCGTCTCCTCGGTGAAGTGCGCGGCGGTGAGCTTCTGCAACTCGACCATCTGCGGGTTGTTCACCATCAGGACGTTGATGGCGTCGCCGCCGGACCCGGACCCGCCCGCCCCGGCCCAGCAGCCGGACAGCGACGGGACGAGCAGCGTCCCTGCGGCGGCAGCGGCGAGCAGGGGCCCGCGCCTCCGTCGGCTGTGGGTTCGCATGAATCGCTCCTGGGATAATGGGAAAAAAGGGGGCATTCGGGGTGTCGCAGGGCATGCAAGGGCCCGGAAGGGTGGGGACGGGGGCGCTCAGGCGCGGATGACCTGCGGGCCGAGCAGCGCGTAGCGGTGGGCTTCGGACGCGGACAGGAGGGTGCTGGTGACGATGGTCTCCAGGTCGCCGACGGAGGCGAACCGGCAGAAGCTCGCCGCCCCGAACTTGGTGTGCACGCCCGTGAACACCACGCGCCGCGACGCCCGCAGCGCCTGCGCCTTCACCTCGCTGACCGCCGGGTCGGGGGTGGTGAGCCCGTGCTCGCGGGAGATGCCGTTGGCACCGATGAAGGCCAGGTCGATGACGAAGCCCGCCAGCATGCGGGTGGTCCAGTGGTCAACGGTCGCGAGGGTGCCCGGGCGGACCCGGCCGCCGAGCAGCAGCACGGTGACGTGGTCGGCCGTGGCCAGGGCGCCCGCCGTGGCGAGCGACGCGGTGACCACGGTCAGCTCGCGGTTCTTCGGCAGGGCCTCGGCGATCAGCTGCGGGGTGAAGCCCTCGTCGATGAACACGGTCTCGGCGTCGCCGAGCAGCTCGGCCGCGGCCGCCGCCACCCGCCGCTTCTCCGGCACGTGCATGGTCGTACGGAACGCGAGGGTGGTCTCGAAGCCCGAGCTCTCCACCGGGTAGGCGCCGCCGTGGGTGCGCCGGACCAGTCCGTGGTCCTCCAGGGCGCGCAGATCGCGGCGTACGGTCTCCTTCGCGACGCCCAGCTCGACGGCGAGCGCGCTGACGTCGACGGATCCCGAGCGGCGAGCCGCGCGCACGATCTGCCGCTGGCGCTCCTCCGCCGTCATGGTGCCACCTCTTCCCCTGGCTCGTTCCGGGTGGCCGTTCGGGCCCGTGGGGACGTTTCTACAGGGCGATCACTGGGCTGAACAGGCGGAAAGCGGACTCGATGATGCCCGGATGTGCCCGCCCGGGGCGGCCCTGGCCTGCGGCGCCGACGGCGCGCGGGTCCGTTCACGGTGCGGACGGCGCCCGTTTGCCGCCCGCACCGCCCGTACGGATCAGGGCTGGTGGAACGTCACCTCCGGATGGTCGGCCGTCGGACCGTCCAGGAGCGGCTGCTCGATGCCGCGCAGATGCCGGTCGAAGAAGGCGCCGACATAGGCGCGGGTGATCCGCTCGGCGCGCTGGCCGGAGATCGGTGCCTCGGGGTCCTCGTCCACGCCGAGCTGCTCAAGGACGACCGGGGCGTCGGTGAACGTGAAGTGCCCGGACCCGGCGACCGTGAGCCAGCGCTTCCAGCCGTCCATGAGGGGCCAGGCGTCGTCCCAGTGGTGGGGCCCGCCGGGCTCCGTGGTCAGCTTGGTGCCGAGCAGCAGGAAGGGGCGGCCGCGCAGGCCGTCCGGCTTGATCTGGATGCCGCCGTCCATGTTCATGCCCGCCCGCACGCGCCGGTCGGTGTTCATCAGGGCCATGGTGGCGGCGCCGCCGATGGAGTGGCCGCCGGAGCCGATCCGCTTGCGGTCGATCATCTTCGCGTGCCGCCAGGTCGCCTTGCCGGACTCCCCGCCGACCAGGCGGTCCAGGACGTACGACAGGTCCTGGGCCCGGTTCGCGGTGATGCGCGGCCCCGGAACGGTCGAGTCCGGGTCGCAGCCCAGGCACGGCGGCATGCGGCCGCCCTCGAACTCGCCGCCCGCGGCCTCGTGGGCGTGGTCGACGGTGGCCACGACGTAGCCGCGGCTCGCCAGGTCCTCGGCGAGGTGCGTCAGGGTCGAGCGCGGCGCGGTGAAGCCGGGCGACAGGAGCACCAGCGGGAACCGGCCCGGCGCGGCGGGCGCCCCGGTGCGGGCGTAGGTGCGCGTCGCGCTGTAGGCGGCGGGCGGGGCGTCGAGTTTGTAGTACGTGAGCAGGGCGCGGGCGGCCTTGAGGGACGTGTACGCGGTGGCGCGGCCGCCCTCCCCTCTCGCCGGGTAGTACAGGGAGGCCATCAGTTCGCGCGGCTCCTCGGGCGCCCACAGGTCCTTGCGGCTCTTGTCGACGAGGTGCAGGGTGTCGCGGCCCACGGCGTACTTGCCGGTGGGGCGCGGGAGTTCGGGCCGGGTGGCGGGCGCGTCGGCGGTGGTGGGGCGGTCGGCGGTGCGCGGCCCGGCGAGCGCGCCCGTCGCCGCCGCGAGCGGCAGGGCGAGGGCCAGTGCGAGCACGGTCGCGACGGCACGGCCGGGCGCGGTCCTTCGGGTGGTTGTCATGTCAAGTCAGGCTAGGGGTGAGGCTGTTCGGGCACGTCGGCCGGGGGTCTGACCCGGGCCCGACCCCGGTCTGACGGCGCCGTCCCCTCCAGGGATGAGGCTCAATACGGCCACACTGGCGGGTTCGTGCAGAAGCGGCCGCCGAGGTGCGCGTGGTCGGGGTTGGCGGGGTCGAGCTCCCCGTGCTCGGCGATGAGCTTCGCCGCGAACCGCTCGGAGTCGTCCCGGGGCGCGTACCCGAGCGCCCGCGCGGGCTCCAGGTCCCACCACAGCCGGGTGTTGGCGGACGAGCCGTACACCACGGTGTGCCCGACGTCCGGGGCGGTGAGCGCCGCGTGGAAGAGCCGCGCGCCGTCCTCGGGCGACATCCACACCGACAGCATCCGGACGTCGGCGGGCTCGGCGAAGCAGGAGCCGATCCGCACGGACACCGTCTGCACGCCGTGCTTGTCCCAGTAGTACTGGGCCAGGTCCTCGCCGAAGGACTTCGACAGGCCGTAGTACGTGTCGGGGCGGCGCGGGGCGTCGACGGGGATCAGCGGGTCGGTGCCGACGGGGCGCGGGGTGAAGCCCACCGCGTGGTTGGAGGAGGCGAACACGACGCGCGGCACGCCCTCCTCGCGCACCGCCTCGTAGAGGTGGTACGTGCCTTCGACGTTGGCCTTGAGGATCTTGTCGAAGGTGGACTCCAGGGAGATGCCCGCGAGGTGGAGCACCGCGTCCACGCCCCGCACGGCCTCGCGCAGCGCGGCCCGGTCGGCGAGGTCCACGGTGAGTGCGCCGGGCTCGCCCTCGACGGGGCGCAGGTCGAGCAGGCGCAGCTCGTAGCCGTACGCGGGCAGCAGGCCGCGCATCAGGGTGCCGACACCACCGGCGGCTCCGGTCAGCAGGACGGTGCGGGGAGCGGGCATGCGGCGGTCTCCTCGGGGTGGTGCGAGAGGGCGGCGGGGGGCGACGTGGCGCGGGGTGGCCAGGGGTGGCCAGGGGTGGTGCGGCGGCGGGGGACCCGGGCCGTGCTGTGCGTGCTTGTGTCCGGAATTCACATCCTTGGACACGCTAGGGAGTCGTGACGGGTGGAGTCAAGGGGGCGCGGAGCCGGTGGATCCGCTCCTGCGTCGCGTGGTGGCGCGCTTGACCCGCACGGAGAGCCGCCCTAGCGTGGGCGCGTTCAGGGACATGGACGTGAATCAGAAACGTGCACGCTTAGGGAGAGCCCGTGACGTCAGGCAGGTCAGGTCGGTCAGGAACCCTCGCCTCCCGGCTCCGCGTTCCCAGCGGACCGCTGTTCTTCCCCGTCACCCCCTTCGGGCCCGGCGGATCCGGCGGGCCCGTCGACGTAGACGCGCTGCGCACCCATGTGCGCCGCGGTGTGGAGGCGGGCGCGGCGGCGGTCTTCGCGTGCTGCGGCACGGGCGAGTTCCACGCGCTGACGCCCGAGGAGTTCCAGGAGTGCGTCGCCGCCGCCGTGGCGGAGACCGCGGGCCGTGTCCCGGTGGTCGCGGGCACCGGCTACGGCACCGCGCTCGCCGTGCGCTACGCGCGCCTCGCCGAGGAGGCGGGCGCCGACGGACTGCTCGCCCTGCCGCCCTATCTGGTCGTCGCCTCCCAGGAGGGCCTGCTGCGGCACTACGCCGAACTGGCCGCGGCGACCTCCCTGGACCTCGTCGTCTACCAGCGCGACAACGCCGTGTTCACGCCCGCCACGGTCCTCGGGCTCGCCCGCACCGACGGCGTCATCGGCCTCAAGGACGGCCTCGGCGACCTCGACCTGATGCAGCGGATCGTCAGCGCCGTACGCGCCGAGGGGCCCGGGGACTTCCTGTACTTCAACGGCCTGCCCACCGCCGAGCTGACCGGCCTCGCCTACCGGGGCATCGGCGTGAGCCTGTACTCCTCGGCCGTGTTCTGCTTCCTGCCCGACCTCGCGCTCGCCTTCCACCGGGCGCTGAACAGCGGCGACGACAGGACTGCGGCCCGGCTGATCGACGGCTTCTACCGGCCCTTCGTGGAACTGCGCGCCCAGGGCAAGGGCTACGCGGTCTCCCTGGTCAAGGCGGGGGTGCGGCTCACCGGCCTCGACGTCGGCGGGGTGCGCCCGCCGCTGCACGAGCCGGCCGACGACCACGTCAAGCGCCTGGCCGAACTCGTCGAGCGGGGCCGGGCCCTGGCGGCGGAGGCCGGGGCATGAGGGCGGGCGCGTTCCTCTACCCCTGGGACGTCATCGGCGACCCCGCGGCCGCCGACCGCGTCGCCGCCCTCGGCGTGCGCCAGGTGACCCTCGCCGCGGCCTACCACTCCACCCGGGCCCTCACCCCGCGCCACCCGCGCCACCGCGTCGTCACCGCCGGGCACGCCGCCGTCCTGTACCCGCCGGGCGGGCGCTGGCGGGGCCGGGTGCCGCGGCCCTATCCCGCGGGGGACTGGGCGCCGGGCGACGCCTTCGGCGCGGCCGCCGAGGCCCTGGCCGCCGCCGGGCTCGACGTCCACGCCTGGGTGGTGCTCGCGCACAACTCCCGCCTGGGCGCCGAACACCCGGACACCAGCGTGGTCAACGCCTACGGCGACCGCTACCCCTGGGCGCCCTGCGTCGCGCGGCCCGAGAACCGCGCCTACCTCGTCGACCTCGCCGCCGAGGCCGCCGTCCGGCCGGGCGCGGCCGGGGCCGAACTGGAGTCGTGCGGCTGGTACGGCTTCGCGCATCTGCACGCCCACGACAAGGTCGCGGGCGTGCGGCTCGGCGAGGCGGGCGAGTACGCGATGTCCCTGTGCTTCTGCGCCACCTGCCGCGCCGGGTACGGCGAGCACGGCCAGGACGCCGACCGGCTCGCCGCCGCCGTGCGCCGGGGCCTCGAGCCGGTGTGGCGCGGCGCCGCGCCCGGGCCCGGCTGGGCGGGCGTGGAGCGGCTGCTCGGCGCCGAAGCGGCGGCCGCCACGCGCGCGTGGCGCGAGCACGCCGCCCGTACCTTCCAGGAGGCGGCGGTCGGGGCCGTACGCGCCGAGGCGCCCGACGGCTTCCAAGTGCTGCTGCACGCGGACCCGGTGACGTACCACTGCGGCGCCAACGCCGGGGCCGACCCCGAGCACGCCCTGTCCGTGGCCGACGGCGTGGTCGTGCCCTGCACCGGGGGGCCCGAGGCGCTCGCGCCCTTCGCCGCCCGCGCGCGCGAGCACACCGTCGTCGCCGCCAACCTCACGGTGGTGGCGGGCCTGGGCAAAAGCCCCGCGACGCTCGCCGCCGACGCCCGGCGCGCGGCGGCGCTCGGCGCCACCGAACTGCGCCTCTACCACGCGGGTCTCGCCTCCGACGAGGACCTCGCGCACGTCGAGAAGGCCCTGTCGCGGCTCCCCTGACAGCCGTTACGATCCGCGCACCAACATCGCTCACGTGGGCGGGGAACAGGGGAGACAACGTGCGCAACAAGGGGATATCCGCGCTGGTCTGTGCCGGACTCACGGCAGGCGCCGCGGTGCTCGCCACCGCGGGCACGGCGGCCGCGCAGGACGGGGCCGCGCAGGCGCAGACCAGGGCCGGGTCCGGGCGGGCCGACGCCCCGGCGAGAGCCACCGCGGAGGACGTCCGCGAACGCCTGGAGCAGATACCGGGGATGACGGTCGTCTCCGTGACGGACAAGGAGGGCTACCCCTTCTACACCCTGACGTACCGTCAGCCGGTGGACCACGAGCACCCGGACAAGGCCGCCTTCACCCAGCGCCTGACGCTGTGGCACAAGTCGACGGACAGGCCGACCGTCCTGTACACCACCGGCTACGGCATCGCGTCCGGCACCACCGCCGTCACCAAGCTCCTGGACGCCAACCAGGTCAGCCTCGAACACCGCTACTTCCTCCAGTCCCGCCCCCAGGGCGCGGCGGGCGACGACTGGACGAAGATGACCGTCCAGCAGGAGGCGGCCGACGAGCACCGCGTCACCCAGGCCCTGCGCGGCATCGAGAAGGGCAAGTGGATCGGCACCGGCGCCAGCAAGGGCGGCATGACGGCCACGTACCACGAGCGCTTCTACCCCGAGGACCTGGACGCCGTGGTCGCGTTCGTCGCGCCCAACGACAAGAACAACCGGGACGACTCCGGCTACGAGCGCTTCTTCAGGACCGTGGGCACCAAGGAGTGCCGCGCGGCCCTGAACGCCGTGCAGCGCGAGATGCTCGTCCGCCGCGACGCGCTCCTGCCCAAGTTCGAGGCGGACGCCAAGGCCAACGGCCAGACCTTCGAGGAGACGCTCGGCACCACCGACCGCGCCTACGAGTTCGCGGTCCTCGACCAGGTGTGGAACTTCTGGCAGTCCGGCAGCATCGACAACTGCGCCACCGTGCCCGACGCGAAGAAGGCCACCGACGACGAGCTCTACTCCTGGTCCAAGGGGCACGGCCTGAGCGTCTACTACGACGAGGACCTCGGCGTGAACAGCTCGGGTCCCTACTACCGCCAGGCCGCCACCCAGCTCGGCTGGGCCGACCTGAAGTTCAAGCACCTCAAGGGCGTGCGCCACTACCCGGACATCTACCAGCCGAACTCCGTCCTGCCCGCCGCCATGCGGGGCACGTACGACAACGCGACCATCGCCGACGTCGACCGCTGGGTGAAGACCCGGGGCCAGCGGATGATGTTCATCTACGGCGAGAACGACCCGTGGAGCGCGGAGAAGTTCACCCCGAGCCACCGCGACTCCTACCGCTACGTGGTGCCGGGCGCCAACCACGGCGCGTCCATCGCGAAGCTGCCCGAGCCGCAGCAGTCCCAGGTCATCGCGGTGATCAAGCGCTGGGCGAACGTGAAGTGACCGCTCGTGTGGGTGCGGCCGGGCGCGGCCGCACCCCCGCGGGGGGCGCGTCGGGGTGACGGCCCCGGTCCGGCAGCGATGAATCCCGGCGGCCGGGGCAGTCAGGTCAGAAAGCGGGCCCGCCGGGGCCCGCTCGACGACCTGAAGGAGACGGCCATGCCGGAGACCACGAACCCCCTGCCGGACGCGGGGGAGCCGCACGAGCTGCCGGACCTCAGGCCACAGGCCCGCCTGGTGGCGAGCCTGGCCGCGGGGGTGACCGACGACCAGCTGGACGGGCCGACGCCCTGCCCCGACTACGCCGTGCGCCATCTGCTCGGCCACCTCGTCGGGCTCGCCGCCGCGTTCACCGACGCCGCGCGCAAGGACCTCGGCGCCCGCACCGACACCGACCCGTCGAGCGCGCTGCCCGACCTCGGGCCCGACTGGCGCGACGAGCTGCCGCGCCGCCTGGCCGAGCTCGCGGAGGTGTGGCGCGACTCCGCCGCGTGGACCGGGCAGACCCGGGCGGGCGGTGTGGACCTGCCCGCCGAGGTGGCCGGGGTCGTCGCCGTCGACGAACTCGTCGTGCACGGCTGGGACCTGGCGCGGGCCACCGGCCAGGAGTACGCGCCGGACGCGGCGAGCCTCGGCGTCGCCCACGCGATGCTGTCCGCCACCGAGGCCGAGGGCCCGGCGGCGCGGGGCGAGCTCTTCGGGCCGCCGGTGCCCGTCCCGCCGGAGGCCTCCCTCCTGGACCGCGTCGTCGCGCTCAGCGGCCGCGACCCGCACTGGCGCCCGTAGCCCGGGGCGCCCGGCACTCGGCGCCCCGATCTAGTTTGCGTAACTGACTAGCTGGCCCTACGGTCTAGCTCTGACCAGCCAGTCACACGCGCATCCGCCGTGTGCGCACGTTCGTCGTCCAGGGGGACCCATGTCGATCTCGCCCGACCTCTCGGTGGCCGCCACGGCCGTCGGGGGCGCGCTCGCCGGCTATCTGCTGCTCGGCGAGCCCTGGCTGGGCCGCCGCATGTACGGCTCGCTCGCCCGCCGCCGCGCCACCGAACCGGGCGCGCTCGTCCGCTACTTCAGCTACGTGATCGCCTCCTGGTGGGGCCTTGCCGCGCTGGCAGCGGCGGTCCTGCTGCTCTCGCCCGGCGCCGCCCCGGCCGACTTCGGCGTCACGCTGCCCGCCGACGCTCCGTACACGGTGCCGGTCGTCCTGCTCTTCGGCGTCGCCGCCGCCGTGTCGAGCCGCCACTTCCAGGAACTGGCCAGGCAGGGCAAGCACATCCCCGGCCGCGCCGCCATCGAGGCCATGCTCCCGCGCACCGCGCGGGAGCGGCGGCTCGCCGTCGCCGCCGCCGTGACCGACGGCGTCTGCGCCGAGTTCGTCTACCGCGGCCTGCTCATCGCCTTCGGAGTCGGCGCCCTCGGCCTGCCGTTGTACGCGGCCGCCGCGCTGTCGCTCGCCGTGTACGCGCTCGCCGGGTGGTACCAGGGCGGCACCGGCGTGGTCGTCTTCGCCCTCTTCGGGGCCCTGCTCACCGGCCTGTACCTGGCCACCGGCAGCCTGCTGCTCTCCGTCGCCGTGCACGTCATACTCTCCGTGCGCGACCTGACGATCCCCGCGCCCGACCTGCCGTACGCGAAGCGCGGCACGGCGTGAGCGCCGACCGCCGCGCCAGCTGGTTCAAGGGCGTGCTCGACCTGCTGGTCCTCGCGAGCCTCACCGAGGGCGAGAGCTACGGCTACGAGATCGCCAAGCGGCTCGACACCGCCGGGTTCGGGCAGATCCGGGGCGGCACGCTGTACCCGGTGCTCAACCGCCTGGAGGAGGCGGACCTCGTCGCGGCCGAGTTCCGCGCCGCGGAGAAGGGACCGGGGCGGCGCTACTACACGCTGACCCCGGCCGGACGCCAGGTCCTCGCCGAACAGGGCGCACTGTGGCTGGCCTTCGACACCTCCGTACGCGACGCCCTCGCCCGGGCGGGTGTGCGATGAGCGACACCTATGCGATGGACGGCACCTATCTGACGCGCCTCGCCACGCGCCTGCGCGAGCTCGGCCTCCCCGACGGGCAGGTGCGGGAGACCACCGCGGACCTCGCCGCGCACCTCGCGGAGTGCGGGGCCGACCCGGTCGCGGAGTTCGGCCCCGTCGAGGAGTTCGCACGCCACCTCGCACCCGGGGCCGCGGCGCCGGTGCCGCCCGCGGCGGGCGCCGAGACCTGGCGGTGGACCGCCGACACGTCCGTCGACGAGGAACTGCTCGGGCGGTTCGGCGACGAGGGCTGGGAGGTCGAAGGCGTCGACGCGCTCGGCCGTTTCGTGTGCCGACGCGACCGGGAGCGGCCGCAGCGGTGGGAGTACCGGCGCGAGCTCGTCTCGCGGGGGCGGGAGGGGCTCGACGAGCGGCTCGCGCCGGACGGGTGGGAGGCGTGCGGGAACTGGGCGGTGTACGCCTGGTTCAAGCGGCCTCGGGCGGCGAGCGACGGGCCCGCGGCCGAGCTGGGCGGCGCCCCGCCCGCGCCGCCCGCGCGCCGGGTCTTCCTCGGCCGCCGGTTCTACGCGCTGTGCGGGGTGGTCCTGTGCGCCGTGGCCGCCGCCGTGGTGCGCGACGGCGGCGACCCGATGAGCGGGCTCGGGCTGCTCACCGGCCTGGCGGCCGGGGCCCTGCTCCCGCTGGGCGCGGCCTTCGCCCTGAGCAGGCGCCGCTGAGCCCTCGCCGACGGCTGGGCACAGTGCCCCGAGGGGCTCAGCGCAGCGCGGCTCGCATCATGGCCGTGGCGATGGGGGCCGCCAGGCCGTTGCCGCTGACTTCGGAGCGGGCCGCGTCGGAGGACTCGACGATGACCGCGACGGCGACCTCCTTGCCGTCGGACCCCTTGGCGTAGGACGTGAACCAGGCGTACGGCGTCTTGCTGTTGTTCTCGCCGTGCTGGGCCGTACCCGTCTTGCCGCCCACGGTCGCCCCGCTGATGCGCGCGTTCGTCGCCGTGCCCTTCTCGACGACCGACCGCATCGCGGAGGCGAGCTGGTCGGCGGTGGCCTCGCTGACGACGCGCTCCGAGCCCGCGTCCCCGTCGTAGTCGTTCAGGACGTCGCCGTCGGCGGTCGTGGTCTTGGAGACCATGTGCGGGGACTTCAGCTCCCCGCCGTTGGCGATCGCGGCCGACACCATGGCCATCTGCAGCGGCGTCGCGGTCACGTCGAACTGGCCGATGCCGGTGAGGCCGGTGCTCGCCTTGTCCATGCCCTTCGGGTACAGGCTGACGCCCGCGCGTACCGGCACGTCCAGCTTCTCCGCGTTGAAGCCGAACTTCTCCGCCTGCGCCCGCAGCTTGTCCTGGCCGAGGTCGACGGCGAGCTTGGTGAAGACGTTGTTGCACGACCACTGGAGCGCGGTGCGCAGCGAGGCGTTCTCGCAGGGCGCGGACTTGACCTCGTTCGGGATGGACGTGCGCGTGCCGGGCAGCGTGTACGGGTCCGGGCTCTTGGTCCGCTGGTCGACCGAGTCGTACAGGCCGTCCTCCAGGGCGGCCGCCGCGACCACCAGCTTGAAGGTCGAGCCGGGCGGCAGCGGCTGGCGCAGCGCGCGGTTCACCATCGGCTTGTCCTTGTCGCCGGTGAGCGCCTTCCACGCGTCGCCGTCGTTCGAGCCGCTGATCTTCGACGGGTCGTACGACGGCGTGGAGACCATCCCGAGGATCTTGCCGGTCTTGGGGTCGATGGCGACGGCGGCGCCCTTCTTGTCGCCGAGCGCCTTGTACCCGGCCTTCTGGACGGCCGGGTCGATGGTGGTCACGACGTCACCGGGGTCGGCACGCTTGTTGGTGAGCGTGTCGAGCGGGTTCTTCAGCCGGTTGTCGCTGCCGTCCAGGAGGTCCTTGTAGATGCCTTCGAGCTGCGTGGCGCCGTACACCTGCGAGCTGTAGCCGGTGACCGACGCGTACAGCGGTCCGTTCTTGTACGTGCGCTTGTACGCCAGGTCGCCGCCCGAGGTGCGCTTGGAGCCGGTGACGGACTCACCGGCCACGATGATGTCGCCGAGCGGGTTCCCGTAGGTCTTGATCGCGTTCCGTTTGTTCAGCTTGTCCTCCGCGAGCGCCTTCGAGTCGTGGAACTGCACCCAGGTGGCCCGCACAAGCAGCGCGAACACCAGGAGCAGCGTGAAGACCGCGGTGTGCCTGATCGTCTTGTTCATCCCTGACAAGGACGAGCGTCCGGGGCCGGGGCGTTCCCGTCTTGCGCTGGTGTGTCCTGTTTCTCAGGCGTTCTTCATGAAGCCCGCCTCGTACGCCGCGATCACGGCCTGCGTGCGGTCCCGGGCGCCCGTCTTCGCCAGGACCGCCGCCACGTGCGTCTTGACCGTCGCCGGGCCCACCTCCATGCGCCCGGCGATCTCGGCGTTGGTGAGCCCGGCCGCCATCAGGTTCAGGACCTCGCGCTCGCGCCCGGTGAGCCGGGCCACCCAGGGGGCCTGCGCGGTCGTGGCCCGTGCGTGCTCGGCGGCCAGGGCGCGCACGGCGGTGGGAAACAGCAGCGAGTCGCTGCGCGCGACCAGGCGCACCGCCTGCACCAGGGAGTCCGCGTCGGCCCGCTTGAGCAGGAAGCCGGACGCTCCGGCGCGCAGCGCCTCGTACACGTACGCGTCGTTCTCGAAGGTGGTGACGACCACGACGCGCGGCGGCTCCGCCATCGTCTGGAGGATCTGCTCCGTGGCGCGGATGCCGTCGACCTCCGGCATGCGCACGTCCATCAGGACCACGTCGGGCCGCAGCTCCCGGACGACGGACACCGCCTCGGCGCCGGTCGCCGCCTCGCCGACGACCTCCAGGTCGGGCTCGGCGGTGAGGATGACGCGCAGCGCCGTGCGCACCATGCGCTCGTCGTCGGCGAGCACGATGCGCAGCGGGGTGTCGGTCATGGGCGGGCCTCCAGGTGGGTCACGCGGGCAGGGGGTCAGGCGGGCGGTCGCAGCGGCAGGCGGACGCGCAGCCGCCACACCCCGGCCTCGGGCCCGGCCGCGGTGGTGCCGCCGAGCAGCCGGGCCCGGTCGGCGATGCCGCGCAGGCCGTGGCCGCCGCCGGGCCGGTCGGCCGCGGTGTCGGGCGGCGCCGACGGCAGCGGGTTCTCGGCGCTCAGGTCGAGGCCGGTGTCGTCACGCGTGATCCGCAGCGTCACGGCGGTGTCGGCGCCGCCGTGCTTGAGGGCGTTGCTGAGGGCTTCCTGCACGATGCGGTACGCCTCGCGGGACACCATCGGCGGCAGCGCGTCGGCGCCGCCGGGGCCGAGGTCGACGGCGGCCTTCACCCGCAGGCCGCCCGCGCGGGTGCGGCGCAGGAGCCCGTCCAGGTCGGCGGCGAGCGTCGGCGCGGGCGCCGTCGAGGCCCGCTGGTCGCCCTCGCGCAGGACGCCGAGGACCGCGTCCAGCTCGCCGACGGTGCGCCGGGTGGTGTCCTCGATGGCGGCGAGGGCCTCGCGCACGAACTCCGGGTCGTGGTCGAGGACCCGGCGGGCGGCGCTCGCCTGGAGCGTGACCGCGCTCAGCGCGTGGCCCACGGAGTCGTGCAGCTCGCGGGCGAGGCGGTTGCGCACGGCGAGGTCGGCGGCGCGCTGCTCGGCGGCGGCCAGCCGGTCGGCGGGCGTGGGCCCGAGCAGCAGCGGCGCCCACCGCGCGAGCAGCACGCCGCACCCCGCCGCGCACCCGGCGAGCGCCAGCAGGGACAGGGCGCCCACGACCGGCGCGAGCCCCAGGGTCCAGGGGACGTGCAGCGCGTCGGGCAGGCCGAGCCAGGAGTCCCGCAGCCCCACGAAGACCGGCAGCACGAGCAGGAACGTCGCGAACGGCACGAGCGCCAGCGTCATCCCGCTGATGATCCCGCCCAGCCCGAGGTGCAGCGTGAACCACAGGACTGTGCGCCCGCGCTCCTGACGCGTGCGCGGCGGCCCGTCGGCCAGCGCCTCGTCCGGCACCGCGCACAGCGCCCGCACCGCCGCCACCGACATGGGCCGGGTCAGCGGGAACAGCGCGGTGATCGCCGCCAGCGGCAACCCGAGGGCGAACGCGAGGAGTTGGGCGGCGAACGAGCCGAAGAACCGGTCGTCGCCGAAGAGCGGCCCCGACAGGATCGAACCCACGAAGACGTACGGCATGGCGACCGCGCCGCCGAGGACCAGATGGATCCACCGGCGCCGCGCCCGCCGCCCGAACAGGGCCGAGCCGAGGCGTCTCACGCGGCCCCGCCGCGGCCCGCGCGCTGCATGAGCAGGCGGACGCCGACGGCGGCCACGAGCGTTCCGATGATCATCTGCACAGCGTAGGACAGGACCATGGCCGCCGTCGGCCGCGCGGCCACGTCGTCCGTAGGCCCGAGCGAGGCGATCAGCAGCCAGGCGCCCCAGCACGCCACCGCCCCCGACCCCAGCCAGGCGAGCGCGAGCGGCACCCGCACGGGCAGCGCGGGCCGCCACCGGAAGGCCAGCGTCCAGGCGCCCGCCACGGCCGCCGCGAGGTAGCAGGCCTCCAGGGCCTGCAGGACGTAGAAGTCGCTGGTGCGCTCCGCGGCCCGGGCCGCGCTGAGGCCGAGCGTCGAGCCGCTCGCCCACAGCAGCCGCAGGGCCGCCGGGTACAGCGCGAGGACGGCCGCGGCGAGCGCGCACAGCCGCGCGCCCCGGCCGGGGGCCGCGAGCCCCGCCACCCGGCCGCGCCACACGTGGCCCCAGCGGTCGCGCGCGTACAGGGCGAACAGCAGGCCCAGGCTGAGGCCTTGGAGGATGAAGCCGCCGTACACCACCCCGAAGACCCACTCGTCGAGGAAGGGCTCGCGGCCGGTGTCCTCGGCGCTGTTCACCGAGCCGCCGAGCGCCCGCACCGCGAGCTGCGCCGGGAACCCGGCCATGATCGGCGCGAGCAGTCCGGTGGCCGCCCACATCGGCAGGGCAAGCAGCCACGCCGGGGCGCGGCGCCCCCAGGGCCGGGTGAGCAGCAGCGCGAGGGCGATCACGGCCGCGTCCATGAGCACGGTCAGGGCGTTGGCGGCGATCATGACGCCGCGGTGGTCGAGGAGCGCGCTGCCCTCCGGGATGCCGAGGTGGCTCCCCGCGATCCAGGCCGCCTTCAGGGACAGATACGGCAGGCAGGAGGCGACGGCGACGGCGCGCAAGGCGCGGCGGGTCCTGCCGGGCCTTTCGGCGGCGGGGAGACCGGCGGCGGGGACGAGGAGCTGGGTCATGCCTCCAGGCTGGCGCGCGGCCGCCCGCGCCACCTCCTGCCCGGCGACGAACCGCCTCCGCCGCGCGGGGGAGGGGGACCGCCGCCGAAGAGGAGGTCAGAGCCGCCGCGTGGCCAGGGTGAGCCGGTCGCGGGCGTCGAAGAGCGCGTCCTTGACCATCTGCTCGTGCGCGGGCGTGAGCCGGGCCACCGGCACGGAGCAGCTGATCGCGTCCCGCGCGGGCGTGCGGTAGGGGATGGCCACGCCGAAGCAGCGCAGGCCGAGCGTGTTCTCCTCGCGGTCCACGGCGAAGCCCTGCTCCCGCACGGTGCGCAGCTCCTCGATGAGCTGCTCGCGGTCGGTGATCGTGTTCTCGGTGAGCGACGGCAGCGTCTGCGGCAGCAGCTTGCGCACCTGTTCGTCGGTGTGGGTGGCGAGCAGCGCCTTGCCGAGCGAGGTGGAGTGCGCGGGCAGCCTGCGGCCCACGCGGGTGAACGGGCGCAGATAGTGCTGGGACTGGCGGGTGGCCAGATACACCACGTTCGTGCCGTCGAGCCGCGCGAGGTGGATCGTCTCGGTGGTGTCGTCGGAGAGCCGGTCGAGCGTGGGCCGGGCCGCCGCGACGACCTCGTCGCCGTCGATGTACGAGGTGCCGACGAGCAGGGCGCGCACCCCGATGCCGTACCGCGTGCCGGTGGCGTCGGTCTCGATCCAGCCCAGCTCGACGAGCGTGCGGAGCAGCATGTAGAGGCTGGACTTCGGGTAGCCGACGGCCTCTTGGACGTCGGCCAGGGAGTGCATCCCGGGGCGGCCCGCGAAGAACTCGAGCAACTCCACCGTCCGCACCGCGGACTTGACCTGCGCGCCCCCGCCCGTCTCAGCAGCCGCCATCGCCCTTGACCCCTCACGTGCGACGAGAAATAGTCTCCACTGTCCCCGCCGGATTCACCATGGGAGACAGCGTTCAGTATATCGAACGGCCGTGGTGGGTGAGGAGCAAACGGCGGTGGCAACGGCACATCAATCGTGGATTTCTGGGAAACCTGGAGGACCCCCGGTGGCAGCAACACCAGTGTGGAGCGTCGACCCCCGAACCGGGAAGCGGCGCGAGCAGGTCGCCGTCGAAGCCACGGCCGAGGAGGTCGGCCGGATCGTCGCCGCGGCGCACGCGGCACGCGCCGCCCTCGCGGACCGCGCGACCCGCGCGGCCTTCCTGCGCACCGCCGCGGACCTCCTGGGCGGCGCCGAGGGCCCGCTGGTGGAGGCCGCCGACGCGGAGACGGCGCTCGGCCAGGCCCGGCTCGGCGGCGAGCTCGCCCGCACCCGCTTCCAGCTGCGCGCCTTCGCGGACGTCGTCGACGAGGGCGCCTACCTGGGCGTCGTCATCGACCACCCCGACGCGAACACCACGCCCCCCACCCCCGACCTGCGCCGCTACCGGGTCCCGCTCGGAGTCGTCGCCGTCTACGGGGCCTCCAACTTCCCCTTCGCCTTCTCCGTGCCCGGCGGCGACACCGCGAGCGCGCTCGCCGCGGGCTGCCCCGTCGTCGTCAAGGCGCACCCCGACCACCCGGCCACCTCCGAGCTCGTCGCGTCCGTGCTGCGCCGCGCGGCCGCCGAGCACGGCATCCCGGGCGAGGTCGTCGGCCTGGTGCACGGCTTCGACGCGGGCCTCGAACTGATCCGGCACCCGCTGGTCGCCGCCGCCGGGTTCACCGGCTCGATACGCGGCGGCCGCGCCCTCTTCGACGCGGCGGCCGCGCGCCCGGTGCCGATCCCCTTCCACGGCGAGCTGGGCTCGCTCAACCCCGTCGTCGTCACCGAGGCCGCCGCCGCCGAGCGCGCCGAGCAGATCGGCACCGGCCTCGCGGGCTCGATGACGCTCGGCGTCGGCCAGTTCTGCGTGAAGCCGGGCCTCGTCCTCGCCCCCGAGGGGGCCGACGGCGACCGCCTGGTGAAGTCCCTCACCGACGCCGTCGGCGACTTCGAGCCGGGCGTGCTCCTCGACCACCGCATGCGCGACAACTTCGTCGCCGGGGTCACCGAGCGCGCCGGACTCCCGGACGTGAGCGCGCCGGTGACGCCGGGCGCGGGCGGCGAGCACACGGTGGCCGCCGGGTTCCTCACCGTCCCCGCGGCGCGCCTGGCCGCGGCGGGGGAGCACGACCTGCTCCTGGAGGAGTGCTTCGGCCCGGTCACCGTCGTCGCCCGCTACGCGTCCCGGCAGGAGATCACCGCCGTGCTCGCCCGGCTCCCCGGCAACCTCACGGCGACCGTGCAGCTCTCGGCCGAGGAGGCCGCGGGCGAGGGCCGCGGCACCGAGCTGCTCGCCGAACTGACGCCGCTCGCGGGCCGCGTCCTCGTCAACGGCTGGCCCACCGGTGTCGCCGTGGCCCCCGCGCAGCACCACGGCGGCCCCTACCCGGCGACGACCAGCACCTCCACCTCCGTCGGCGGCACCGCCATCGAGCGCTGGCTGCGCCCCGTCGTGTACCAGAGCACCCCCGAGGCGCTCCTTCCGCCGGAGCTCCACGACGCCAATCCCCTGGGTCTGCCCCGCCGTTGCGACGGCCGCCTGGAACACTGACGGCATGAACGCCACGGACACCGGCAGCCTCGCGCTGCCCGAACTGCCCTTCCCGCTCAGACCGTACGGGCCCGACGGCGACTGGGGTTACGAGGACGGGGTCCTCACCGGTTGGGCGGGACCCCGCCAGGACCGCTTCGTGCCGCCCACCGGGGAGGCCCTGGACCCCGCGTCCGACGCGCCCCGGCTGCTCGGCGCGCCCGAGGGGGACTTCCAGCTGATCGCCCGCGTCACGGTCGGCTTCGCGGCCGCCTTCGACGCGGGCGTGCTCTATCTGCACGTCGGCGAACGGGAGTGGGCGAAGCTCTGCTTCGAGCGCTCCCCGGACCTGCCCACGATCTGCACCGTCGTCACCCGGGGCCGCTCCGACGACGCCAACGCCTTCGTGGTCGACGGCTCCCACGTGTGGCTGCGGATCAGCCGCACCGGCACGGCGTTCGCCTTCCACGCGTCGACGGACGGCGCGCGCTGGACGTTCGTCCGCATCTTCCAGCTCGGCGACGCGGCCGCGGCGTCCGCCGCGCTGGTCGGCTTCCTCGCGCAGTCGCCCCAGGGCGAGGGCTGCGTGGTGACCTTCGACCACATCGAATTCCGCCCCAACTGGCCGAAGGCCTTGAGGGACGGCTCCTGAGGGGGGCAAGTGCCCCGTAAGGGGCGCGGGGAACTGCGCGCTCAGCCACAGACGGCCCGCAGGTCTCCGGTCACAGCGCAACGCGCACACCCGTGGCGGCGGCCCGCTCGACCGCGTCGAGCAGCCGCTGCCGCCGCGCCGCGTGGGCGAAGTCCGGCACACCCGAAGTGCCTTCGCGCAGGTCGCGCAGGACCTCGGCGTACTGGACGCCGATGTTGTACGGCACCTCGCCGCGCACGTCGTCCAGCGCGGGCACGTCGAAGTACCGCTCGGGCACGGGCAGTTCGCGCAGGGCGGGCTCCGCGCCCCGGGCCCCGCGCACGGTGAGGCGGGCCTGCTGGAGGTGCCCGTGGTCGCCGGTGACCACGAGGTCGCCGTCCGTGCCGTTGATCTCCCAGTGGAACGTGGTGCCGCGCGCGAGGCCGCCCCGGAAGTGCACGGAGGCGACCGCACCGGACGTCAGCCGCCCGCTCACCGCGATCTGGTCGTCGACCGTCATGGCGGCGGTGCGCCCCGAGCCCTCCTCGCGCACGAGGGGGCGCCGGGTCGCGGTGGTCGCCGAGACCTCGGTGAACTCGCCGAGCACCATGGCCAGGGCGTCGACGGTGTGGCCGAAGGGGATGGTGAGCATCGTGCCGCCGTTGTCCCGGTCCAGGAGGTAGTCGGCGCCCGGCTCGAAGGTGGGGCCCCAGCGGCGCCCCGACGCGACGAGGGTCGTGGACAGGACCTCGCCGGTGAAGCCGTCGGCGACCAGGTCGCGGACGTACCGCACGGCGGGCGCCGAGCGCGCCTGGAGCCCGGCGAACGTGCGCACGCCCGCGGCCTTCGCGGCGGCGGCCAGCTCCTCGGCCTCCGCGAGGCCGTTGCCGAGCGGCCACTCCGACAGGACGGCCTTGCCCGCCGCGAGCGCCGCCAGGATCACCTCGCGGTGCAGCGGCACGCGGACGCTGACCACGACGAGGTCGACGTCGGGGTCCCGGACGAGCTCGCGGGTGCTGCCGTACGCGCGCGGAACGCCGTAGCGCGCACCGGCGGCGCGGGCGGACTCGGGGCTCGACGCGGCAAGGGCGAGCAGTTCGTAGCCGTCGAGGCGGGCCAGGGCGGGCAGATGCGACTGCGGGGCCCAGCCGCCGCGGGCGGAGAGACCGACGATGCCGGTCCTGACGGGGTTCTGGGTGCGGATCTCCATGGCCGAAACGTAGGAGCCGACCCCTGATCACCCGCAAGGGCCCCAACTATATTCTGGAAACCATGACAGGTCAGAGCGGTGTTTCCCCCGTCGGCGCCCGGACCGACGCCACGCACAAGCACGACATCTACGGCCTGCTGTGCCCCGGCCGGGAGATCTTCGAGCTGCTCGCCAACAAGTGGACGGGCCTCGCGATCACCGCCCTCGCCGACGGGCCGCGCCGCTTCGGCGAGCTGCGCCGCAAGCTGGAGGGGATCAGCCCCAAGGTCCTCACGCGGACGCTGCGGCGCCTGGAGGACTACGGCCTGGTGCTGCGCACCGTCCACGCCGAGGTGCCGCCCCGCGTCGAGTACGAGCTGACCGCGCTCGGCCGGGGCGCCCTGGAGCCGCTGGCCCAGCTGCGCACCTGGATCCGGGCGAACACGGCACATTTCACCCGGCCCGAGGAATGGACGGGGCCCGCCGGGGGTTGAACCCCAGGAGCGGAGGCCGTCTCCGCATCGCGGAACCTGGAGATGAGTCAGAACATGCGCGTCGAGATCTGGAGCGACATCGCCTGCCCCTGGTGCTACGTGGGCAAGGCCCGCTTCGAGCGGGCGCTCGCGGGCTTCCCCCACCGCGACGCCGTCGAGGTGGTGCACCGCTCCTTCGAGCTCGACCCGCACCGCGCCAAGGGCGACACCGCCCCGGTGATCACCATGCTGGAGCGCAAGTACGGGATGTCCCGGGCGCAGGCCGAGGCGGCCGAGGAGGGCGTCGGCGCGCAGGCGGGCGCGGAGGGCCTCGCCTACCGCACCAAGGGCCGCGACCACGGCAACACCTTCGACATGCACCGCCTGCTGCACTTCGCCAAGGCCGCGGGCGCCGACCGGCAGGACGCGCTGATCGCCGCCCTGTACCGGGCGAACTTCGCCGAGGAGCAGTCGGTCTTCGACGACGACGAGCGCCTCGTGGCCCTCGCCGCCGAGGCGGGCCTCGACCCCGAGGCGGCCCGCGCGGTCCTCGCCGACCCCGCCGCCTACGCCGACGACGTGCGCGCGGACGAGCGCGAGGCCGCCGAGCTCGGCGCGAACGGCGTGCCGTTCTTCGTCCTCGACCGCACGTACGGCGTCTCCGGCGCCCAGCCCGCCGAGGTCTTCGAGCAGGCCCTGGAGCAGGCCTGGGGCAGCCGGTCGCCGCTGACGGTGCTCGGCGGCGACAGCGACGGCGCCACCGGCGGCGCCCCCGGCGGCCAGGACGCTCAGGCCTGCGGCCCGGACGGCTGCGCGGTGCCGCAGGCCTGACCCGACGGGGCCGCGGGGCACACGGATCAGCGGTGCTTACCGGTACCGTTCACAGATCCGCGATGGACCGGCGCGCGGTCAGGGGGCACAGTGATCCCATGGAGACCACCGGACCGCGCACCGGCCAGAGCCTCGATTCGACCCTCGTACGCTCCGCGTTCGCTCCCAGGACCACGTATCTGAACAGCGCGAGCACCGGCCTGCTCCCGGCCCGTGCCGTCACCGCGATGCACGAGGGCGCCCTCTCCGTGGCGCAGGGCCGCCCCGTCGACATGTTCGCGGACGTGGAGGCGGCCCGCGCCGCCTTCGCGCGGCTCGTCGGCGTGCCGGTGAGCCGGGTCGCGGCGGGCGCGTCGGTGGCCGTCTACAGCGGCCTGGTCGCCGCCTCGCTGCCGGAGGGCGCCGAAGTCCTCACCGCCGAGGCCGACTTCAGCTCGACGGTGAACCCCTTCCACATGCGCGCGGACCTGAAGGTGCGCGCCGTGCCCCTGGAGCGCCTTGCCGAGTCGGTCCGCCCCGGCACGGCTCTGGTCGCGGTCAGCGTCGCGCAGTCGGCCGACGGCCGGATCGTGGACCTCGACGCGCTGCGCGCGGCCGTCCGCGCCCACGGCGCCCGCCTCTACCTCGACGCCTCGCAGGCGGCGGGCTGGTACGACCTGGGCGACCACGTCGCGACGGCCGACTTCACGGCGTCCGTCGGCTTCAAGTGGCTCACCTGCCCGCGCGGCGTCGCCTTCTTCGTCGCGCCGGAGGAGTCCGAGGGCTTCGGCGGCCTGCGCCCGGTGCTCGCGGGCTGGGTCGCGGGGGAGCGCCCCTGGGACAGCTGCTACGGCCCGGTCGGGGAACTCGCCCACTCCGCGCGCCGGTTCGACGAGAGCCCGGCCCTGCTCGCGTACGCGGGCGCCCGGCACTGCCTGGAGCTGATCGAGGAGCTCGGCGTGGCCGCGATCGGCGCGCACGACCTGGCCCTCGCGGACCGCTTCCGCGCCGGGCTCGCCGAGCTCGGCCACGAGCCGGTGCCCGCGCCGGGCTCGCCCATCGTGGCGGTGCCCGGACTCGGCGCCCGGCAGCCGGAGTTGAGCGCGGCGGGCATCGAGGTCTCGGACCGCGCGGGCCAGCTGCGGGCCGCGTTCCACTTCTACAACACGGCGGCCGACGTGGACCGCCTGCTCGCCGCCCTCAGCGGCTGACCTCCGGGCAGCCCGCCGTCTCCACGCACAGATTGGCCTCGACGCGGGAGAGCAGCCGCCCCAGCTGGGCCCGCTCGTCCGGTTCGAGGCCCGCGAGCGTGTGCTGCTCCAGCTTGGTCCAGGCGGCCTCCACGGCGCTCATCAGGCCGTTGTCGTCGTCCGTGGCCTCGACGAGCACGGCCCGCCGGTCGGCGGGGTCGGGGCGGCGCCGCACGTGTCCGGCCTGCTCCAGGCGCTGGAGCATCTTCGTGACCGTCGAGGGGTCGAGCTCGACCATCTTGACGAGCTCCGACTGACGCACGGCGCCCGACTCCCACAGGTGCATCATCATCAGCTCCTGGCCGGGGTAGAGACCGGCGTCCTTCAGGAGCTTGCCCGCGGCGATGCGGTGCAGCCGCGCGACCCGGGCGATGCTGGTGCTGACGGGCCCGCCCCGGGCCGCGGACGGACACGCGGGCTCGGCCCGCTCGGCTTCGGTCTTCATGGCACAGCTCCTCGGCGGTGAGGGTCGTTCGTTCGGCCGGTGTCGTCGACGCCTTCCCCCGCCTTCGCGACGTCCTCCCCGAGATTACCTTGGTCGGCCAAGGAATGCGCTACAGTGACTCCCGGTTGAATTGCTTGGCCGACCAAGAATGGTGGGCCAGGACTAGCTACGGATGTTTTGGAGCCCGCCATGACCACCGCGTTCGACCCCATTGACCTCGTCGGCACCCCCCTCGCCAACCGCATCGCGATGGCCCCGATGACCCGCAGCAGGGCCGCGGCGGGCGGCGTGCCGACCGACCTCAACGCCGAGTACTACGCACAGCGCGCCACCGCGGGCCTCCTCATCACCGAGGGCGTCCAGCCGTCGGCGGTCGGCCAGGGCTACCCCGACACCCCCGGTCTGCACAGCGCCGAGCAGGTCGAGGGCTGGCGCAAGGTCACCGACGCCGTGCACGCCGCGGGCGGCACGATCTTCGCCCAGCTCATGCACACCGGCCGCATCGGCCACCCGGTGCTCCTGCCCGACGGCCTCGTGCCCGTCGGCGCGTCCCCGATAGCCGCCGAGGGCCAGGTGTACACGCACGAGGGCCCCAAGGACTACGTCACGCCGCGCGAGCTGACCGGCGACGAGGTGCGCGCCACCATCGGCGAGTTCGTGACCGCCGCGCGCAACGCGATCGAGGCGGGCTTCGACGGCGTCGAGCTGCACGGCGCCAACGGCTATCTGATCCACCAGTTCCTCGCGCCCGGCTCCAACCAGCGCACCGACGAATGGGGCGGCTCGGTCGAGAACCGCGTCCGCTTCGCCGTCGAGGTCGCCAAGGCCGTCTCCGCCGAGATCGGCGCGGCCCGCACCGGCATCCGCCTCTCGCCCGGCAACCCGCTCAACGGCATCCACGAGCCGGACCCCGAGGAGACCTACCTCGCCCTCGTCGAGCAGCTCTCCCCGCTCGGCCTCGCCTATCTGCACGTCATGGAGGTCGGCCCGATCCGCGACCTGGTCACCGCCCTGCGCAAGGGCTTCGACGGCCCGTTCATCCTCAACCCGGCCACCGAGGGGCCGACCGGCCCGGGCGAGCTGGCCCTCATCGAGGACGGTACGGCCGACATCCTCTCCTTCGGCGCGCTGTTCCTCGCCAACCCGGACCTGCCGGCGCGCCTGAAGGCGGGCGGCCCGTTCAACGAGCCCGACCGCGCCACGTTCTACGGCGGCGACGCGAAGGGCTACACCGACTACCCGGCGCTCTGACCGCAAAGGGCCCGGCACCGTGGGGTGCCGGGCCCTTCCGCGTGCGCGCGGGCTCACTTCACCGGTGTGAAGTCCCGCGCGCCGATGAACTCCGGCCGCCGCACCGGCGCCGCGAACGGCTCCACCGCCGCGTTCTCCACGCTGTTGAACACGATGAAGACGTTCGAGCGCGGATAGGGCGTGATGTTGTCGCCCGAGCCGTGCATGGCGTTGCAGTCGAACCACGTCGCCGAGCCCGCCGCGCCCGTGAACAGCTTGATGCCGTACTCGGCCGCGAGGCCGGTCAGCGCCTCGTCCGACGGGGTGCCCGCGTCCTGCATCTGCAGGGACTTCTTGTAGTTGTCCTTGGGCGTCTCGCCCGCGCAGCCCAGGAACGTCCGGTGCGAGCCCGGCATGATCATGAGCCCGCCGTTGGTGTCGTAGTTCCTGGTGAGCGCGATCGACACCGAGACGGTCCGCATGTTCGGCAGGCCGTCCTCCGCGTGCCAGGTCTCGAAGTCCGAGTGCCAGTAGAACCCGGAGGCCCCGAAGCCCGGCTTCACGTTGATCCGCGACTGGTGGACGTACACGTCCGAGCCGAGGATCTGGCGGGCCCGCCCCGCCACGCGCGGGTCGGCGGCCAGGCGCGCGAAGACCTCACTGATCCTGTGCACCTCGAAGATGGACCGGATCTCCTGGGAGCGCGGCTCGACGATGGAGCGCTCGTTCGCGCGCATCTCCGGGTCGTTGACCAGCCGTTCGAGCTCCGCGTGGTACACGCCGACCTCGTCGGGCGTGAGCAGCTGGTCGACGGCGAGGAACCCGTCCCGGTCGAACCCCGCGAGCTCCTCGTCCGTGAACGGCCCCGGCGTGCCCGGCGCGGACCACACCACGGGGTCCTTGCGCTCGACGAGCACCTCCCGGGCGCCTCGGGTCGGGTACAGATCGGCGGTGCGTTCGGGTGCGGTGGTCATGGTGGTGCCTGCCTCTCCTCTCGTGCGGCCCGTACGGGGATGCCGGGGTCTTGTGCCCCGGGCTTTCGCTGCTACTCGGGGTCCGGCTCGGTGAGCAGCGGGTAGACGCCGTTCTCGTCGTGGTCCTCACGGCCCGTCACCGGCGGGTTGAAGACGCACAGGCAGTGGAAGTCCTCCTTGACGCGCAGCGTGTGCTTCTCGTGCCCGTCGAGCAGGTACATGGTGCCGGGGGTGATGCGGTACGTCTCGCCGTTAGTGTGGTCGGTGAGCTCCGCCTCGCCCCGGGTGCAGACCACGGCCTCCACGTGGTTCGCGTACCACATGGCGGTCTCCGTGCCCGCGTACAGGATGGTCTCGTGCAGCGAGAAGCCGACGCGCTCCTTGGCGAGCACGATGCGCTTGCTCTCCCAGGTGCCCGACGTGGCCTTCACGTGCCGGTCGGTGCCTTCGATGTCCTTGAACGAGCGGACGATCACGGTGAGTCGTTGCCTTTCTTGCTGGTCGTACGAGTTCTTGCTGGTCGTACGAGGTCGGTGGGGTCGTACGCGGGGTGTCAGGCCGTTTCGCGGACGGCGCGGGTCAGGGTGCGCAGGCCCTCGTCGAGCTCGTCGGCCGTGATGGTCAGGGCCGGCAGGAGCTTGACGACCTCGCTCTCGGGGCCCGAGGTCTCGATGAGCAGGCCGAGCTCGAAGGCGCGCCGGGCGATGCGGGTGGCGCGCTCCTTGTCGCGGAACTCGATGCCCCACACCAGGCCGCGGCCGCGGTACTCCACGATGTCGGCGCGGTGTTCGTCGACGAGCGCGACGAGCGTCTGCTCGACCTGTTCGCCGCGGGCGCGGGTCTGCTTCTCCATCGCGGGCCCGTCGGACCAATACGTCCGCAGCGCGGCGGCGGCCGTCACGAACGCCGGGTTGTTGCCGCGGAAGGTGCCGTTGTGCTCGCCCGGCTCCCAGACGTCGAGCTCCGGCTTGAAGAGGGTGAGCGCCATCGGCAGGCCGTAGCCGCTGATGGACTTGGAGACCGTGACGATGTCCGGCGAGATGCCCGCCTCCTCGAAGGAGAAGAACGCGCCGGTGCGGCCGCAGCCCATCTGGATGTCGTCGACGATCAGGAGCATGTCCTGGCGGCGGCAGAGGGCTTCGAGGGCGCGCAGCCACTCGGCGCGCGCCACGTTGATGCCGCCCTCGCCCTGGACGGTCTCCACGATCACGGCGGCGGGCTTGTTCAGGCCCGAGCCCTGGTCCTCCAGGAGCCGCTCGAACCACAGGAAGTCGGGGACCTGGCCGTCCAGGTAGTGGTCGAAGGGCATCGGCGTGCCGTGCACCAGCGGGATCCCGGCGCCCGCCCGCTTGAAGGCGTTGCCGGTGACCGCGAGCGAGCCCAGCGACATGCCGTGGAAGGCGTTCGTGAACGACACGATCGACTCGCGGCCCTTGACCTTGCGGGCCAGCTTCAGCGCGGACTCCACCGCGTTGGTGCCCGTCGGGCCCGGGAACATGACCTTGTACGGCAGGTCGCGCGGGCGAAGGACCAGGTTCTGGAACGACTCCAGGAAGGCGCGCTTGGCGGTCGTCGACATGTCGAGGCCGTGCGTGACGCCGTCGCGCTCCAGGTAGTCGATCAGCGCCCGTTTCAGGACGGGGTTGTTGTGCCCGTAGTTGAGCGACCCGGCACCGGCGAAGAAGTCGAGGTACTCGTGGCCGTCCTCGTCGTACATGCGGCTGCCCTGCGCGCGGTCGAAGACGGTGGGCCAACCGCGGCAGTAGCTGCGCACCTCCGACTCAAGGGTCTCGAAGACGCTCAGGTCCGGCTGGGTGATGGTCACAGCGAATCTCCTGGGAGATGAAGGGGCGTGCGGGAGTGAGGGGGTGGGGCGGGAAGGGGTGGGGCGGTGCCGCGGGGCGGTCGGCTCAGCGGGCCAACGGCCCGATGACGTACAGGACCTCGGGCTCGTGGCCGCCGTCGTCGCCGGGGAAGAGGGCCGCGTCGAACAGGACCGTGCGCTCGACACCGGCGCCGTGCCGCTGGGCGTACGAGGAGAACAGGCGCTCGGACGCGGTGTTGCCCGGCGTGATGGTCGTCTCCACGGTGGTGATCCCGCGCGCCCCGACGACCTTGGCGGTCAGCCCGTCGAGCAGCGCGGCGGCGAGACCGCGGCCGCGGTGCGCGTGGTCGACGGCCGCCTGCCAGACCACGAGGGTGCGCGGCGCGTCCGGGCGGACGTAGCCGGTGACGAAGCCGACCGGCTCGCCGTCGGCGTCCCGGGCCACGACGGACGTCGCCGCGAAGTCACGGCACCACAGCAGATAGCTGTACGAGGAGTTGAGGTCGAGGACCTTCGAGTCGCGGGCGATGCGCCAGATCGCGGCGCCGTCGGCGACATCCGGGGTGTCGAGTCGCAGTCCGTCGGGCATTCCGAGGAAATTCGCTTGCAGGTCGGTCGGTAGATCGGCTTGTGCAGCGGTCATGCGGATTGAATTTACCGAGCAATTTCTGGGATTGCATCGGGGGAAGGGGTTACGTGGCGGGCTCTCATGTGTTATCGCGCAGGCGCGTACGCCCGCAGGAGTCGCCAGGGTTATATGGCGATTTGCCCCGGTTATTTCGGGCTAATCGGGCGCAGTGTGGAGTGTGTCACAGCTTCGCATTGTGCCGATTTGCGCTGACGAAACCCTAGTGTTTAGGAGGAGGGAAAGCGGGCAGACGAATACGGGAAGCTGTTCTCTTAAGGAATTCATGAAGGCAGAGTTAAAGGCGCTTGAAAAGCGTCCCGCGCGACCTCGAATAAAAAATGTCCCCGCCCGCCCGGCCCGGAGCGGGCGGCGGATGGGCGGGGAGCGCGGCGGGCAGGGGCTAGGCCTGCCAGGCCTCGGTGACGGCGCGGCGGGCCCCCTCCAGGTCCACGGCGAGCCCGAGCTCGCCCATCGCGGCACCGAGGGCGGCGAGCGAGGCGTGCACCACGCCGCGCGTGGCGTCCGGGCCGTAGTGGTTGACCCGGATCATCTCCTTGGCGAGCGCCCCGCCGCCGGTCACCAGCGGAAGCACCGGGTCGGCCGCGAGGGACCTGGCCACGAGCTCGCCCGCGTCGACCCCGCGCGGCGCGCGCAGCGTCGTGGCGACGGGCGCCGCGTCCCGGGCCTCGTGGACGTACGGCTCCAGGCCCCCGCCGAGGGCCACCGCGCCCGCCCGCGTCGCCGCCGCGGCCGTCGTGTGCCGCGCCATCAGGGCGTCCAGGCCCTCCGACTCGATCCGCTCCAGGCACGCCTCCAGGGCGAGCATCTCCAGCTGCGCGGGCGCGTGCAGGAGCGCCTTGCGGCCGCCGTCGATCCAGCGCTGCTTCCAGTCGAGCAGCGACAGGTACGAGCGGCGCGGGGCCTGCGGGTTGGCGGCGATCCGCTCCCAGGCCCGCTCGCTCACCGACACCGCGGACACGCCCGCGGGCCCGCCCATGGCCTTCTGCGCGCCGATCACGCACAGGTCCACGCCCCACGCGTCCACAAGCAGCGGCTCGGCCGCCACGGAGGCGACGGCGTCCAGCATGAACAGGGCGCCGTGCGCGCGCACGACCTCGCCGATCTCCGCGACCGGGTTGGTGTTGCCGGTCGCCGCCTCGGCGTGCACGAGGGACACGAAGTCGATCTCGGGGTGCGCGGCGAAGGCCTCCTCGACCTGCGCGGCGGTGACCGCCGTGTGGAAGGGCACCGCCAGGTCGACCACCGTCGCCCCGCAGTCACGCAGCCAGTCGCCGAAGGTCTGCCCGTACGGGCCCGTGATCACGTTGAGGGCGGTGGTGCCGGGCCGCGCGGCGCCCCGGATGCAGCCCTCCAGCGGCAGGAGCGCCTCGCCCTGCGTGATCACCACGTCCTGCCGGGTGTCCAGGAGCCGGGCGACGCGGTCCTCGATCGCGGCGAAGTGCGCGGCGCTCAGCGGCGCCAGGTCGAGAAGGGGGTGTGTCATGGTGCTTCGGCTCACTTCGGGCTGCGTCGGGACGGGATGGTCCGACCGAGCCTACCGAGCCCCTCCTGTCAGGTCCTACGCCTCCTAAGCTGCTGTCCATGAGCGATCACGCGGTGCTGCACGTGAAGGGGCGGGTGCTCGTCGGGCCCGAGGACGTACGGGACGAGTTGTGGGTGGTCGGCGGGCGGGTGACGTTCGAACGCCCCGCCGCGCGGGACGCCGTGACGGTCGAGGGCTGGGCGCTGCCCGGCCTCGTCGACGCGCACTGCCACGTCGGCCTCGACGCCCACGGTGCCGTCCCCGCCGAGGAGGCCGAGAAGCAGGCGCTCACCGAACGCGACGCGGGCGCGCTGCTCCTGCGCGACGCGGGCTCGCCGTCCGACACCCGCTGGATCGACGACCGCGAGGACCTGCCGAAGATCATCCGGGCGGGCCGCCACATCGCCCGCACCCGCCGCTACATCCGCAACTACGCGCACGAGGTCGAGCCCGGCGACCTCACCGCCTACGTCGCGCGGGAGGCCCGCCGCGGCGACGGCTGGGTCAAGCTCGTCGGCGACTGGATCGACCGCGACGCGGGCGACCTCACCGCGTGCTGGCCGCGCGGCGCCGTGCGCGAGGCGATCGCCGAGGCGCACCGGCTCGGTGCCCGCGTCACCGCGCACTGCTTCGCCGAGGACTCGCTGCGCGACCTCGTCGAGGCGGGCATCGACTGCGTCGAGCACGCGACGGGCCTGACCGAGGACACCATCCCGCTGTTCGCCGAGCGAGGAGTCGCGATCGTCCCGACCCTCGTGAACATCGCGACGTTCCCCCAGCTCGCCGCCGGTGGCGAGAAGAAGTTCCCGAAGTGGGCGGACCACATGCGCCGCCTCCACGAGCGCCGCTACGACACCGTCCGGGCCGCGTACGACGCCGGGGTGCCGGTGTACGCAGGCACCGACGCCGGGGGCTCCCTCGCGCACGGCCTCATCGGCGGCGAGGTCGCCGAGCTCACCAAGGCGGGCATCCCCGCCGTCGACGCCCTCTCCGCCACGACCTGGGGCGCGCGGGCCTGGCTCGGGCGCCCCGGACTCGTCGAGGGCGCACCCGGTGACCTCGTCGTGTACGAGGCCGACCCGCGGGCCGACGTCCGCGTGCTCACGGCGCCCCGGCGCGTGGTGCTCGACGGCCGGGTCGTGGGCTGACGCGAGGTGACGTACCCGCACCGCACGTGGTGTTGACGGACGGTGACGGATGCGGTGGCGGAGTCGTTACTCCTCACTCCGCCGCCGGCCCGCCGTGGTCCGCGCCCCGCGGGCCGACGTGATGCGGGGGGCTGCGGGGAACGCCCGTGTCAGCCGATTCGAAAGCAGGGGCGGAAACCTCCCGATGGAGTGAACTCACGCCAGGTTGCTGCCCGTTCACTCTCAGTGCGTAAAGATGCCGGAGTCGGCGGCGCCTCCCGGCGCACACCGGCATCAGTGGCGCCCCGCGCACGCGATGTCCCCGTGTGGCGTGCGCGGCGGCGCCTTCATGACTCATGTGGGGGTTCCACCACCTTGACCAGCAACGCCTTCCGCCGCCTGCCCACGCGCCGCATCGGCGCGCTCGCCGCCGCCACCGTGGTCGCCGCCGGTCCCGCGGCGCTCGGCACCGCGGGCACCGCGCACGCGACGGACGACCACCGAGGCGGCCGCGCCGGGGCCGTCGTGCTCCGCACCGGCCTCGAGGTCTCCCTGCTCGACAAGACCGTACGGGCGCCGCTCAACGTCACCCTGAACGAGGTGAGCGCGCCCGCGAGCGCCAGCAGGACCACCCTCACCGCGAAGCTCGACGGCGTCGAGGGCGGGCAGCCGTTCAGCGTGCTCCGGGCCGACGTCGCCACCGCGCGCGCCACCGTCAAGGGCGGCACCGCCCAGGGCTACAGCAACGTCGCCCGCGCCAAGGTGCACGTGCCCGGCCTGCCGCTGCTCCCGCTCGTGGAGGTCGACCAGGTCACCTCCAAGGCCGTGTGCACGGCGGGCAAGCGGCCCGTCGCCGCGTCGACGTTCCTCGGCGGCGTGACCGTCCTCGGCAAGAAGGTCAGCGTCAAGTCCGCGGGCACCACCCAGGTGTCCGTCCCCGGCGTCGGCGAGGTCCGCCTCGACCTCTCCTCGACGCGCACCACGTCCCGTACGGCCGCCGCGACCGCGCTCCGGCTCCAGGTCTCCGTCGACCCGCTGAAGCTCGGCGTCGCCGCGGTCAAGGGCGCGGTGACCCTGGCGGGGGCGAGCTGCGAGGCCCCCGGGCCCGGGGCCAAGCCGCTGCCCGAGCCGCAGGGCGGCAAGCCCGCGGAGCCCGTCACCGCGAAGCGGGAGGCTCCGCGCAAGGAGCACGAGGACCTCGCGGAGACCGGGGGCTCCTCCCTGACGCCCTACGTCGCCGGCGGGGCCGTGGTCCTCCTGCTGGCCGGGGGTGGGGTCCTGGCCTACACCCGCCGCCGCTAACCCTGGCGAAGGCGCCCCGAACCGGCTCCCGCCGCTCCGCGGCGGATCTTTCCCACCCACCCACCCGTTCCGGGGCACCGCCCAGCCCGGCCTCAACCCCCGCCGCTCCGCGGCGGTCCTTTCCCACCCGCCCGCCCGTTCCTGGGCACCTCGCAGTCGAGCCGATGGTCTGACCCCATACTGCTCGGTGCCGAGCAAACGGGTGGGTGGGTGGGAGAGCCCCGCGTCAGTGGGGCCGGGCCTTTGGGAGGGCCCGGAGGAAGGCCTCCGTGGTGGGGCGGTCACGCACCGCCACCCGCATCCAGTCAGGCCCCAGGCCAGGAAACGTATCGCCGCGCCGCACCATGAACCCCCCCTCCCGCAGCCGTTCCCGTACGACGGTCGCCGCCCCGGCAAGCCGGACCAGGACGAAGGGCCCCTCCGCGGGGCCCACCACCTCCACCCCGGGCAGCGCCCGGAGCCCGGCCACCAGGTGCTGCCGCTCGGCGGCGACCCGGTGCGCCACGTGCCCCGCCTCGGCGAGCGCGCGCGGCCCCACACAGGCCTCGGCCGCCGCCAGGGCGGGCGACGACACCGGCCACAGCGGCTGCGCCCGCTCCAGGGCCCGGACCGTCTCCGGGGCGGCGATGACGTACCCGATGCGCAGCCCGGCGAGGCCCCACGTCTTGGTGAGGCTGCGCAGCACCACGAGCCCGGGCACGTCGACGCGCCCGGCGAGGGCCTCCCGCTCACCGGGCACCGCGTCCATGAACGCCTCGTCCACCACGAGCACCCGCCCGGGGCGGGCGAGGCGGGCGAGGTCGGCGGCGGGGTGCAGGACCGACGTCGGGTTGGTCGGGTTGCCCACGACGACCAGGTCCGCGTCGTCGGGGACCGCCGCCGGGTCGAGCCGGAAGCCGTCCGCGGCCCGCAGCAGCACCCGCTCCACCGCGTGCCCGGCGTCCCGCAGCGCGGCCTCCGGCTCCGTGAACTGCGGATGCACCACCACCGGCCGCCGCACCGGCAGCGCCCGCGCGAGCAGCACGAAGGCCTCGGCGGCGCCCGCCGTGAGCAGCACCCGCTCCGGGGCCACCCCGTGCCGCGCCGCCACGGCGGCCCGCGCCGCCCGGCCGTCGGGGTAGGCGGCGAGGCCGTCGAGGGAGGCGGCGATGTGCTGCTTCAGCCAGGAAGGAGGCGTGTCGGAGCGGACGTTGACGGCCAGGTCGACGAGGTCGTCCCGCCCGCGCACCTCCGCGTCGCCGTGGTGCCGCAGGTCGACGTCGCCGCCCGCGGCCCCGGCCGCCGTGGTGTCCGTACTCAAGTCCATGGCCGTGATGACGGTGCCTTTCGTCGAAGTCGAAGTCGAAGTCGGAGTCGGAGTCGGAGTGAGAGGGGGAGTCTCAATGAGTGGGGGAGTCGGGGGCCGAGGGGGCGGGGGCGCGGGGCCCGCCACCGCGCACGTCACCCGCGCCGACTTCCGCTTGGCGACCAGGAGTTCCCCGCCCCGGACGAGGGCCGCCGCCTCCGCCACGGACGGCGTACCGGCGGCGGCGAGCGGCGCGCCGGACGGGTTCGGCACCGCGACGCGGGCCAGCTCGTGCGCCGGGTACGTCACCAGCGGCACCCCGAGCCGCGCCGCGGCCCCGACGACGCCGGGCTCGTCCCGTTTGGCGTCGACGGTCGCCAACTCCCGTACGGACAGCGGCGGGAGGCCCGCCTCGCGCAGACACTCCCGTACGAGAGCGAGGACCTCGTCGGCCGTCACGCCCCGGCCCGCGCCGACCCCCACGACGACGGCGGGCGGCCGCGCCACGGGAGCCCGGTCACCGGGCTCGGGGGCACGGCCCGCCGGGCGGTCGGCCATGGGGGCTCCTCTCGTGGGGAAGGCGGTCGCGGGCGGATGCGGCCGCTCGGGTGGCGCGGCGCGGGACCGGTTAGCGGTCGCCGGGCCGATCGGCTAGCAAGGGCGCATGGCGGTGTTCGTGGCGCTCGGCGCGTTCGTGATGACCCTGGTAGGCGGCTGGACGGCGGGGCGGGTCACCGACCGGCGCCATCTGGTGCTCGGCCTCGCGGGCGGCCTGATGCTCGGCGTGGTCGGGCTCGACCTGCTGCCGGAGGCCTTGGAGGCGGCGGGCGGCCCGGTCTTCGGGGTGCCCGCGGCGCTGCTCCTCGCGGTCGCGGGCTTCCTGCTCGCGCACGTGGTGGAGCGCCTGCTCGCGCTGCGGCAGGCGGCGCACGGCGGCGAGGAGCACGACGGGCGGGTGCCCGAGGTGGGCCTGACGGCGGCGGCCGCGATGGTCGGGCACAGCGTCATGGACGGCGTCGCGATCGGCGCGGCCTTCCAGGTGGGCGGCGGCATGGGCACGGCCGTGGCGCTCGCCGTCATCGCCCACGACTTCGCCGACGGCTTCAACACGTACACGATCACGAAGCTGTACGGGAACGCCCGCCGCCGGGCCGTGGCGATGCTCTTCGCGGACGCCGCCGCCCCCGTCGTGGGCGCGGCCTCCACGCTCCTGTTCACCCTTCCGGAGCAACTGCTCGGCGGATATCTCGGCTTCTTCGGCGGCGCGCTCCTGTACCTCGCCGCCGCCGAGATCCTCCCCGAGGCGCACCACGACCACCCGGCGCGCTCCACGCTCCTGTGCACGGTCGCGGGCGCCGGGTTCATCTGGCTGGTGGTTGGCCTGGCGGAGTGAGCCGCCCGGCACCGGCACGGCCGCCCGCCCCGCCGCCCGCACCGGTCCGCCCCGGCTCATCCCGCGGCGCACCTCTCCACGAACCGCCGGGCGATCCCCGGCTCGGCGGCCCAGTGGGTGTGCACATAGCTCGCGTGGACCCCTCGCTGGACGAAGCCCTCGACCCGCCGCTCGGGGGCGTGCAGGCCCCACGCGGGCGCCGGGCCCGCGCCCGGTTCGACCACGGTGCGGTGGAACTCGTGGCCGCGCGTCCGCGTCCCCGCCGGGGCGAGCACGCTGTCGGACACCGCCACCGCCTCCCGGTAGCCAAGCGTCAGGCGTTCGGCCATCCGCGCCCGGGCGTCGAGCACCCCGCACATCGGCTTTCCGTCCAGCTCCCGGGTGAGGTACAGCAGCCCCGCGCACTCGGCGGCGACCGGCGCCCCGCTCTCCGCAAGCGCGGCCACGGCCTCCCGCAGCGGCTCGTTGGCGGACAGCTCCGGCGCGTAGACCTCGGGGAACCCGCCCCCGATGACGAGGCCCGCGGTCCCCTCGGGCAGCCGCTCGTCGTGCAGCGGGTCGAAGCCGACGACGTCGGCCCCGGCGGCCGTGAGCAACTCGGCGTGCTCGGCGTACGAGAACGTGAACGCGGCTCCGCCCGCCACGGCGACCACGGGCCGTCCGGCGGGCCGGTCCGGGGCGGCACCGGACCCGGGGTCCCACGCGTCCCCGGACCAGACCCCCGCGCTCCGCGCGAGCGCCAGGATCCCCTCCAGGTCACAGCCCTGCCGCACCTGCTCGGCGAGGGCCGCCACGGACGCCACGGCCTCGGCCTGCCGCTCGGCGACCGGCACGAGACCCAGGTGCCGGGACGGCGCCCGCACCTGGGGAGCGCGCCGCAGGGCGCCGAGCACCGGCACCCCGGAGGAGTCGAGCGCCTCGCGCAGCAGCTCCTCGTGGCGCGCGGAGCCCACCTTGTTGAGGATCACCCCGCCGAGGCGCACCTGAGGGTCCCAGGACGCGAAGCCGTGCACGAGCGCGGCCACCGACCGGGACTGCGAGGAGGCGTCCACGACCAGGACCACCGGCGCCCGAAGCAGCTTGGCGACGTGCGCGGTGGAGGCGAGCTCACCCTGCCCCGCCGCCCCGTCGAACATCCCCATCACGCCCTCGACGACCGCGAGGTCGCACCCCGCGGCGCCGTGCGCGAACAGCGGCCCCACCAGGCCGGGCCCGCACAGATAGGCGTCGAGGTTGCGCCCAGGACGCCCGGTGGCGAGCGCGTGGTACCCGGGGTCGATGTAGTCGGGCCCGACCTTGTGCGGCGAGACGGCGAGCCCCGCCTCGGTGAACGCGGCCATGAGCCCGGTCGCGACGGTCGTCTTCCCGCTCCCGGAGGACGGCGCCGCGATGACGACACGTGCTACCACTCGATGCCCCGCTGGCCCTTCTGACCGGCGTCCATCGGGTGCTTGACCTTGGACATGTCGGTGACGAGGTCGGCGTACTCGACCAGCTTCTCCGGGGCGTTGCGCCCCGTGATCACCACGTGCTGGGTGCCGGGCCGGTCGCGCAGGACCGCCACGACCTCGTCCACGTCCACCCACCCCCAGTGCAGCAGGTACGCGAACTCGTCGAGGACGTAGAACTTGTACGTCTCGGCCGCCAGGTCCCGCTTGACCTGCTCCCAGCCCTCGCGGGCCTTCTCCTCGTGGCTCGGCTCGCCCGCCGCGGGCTCCCGCTGGATCCACGACCAGCCCTCGCCCATCTTGTGCCAGTCGACGCGCCCGCCCTCGCCGCTGGCCCCGAGGACCTTCAGCGCGTTCTCCTCGCCGACCTTCCACTTCGCCGACTTGACGAACTGGAACACCCCCACCGGCCAGCCCTGGTTCCAGGCGCGCAGCGCCATCCCGAACGCGGCCGTGGACTTCCCCTTGCCGACGCCCGTGTGCACCATCACCAACGGCCGGTTCCGACGCTGACGCGTCGTCAGGCCGTCCTCCGGCACCACGTTCGGCTGTCCCTTCGGCATTACGCGACCTTCCTCTCGTTACCCGCCCGCACGTTCCGTACGAGACCGGCGATGCTGTCCGCCCGCAGTTCGTCCAACGTCACGGCTGTGCCGCCCAGTTCACCGGCGAGCTGCCCGGCGAGCCCCAGGCGCACCGGCCCCGCCTCGCAGTCCACGACCACCGACGCGACCCCCTCGGCCGCGAAGAGCCGGGCGGCCCGCCCGGCGAGCGCCACGGGCTCGGGCCCTCCGGTGGCCCGGCCGTCCGTGACCACCACGACCAGCGGCCGCCGCGCCGGATCCCGCAGCCGCTCGATCCGCAGCACCTCGTGGGCCTTGAGCAGCCCGGTCGCGAGCGGCGTACGCCCGCCCGTGGGCAGGGACTCCAGGCGCGCCGCCGCGGCGTCCACGGACGACGTGGGCGGCAGCGCCACCTCGGCGGCCGAGCCCCGGAACGTCACCAGGCCCACCTTGTCCCGCCGCTGGTAGGCGTCGAGCAGCAGCGAGAGCACGGCACCCTTCACGGCGCCCATCCGCCGCCGCGCCGCCATCGAGCCCGAGGCGTCCACGACGAACAGCACGAGGTTGCCCTCGCGCCCCTCGCGGGTGGCCTGCCGCAGGTCGTCCCTGCGGACGACGAGGCCGCGCCCGGCCCGGCCGCGCGCCCGCTGGTGCGGCGCCGCGGCCTGCACGGTCGCCGCCAGGTGCAGCTTCGTCAGGGTGCCCTGGGGCCGCCGCGACCCGGTCGTCCTGCCGTGCTCGGTGCGCGCCCGCGAGCGCCGCCCGGCCGCTCCGTCCCCGAGGCCGGGCACGCTCAGGACCTTCGTGCGGAACGGCTCGGCCGCCCGCACCGGCTGCTGCTCGGGGGCGCCCGCGCCCTGCGGCTGCCCGCCGTCGGAGGTCTCGCCCGGAGCGGGCGCGCCGCCGTCGGCGGGCGCGTCGGGCCCCTGGCCCTGCGGCGGCACGCCACCGCCACCGCCGCCGTCGGGGCCCGGGTCGTCGTCACCGCCACCGTCGTGGTCGTCGCCGAACTCGTCCAGGGTCTCGTCGAGCTTGTCCTCGTCGAGGCCGGGCGCGTCGAACGGGTTGCGCCGCCGCCGGTGCGGGAGCGCGAGCAGCGCGGCCTGCCGCACGTCCTCGGCGAGCACGTCCTCGCGCCCCGCCCAGGCGGCGAGCGCCGTCGCCGTGCGGGCCATCACGATGTCCGCGCGCATGCCGTCGACCTCGAACGCCGCACAGGTCGCCGCGATCTGCCGCAGCACGCCGTCGCCGAGCCGCACCCGCGGAAGCAGCGCCCGCGCGGCCACGACGCGCGCCCGCACCGCCGCCTCGTCCTCGGCCCAGCGCCCCGCGAACCCCTCCGGGTCGTCGTCGTAGGCGAGCCGCCGCCGCACGACCTCCACGCGCTGGTCGGGCTCGCGCGAGGCCGCGACCTCCACGGTGAGCCCGAACCGGTCGAGCAACTGCGGCCGCAGCTCGCCCTCTTCGGGGTTCATGGTCCCGACGAGCAGGAACCGGGCGGCGTGCCGGACCGACACGCCTTCCCGCTCGACGTACGAGGCGCCCATGGCGGCGGCGTCGAGCAGCAGGTCGACCAGGTGGTCGTGGAGCAAGTTGACCTCGTCGACGTACAGGATTCCGCGGTGCGCGTCGGCGAGGAGCCCCGGCTCGAAGGCCTTCACGCCCTCGGCGAGCGCCCGCTCGATGTCGAGCGCCCCCACCAGGCGGTCCTCGGACGCGCCGACGGGCAGCTCCACCATGCGCGCGGCCCGCGCGGCACCGGTCCCGGGCTCGTGCGGCCCGTCCGGGCACGCGGGGTCGGGCGCCTGCGGAGCACAGGAGAACCGGCACCCGGCCACGACGTCCACGTCCGGAAGGAGCGCGGACAGCGCCCGCACGGCGGTGGACTTGGCGGTGCCCTTCTCACCCCGTACGAGGACGCCGCCGACGGCGGGGGAGACGGCGTTGAGCAACAGGGCGAGCCGCAGGTCGTCCTGCCCGACGACGGCGGTGAAGGGGTAAGGGGTAGTCACGCGGCGACCTCCATCTCCAGCCCGTCCGGCGTGTGAGGACGAGCCGCGAAGCGGCAATTTCGGGGGCCTGGGGGCGCGGCCCCCAGTTTCGGGAAGGGGCGCCCGCGCGCGGAGCGCGCTGATGGGCCGCGGCGGGGAGCCCCCGGCAGGGTCACGACGGTGCCCCCGGCGGCACGAAGGGAAGGCCGACGGGCGCCCCGCCGTCGATGAGCCGCAGCAGCGCCTCCGTATCGGCGTGCTCCTCGATCAGGTCGCCAAGGAGATCCAGCTGCTCCTCGCGCAGGGCACCGAAGCTCGTGTCCGGCGCCGGCACGAAGCGGCGCCCCGCCGCGCGGGCCACCTCGGTGAGGAAGCGCCGCCGGAACGCGTCGCTCTCCAGGGAGCCGTGCCAGTGCGTGCCCCACACCTCACCCACCCGGCAGCCGTCGAGGAACGGTTCACCCCCCTGGACCTCGGCCACGCCGTGGTGGATCTCGTACCCCTCGACGGGCTCGCCGAGGGCCTGTCCGACGGGCCGCGCCAGGGTCTTCTCGCGCGCGAACCGCACGCGCACGGGCAGCAGTCCGAGCCCGTCCACGGCCCCCGCGCGGGACTCCACGTCGTCCTCGATGTGCTCGCCGAGCACCTGGAAGCCGCCGCAGATGCCGAGCACGGGCCGCCCCTGCGCCGCTCGGCGCGCGAGCGCGTCCGCGAGCCCGCGCTCGCGCAGCCACGCCAGGGCGCGCACGGTGCCGCGCGTGCCCGGGACCACGACGAGGTCGGCGTCGGCGAGCTCCTCGGCCCGGTCCACGAACCGCACCACGACGCCGGGTTCGGCGGCGAGCGCGTCCACGTCGGTGAAGTTCGACATCAGCGGCACGGCACAGACGGCGACGCGCAGCACGTCCTCGCCGAGCGGCGGCGCGACGGCGGACTCCCGGACGGCGCCGCGCAGCGACACCCGCAGCCCGTCCTCCTCGTCGATCCCGAGCCCGTGCCGGAACGGAAGCACGCCGAAGGTGTTCCGCCCGGTGAGCCCGCGCAGCATGTCGAGGCCCGGTTCGAGCAGCGACACGTCACCGCGGAACTTGTTGACGAGGAAGCCCGCCACCAGCTCCTGGTCGGCGGGGCTGAGCAGCGCGACGGTACCGAAGAAGGAGGCGAAGACGCCCCCTCGGTCGATGTCACCGACGACGACCACGGGGAAGCGGGCGGCCCGCGCGATCCCCATGTTCACGATGTCGGTGCGGCGCAGGTTGATCTCGGCGGGACTGCCCGCCCCCTCACAGATCACGGCGTCATACGTGCCCCGCAGCTCCTCCAGGCATCCCACGACCGTGTCCAGCAGCGCCTGCTGCCGCCCACCCGTCTCCCGCCGCCACCCTTCTTCGGAGCGCTCCGCGCCGACCCTGTATTCGTGGTAGCCGCGCGCGCTCATCTCGCCCACCGGCTTGCCCATGAGGACGACCTGGCTCGACTTATCGCCGCCCGGCTTCAGCAGCACCGGGTTCATCAGGGCCGAGGGCTCGACCCGGGCGGCCTGCGCCTGCATGGCCTGCGCGCGCCCGATCTCGGCGCCCTCGCGGGTCACGAAGGAGTTCAGCGACATGTTCTGCGCCTTGAACGGCGCGACGGAGACCCCCTTGCGGGAGAGCCACCGGCAGATCCCCGCGGTGACGACGCTCTTGCCCGCGTCGGAGGTCGTACCGGCGACGAGCAGCCCGCCGCTCACAGGGCCCACCCCTTCTTCCGTCCCCGTGCCCGCACCAGGTGCGTGCCGACGGACACGCCGAGCGCGAGCCAGCTCACCCGCCGCGACAGCCGCACGGCCCGCTCGATGTCGTCCACGACCACGCTCCGCCCCTCTCCGTTCAGCACGGGCCGCTCCTCGACGCGCCCCGCGTACGACAGCGTTCCCCCGAGCCGCACCCCGAGGGCCCCCGCGAAGGAGGCCTCGACCACCCCGGCGTTGGGGCTCGGGTGCAGGCGCGCGTCACGCCGCCAGGCGCGCAGGGCCCGCCGGGGCGCGCCCCCGGCGGCGACGGCGAGCAGTCCGGTGAGCCGTGCCCCCGGCCACCCCGCGACGTCGTCGAGCCGCGCGGAAGCCCAGCCGTACCGCAGGTACCTGGCGGAGCGGTGGCCGACCATCGCGTCCAGCGTGTTGACCGCCCGGAACCCGACGAGCCCCGGCACGCCCGCCACGGCGCCCCACACGAGCGCGCCCACGACGGCGTCGGAGGTGTTCTCGGCGACGGACTCCACGACGGCCCGCGCGATCCCGTCGGCGTCCAGGGCCTCGGGGTCACGGCCACACAGATGGGGAAGGCGCTCCCGGGCGACGTCCACGTCCCCGGCGGCAAGCGCGCCGCCGATGGCCCGCGCCTCCCGGCCGAGCGAGGTGCCCCCGACGACGGCCCAGGTCGCGGCGGCCGTCAGACCGACGGACGCGGCGCGCGAGCGGCGCACAGCGCACGAGGCGAGGGCTCCCACGGTGACGGCGCCCCCGGCGCACACGACGGCGTGCAGCACGCCCGAGCCCCGGTGGTCGCGCCACAGGACGCGTTCGACGGCTTGGGCCGCCCGCCCGAACGCGGCGACCGGATGCCCTCGGCGGGGATCGCCGAGCAGCAGGTCACCGAGGAGTCCGGCGGCGGCGCCGTACGCGAAGTCGCGATCGGCAGCACGCATCGGTTCAGCCCGCCGTCTCGCGCCGGATGCCGGACGGAACGCCCAGGGGAACGCTCGACCCGAAGGGAGCCCTGGCAGGGAACGGCGGTCGGCCGCGCATGGCGATGTGTCCTCACTCAGGGTGTCCGCGCCCTGGTTCGACGTGACAGGCGGCGAGAGTTCCTGGCTTCCGGAGGGCGCGGTGGGCGCCCGGCCGGTGACAGTGGCGGGACCGCGCCGGATTCGCACCGGACTTCCTCTGCTGCCGCCGTAGTTGGCCCCGGCAGTCCACCATGCCGCTCAGCGCCCGTCAACTCGCGGTTGACCTGCGACGGAACGAGGGGGGGGGGGGGGGGGGGGCCGGCCCCCCCGCCCCCCCCCCCCCCCCCCCCCCCCTCGTCGTCGTACGCGGACCGCCGTCAGGCGACGATCAGAGAGATGCCGTACGCCACCGCCGCCGCGCACAGCGCGAAGCAGGCGTACGCGCCCAGGCGCGGGGCGAGCGACGCGCTGCCGCCCCCGGCCGTGCGCGCCTGCTCCTGCTTGGAGAGGCCGACGACGCCGAGCGTGAACAGGCCCACGAGGGCGACGGTCACCACGAGACTGACCCCGAAGACGGAGCCGAGAGCTGCCCAGTCGATCTTCATGCTGCTGCTTCCTTAGACCGTGGCGGGCCGGGCGGGGTCCGCCACGGGCGCGGTGTTCTCGGACGGCTCGACGACCACGGAGGCCGCGGTGAGCGGACCGGCCGGGGGCGGCGTGACCGCGGCGATCGCGGTGGTCACGACACCCGCGGGCTCGGTGTCCCGGGCGGAGCCGCCGATCTCGTCGGCCGTGACGTTGGTGTGGTCGACCGGCTCGCGGCGCGAGAGGGACCAGATGACGGCGGAGCCGCCGACGAGCAGCGCGGCCGTGGCCGCGACGCCCCAGTCGCCCTGCTTGGTGAGCAGCTCGGCGCCCGCGCCGACCAGGCCCGCGGCGGGCAGCGTCAGGCCCCACGCCACGAACATCCGGGTGGCGGTGGACCAGCGGACCACGCCGCCCTTGCGGCCGAGGCCCGCGCCCATCACGGCGCCGGAGCACACCTGGGTGGTGGAGAGCGAGAAGCCGATGTGCGAGGAGGCGAGGATCGCGGTCGCGGCGGAGGTCTGCGCGGCGAAGCCCTGCGGCGGGGCCAGCTCGGTGAGGCCCTTGCCCATGGTGCGGATGATCCGCCAGCCGCCGAGGTAGGTGCCGAGCGCGATGGCGATGCCCGCGGAGACGATGACCCACATCGGGGGGTTCGCGCCGGGGTTCAGGACGCCGCCGGTGATCAGGGCGAGGGTGATGATGCCCATGGTCTTCTGCGCGTCGTTCGTGCCGTGGGCGAGCGAGACGAGGCCCGCCGAGGCGATCTGCCCGGCGCGGTAGCCCTTCGACGTCGCCTTCTCGTCCGTCTTGCCGCTGATCCGGTACGTGAGCCGGGTGGCGAGCGAGGCGGCGACGCCCGCGACGATCGGGGCGGCGATCGCGGGGAGCAGCACCTTGGTGACGACCGTGCCGCCGTTCACCGACGACCAGCCCATGGACATCACGGCGGCGCCGATCAGACCGCCGAACAGGGCGTGCGAGGAGCTCGACGGCAGACCCAGGAGCCAGGTCAGCAGGTTCCAGAGGATCGCGCCCACGAGGGCGGCGAATATGACCTCTGTCTTGAGGCCGTCCTCATTGATGATGCCGCCGGAGATGGTCTTGGCGACTTCGACGGAGAGGAACGCTCCGACGAGGTTCAGCACGGCGGACATGGCCACCGCCGTCTTGGGCTTGAGAGCGCCTGTCGAGATGGTCGTGGCCATCGCGTTGGCTGTGTCGTGGAAACCGTTCGTGAAATCGAACACGAGAGCGGTGACGATCACGATCCCGAGGAGAAGCGTGATGTTTTCCATTTACCCAGGCTTCTGTTGGACGTCAGTGGCTCGTGGACCGTAGGCAACCTGAGTGAACGGAAAGTGAACTGGACAGGGCCTGGTGGTGACCCTCCCGGGGAAGCTGCCGCGCCACGTCCTTCCGGCATACACCGGCAGGCGCGCCGAAGGAGCGGCGAGGGCCCGGCGCGGGCCCGGAATTAGGCCGTCCGAGGGGCGTGCGGAGCGGCCGTGCTCAGCCCCGCGCGAACCGCTTGAGCCGCGCCGTCGACCCGCCGAAGAGATTCTGGTCACCCGGCAGGCGGCCGCGGTCGGCGTACTGCCAGAAGGTCCAGGACGACCAGCCGCTCGGCAGCGGCCCGGGCGCGGCCGACCAGCGGGCGAGCCACAGCGGGTGCCCGCCGAAGGCGCGGCTCGCGCCGGTGCAGTCGTTCCACCACTTCGTGGTCGTGTAGATCACGGGCCGACGGCCGGAGCGGCGCATGATCTCGTCGCTGAAGGACTTGATCCAGGCGACCATGCGGGCCTTGCTCAGGCCGTAGCACTTCCGGTCCCCGTAGGGATTGTGCTCGACGTCGAGGGCGGGCGGCAGCGTCCAGCCGTCGGGCGTCCACTGCCCGCCGTTGCGCAGGAAGTGCGCCGCCTGCGCCGCGCCGGACGACCGGTTCGGCAGGGCGAAGTGGTACGCGCCGCGGATCAGCCCGGCCGCGCGGGCGCCGTCGTACTGCTGACGGAAGTAGGGATTGCGGTAGGTGTGGGACTCGGTGGCCTTCACATAGACGAAGCGCGCGCCCTTGGCCTTCGCGCCCGGCCAGTCGACGTTCTTCTGGTGCGAGGACACGTCGTGCCCGCGCGGCTCGCCCGCCGCCGACGCGGGCACCTCGGTGAGCACCGTCCCGCCGATCGCCAGGGCCGCGACGGACGCGGCGAGGGCGGGTGCGCGGCGACGGGACGGTGAGTGAGCACGGGCCATTCTTCCCCCAGATGGCGACGTGTGTGACAAAACACCCAGAGGCTACTGGAAGATTCACCTAAGAACGTTCAATCGTCAGCCAAGCGTGTCGAGCGGGGTGAACCGGCCCAAAGGGGCGCGTGCGCCGGGGTGTTCGCGGGCGGCCGACCGCTGCCGGACCGGTCCCTTCGCGGCCCCCGCCTGGCAGGATCGCGGCATGACTGAGCAGCGACAGGAGCAGGGGCGGGGCACGACGGGCGGCGCGGCGCGGGAGGAGGTCGCCCGGGCGTGGGACGAGCTGGTGGCGACCGCGCGCAGGACGGTATCCGAGGGCCTCGTCGTGGGCACCTCGGGCAACGTCTCCGTGCGCGTCGGGGACACCGTCCTCGTCACGCCGAGCGGCGTCGCCTATGACGACCTCGGCCCGGCCGACGCGGTCGGCGTCGACCTGGACGGCAAGCGGCTCTTCGGCGCTCTGAGCCCCACCAGCGAGCTGCCCATGCACCTGGAGATCTACCGCGCCACCGGTGCGGGCGCCGTCGTCCACACCCACGCCGTCCACGCCACCGCCGTCTCCACGCTCGTCCCCGAGCTCCCGGCCGTCCACTACATGACCGGCGCCCTCGGCGGCCCGGTCCGCGTCGCCCCCTACGCCCTCTACGGCACCGACGAGCTGGCCGCGCACATGCTCCACGCCCTGCGCGACCGCACGGCCTGCCTCCTGCAGAACCACGGGACGGTCGCCTACGGAGACACCCTCACCCAAGCCTACGACCGCACGGCCCAGCTGGAGTGGATGTGCCACGTGTGGCTGACGGCCAGTGCGGTACCGGGCCGCACGCCCTCCCTCCTGACTGCCGACCAGGTGAGTGAGGCGGGCCGGAAGCTGAGCAACTACGGGCAGGCGAAGAGAAGCCCGTCCGGCGCTTGAGGACGAGGCGCGAAGCGCCGACGGACCGGGGCCTTGGGGCGGAGCTCCCCGGTTCCGGGGACGGGCCGCACCCGTGAGGGCCACGCCCACTGGCCGCACCGCCCACCCCCGCAGACACTGGACCCGTGCGCCCAGCCAAAGCAACAGCCGCAGCCGTAACCGCCGCCACCACGGCCGCCCTGACGGCGATCGCGGCGGGCCGCTACGCCAGCGACGCCGCCCTCAAGACCCCGGCGGACCGCCCCCTGCCCACCGAGCGGCGCCTGACCGTGCACGCCACCGCGGCGGGCCAGGTCGCCCTGACCCGCTCCCTGGCGTCCCTGCGCCCCGGCGTCTACGGCCTGACGGGCCCCGACTGCCACGCCGTCGTCGGCCCCGTCGTCGAGACGGCCCCCCATCCGGCCGACACCGTCGTACGCCGCCTGGACCGGGTCACCCACGGCACCCTGGAGCCCGGCGCCAAGGTCTGGCTCACCCCGCAGGTCCACCTCGGCGACCCCCGCTCCGCCCTCGGCATCGACCACGCCGACGTGGAGATCCCCGGCGAACTCGGCGCGCTGCCCGCGTGGTTCGTGCCCGGCACCCGCGACACCTGGGTCATCGCCGTGCACGGCCTCGGCACCACCCGCGCGCACCCCCTGGTCGTCCTGGACTTCCTGCGCGCGCAGCGCCTGCCGGTCCTCGGCCTCGGCTACCGCGGCGACCCCGGCGCCCCGCGCGCCACGGACGGCCTCGGCCACCTCGGCGAGACCGAGTGGCGCGACCTCGACGCCGCCATCCGCTACGCCGTGCGCTACGGCGCCCGGCGCGTCGTCCTGCACGGCTGGTCCACCGGCGCCGCCATGGCCCTGCACGCCGCCGCGCACTCCGCGCTGCGCGATCGCGTGGCGGGACTCGTCCTGGACTCGCCGGTGCTCGACTGGGAGGTCACGCTGCGGGCCCTCGCCACCGCGCGCGGCATCCCCGCCCCGCTCCTGCCGCTCGCCGTGCGCGCCGCGCAGGGCCGCACCGGACTGCGCGGCGACCGCGTCGTGAAGAGCGCGGACCCCGGCGCGCTGCGGGTGCCCACGCTGCTCGCGCACGGTCCCGGCGACACCGTCGCCCCCTGGGACCTGTCCCGGCGCCTGGCCGCCGCGCGTCCCGACCTCGTGACCCTGCACACGGTTCCGGATGCGCCCCACGCAGCCATGTGGAACGCCGACCCGGCCCGTTACGAAGAGGCGCTGCGCCGCTTCCTCACCCCCCTCATGTGAATCTTCCGTACCGCGCGCCCCCTGTCCTCGCGGCGCTCATCCGGGATTCCGTTTGGGTTTTCGGACCGTCAACAGGAAGACTGCTCCTGTGACGTCCCGTACTCCGCGCGACTCCCGGCTCCACCTCGTCCGCACCCCGTCGCCCCGGGCCGAAAGGCGAGCGGAGGCGGAGCGTGGCCACGGCCGCGGTCCCCTCGGCGGCCCCGGCGCGGTGACCCAGCGCCGAGCGCGTCGCCCGGCGCCCGTGCCCCCCGAGGGCACCCCGGCGCCCGCCGAACTCGCCCGCATGGCACGCGCGGGCCTCGCGGGCGCCGTCCGCGCCGCCCGCTGGGCCGAGAACGCCCTGCGCCCCGCGCCCGGCACGACCCGCCTCAGCGCCGCCGACCGCCCCACCGCCGCCCCGGCCACGCCCTGCGCCGCCGGCGCCCTGTCCGACGCCGTGGCCGAACAGGCCGCGGCCGCCCTGGACGTGACGGTTCACCAGCTGCGCAAGGACTGGGACGCCGCCCGCCTCGCCGGTCTCGTCGAGGTGCACGGCACCGCCGCCCGCCCCGGCTGGCGGCTGCGCGCCTGGGACCGGGACGACGCGGCCGTGCTGCGCGGCTGGGTCGCCCTCTTCGACGCCTGGTCGCTCGCCCACCCGGCACCGGCCGAGCTGCCGCCCGCCACCGTGGCGGAGACCGTCGAGGCCGTTCCCCAGCTGCTCTCCTTCCTCCAGCTCTCCGCGGGCCCCGTGCCCGTGCCGCAGCTCCTGGACCTCCTCGACCAGCGCGTCCGCGAGCTGCGCACGGAGCGCTGCGAGATTCCGTACGGCCCCCAGGAGGAGCCTCGCGCCGAGGGCGACCCCGGCCCCCCGCACGCCGACGACGTCCCGCTGGCCGACCTGCTCGACTGGGCGCTGCGCGCCCTGGCCGCCGTCGACGCGCTGACCTGCGCGGACGGGCAGGCCACGCTCACCCCGCTGGGCAGCTGGGCGGTGTGGGTCAAGCTGGAGCAGATCTGTGTGGCCGCGCAGAGCCCGGCGGGGAACATCGAGCAGTCCGCCGAGGACATGCTCCGCGGCTGCGCCCGGCTGCGGCCGAACGCGGCCCGCGCCGAGTACCGCGCCTGGCTCGCCGCACGGGACGCGGGCAGCGCCGTCACCGAGCTCCTGGACGCCGCCCGGGGCGAGGACGCCCTGCTGCGCGGGCTCGCCTTCGAGGCGCTGCGCGTGGTCGGCGCCCCGGCCGAGCCCGACGTGCGCGCCGTCGTCGACGTGGCCTCGCTGCGGCCCTACGCCCTGCTGTGGCTCGCCGAGCACGAGGGCACCGACCCCGAGGACGTCCACCTGGTGCTCACCCGCGAGGAGTCCACCTGGCTGTGGGTCGACACGGCGGCCGCCGTCGCCGACCACGGCGAGGCCGAACTCCTCGTGCGCCACCTGGAGTCCGCGCCGCAGCCCACCGTGCCCGCGCTGCTCGACGAGGTGCGCACCGTCGGCCACCCGCGCACCGTGCAGGTCCTCGTCGCGCTCGCCGCGGCCCACCCGGACCCGGCCCTCGCGAAGGCCGTGCGCCGCGCCGCGTTCCAGGTGCACACCGGGGGAGTGTGACGCCCGTCCGGCCCTGACCGGTCCCGTGCGGGGCCGGTCAGCCGCCTATCTCGGGGGCGTACGTACCGAAGCTCCAGACGTTGCCCTCGACGTCCCGGGCCAGGTAGTCCCGCGAGCCGTAGTCCTGGTCCGTCGGGGGCACCAGGATGTCCGCGCCGTGCTCCAGGGCGTGCTGGTGATGGGCGTCCACGTCGTCCACGACGACGTAGATCCCGGCCGGTCCCGCGTTCTGCATCGTCTCCGCGAAGACGCCGCCGGGGCCCTTGGAGCCGACCATCACCGCGCCGTTGCCGTAGCTCAGCTCGGCGTGCAGGACCCTGCCGTCCTCGCTCTCGTACACACTCGTCTCGGTGAAGCCGAAAGCCTCCGTGAGCTGCGCGATCGCCGCTTTCGCGTCCGCGTACAGCAGCGTCGGGAAGATGCTCGGCCGCCCCCTGCCACCTGCCATGTCGCCCACTCCTCGAAGAAGTCCTGGTGACGTGTTCCCCAGCATGGCACCCGGGTCCGACAACGCCCTCGGGCCGCTCAGCGGAAGGTGTTGCACTGCGCCATGTCACCCGTGCGATAGCCCTGGTAGAACCACTGCTGGCGCTGTTTCGCCGAGCCGTGCGTCCAGGACTCGGGGGTGACCCGGCCCTGGTAGCGCTCCTGGATCCGGTCGTCGCCGACGGCGGCCGCCGCGTCCAGGCCGTCCCGGATGTCGTCGTCCGTGAGCCGGGTGATCAGCGGCCTGCCCGTCGACTCGTCGAGCGTCCGCGTGGCGTTGTGCGCCCACACCCCCGCGTAGCAGTCGGCCTGCAGCTCGACCCGCACGGCGTTGCTGTTCGCGCCGGTCCGCCCGTCCTGGGAGCGGCCGAGGGTGCCCATCAGGTTCTGCACGTGGTGCCCGTACTCGTGCGCCACGACGTACGCCTGCGCGAACGGGCCGCCGCTGGAGCCGAACTTGGTCCGCAGCTCCTCGAAGAACCCCAGGTCCAGATAGACCTGCCGGTCGCCGGGGCAGTAGAACGGGCCGACCGCCGAGGACGCGGCGCCGCACGCGGTGCCCACGCGCCCGGTGAAGAACACGGTCCGCGCGGGCGCGTACTGCCCCTGGCGGCGCGGGAACTCCTGGCGCCAGTAGTCCTGGACGCTGTTGACCACGGCGACGATCCGGCAGTCCTCGCGGGCGTTGGCGTCCTTGCCGGTGCGGCAGCTCTGCTGGACCTGCGCGAGCGACGAGGACGAGACGGCGGGCTCGTCACCGGAGTCGCTCAGGCCGAGCTGGTCGGGGCCGACGCCGAAGAACAGGCCGAGGAACAGCGCGATCAGCCCGGCGATGCCGCCGCCGACGGTCGCCCGGCCGCCCGGAACGCGGCTGCCGCGGACGTCCTTCACCTCGGAGGTGTCGAGGTTCGCGTCGTCGTCGAACTGCATGGGCGCACCAGCCTCTGCCTCGCGTCCGGGACGGCGTGGCGCCGCCCCGCGCCGGATCCGGCCACTTCATCCTGGTACGCCGCCCGCGTCCCGGCGCCGGACGGAGGGCCGAACGGGCGACGGGGCCCGTACCGCCCGGCCGGGCGCCGCCGGGGGAGGCCCTGGGAGACCGTGGGAGGGGGCCCGGCCGGGCCGTGCGCGCCGCACTCCGCCGGGCACCGGGCCGCCCGGGCGCGGCGGAAAATCGGTTGCACGCCCCCGGTAGAATTGCCCCATGGCCAATCTCCTCCTGCATTAGACGGCTCAGCGGCGCGCCCCGCGCGCGCATGTCGCCTTGCACCTCTCGCCCGCTTCCGCCGCCTTACCCGTCCAGGAGTCTGACCGTGATCACCGCCTCCGGTATCGAATTGCGTGCCGGTGCCCGCATCCTCATCGAGAACGCGACGTTCCGTATCGCCAAGGGCGACCGCATCGGCCTCGTCGGCCGCAACGGCGCGGGCAAGACCACCCTCACCAAGTGCCTCGCCGGTGAGGGCACCCCGGCCGGGGGCACCATCACCCGCTCCGGCGAGGTGGGCTATCTGCCGCAGGACCCCCGCACCGGCGACCTCGACGTGCTCGCCCGCGACCGCGTCCTGTCCGCCCGCGGCCTCGACGTCCTCCTGCGCAAGATGCGGGAGAACGAGGAGCGCATCGCGAACGGCAAGGGCTCCACGCGCGAGAAGGCCATGAAGCAGTACGAGCGCCAGGAGACGGAGTTCCTCACCAAGGGCGGGTACGCCGCCGAGGCCGAGGCCGCCACGATCGCCGCCGCGCTCAACCTCCCCGACCGCGTCCTTGGCCAGCCCCTGCACACGCTCTCCGGCGGTCAGCGCCGCCGCATCGAGCTGGCCCGGATCCTGTTCTCGGACGCGGACACCCTGCTCCTCGACGAGCCGACGAACCACCTGGACGCCGACTCGATCGTCTGGCTCCGCGACTACCTGAAGACGTACCGCGGCGGCTTCATCGTCATCTCCCACGACGTCGACCTCGTCGAGACGGTTGTCAACAAGGTCTTCTACCTGGACGCCAACCGCTCCACGATCGACGTCTACAACATGGGCTGGAAGCTCTACCAGCAGCAGCGCGAGTCCGACGAGAAGCGCCGCAAGCGCGAGCGGCAGAACGCCGAGAAGAAGGCCGCGGCCCTGCACTCGCAGGCCGACAAGATGCGCGCCAAGGCCACCAAGACCGTCGCCGCGCAGAACATGGCGCGCCGCGCCGACAAGCTCCTCGCCGGTCTGGAGGAGGTGCGCCAGTCCGACAAGGTCGCCAAGCTGCGCTTCCCCGAGCCCTCGCCGTGCGGCAAGACCCCGCTCACCGCCGAGGGCCTGTCGAAGTCGTACGGCTCCCTGGAGATCTTCACGGACGTCGACCTGGCCATCGACAAGGGCTCCAGAGTCGTCATCCTCGGGCTCAACGGCGCGGGCAAGACCACCCTCCTGCGCCTCCTCGGCGGCGTCGAGAAGCCCGACACCGGCGAGGTCAGGGAGGGTCACGGCCTCAAGCTCGGGTACTACGCCCAGGAGCACGAGACCCTGGACCCCGACCGCACGGTCCTGGAGAACATGCGCTCGGCCGCCCCCGACCTCGACCTCGTCGAGGTGCGCAAGACGCTCGGCTCGTTCCTCTTCTCCGGAGACGACGTCGACAAGCCCGCGGGCGTCCTGTCCGGCGGCGAGAAGACCCGCCTCGCGCTCGCGACCCTGGTCGTCTCGTCCGCGAACGTCCTCCTGCTCGACGAGCCCACCAACAACCTCGACCCGGCCAGCCGCGAGGAGATCCTCGGCGCGCTGCGCACCTACAAGGGCGCCGTCGTCCTCGTCACGCACGACGAGGGCGCCGTCGAGGCGCTCCAGCCGGAGCGGATCATCCTGCTCCCGGACGGCGTCGAGGACCTGTGGGGCGCGGACTACGCGGACCTGGTCGCCCTCGCCTGACCCGCTGGAGGGCCCTCCCCGGCACGCCCGGCGAGGGCTCTCTTGACGTGCACCGCCCCAGGTGGCTCCGGGGGCGTGATCGAATCACTGATCCACTCCGTATGGATCATTCGGCCGATCCGTGATCCTTCATCTGTGTGAGACGTCCTCATACCGAGATGTGCGATACACGCATTTCGGCACCGCGCGCGGCCCGTGCGCCCCTGTTCTCCCGGCACGCCCCTGACCTGCCCCTTCCTCACGGAACCCATTCTGAGGTAGGGAGGGAAGCGTGCGGAATCGTTCATTCCGCTCATGGCGGCCCGCTTCCGTACTGCGAACCAAGTCACATGGACCTTGCCGAATGGGTGGCCAGGACGCCCGGTAGGGGTGATCATGAGAAGTCCAGAGCGCACTTCCCATGAGGAGGCACGGGTGGCCGAGACTCTGAAGAAGGGCAGCCGGGTGACCGGCGCCGCGCGCGACAAGCTCGCGGCAGACCTGAAGAAAAAGTACGACGCCGGTGCGAGTATCCGGGCGTTGGCCGAAGAGACCGGCCGTTCGTACGGATTTGTGCACCGGATGCTCACTGAGTCGGGTGTCGTGTTGCGCGGCCGTGGCGGTGCGACGCGAGGCAAGAAGGCCGCCTCCGTCTGACACCCGCCGCTGTCCGCGGCTCTCGTGGCCCGAGGGTGACCACCCGGTCGGCCGTCCGTTCGGCCGGGTGGTTACTGTGCAGTCACTTAGGGGTGCCCCCAGCGCCCCGACTGACGACTGCACCCATCGGAGGCACTGATGGCTTCGCCCGACAGCCGACAGAGCGCGGCGGCACCGGTTCTCGACAAGGACGGCGTACGCCTCACGGTCGAGGACGCCGTGGCCACGGTGACCCTCACCCATCCGGCCAAGCGCAACGCCCAGTCGCCCGCGCTGTGGCGGGCGTTGGCCGAGGCCGGACGGGCGCTGCCCGGCAGCGTCCGGGTCGTGGTCCTGCGCGGCGAGGGCAAGTCCTTCTCCGCCGGGCTCGACCGGCAGGCGTTCACGCCCGAGGGCTTCGACGGCGAGCCGTCGTTCCTCGATCTGGCGCGCGGCGCGGACGACGTCCTCGACGCGACCATCGCCGAGTACCAGGAGGCGTTCACCTGGTGGCGGCGCAGCGACATCGTGTCCATCGCCGCCGTACAGGGGCATGCCATCGGTGCGGGCTTCCAGCTCGCGCTGGCCTGCGACCTGCGGGTCGTCGCCGACGACGTGCAGTTCGCCATGCGCGAGACCAGCCTGGGCCTGGTGCCCGACCTCACCGGCACCCACCCCCTCGTCTCCCTCGTCGGCTACGCGCGCGCCCTGGAGATCTGTGCCACGGGCCGCTTCGTGCACGCGGACGAGGCCGAGCGCGTCGGCCTCGCCAACATCGTCGTACCCGGCGACCAGCTCGACGCCACCGCGCGAGACCTGGCGGCCGCGCTGCTCGCCGCGCCGCGCGACGCGGTCATCGAGACCAAGGCCCTGCTCCAGGGCGTATCGGGCCGCTCGTACGAGGAGCAGCGCGCCGCCGAGCGCGCCGCCCAGGCCCGCAGGCTGCGGGACCTCGCCGGGCTCGGCGACTGAGCAACTTCCCCTACCCGTAAGGGAGTTGGGGGCTAGTCCGGCCGCGTGCCGCCCCGGCCCGGCTCGTCGACCGCCGTCACCAGGACCGCCACCGACGGCCGGTCCGGCAGCGCGCCGCCCGCCGCCGCCCGCACCGCGCGGGCCACGTCCAGGGCCCGCCGGTCCGCCGCCACGGCCAGCTCCACCTGGGCGTGGCGGCGCGGCAGGGAGTCCGGCGACGCGAGCTCCCGTACGTGGACCGCGCGCCCCAGGCCGCCGAAGACACCGGTCAGCCGGGTCACCCCCGGCACGGCGAGCACGGCCCGGGCGATCCGGTCCTCGGGGGAGTCCTCGGAGCTGTCGGAGGAGCCCTCGGCGGCGGGTTCCGCGGATTCTGCGGGTTCCACGGGTTTCGCGGGGTCCGCGTCGCGCACGGGCGCCGCCGTCCCGTCCCGGTCCGGCCGCTCGCCCGGCCCCGGCGGCTCGTCGTAGAGCTCCGTGACCCGCAGGTCCACCCGCGCGACCACCAGGCCGAGCCGGTCCGCCGCGGCCGTCGCGAGGGCCGCGCGCAGCCGGGACACCAGGGCGGGCAGCGGCTCGGCCGTGCCCGCCGCGACCTCCCCGCAGACGCACAGGGGCCCGGGCGGCAGCGCGCTCGGCGGCGCCGGGACCGCGGAGACGTACGCGTCCGGCGGATCCCCGGTGCCCGCCGCCTCCGGACCGGCCGGGGCCACACGGACGGCCGTGAGCCGTGCCCCCGTCACCCGCTCGGCCGCCCGGCGCAGTACCGCCGCGGCCGCCGCCTCCGTCAACCACGCGCCGTCCCCCGCACCGCCGAGCGGCAGCACCCGGCCGAGGCCCAGCTGGCGCCGTACCGCCGCCGCCCATCCGTCACCTGTCATCGCTCCAGCCTGCCGCATCCCGGGCGCGCGGGCGCGGGGCCGCGCTTAGTGTGGTGCGAGGAGCAGATCCCCTGTCGAAAAGGACCGCGGTGATGACCGACACCGGAGAGCGCAGGACGCCCCAGACGCTGGAGAAGGGCGCGCACGACTCGCCCGACGAGTCCGGGGGCAAGGGCGGGTCGGTACGGCGCGGCGGCGGTGATCCGGCGACCCGGGGGCGCACCACCATCGCGGACGGCGTGGTGGAGAAGATCGCCGGACTCGCCGCCCGTGACGTCGTGGGCGTCCACGCGATGGGCGGCGGCCTCGCCCGGACCTTCGGGGCCGTGCGCGACCGGGTGCCCGGCAGCTCGAAGTCCGTCACGCGCGGCGTGAAGGCCGAGGTCGGTGAGGTGCAGACGGCCCTCGACCTGGAGGTCGTCGTCGAGTACGGCGTGTCGATCGCCGACGTGGCGCGCGCCGTGCGGGAGAACGTCATCACGGCCGTGGAGCGCATGACCGGCCTCGAAGTGGTCGAGGTGAACATCGCGGTCAGCGACGTGAAGCTGCCCGACGACGAGGACGACGAACAGCCCCGGCTGCAGTAGCGCGCGCGGCGCACGGCGCGGACCGCACGGCCCGCACGCCATCCGGCACGCGCGTCGTCGGAGTCGTGGGCGCCACCCGCGGGAACAGCCTCAACAGCACACGCGCAGAAGCGAAGGAGCGCACGATGAGCATGGCCGTCATCGGCATGATCGCCGGAATGGCCCTGGGCTTCGCCGGGTACTTCGGCGGGTTCGGCGCCTTCCTGCTGGTGGCCGCGTTGGGCGCCATCGGCTTCGTCGCGGGCCGGTTCCTCGAAGGGGACCTGGAGCCCGGCGACTTCTTCCGTACGCGCGGCGACCGGCGGCGGTGAGCGGTGGCGGCGGAGGTCGTGGGGCAGGTCGCGCCCGCCGAGCGCGGCGCGACCCGGATCGCCGACCGCGTCATCGCGAAGATCGCCGCACGCGCGGCACGGGAAGCGCTGTGGTCGCTGCCCGAAGGGGCCGCGCCGCCGCACGCCACGGTCAGCGTCCTGGCCAGGGCGCGCGGCTCCGCGCGCGCCGGTGAGGCCCCGGCCGCGGCCGCCCGTATCCGCATCAGCCTGGAGCTGGACTACCCCAGTGACATCGGCGGCCAGTGCGCGGCCGTGCGTCGCCACGTCACCGAGCGGGTACACGCGTTGGCGGGCATGGAAGTGCCCGAGGTGGCGGTCCAGGTCGAGCGGCTGCACTCGGCGCAGGCGCGGGCCGCGGCACAGGGGAGGACCCGATGAGCGAGCCCCACGACCCGCACGAGGCTCCCGAGACCCGCAAGGCCCCCGAGACCCGCAAGGCCCCCGAGACCCGCAAGGCCCCCGAGACCCGCAAGGCCCCCGAGACCCGCAAGGCTCCCGACGAGTCCGGCCGGGCCCACGGGCCGGGCGGCACCCGGCCCGTGCCCGTCGTCGAGCGGGCCCCGGACGGCGGCGATCCGGCGGCCGGGCCGGAGCAGTGGACGTCCGCGGCCTCCTTCGAAGCGCACCCCACCCTCGCCCCCGACGAGGACAAGGCCCCCCGCTTCTGGTCCGCGCGCCGCGTGCCCGCCGCGCTCCTCGCGCTTCTGGTCCTCGGCGGCTGCGGGCTCCTCCTGTACGACGTCGTCGCGGTGCGGGCCGACCATCCCGCGATGCGCTGGCGGCGCGAGCTCGCGCGGGAGCTGGCGCAGCGGCCGCTGGACAGCACGGCCGTGCTCGCCGGGGCCGCGGGCGCCGTGGTCGTCGGCCTGTGGCTGCTGCTCCTCGCGGCGACGCCCGGTCTGCGGGCCGTCCTGCCGATGCGGCGCGGGCACGCCGACGTCCGCGCGGGGCTCGACCGGGCCGCCGCCGCGACCGTGCTGCGCGACCGGGCCATGGACGTGGCGGGCGTGCGGTCGGTCCGGGTCCGCATGACCCGGACCAAGGTCGACGTGCGGGCCGAGTCGCACTTCCGCGCCCTCGACGACGTCCGCGGCGACCTCGACCGGACCCTGGCCGACGGCATCCGGGGCCTCGGGCTCGCCAGCCCGCCCACGCTCTCCGTCCACGTCGCCCGGCCCGGGAAGAAGGGGTGAGCGCGCCATGCCCCGTACGGTGAACCGCGTACTGCTCGGCCTCGTCGGCCTCGCCCTCGTCGTGCTCGGCGGGGCCGTCCTCGCCGTCGGCCTCGGCGCCTCGCCGCCGTCCTGGTGGCTGCACGACGGGCGGCACGACGTGCTCCTCAGCGCGGCGCAGCGCACGCGGTGGCGCGAGCGCGGCTGGTGGTGGCCCACCGTCATCGGCGCCCTCGCGCTGCTCGTGCTCCTGTCGCTGTGGTGGCTCACCGCCCAGCTGCGGCGGCGGCGCCTCGCGGAGGTCCTGGTCGAGACCGGGGACGGCGAGGGGGCGCTGCTACGGGGCCGGGCCATGGAGAGTGCCCTGGAGAGCGAGGCGGCGGGGCTCGACGGGGTCGGGCGGGCGCGGGTCCTCCTGACCGGGCGGCGCAACGCGCCCGAGGCGCGGGTGGGGCTCGTCCTGGAGGCCGACGCCGTGCCCGAGGACGCGTTGCACCGGCTGTGCGTGGAGGCCCTGGCCCATGCCCGGGACTCGGCGGGCCTGGCCCGCCTGCCGGCGACGGTCCAGCTCCGGGCGGACAAACACCGCCCGGAACGCGTGAGCTAGCCCTTGCGGGGCGCTGAACCGGTTCAAGCACCGCGCTACCGCGCTTGTCCTCAATCGCCGGACGGGCTGGATGGTCTCGGCTGAGCGCCATCGCCGACGACGGCGGGCAAGCCGCCAGGTCGCTGGGGTGGTACGGGTGGGCGGGTGGGAGAAGACCCCCGCCGCGGTAGCGGTGGGGGCTGTGGCCGGAGCCCGGGGCTAGAAGCCGTGGCGGGCGCCGCCGTCGACCGGCAGCATCACGCCCGTGACGTACGACGCCGCGGGCGACAGCAGGAACGCCGCAGCCCGCCCGAACTCCTCCGGAGCCCCGTACCGCCGCAGCGGAATGCCCGACTCGGAGGCGTGCCGGGACGCCTCCGGATCGGCGGTGAGCCCGTCGAGCTCGCGCACGCGCTCCGTGTCGATGCGCCCCGGCAGCACCCCGACGACCCGGATGCCGCGCGGGCCGAGCTCGTCCGCGAGGGACTTGGCGAATCCGGCGAGGCCGGGGCGGAGGCCGTTGGAGATGGTCAGGCCGGGGATGGGCTCGTACACGGACGCGGACAGGACGAAGCCGATGACGCCGCCCTCGCCGAGCTCCGCCGCCGCGGCCCGCGCGAGCCGTACCGCGCCGAGGAACACCGACTCGAACGACGCCTGCCACAGCTCGTCCGTGGCGTCGGCGGCGAAGGCGAACGGCGGGCCGCCCACGCTGACGAGGATGCCGTCGAAGCCGCCGAAGCGCTCGCGGGCGGTGGCGACGAGCCGGGCGGGCGTCGCGGGGTCGGCGTTGTCCGCGCCGACGCCGACCGCGTTCGGGCCGAGCTCCGCGGCCGCCGCGGCGGCCGTCTTCTCGTCGCGGCCGGTGAGGACGACTTTGGCGCCGTCCTCGACGAGGGCGCGCGCGGTGGCGTTGCCGAGGCCGCGGGTGGCGCCGGTGACGACGTAGACACGGTTGTTCAGGCCAAGATCCATGCGCCCTATCCTGCCGTGCCGGGGTCGGGGCCGAACAGGGAGAAGGCGGTGGTGACGAGACCCACGTGGCTGAACGCCTGCGGGAAGTTGCCCAACTGGCGGCCCTGCGCCGCGTCGTACTCCTCCGCGAGCAGCCCCACGTCGTTGCCCAGCTCCAGGAGCCGCTCGAAGAGGGCGCGGGCCTCCTTCGTACGGCCGGACAGGTGCAGCGCGTCGGCGAGCCAGAACGAACAGGCCACGAAGACGCCCTCGTGGCCGGGCAGGCCGTCGACCGTGATGCCGTCGGTGCTGTAGCGGCGTACGAAGCCCTCGCGGGTGCCGAGGTCCTCGCGGACGGCGTCGATGGTGCCGAGGACGCGCGAGTCGTCGGGCGGCAGGAAGCCCACGCGCGGGATCAGGAGCAGGGCGGCGTCCAGCTCCGCCGAGCCGTACGACTGGGTGAACGTGCCCCGGTCCGCGTCGTAGCCGCGGGCGCACACCTCGGCGTGGATCTCGTCGCGCAGCCGCCGCCAGCGCTCCGGGTCGCCCTCCAGGTCGGGCCGGTCCTCCAGGGCGCGTACGGTGCGGTCGGCGGCGACCCAGGCCATCACCTTGGAGTGCACGAACTGGCGTCGCGGGCCGCGCACTTCCCACAGCCCCTCGTCCGGCTCGCGCCAGACCTGCCGCAGGAACTCCATGAGCGCGAGCTGGATGCGCCAGGCGTGCGGGCGCGTCGCCATGCCCGCGTGGCGGGCCAGCCAGAGGGAGTCGACGACCTCGCCGTAGACGTCGAGCTGGCGCTGGCACACGGCCGCGTTGCCGAGGCGCACCGGCACCGAGCCCGCGTACCCCGGCAGCCACGCGGCGTCCACCTCGGGCAGCCGCCGCTCGCCCCCGAGCCCGTACATGATCTGCAGGTCCGCGGGGTCGCCCGCGACCGCGCGCAGCAGCCAGTCGCGCCAGGCCTCGGCCTCCTCCCGGTACCCGGCGGTGAGCAGCGCGGCGAGCGTGAGCGTGGAGTCGCGCAGCCAGCAGTAGCGGTAGTCCCAGTTGCGGACGCCGCCGAGCTCCTCCGGCAGGGAGGTGGTGGGCGCGGCGACGATGCCGCCGGTCGGGGCGTACGTGAGGGCCTTGAGGGTGATCAGGGAGCGGACGACGGCGTCGCGGTGCGGCCCCTCGTAGCGGCAGTGCGCCGCCCACGCCCGCCAGTCGTCGACGCTCTCGCGCAGCGCCCGCTCGACGTCGATGAGCGGCGGGCGCGGCTCGTGCGAGGGGTGCCAGGTGAGCACGAAGGTCACGCACTCGCCCGCGCGGACGGTGAACTCGGCGTACGTGGCGTCCGCACGGCCCCAGGAGCGGACGTCGGGCTCGGTACGCAGCCACACCGCGTCGGGGCCCGCGACCGCCACCCGGTGGCCGTCGGAGCGGCGCATCCAGGGCACGACCGAGCCGTAGTCGAAGCGGAGGCGCAGCGTGCTGCGCACGGTCACCTCGCCCTCGACGCCCTCGACGACGCGCACCAGGTCGGGGGCGCGGTCGCGCTGCGGCATGAAGTCGGTGACGCGGACCGTGCCGCCCGGGGTGTCCCACTCGGTGTCGAGGACGAGCGTGTCGGGACGGTAGGCGCGGCGCGCGCAGAGGTCGGCGCCCCGCGGAGCGATGCGCCAGTGGCCGTGCTCCTCCTCGCCGAGCAGCGCGGCGAAGCAGGCCGCGGAGTCGAAGCGGGGCAGGCACAGCCAGTCGATGGAGCCGGTCCGCGCCACCAGGGCGGCGGTCTGGTGGTCGCCGATGAGGGCGTAGTCCTCGATGGGTCGCTGCACGGGGGACGGCTTCCCGGTTCGCCGACGCGCCAATCCGGTCCGCGGCGGCGGGGGGCAACCGGGGCCCGGCCGCGCGCGGTTGGCCCCCGAGGTCGGCTCCCGCGGTAGGCCCTCGCGGTTTCGCCCGAGCACCGGACGCGGGAGGCACTCCTTCGGGATACTCGTGAGCATGCCAAACAACGAGGGCGGATGGCGCCCGCCCGGCTACGACGGGCCGGGCTGGGAGCCTCCCAAGGAGCCGCCGCAGGGCCCGCCTCCGGGCGGCGGCCGCGGGCCCGGGGGCGGGTCCCGCTGGAGCGTGCCGGGGGTGGTGGCGGTGATCGCGATCGCGGTCTGGTCCGTCCTGGCCTACCAGTGGACCCAGCAGAACGACTGCGAGCTCGTGGAGTCGTACGGCCTGGTCCTCTCGCACGGCACCCCCGACCCCTGGGAGAGGTGCGGGTAGGGCCTGTCCGGAGGGTGCGTCAGGCGGCGGTCGCGGCGGCCTCGGGCGCCGCCTCTGTCGCGGCCGCCGCGCGGCGGTCCCGCACCTCCCGGCGCACCAGGACGATCCACCCGGCCGGCACGCCCGCGGCGAACAGCCACCACTGGACCGCGTACGCCATGTGGGGGCCGATGCTGCTGTGGTCGGGGGCGGAGATGAGCTGCGGGGAGTCGCCGGGGTTCTCCGGCGCGGTCTGCGCGATGTAGCCGCCGAGGACCGGCTTGCCCAGGGCGTGGGCCTGCTGGCCGCTGCTGATCAGCATGATCTGGCGGTCGGGCAGGCCGCGGACGTCCTTGATGCCGCTGGCCGCCGAGGTCTCGTCGGCCATCAGACGGCCGGTGACGGTGAGTCGGCCCTTGGGCGGGGCGGGGATCTTGGGGAAGGCGGTCTGCGGCCCGTCGGCGCGGATCCAGCCGCGGTTCACGAGGAGCACCTTGCCGTCGCGCAGGACGAACGGGGTCAGGACGTGGTAGCCGACCTCGTCGTCGGAGTTGGTGCGGCGCCTGACGACGACCTCGTGCTTCGGGTCGAACGTCCCCTCGGCCGTGACCCGGCGGTAGACGTCGGAGTCCCGCACCTCGCGGCCGGGCGCGGTCAGCCGCTCGGCGGGCACCGGCTCGGCGTCGATGACCCGGGCGATCTTGTCGTTGCGCGCCACGCGCGCCTCGTGCCGGTGCAGCTGCCAGAAGCCCAGCTCGATCATCACGGGGATGAGGACGAGGCCGATGAGAGTGAGGATCACCCACTGGCGGGACAACAGGAAGCGGTACACGCCTCTGACGGTACCTGTGCGCGACCGAGCCCCCGACGGGAGGGTCCCGTCGGGGGCTCAAGGGGCTTCTCGTATGTCCGCCGTCACATCACGGCGTCCGCCGTCACGTCGTGACGTCCGCCGTCACATCACGGCGTCCGCCGTCACGTCGTGACGTCCGCCGTCGCGCCACGGCGTCCGCCGTCACACCTTGTCGACGATGCCCACCCGCCCCTCCGCGCGCGAGCAGTGCGCCCCGCAGTACCAGTGCCCGTCGGCCTCGACGCCCTGGCCGATGATGCGGCACCGGCAGTGCTCGCAGATCGGTGCCATGCGGTGGATGGCGCAGGAGAAGCAGTCGAAGACGTGGACCGCGCCCTGGGCGTGGACCTCGAAGGACATGCCGTAGTCGTTTCCGCAGACCTCGCAACGTGCCATGCGCCACAGGGTGGGACCCGGCGGCGGTGCGGGGCGAGCGGCGGGCGGGCGAGTCGCCCGGCAATCACCCGTCTGACGCCGGGGGCCGCGCGGCGCGGGCGCCGCCCGCCGCCGCGCCGTCGGCCGGGGCCACGTCCTGGAGGAGCTGGCCGAAGGCCGCCTCGTCGATGACCGGGGTGCCGAACGACCGGGCCTTCGTCGTCTTGGACGTGCCCGAGTCCGGGTCGTTCGTGACGAGCAGGCTCGTGAGCCGGGACACGCTCGTCGCGATGTGCAGGCCCGCCTCGAAGGCGCGGTCCTCCAGGAGCTCGCGGTCCACGGAGGTGTCGCCGGAGAAGGCGACGCGCATGCCCTGCTTGAGGGGCTGGCCCGGCTCGTACCGCCCCGGGTTCGGGTAGGGGCAGGCCGGGCGCTTGCGGGAGGCGCGCCAACTCTGCGCGCGGTACGCGGACTCGGACGCGGGGGAGCCGGTGGCCTGGCGGCCGATGCGGGCCGCGCCGTCGGCCCACTCCGTCAGCGGGCGGCACTCCAGGAGCGGCAGCCGCACGCCGCCGCTCGCCGCCGCGCGCAGGCTCGGGCGGAACGCCTCGGCGAGGACGCGCGCGTCGTCCAGGGCGTGGTGCGCGTGCCGCTGGACCACGCCGAAGTGCGCGGCGAGCGACTCCAGCTTGTGGTTGGGCAGCGGCAGGCGGAGCTCCTTGGAGAGCGCGATGGTGCACAGGCGCTGGCGGACCGGCGCGGTGCGCTCCGCGCGCGCGTACTCCCTGGCGATCATGGACCAGTCGAAGACCGCGTTGTGCGCGACGAGGACGCGGTCGCGCAGGCGCTCGCCGAACTCCTCGGCGATGTCCGCGAAGAGCGGGGCGTCGGCGAGCTGGTCGCTCGTCAGGCCGTGGATCCACACCGGGCCCGGGTCGCGCTGCGGGTTCACCAGCGTGTACCAGTGGTCCTCGACCTCGCCGCGGGCGTCGAGACGGTAGACCGCGGCGGAGATGATCCGGTCGTCCTTGGACAGCCCTGTGGTCTCCACGTCGACGACCGCGTACCCCGACGGGTAGGCGGTCGGCCAGGAGTCTGCGGACGCGGCGAGCGTGCGGTCTTCGAGCATGGTCCCTGAGGATACGGGCCACGACTGACAGTCACGCCCGTGGGCCACCGACCCTTCCGCGCGCCCGGCCCCGCGCGTCACGGCGTCGGGCCGAGCAGACCCCGCACCAGGGCCCGCACCGAAAGGGTGAAGAGGCGCTCCGCGTCGAGGGGGCGCGCGAGGGCACGGGCGAGCGCGGGGTCGGCGTCCGCGGCGTCCGCGTCCCAGAGCCGGTGCTCGCCGGGGCGCTGGACGGGCGCGCGCTCGCGGTTGCGCTCCACCAGGACGTGGCCGACGACGTGGACCTGGAGCGCCCGCACGGCGTCGGCCGCGCGGGCGCCGCGCAGCCCGGCCGCGTGCAGCTCGCGCACCAGGACCCGCTGGGCGGGCAGGAACATGCGGTCCGTCAGGCCGCGTTCGTGGACCATCGCGACCAGATGGGGATGGTCGCGCAGCTGGTGGCGCAGGGCGCGCGCCACGGAGACCACGCGCTGGGCCGGGGTGCGGCCCCGCGGCCGGATCTCGCCCAGGTCGGCGAGGGTGCGCTCGACGAGGGCGTCCAGGAGCGACTCGCGGTTGCCGACGTGCCAGTAGATGGAGGTCACGGCCGTGCCCAGCTCGGCGGCGAGCTTGCGCATGGTCAGGGCGCGCGGGCCGTGCTGCTTGACGAGGGCCGCCGCGGCGTCCAGGACCTGTTCCCGGTCGAGAGGGGCCCGCGTCTCTTTACCCTTCACGGACCCTGTTGTAACTGTGTTACAGAACCTCCCGCAAGACGTCGCAGACACCTGACGGATCGTCAACGAAGGGCGGTACGACATGGCACGCGTACGCTACGGCGCGCGCACCGAGGCGGAGCTGGCCGCGGCCCGGACCGCGAACGCGCGGCTCCCGGAGATCTGGTCCACCGGGGTGGTCGCCCTCTGGGAGAGCGACCCGGACGTGGTCGCGGCGGTCCTGCCGCCGCCCCTGAAGCCCTCCGCGCGCCCCTTGGTGCGCGTGAACATCAGCAAGGTCGAGCTGCCCGGCTACCCCCTGGGCGCGGGCTCGGTCGCCGTCGCCGCCGAGCACGGCGCGGTGGCGGGCTGGTACCCCCTGGTGATGCCGATGACCCACGAGCGGGCCCTGACCGGCGGCCGCGAGGTCTTCGGCGAGCCGAAGAAGCTCGGCGAGGTCACGGTCGAGCGCGACGGCCTCGTCGTCCGCGCGGCCCTCGCCCGGCACGGCATCGCGTTCGTCGAGGTGCGCGGCGGCGTCAGCGGCCCCCTGCCGCTGCCGGAGCCCACGCGCAAGACCGACTTCTACTTCAAGTTCCTGCCCGCCGTGGACGGCTCGGGCTTCGACACGGACCCCGTCCTGGTCCACTGCGTCCGGAACGAGAAGGTCCGCAAGCTGGAGCGGATCACCGGGGACGTGGTCCTGCGCGAGTCGATGTACGACCCGGTGGCCGACCTGCCCGTGCGCCGCCTGGTGGAGATCACCATCGGCGAGAAGACCAGCGACCAGCGGGGCACCGTCGTCGAGCGGGTCAGCCCCGAGGCGCTCCTGCCCTACGTCCACCAGCGCTACGACGACGCCCGGCAGGTGCTCGACGGGCCTCCGGAGGGCAGTGCCTGATGGAGCTCGCGAGGGGACAGGTGGCCGTCGTCACCGGCGCGGCCGGCGGTATCGGGCTCGCGCTCGCGCGCGGGTTCGCGGCGCGAGGCCTGACGGTGGTGCTCGCCGACGTCGAGGAGGGCGCCCTCCACAAGGCGGCGGACGCACTGAGCGTGGAGGGGGCGACGGTCCACGCGCGCGTGGTCGACGTCGGCGTGCGCGAGCAGGTCCAGGCGCTCGCCGAGGACACGTACGAACGGTTCGGCGCGGTGCATGTCCTGTGCAACAACGCCGGGGTCGGCTCGGGCGCGGAGGGCCGCATGTGGGAGCACGACCCGAACGACTGGAAGTGGGCCTTCGAGGTCAACGTGTGGGGGGTCTTCCACGGCATCCAGGCGTTCGTGCCCCGGATGCTCGCCGGGGGAGAGCCGGGGCACGTCGTCAACACGTCCTCCGGGGACGGCGGCATCGCACCACTGCCGACGGCCTCCGTGTACGCGGTCACGAAGGCCGCCGTCGTCACCATGACGGAGTCCCTGTACGCGCATCTGCGGGCGGAGCACGCGCGCGTGGGCGCGTCCGTGCTCTTCCCTGGGCCCCACATGCTCCGCACCGGCCTGTGGGAGTCGCACCGCAACCGGCCCGAGCGGTACGCCAAGCAGCGCCCCCGCAAGGCCCCGTACCGCACCCTCGGCCAGTGGGAGGCCGCCATGCGCGAGGCCGGGCAGGAGGTCGTCTTCACCCCGGTCGAGGAGGTCGCGGAGCTGGTGGCCGAGGGCATCGCGGCGGACCGCTTCTGGCTGCTGCCCGCGAGCGAGCACAGCGACCGGCAGATCAGGGCGCGGGCGCGGTCCATGCTGGAGCGCTCCGCGCCGGACTACCTGGAGAAGTTCATCCTCGACTGACTCGACTGAGGAGTTCCGATGACGGACCCGCACGCCCCGTACCTGATCATCTCCTCGGACTGCCACGCGGGCCTTCCCACCGAGGAGTACCGGCCCTATCTGGAGGCCCGGTACCACCGGGACTTCGACGCGTTCCTCGCCGGGCGCGAGCGGCGCCGCGAGGAGATGACCCGGCTTGGGATCCGCAACGAGGCCTTCGCCGCGAAGTGGTTCAGCGACAACGAAGAGGGCCTGAGGGGCGGCTGGGACGCCGGGCAGCGGATCAAGGAGCTGGACGGCGACGGCGTGGCCGCCGAGGTCGTCTTCCCGGACGCCGACGCCGTCGACAGCCGGACCGCGGCGCCCTTCGGGGTCGGCCTCGGCCTCTCCGGGGACCAGGACCCCGACCTCGGCATGGCGGGCGCGCGGGCGCACAACCGCTGGCTCGCCGACTTCGTGTCCGAGCACCCCGAACGGCACTGCGGCGTGGCGCTGCTGCCCGTCACGGGGGCCGTCGACGATGCGGCCCGCGTGGTGGCCGAGATCCACCGGGCCAGGGAGTCGGGGCTCGGCGCGCTGATGATCCCCTCCATGTGGGTCGACAAGGCGCCCTACCACGACCGCCGCTACGACCCCGTGTGGGCCGCGGCGGCCGCGTGCGCGATGCCGGTGATGACCCACTCCGGGGCCGCGCCGCGGCACGAGTACGGCGACCACCTCGGCGTCTACGTCTCCGAGGTGACGTGGTGGCCCGCGCGGCCCCTGTGGTTCCTGCTGTGGTCCGGGGTGTTCGAGCGCCACCCGGGGCTGCGGTTCGGCGTCGCGGAGTCCGGCTGCTGGTGGCTGCCGAACCTCCTGTGGTTCATGGACCGCCTCTACCTGGGCGCGCACGGCGGCAAGAAGCTGTCGCCCTTCGCCGAGCTGACGCTCCCGCCGCACGCGTATCTGGACCGGCAGGTGTTCGTCTGCGCCACCAACACCAAGCGCCGCGAGCTCGCCCAGCGCTACGAGATCGGCGTCGACAACATCCTGTGGGGCAGCGACTTCCCGCACCCCGAGGGCACCTGGCCCGACACGCGCGCGTGGCTGCGCGACACCTTCCACGACATCCCGGTGGCGGAGACCCGGCGCATGCTGGGCCTCGCCGCCGCCGAGGTGTTCGGCTTCGACACCGCGCGGCTCGCCCCGCTGGCCCGCCGCATCGGGCCGACGCCCGCCGAACTCGGCCAGGACCCCGACCAGGACGCCGTCACCGCCTCCTGGGCGCGCTCGCGCGAGGTCGGCCGCCACTGGCTGACCGGCCACGACTTCCCGACCCTTGGGGTGAACCGATGACCGAGCGCTACACCGTCATCTCCGCCGACTGCCACGCGGGCGCGGACCTCCTCGACTACAGGCCGTATCTGGAGTCCCGTCACCACGACGCCTTCGACGCCTGGGCGGCCACGTACGTCAATCCGCACGAGGACCTCCTCGCCGACACCGCCGACCGCAACTGGAACTCCGAGCGCCGCCTCGCGGAGCTGGCGCGGGACGGCATCGTCGCCGAGGTCGTCTTCCCCAACACCATCCCGCCGTTCTTCCCGTCGGCGTCCCTCATGGCGCCCGCCCCGACGCGCGAGGAGTACGCGCTGCGCTGGGCGGGCCTGCGCGCCCACAACCGCTGGCTCGCCGACTTCTGCGCGGCCGCCCCGGGCCGCCGCGCGGGCGTCTTCCAGATCCTGCTCAACGACGTCGACGAAGCCGTGCGGGAGATCCGCCGGGCCGTCGCGGCGGGGCTCACCGGCGGCCTGCTGCTCCCGGGCACCCCGCCGGGCTCGGGCCTGCCCGAGCTGCACGCGCGCGCGTACGACCCGATCTGGGCGGTCTGCGCCGAGCTCGGGGTGCCGGTCAACCACCACGCGGGCTCGGCGTCGCCGCCGCTCGGCGAGGAGCCCGCGGCGCGCGCGGTGTTCATGGTCGAGACGACGTGGTTCTCGCACCGGGCCCTGTGGCACCTGATGTTCGGCGGCGCCTTCCGCCGCCACCCCGGGCTGCGCCTGGTCCTCACCGAGCAGGGCTCCGGCTGGATCCCCGGCGTCCTGGAGATGCTGGACTACTACCACGGGCGGCTCGTCGCGGCGGCGACGCGGGCGGACACCGCCGAGTCCAAGTTCGGGGCCGGGCTCGCGGAGCAGATGGGCGCGGGCCCCTCGCAGGTGTGGCGGGAGAACTGCTTCGTGGGCGCGAGCTTCATGCGCCCGCACGAGGCGGCGCTGCGGGAGCGCATCGGCCTGGACAAGGTCATGTGGGGCAGCGACTACCCGCACGACGAGGGGACGTACCCGTACTCCCGGGAGGGCCTGCGCGCCGCCTACGCGGGCCTGCCGCGCGCGGAGGTCGCCGCCATGGTCGGCGGCAACGCCGCGCGCGTGTACGGCTTCGACCTGGAGCGCCTCGGCGTCCTCGCGGCCGAGGTCGGCCCCACGGTCGAGGAGCTCGCCGAACCCCTCAAGGAGCCCCCGGCCGACGCGACGAGCCCGGTGTTCGCCCCGGGAGGGTCGGTCCGCGTCTGGTGACGCGGGCGGTGCCATGCTCACCCCGTGACGGAAGCCACGCATGAGGAAGCGCACGGCGGCGCCCTGGGGTCCCGCCTCAACTGGCTGCGGGCCGCCGTGCTCGGCGCCAACGACGGCGTGGTCTCCACCGCGGGCCTCGTCGTCGGCGTCGCCGGGGCCACCGACGACCGCGGCACCCTCCTGACGGCGGGCCTCGCGGGCCTGCTCGCGGGCTCCATGTCCATGGCGGCGGGCGAGTACGTGTCGGTGTCCACGCAGCGCGACTCCGAGAAGGCCGCTCTGGCCCAGGAGAAGCGCGAGCTGCGCGAGCAGCCGGAGGCCGAACTGGCGGAGCTGACCGACCTCCTGGCCGGGCGCGGGCTCAGCCGCGACGTGGCCCGCGAGGCCGCGGTGCAGCTCACCGAACGGGACGCGCTGCGCGCCCACGCGCGCGTGGAGCTCGGCATCGACCCCGACGAGCTCGCCAACCCCTGGCACGCCGCGTGGGCGAGCTTCCTCGCCTTCACCGTCGGAGCCCTGCTCCCGCTCCTCGCGATCGTCCTGCCGCCCGCCTCCTGGCGCCTGCCCGTCACCGTCGTCTCGGTCCTCGCGGCGCTCGCCCTCACGGGCCTGGCGAGCGCCCGCCTGGGCGCGGCCCGAGTGCGCCCCGCGGTGCTCAGGAACGTGCTGGGCGGGGCCCTGGCGATGGCGGTGACCTACGCGGCGGGCGCGCTCCTGGGGGCGGCCGGAGTCTGAGGTGCAAGGGCGGAGATCGCCAACAACCAAGGGCGTACCGCCGGTAATACTTGTCGGTAACAACCTCTAGGCAGCGGGCCGGAGGCCGCCTACGGTGCAGACATGTCGTCCCCGAACCTGCCCGATGTGGTGCTCTGGTCGATCCCGGCCTTCGTGCTGCTCACCGTCGTCGAGATGGTGAGCGTCCGCCTGCATCCCGACGAGGACGCCGCCGGGTACGAGGCGAAGGACGCGGCCACCAGCGTCACCATGGGGCTCGGCAGCCTCGTCTTCGACCTGCTATGGAAGATCCCCATCGTCGCGGTCTACTCGGCCCTCTACTCCCTGACGCCGCTGCGCGTGCCCGTCCTGTGGTGGACGGTGCCCCTGATGCTGCTCGCCCAGGACTTCTTCTACTACTGGTCCCACCGGGGGCACCACGTCGTCCGCATCCTGTGGGCCTGCCACGTGGTGCACCACTCCAGCCGCAAGTTCAACCTGACGACCGCGCTGCGCCAGCCGTGGACGTCCCTCACGGTGTGGCCGTTCTACGTGCCGATGATCCTGTGCGGCGTGCATCCGGCGGCCGTCGCCTTCTGCTCGTCGGCCAACCTGGTCTACCAGTTCTGGGTCCACACCGAACGCATCGGCAGGCTGCCGCGGCCCGTCGAGTACGTCTTCAACACGCCCTCGCACCACCGCGTGCACCACGCGTCCCAGGGCGGCTACCTGGACCGCAACTTCGGCGGCATCCTCATCGTCTGGGACCGGGTCTTCCGCTCCTGGGTCCCGGAGACGGACCGCCCCGTCTACGGCCTGACCAAGGACATCTCCACGTACAACCCCCTGCGCGTGGCCACCCACGAGTACGCGGCCATCGCCAGGGACGTGCGGAGGGCGACCAGTTGGCGCGCCCGAGCGGGCCACGTCTTCCGGGGCCCGGGCTGGCAGCCGACACCCCCGCCCGAACCGACGGCTGCCGCGCGACGGCAGAGAACTCCGGAGCGCGCCGCATGACGCCCACTGTGGGCAATCGTTCCGCAGGGCGGGTGGGGCGTCCCCTGCTCGAGCGAAGCCGAGAGCTTGGGGAAGGGTGGGCACAGCCCGCAGCGCCCCGCACCGATGACGCGGCCTCCGCAGGGCGGGTCCGCTACGCCCCCTGGGCCCTGGCCGCCTTCGCCCTGCTCGCGCTCGGCGACCTGGCGGGCGTGGCCGCCGGATCCGACCTCGCCCACACCCTCCTGAAGCCCCTCCTCATGCCGACGCTCGCCCTCTACGTGGCGTTCCGCGGCGGCCCCCGCCTCCTCACGGCCGCGCTGCTCCTCGGCTGGGGCGGCGACACCCTCCTCCTGGCGGACGCCGACCCCGCGTTCCTCGCCGGAATGGCGTCCTTCGCGGCGGGCCACGTCTGCTACCTCACCCTGTTCCGGCGACAGGGGACCGCCCACACCAGGGCCCGGGGCGCGGGCCTGGTCCTCGCGTACGGCGCGGCGCTCGGCGTCACCGTGGCGCTGCTCTGGCCCGACCTGCCGCCCGACATGCGCGTCCCGGTCGCGGGCTACAGCCTGCTGCTCACGGCGATGGCGGGCGGTGCCACCACCCTGGGGCCCGCGGCGGCCGCGGGCGGCGCGCTGTTCCTGCTGTCGGACACGCTCATCGCGACCGACGTGGCCGACTGGCCGCAGGCCCCGCGCCCCGACTTCTGGATCATGCTCACCTATCTGGCGGCCCAGGCCCTCCTGGTCCGTGGCGTCCTCACCAGCGGATCGGCAGCGGCACGGCGGTGAGCAGCGCCGACACGGCGACCACGGCGCCGAGCACGAACACCTCGGCGCGCGCAGGCGCGTAGGCCGCGATCCGGTCGCGGCCGGAACACCGCTTCAGACGGCGCCGGGCGAGCAGCGCGAGGACGGCGACGACGGCCACGAGCAGCAGCTTGGCCAGCATCGTGCGGCCGTACGCGGTCGTCGTCAGCTGGTCGACGACCGTGTCGGGCGGCATGCGGCGCAGCGTGCTGACGATCCCGGTCGCGGTGATCGCGGCGAACAGGACGGCCGCCACGCGCGCGTAGAGGCCCAGTACGGCAACGGCCGCCTCCGGGGCGGACGTTCGCCAGCGCCACAGGACCCGCAGCGCGTACAGCAGGCCGCCCGCCCACAGGGCCGCGCACGTCAGATGGACGAGGGTCAGGCCGGACCCTGCCAGGGCGGCGTCCTCCGTGGGCGGGTGGGCGCGCAGTGCCTCCGCGACGACCACTGCCGCCAGCGGCAGGACCGCGCTGTCGGGGCGGCGCGTACGCGCGCACAGCGCGGCCACGAGGAACGCGTTGACCTCCAGGAGCGCGAGGCGGCCGTCCCGCGACGCGTACAGACCGCCGAGGTCCAGGTCCGAGGGCTGCCGCGGCACCAGATTGCCGCTGGCCACGACCGACGCGAGCCCCAGCGCCGCGACGAAGCCCGCGGCCGCGGCCCACCACCCCCACGCGGGCGGCGCCGACGCCACCGGCGCCCCGGGCACCCGGCGCGCGACCCGGCGGATGAACACCTCGCCGAGCTGCACGCACAGCGCGGCGAATAGGACCGTCCGCAGAAACGTGATGCCCTGGGTGCCGGGCGCCTCGGCCTCGCCGGTACCGTCGAGCGCGGCCGCGGGGCCCAGCAGCGGCACTACCGCGGCGACGGCCACGAGCATGAGCACGGCCACGGCACGCCCCGACGAGGCGCGGCGGTGCGCGGCGGGCTGCCCCGCGCGCGGGGCAGCGGCCGCCTCTGCCGAGGCCTCGCCTCCCGCCGAGGGGGCGCCTGCCGCCAGGGAGTCTCCGGTTTCCACGGACGGTCGTATGGTCACTACACGATCTTCACCAGTCATCCCACTTCGGGGCAAGTCCGGGCAAACAACTGGTGTGCTGCCCTTCCGCCCGAAGAGGCCCGCTCAGCGCCACACGGGTGCGTCCGCGCCCCAAGGGCCCGGCGGGCACGCCCAGTTCACCGGGCCGCCGGTGAAGGCGACCGGCGACAGGGCGTACCGCAGCCGCCCGAGAGGGCTGTCCGTGTGAGCGAGCCGGTCCGTGGGGTCGCACGCGTCCCCGGCCTCGGGCGGGAGGCCCGTGTCGACCGGCGCGCGCCCCGGGGGGTCCTCGCCGTCCACCGCCCCGGTCAGCCACGCCGCCGTCCGGGCCAGGGCGAGCCGGGCGAGGCGGGTGCCGCCCGCGCCGTCCGTCCGCTGCTCGGCGAGCGCCCGCAGGACCGCCGCGGCCAGCAGATAGCCCGTGCCGTGGTCCAGGGCCTGCGCGGGCAGCGCGCCGGGCCGCTCCGGCGAGCCCTCCGTGGCGGCGATGCCCGTCGCCACCTGCACCAGGCTGTCGAAGCCGCGCCGGTGCGCCCACGGGCCCGTCGTGCCCCAGGCCGACAGCTGCGCCACCACCAGGCCCGGGCGGCGCTCGGCCAGCGCCTCGGGGGAGAGCCCGAACCGGTCGAGGGCGCCGGGCCGGTAGCCGGTCACCACCACGTCGGCCCCGGCGAGCAGTTCCCGGAACGTCCGCAGATCCGCGCGGCCACCGAGGTCGAGGGTGGTGGAGCGCTTGCCGAAGCCCGTGTCCGCGTGCTGGTCGGGCAGCTCCGGGCGGTGCGGCGGGTCCACGCGCAGCACGTCCGCGCCGAGCAGCGCGAGGGTGCGGGTCGCGACCGGGCCCGCGATGACCCGGGTGAGGTCGAGGACGCGCACCCCGGACGCGGGCAGGAGCGGCCCCGCGGCGGGCGGCGGCAGGGTGCGCGGCGCGCCGTCGCCGAGCCGCTCGCGCGCCACCAGGGGCAGCCGCGCCACGGCCGCCGCCTGCGGGTGCGCGGCCCACTCTTGGGGGGTGCGCAGCGCGACGGCGAGGCCCCCGGCGGCGTACACCGCGTCCTCGGCCTCGCTGGCGGACAGCGCGGCAAGGCGTGCGGCCACCGCGTCCACGCTCGCCTCACGCTCCGTGAGGCCGAGGGCGGTGAGCAGGCGCTCCCGGTGGTGGGGGTAGTTCGCGTGCGTGCGCACCCAGCCGTCCGCGGTCCGCCAGAACCGGGACAGGGGCGCGAAGGTGACCGGCGCGCGCCCGTCCACGAGCAGCTGCCGCTCACTGGTGAACGCGGCGGCCACGGCACCGTCGTCCACGCGCGCGTGCGGCACGGGCCTTTGCGTGCGCAGGGCCGCGAGCTCGGCCGCCGCGAGCGTGCAGGCGCCGACGCAGGCCCGTGCGAGGGCGCGTACCGGAAGCCGTGCGGCCAGGGTGTCGTCGCGCACGACGGGGGAGAGGCGGTCCGGCGCCTGCGGGGCGCCGCCGAGCGCTGCCCACGCGTACGCGGCCCCGGCGAGCGGCTCCCCGTCGGCCAAAGGAAGTTGTGTCATACAGCCACTATGACGCGGGCCCCGTGGCGCCGGGCCCGGAGGCCGCCGACCACCACAGCCGGATCTCCTCCGCGGGGTCCGACGGCCGCAGCTCCCAGCCCCGGGACGCCGCCGCCTCGACCACGTAACCGCCGCCCACGCCGCGGTACTTGCGCAGCGGCACCTCGCACTCCACCGGCGGGTTGGGCTTCTTCTCCTCCTTGGGCCTCGACGCCCGCTTCGTCCAGGTGTCCAGGTATCCGTCGACCCGGGCCCGGTAGAAGCCTTCGTCGCCCTCGTGCCGCAGCTCGGGCCAGGTCACGATCCAGCGCGGCCAGATCGCGATCTTGTCCAGGACCCGGTCCATGACCCGCTCGGCGCCGCTCTCGAAGCCCGGGACCACCGTGAGGATCTCCGCGAACAGGGCGATCACGAAGGCCACGACGGCGAGGACGAGGAGCAGCAGCCACCACACCGGCAGCACGACCACCGTGACCAGGAACCGCAGGACCAGCTGCCACGTCGGGCGCACCGGCTCGGCGCGCCACCGCTCGGGGCCGTCGTGGACGAATGACGAGTCTCGGTAGGCGTACATGGGCGGCATCCTCTCGCGAAGGGCCGGGCGGTCCGCAACCGCCCGGCCCCGACCGCCTCGCAGCGGTCCCGTTGCTCCCGTAAAGGGGCTACTTCCGCACGGCGTCCAGCGCGTCGATCATGCCCACGCCGTAGAAGCCGTTGTGGTTCTTGCCGCCCTCGCACACCGCGTCGACCTTGCCGTCGCCGTCGATGTCGTACGGGTCGGTGCACGCCACGGCGTCGGCCTGGCGGTACAGCAGGGCCTTCACCCGGGCCGCCGACGCCTTGGGGTGCGCCGACTTGATCAGCGCGGCCACGCCCGCGGCGTGCGGCGACGCCATCGACGTCCCCGCCTTGTAGCCGAACTTGCCGCCCGGCAGCGTCGACAGGATCAGCCCGCTGGTGGCGGGCGGCTGCGGCTTCTGGAACGCCGTCGAGTCGCCGCCGGGTGCCGTGATGTCGATGACGCCCTTGCCGTAGTTGGAGAACGAGGACTTCAGGCCCTTCGCGCCCGTGGAGGACACCGTCACGACGCCCGGCAGCTGCGACGGCAGGTCGAAGCAGTCCGCGGTCTTGATGGTGCGCTCGACGGGCGTCGAGTCGTTCGGGCTCGACTTGTCGACGATCTCCTCCTGGGCGAGGTCCGTCTTGGCGTTGCCCGCCGCCGCCACGTTCACGGCGCCCTTGCGCTCCGCGTACCGGCTGGCGCGGCCGACCGCGTCGACCAGGGCCCGCTGGTCGTCGTCCGTACGGCAGTTGAACAGCCACGGGTCCGTGTAGTAGCTGCTGTTCGTGACGTCCACGCCGTGCTCGGCCGCCCACACGAAGCCGCAGACCACGGCCTCCGTGTAGTACAGGCCGGTCGCCGGCTCGGCCACCTTCAGGCTCGCCACCTTCACGCCCGGCGCGACGCCGGTGACGCCGGTGCCGTTCTTCGCGGCGGCGATCGTGCCCGCCACGTGCATGCCGTGGTCGCTCTCCTTGGGCACGGGCCGCCAGGCGTTGTCCTTCTGCGTGGGCACGCCGCCCAGACAGCTCGCGGACGCGTTCCTGTCGAAGTTCGGCGCGATGTCCGGGTGCGTGTCGTCGACCCCGGAGTCGAGGACGCCGACCGTCACCTTCGAGCTGCCCAGGGACTCCTTGTGCGCCTGGTCCGCCTTGATGGCGGGCAGGTCCCACTGGAGCGGCTCCAGCTCGTCCTGGCCGTCGGCCGCCGAGCCCGCGGCCGCCCGGGCCTCCTTGGCGGACAGCGGCCGCGCCGCGTCGATGTCGTCGCTCGACTGCGCGGACAGCGGCGCCGTGCGCGTGGCCCCCGCCGACTGCACGCCCTTGACCTGGCGGATCTTCTTCGCGAAGTCCGGGTCGGAGGAGTGCGCGACGATGACGCCGATCTGGTCGTACGCGATGACGACCTCGCCGCCCGCCTTGGCGATGGCCTTCTTGACGTACTTCGCCGCCCAGCCGCCGTGTCCCGCGCGGACGTTGACGACGTAGCTCATGGCCGACCCTTCGGCCTTCGCCCGCTGCGCGGCGGGCGCGGACGGCGCGTCGGCCTTCGCCGCCGCCGTGCCCGGCAGGAAGGCGAGCGCGGACACCACGGCCACACCGAGGGGAAGGGCGAGCGCACGACGTCCGAAGGATGCGGAGTGCCTGGTCACGTAGGTGCTCCCCTTCACTTCTTCTTGACGGCGTCGAGCGCGTCGACGATTCCGTAGCCGTAGAAGCCGTTGCGGTTCTTGTCGCCCTTGCAGACGGCGTCGACCTTGCCGTCACCGTCCGGGTCGTACGGCTTGTCCGGGCAGCCCGGGTTGTCCGCCTGTGCCTTGAGGAGCTTCTGGAGCTGGGCCGGGCTCGCCTTGGGGTGCGTGGACTTCAGCAGCGCGGCGACGCCCGCGGCGTGCGGCGAGGCCATCGAGGTGCCCTGCAGCCAGGCGTACTCGCCGCCCGGCATCGTGGAGAGGATGCCGCCGTCCTTCGAGGGGGTGTCCGTCGGCTTCTGGTAGCGGCGGTCACCGCCGGGGGCCGCGATGTCGATGACGCCGTTGCCGTACGTCGAGTAGTACGACTTGGCCTTGTACACGCCGGTCGCGCTGACCGTGACGACGCCCGGGAGCTGGGTGGGCACGTCGAGGCACGTGTGCGGGTCGATGGTGCGCTTGACCGGGGTGGAGTCGTCGGGGCTCGACTCGTCGACGATCTCGTCCGCGTCCAGGTCGTGGTTGGAGTTGCCCGCGGAGGCGAGGTTCAGGGTGCCCTTGCGCTGGGCGTAGAGCTGGGCCCGGTTGACCGCGTCGAGGATGGCCCGCTGGTCCGGGTCGTCCTTGCAGTTGTACAGCCACGGGTCCACGTAGTAGCTGTTGTTGGTGATCTCGATGCCGTTGTCGGCGGCGAACACGAAGGCGCAGACGACGCTCTCCGGGTAGAACAGCTCGCTGACCGGGTCGGCCACCTTGATGCCCGCGACCTTGACGCCGGGTGCCACCCCGGCGACGCCTATGCCGTTGCGGGCCGCGGCTATCTCGCCCGCCACGTGCGTGCCGTGGTAGTGCTCCTTCTTCGCCGGACGCCAGGCGCCGGGCGAGGTGTCGGCCTTGCCGCCGACGCAGCTCGCCGACTGCTTGGCGGAGAAGCTGGGCGCCAGGTCGGGGTGCGTGTCGTCGACGCCGGTGTCGATGACGCCGACGGTGACCTTCTTGCTGCCCGGGTTGATCTGCGCGGCCTTGTCGGCGCCGATGGCCCGCAGGTCCCACTGGTCGCCCTCGAGCGGCTCGGGGGCGGCCTGGCCCGAAGCGGCCTTCCGCTGGGCCGACGTGAGCCGGTCGGCCCGGTCCTTGGACAGGAAGGCGGGCGCGCCCTCCTCGGTCGTCCCGGCCGCCGTCAGCGGGGCCGTGCGGGTCGCGCCCGCGGACTGCACGCCGCGCACCGCCCGCAGCTGCTTGCCGAAGTCCGGGTTGGCCGAGTGCGCGACGATCACGCCGATCTTCCGGTACGTCACGACGACCGTGCCGTCGGCCCTGGCGATCGCCTTCTTCACGGCGGCGATGGTCTTGGCGTCGGTGCGGGTGTTCACGACGTACGCCAGCTTGCCCGCGGCGGGCGCCTCGACGGCCCGTGCCGCGGCCGGTCCCGGGTTGTCCAGCGGGGCCGCCGCCGCGCCCGGGCCGAAGCCGACGGCCGCGGCGAGGGCGACACCGAGCGGCACGGCGAGCGCGAGCCGTCTGGAGCGGGACGGGCGTGAGGAGCGCAGATGAGCCATGGGTTCTCCACATCATCCGGATACGGAACTGCCCGAACACTGCTGGTGCTCGGGCAGATGCTGATGGGTGGTGCCAGGTGCATGACTAGTTGTGCAGGGTGAAGCTAACCCCTGCGCTCCCGGGCCAGCAATGACTTCTTGCAAAAGGCCGGGAAAGCGCCCGTTCGAACCGCTCCGGGCGCGCCGTCGTGACGTTGAACAGCGCGGAGAAGCAATATCAACCCCCTGTCGGATCACGTCCCCTGGGCCTAACATCACCATCCACGGCCCACGTGATCCGCGTCACTTCGAGAGCAGAGCACATGGATCACACCGCTTCCGTTTCCGTCCCCACCACCCCCGCACCACGAGGAGACTCCGTGGCCCCCGACGCACCGCCCCCGTCGAAGGGCGGCCTAGAACCCACCCGCTCGGTGCCCTCCATCGAGGAGTACGTCCAGGTGCAGCAGAGCGCGGAGTTCGGCGAACTGCGCGCCGCGCACCGCTCGTTCGCGTTCCCCCTCACCATCGCGTTCATCACCTGGTACCTCGTGTACGTCCTCCTCTCGAACTACGCCGGTGGCTTCATGGGTACCAAGGTGGTCGGCCACATCAACATCGCGCTCGTGCTCGGGCTCGCCCAGTTCCTCACCACCTTCCTCATCGCCTGGTGGTACTCGCGCCACGCCGCCACCAAGCTCGACCCGCGCGCGGACGCCATCAAGTCCCGGATGGAGGGCGGCGCGTGAGCACCCCGATCGCCTCGACCGCCACGGCCCTCCCCGAGGCCCACGCCGCCGTGCTCGCCGCCAGCAAGGCCAGCGAGCACCGCCCGCTGATCATCACGCTGTTCGCGATCTTCGTCGCCGCCACCCTCGTCATCACTGTGTGGGCGGGCCGCCAGACCAAGAGCGCCGCGGACTTCTACGCCGGCGGACGGCAGTTCACCGGCTTCCAGAACGGCCTCGCCGTCTCCGGCGACTACATGTCCGCCGCGTCCTTCCTCGGCATCGCGGGCGCCATCGCCCTGTTCGGCTACGACGGCTTCCTGTACTCCATCGGCTTCCTGGTCGCCTGGCTGGTGGCGCTCCTGCTCGTCGCCGAGCCGCTGCGCAACTCCGGGCGCTACACCATGGGCGACGTCCTCGCCTTCCGCATGCGCCAGCGCCCGGTGCGCACCGCGGCCGGCACCTCCACCATCGTCGTGTCGATCTTCTACCTGCTCGCGCAGATGGCGGGCGCGGGCGTCCTGGTCTCCCTGCTCCTCGGCATCACCAGCGACGGCGGCAAGGTCGGCATCGTCGCGCTCGTCGGCGTCCTGATGATCGTGTACGTCACCATCGGCGGCATGAAGGGCACCACCTGGGTGCAGATGGTCAAGGCCGTCCTGCTCATCGCGGGCGCGCTCCTGCTGACCTTCCTGGTGCTGCTGAAGTTCGACTTCAACATCTCCGATTTGCTCGGCACCGCCGCCGAGAACAGCGGCAAGGGCGCGCCCTTCTTGGAGCCCGGCCTCAAGTACGGCGCCACGTCGACGTCCAAGCTGGACTTCATCTCGCTCGGCATCGCCCTGGTGCTCGGCACCGCGGGCCTGCCGCACATCCTCATCCGCTTCTACACGGTGCCCACGGCCAAGGCCGCCCGGAAGTCCGTGAACTGGGCCATCGGCATCATCGGCGCCTTCTACCTGATGACGATCGCCCTCGGCTTCGGCGCCGCGGCCCTGATCAGCCCCAAGGAGATCACCGACTCCAACCCGGCGGGCAACACGGCGGCGCCCCTGCTCGCCCTGCATCTGGGGGGCACCGACTCCAACTGGGGCGCGATCCTGCTGGCCACGATCTCCGCCGTCGCGTTCGCCACCATCCTCGCGGTCGTCGCGGGCCTCACGCTCGCCTCGTCCTCGTCGTTCGCGCACGACATCTACGCCAACGTGATCAAGAAGGGCAAGGCCGACGAGAAGGAGGAGGTCAGGGCCGCCCGCTGGGCGACCGTCTTCATCGGCATCGTCTCCATCGGCCTCGGCGCCCTCGCCCGCGACCTGAACGTGGCGGGCCTGGTGGCCCTCGCCTTCGCCGTCGCCGCGTCCGCGAACCTGCCGACGATCCTCTACAGCCTGTTCTGGAAGCGGTTCACCACCCAGGGCGCCCTGTGGTCGATCTACGGCGGCCTGACCACCGCCGTCGTCCTGGTGCTCTTCTCGCCGGTGGTGTCCGGCAACGAGAAGACCTCCATGTTCAAGGGCGTCGACTTCCACTGGTTCCCGCTGGAGAACCCGGGCCTCATCTCCATCCCGGTGGGCTTCCTGCTCGGCTGGCTCGGCACCATGCTCTCCAAGGAGGAGCCCGACAAGGACAAGTACGCGGAGCTGGAGGTGCGCTCCCTCACGGGCACCGGCGCCCACTGACGAAATGAGCCGTCGCGCGGCCGCGTCGTAGATCCCTACGACGCGGCCGCGCGCGTCCTGTGGAAACGGCCTCTGTCGATGTCAGTCGCGTCACGTAGGCTCATGGTCAAAGGGCGTACTACCGAACGCACCACCGATCCGGACCGGGGAGGGGGCCCACGTGCTCATCGACACGTACGGCCGAGTGGCCACCGATCTGCGGGTTTCACTGACCGACCGGTGCAATCTGCGGTGCACGTACTGCATGCCGGAGGAAGGCCTGCAGTGGCTGGCCAAGCCCGACCTCCTCACCGACGACGAGATCGTCCGCCTGGTCCGCATAGCCGTCACCCGCCTCGGCATCGAGGAGATCCGCTTCACCGGCGGCGAGCCGCTGCTCCGCCCCGGTCTCGTCGGCATCGTCGAGCGCTGCGCCGCCCTGGAGCCGCGCCCCAAGATGTCCCTGACCACCAACGGCATCGGCCTCAAGCGCACCGCCGAGGCCCTCAAGGCCGCCGGTCTCGACCGGGTCAACGTCTCCCTCGACACCCTGCGCCCGGACGTCTTCAAGACCCTCACCCGGCGCGACCGCCACCGCGACGTCCTGGAAGGACTCGAAGCGGCCCGCGCGGCGGGCCTGACCCCCGTGAAGGTCAACACGGTCCTGATGCCGGGGCTCAACGACGACGAGGCCCCCGACCTCCTGGCCTGGGCCGTCGAGCACGGTTACGAACTGCGCTTCATCGAGCAGATGCCCCTGGACGCCCAGCACGGCTGGAAGCGCGAGGGCATGATCACGGCCGGTGACATCCTGGCCTCGCTGCGCACCCGCTTCGCCCTCACCGAGGAGGGCTCCGAGCGGCGCGGCTCCGCCCCCGCGGAGCGTTGGCTCGTCGACGGCGGCCCGCACCGCGTCGGTGTGATCGCCTCCGTCACGCGCCCCTTCTGCGCGGCCTGCGACCGCACCCGGCTCACCGCCGACGGACAGGTCCGCACCTGTCTGTTCGCCACGGAGGAGACCGATCTGCGCGCCGCCCTGCGCGCGCCGGACCGTACGGACGACGAGATCGCCCGCATCTGGAAGCTCGCGATGTGGGGCAAAAAGGCGGGATCAGGTCTGGACGATCCGGCGTTCCTCCAGCCCGAGCGCCCCATGTCGGCGATCGGCGGCTGACCCGGCGCGGACGCGCCGGAGCGGCCCTAGGCCGCCGGGCCGTCCCCGGAAGCCTGCGCGGCGTCCCACTCCGCCAGCGTGACGACGTCCTTGAGGAAGCCCCGCACGCCGAGGAACTGGGACAGGTGCTCGCGGTGATCCTCGCAGGCCAGCCAGGTCTTGCGGCGCTCCGGAGTGTGCAGCTTCGGGTTGTTCCAGGCAAGCACCCACACGGCGGCCGCACGGCAGCCCTTGGCGGAGCAGACGGGGGTTTCGTCGGTCACGTATTCATCCCAAACAAGGCGACGCCGAGCAGCCACGGGGGGAGCTGCCCGGCGTCGGTCTGTCGCTCCGACGGGGGATGCGGAGCGCGTACGAAGTATGTCACGGCCAAGTGGCCGCCTGGCACCGGAACTCCATGATTGATCTGAGCTTTTCTTGAGCTTGGCGTAACGTCGTCGGTCAGCCCTGATCCCGTGACGGCGCCCGGGGCTCCTCGCGGGCGGCCCTCGGCGGCTCCTCCGAGACGCGTTCCGCGCTCCGCTCGCCGGGCACGGCGGCGGCCAGCATCGGCCGCGACGGTGCCGGTACGAAGGTTGACGGCAGCGAAGGCGCGTTCTCCCGGCCCGCGTTGGCGATCACCACCGCGACGTACGGCAGCAGTATGCCGAGCACCAGCGCGACGAGCGCGACGTGCCGTTCGACGTTCCAGAGGACCGCGGCGGCAATGACCGAAACAGTGCGGACGGACATCGAGATCACATAGCGCCGCTGCCGCCCCCGCACGTCGTCCGCGAGGCCCTGCCTGGCCCCTGTGATCCGGAAGACCTGAGTGTCGTTCTGCTTCCGCATCACATTCCACCGCCTGCCCGTTCGCGCCAGACTCTCCCCGGCCTGGACCCCTCCACGTTACGCCGCACCTGCGCCGCCGCGTAGACCGGGTCCGGCCTCGCCCCACGGTCTCCGGTGCGTCGTGCCACGTATGGCGCCGCCCGACATGCGCCGTACGGAGGATGGGCCGACACTGAGCGTAATGCTCATGTCGAGCCGTCTGAGGAGGCAGCTATGGGCTGGTTGTGGGCGATCATCGTGGGCTTCGTGCTCGGTCTGCTCGCCAAGGCGATCCTGCCGGGGAAGCAGCACAGTCCGCTCTGGCTGACGACCGTGTTCGGCATCATCGGCGCGGTGATCGGCAACTCGTTGGCGGCCGGGTTCGGCATCGACGAGACCAAGGGCATCGACTGGGGGCGGCACGCGCTCCAGCTCGGTGCGGCGCTCGTGGTCGTGGCGGTCGGCGACATGCTGTACAAGGCGGTCAAGGGCAACAGACAGACGACGTGACGCGGCCGCGGGCACGCGCTCCGCGGACATGTGTGAGGGGCCGGTCCGTAAGGACCGGCCCCTCAGTCGCGCCGGTCGCGACCACGAGCTCAGCCGGACGGCCGCCGTGACCGGAGTCAGGCGGCCGCCGTGATCGGGATCAGGCGGCCGTCGTGACCGGGGTCAGCCGACCGTGGTGATCGGGGTCAGCCTGCCGTGACCTCCACCGCCGCCAGGTTCTTCTTGCCCCGGCGCAGCACCAGCCAGCGCCCGTGCAGCAGGTCCTCGCGGGCCGGGACGGCGTCCTCGGACGGCACCTTCACGTTGTTCACGTAGGCGCCGCCCTCCTTGACGGTGCGGCGCGCGGCCGACTTGCTCGCCACCAGGCCGACCTCGGCGAGCAGGTCCACGACCGGGCCGAGCTCGGCGACCTCGGCGCGCGGCAGCTCGGAGAGCGCCGCGGCCAGCGTCGCCGCGTCCAGGTCACCGAGGTCGCCCTGGCCGAAGAGGGCCTTCGACGCGGCGATCACGGCGGCGCACTGGTCGGCGCCGTGCACCAGGGTCGTCAGCTCCTCGGCCAGCGCGCGCTGGGCCGCGCGCGCCTGCGGACGCTCCTCGGTCTGCCGCTCCAGCTCCTCCAGCTCCTCGCGGGACTTGAAGGACAGGATGCGCAGGTAGCGGGAGATGTCCCGGTCGTCCACGTTCAGCCAGAACTGGTAGAACGCGTACGGTGTCGTCATCTCCGGGTCGAGCCAGACGGCGCCGCCCTCGGTCTTGCCGAACTTGGTGCCGTCCGCCTTCGTCATCAGCGGCGTGGCGATGGCGTGCACCGTCGCCTCCGGCGCCAGGCGGTGGATCAGGTCGATGCCCGCCGTGAGGTTGCCCCACTGGTCGGAGCCGCCGGTCTGGAGCACACAGCCGTGGCGCCGGTACAGCTCCAGGAAGTCCATGCCCTGGAGCAGCTGGTAGCTGAATTCGGTGTAGCTGATGCCCTCCTGCGACTCCAGGCGGCGGGCCACGGACTCCTTGGTGAGCATCTTGTTCACGCGGAAGTGCTTGCCGATGTCCCGCAGGAACTCGATCGCGGACATGCCCGCGGTCCAGTCCAGGTTGTTCACCATCACTGCGGCGTTCTCGCCCTCGAAGGACAGGAAGGGCTCGATCTGGGTCCGAAGGCGGGTCACCCAGTTCGCGACCGTCTCCGGGTCGTTCAGGGTGCGCTCGGCCGTGGGGCGCGGGTCGCCGATCTGGCCCGTGGCGCCGCCCACCAGGGCCAGCGGGCGGTGGCCCGCCTGCTGGAGGCGGCGCACGGTCAGGACCTGCACCAGATGCCCGACGTGCAGGCTGGCCGCGGTCGGGTCGAAGCCGCAATAGAACGTGACGGGACCGTCCGCGAGCGCCTTGCGCAGTGCCTCTTCGTCGGTGGACTGGGAGAACAGTCCCCGCCACTTCAGCTCGTCGACGATGTCCGTCACAGGTCTCTTGTCTCCTCGGGAGTGATCAGTACGTGCACCTCAAGGGTGCGGTCTACGAGGTTATACGCCCTGGCTGACCGAACTCATATTGAAATCCGGGACCCGCAGCGCGGGCATGGCCGCCCGGGTGAAGTAGTCGCCCCACTCGCGCGGCAGCGTCTTCTCCGTCCGGCCCGCCTCGCTGGCCCGCGACAGCAGGTCCACGGGCGACTCGTTGAACCGGAAGTTGTTCACCTCGCCCACCACCTCGCCGTTCTCCACCAGGTACACGCCGTCCCGGGTCAGGCCCGTGAGCAGCAGCGTCGCCGGGTCGACCTCGCGGATGTACCACAGGCAGGTCAGCAGCAGGCCGCGCTCGGTGGCCGCCACCATCTCGTCCAGGGAGCGGTCGGAGCCGCCCTCCAGGACGAGGTTGTCGATCGCCGGGGCCACCGGCAGACCGGTCAGGGCGGCGCTGTGCCGGGTGGTGATCAGGTGTTTCAGCTCACCGTCGCGCAGCCAGTCGGTGGGGGTGAGCGGCAGGCCGTTGTCGAAGGCCGAGGCGTCGTCGCCCGAGGCGTGCGCGAGCACGAAGGGCGCCGCCTCCAGGCCCGGCTCGTTCGGGTCGCTGCGCAGCGTCAGGGGCAGCGGGGCGAGCCGCTCGCCGACGCGGGTGCCGCCGCCCGGCTTGGAGAACACCGTGCGGCCCTCCGCCGCGTCCCGGGCCGTCGACGACCACAGCTGGTAGATCAGCAGGTCGGCGACCGCGGTGGGCGGAAGCAGCGTCTCGTACCGCCCCGCGGGCAGCTCCACGCGCCGCCGCGCCCAGGCCAGGCGCTGGGCCAGCTCCTCGTCGAGCGCCGCCGGGTCGACGTCCTTGAAGTCGCGCGTGGACCGGCCCGCCCAGGCCGAACGGGTGCGGTCCGGGGACTTCGCGTTCAGCTCCAGGGTGCCGCTCGGCTGGTCGTGGCGCAGCCGCAGCCCCGTGGACGTGCCCAGGTAGCTGGTGGTCAGCTCGTGGTTGGCGAAGCCGTACAGCTCGCGGCCGCCCGCCCGGGCGCGGGCGAAGGCCTCGCCGAGGGCGGGCGCGAAGTCCGCGAAGACGGCCGAGGAGGTCTCGGCGGGCCCGTCCGTGAAGTCCGGGGCCGCCGGGGCGCCGGTCACCAGGGGCTGCGCGTCCTCGGCGGGCCCGGCCGCGCGCGCCGCGGCCTCGGCGGCCCGCACCAGCGGCTCCAGGTCGTCCCCGGTCACGGCCGAGCGCGAGACGACGCCGGACGCGGTGCCCTTGGCCCCGTCGACCGTGGCGATGACGGTGAGGGTGCGGCCGCGGGTGACGCCGTTGGTGGTGAGGGCGTTGCCCGCCCAGCGCAGGTTCGCCGTCGACTCCTCGTCGGCGATCACCACACAGCCGTCGGCGGTCGACAGCTCCAGGGCCCGCTCGACGATCTCGTGCGGCTTGCTCGTACGAGGGCTCATCGCCCGGCCTCCTGCGTGGTGTTGAGGATGTTGACGCCCTGGAAGAGGGCGGAGGGGCAGCCGTGGGAGACGGCGGCGACCTGGCCCGGCTGGGCCTTGCCGCAGTTGAAGGCGCCGCCGAGGACGTAGGTCTGCGGGCCGCCGACGGCCGTCATCGAGCCCCAGAAGTCGGTGGTGGTCGCCTGGTAGGCGACGTCGCGCAGCTGCCCGGCGAGCCGCCCGTTCTCGATCCGGTAGAAGCGCTGGCCGGTGAACTGGAAGTTGTACCGCTGCATGTCGATGGACCACGACCGGTCGCCCACCACATAGATGCCGCGCTCCACGCCGCTGATCAGGTCGTCCGTGGACAGGCCCGCAGGATCCGGCTGGAGCGACACGTTCGCCATGCGCTGGACCGGCACGTGCGCGGGGGAGTCGGCGTACGCGCAGCCGTTGGAGCGCTCGAAGCCGGTGAGCCTCGCGATGCGCCGGTCCAGCTGGTAGCCGACGAGCGTGCCGTCCTTGACCAGGTCCCAGGACTGCGCGGCCACGCCCTCGTCGTCGTACCCGATGGTGGCGAGGCCGTGCTCGGCCGTCCGGTCGCCCGTGACGTTCATCAGGGACGAGCCGTACGCGAGCCTGCCGAGCTGGTCGAAGGTGGCGAAGGAGGTGCCCGCGTACGCCGCCTCGTAGCCGAGGGCGCGGTCCAGCTCCGTGGCGTGGCCGATGGACTCGTGGATCGTCAGCCACAGGTTGGAGGGGTCGACCACCAGGTCGTACAGGCCGGGCTCGACGCTCGGGGCGCGCATCTTCTCGGCCAGTTGCCCGGGGATCCGGGCCAGCTCGTCGTCCCAGTCCCAGCCCGTGCCGGTCAGATACTCCCAGCCACGGCCGACCGGCGGCGCGATCGTCCGCATGGAGTCGAACTCCCCGGTCGACTCGTCCACGGCGTGCGCCGTCAGCTGCGGGTGCAGCCGCACGCGCTGCTGCGTGGTGACCGTGCCCGCCGTGTCCGCGTAGAACTTGTTCTCGTGGACGGTGAGCAGCGAGGCGTCCACGTGCGCGACCCCGTCGGCGGCCAGCAGCCGCCCGCTCCAGTCCGCGAGCAGCCCCGTCTTCTCCTCGTCCGGGACCGAGAAGGGGTCGATCTCGTACGCGGAGACCCACGTCCGGTCCTCGTGCACCGGCTCGTCCGCGAGCTCTACTCGTTCGTCGGACCCGGCCGCCTTGATGACCTGGGCCGACAGCTTGGCCATCGCCACCGCCTGGGACGCGACGCGCGCCGCCGCGTCCATGGTCAGGTCCACGCCCGAGGCGAAGCCCCAGGTGCCGCCGTGCACCACCCGCACCGCGTACCCCAGGTCCGTGGTGTCGGAGGACGCGGCGGGCTTGGCGTCCCGCAGCCGCCAGGCGGCGCTGCGCACCCGCTCCAGGCGGAAGTCCGCGTGCTCGGCGCCGAGCGCCCGCGCGCGGGCCAGCGCCGCGTCGGCGAGGGCCCGCAGCGGCAGCGCCGTGAAGGCTTCATCGATGGAATGAGGCACGGAACGTCTCCCTGCTGTCATCTGCGGTCGGCTCCGGTCCGCCGCCGTCTGCTCCGGTCCACGGCCACCCCCGGGCACCGGTCATGTCCGATCATCGCGTGCGAACCGGTCGCTCGGCCATACCTTTCTGTAGGGACCCAACAGCGAGTCATCTGCGCCACTGTCGGACGCCGATTCTCCGGATCGCGTACGGGACCGATAGGTTTCCGGGAGACCACACAGTCAATGAGAAGGGTGATCCCTTGAGCCGCTCGGTTCTCGTCACCGGAGGAAACCGGGGCATCGGCCTCGCCATCGCCCGCGCGTTCGCCGACGCCGGGGACAAGGTGGCGATCACCCACCGCTCGGGTGAGCCGCCCAAGGACCTCACCGCCGTCGGTGTGCTCGCCGTCAAGTGCGACATCACCGACACCGAGCAGGTGGAGCAGGCCTACAAGGAGATCGAGGAGAAGCACGGCCCGGTCGAGGTCCTCGTCGCGAACGCGGGCATCACCAAGGACCAGCTTCTGATGCGCATGTCCGAGGACGACTTCACGTCCGTCCTCGACACCAACCTCACCGGCACCTTCCGTGTCGTGAAGCGGGCCAACCGCGGCATGCTGCGCGCCAAGAAGGGCCGCGTCGTCCTCATCTCCTCCGTCGTCGGGCTGCTCGGCTCGGCGGGTCAGGCGAACTACGCCGCGTCCAAGGCGGGCCTGGTCGGCTTCGCCCGCTCGCTCGCCCGCGAGCTGGGGTCGCGCAACATCACCTTCAACGTCGTCGCGCCCGGTTTTGTCGACACCGACATGACTCAGGCGCTCACGGACGAGCAGCGCGCGGGCATCGTGGCGCAGGTGCCGCTCGGCCGTTACGCGCAGCCCGAGGAGATCGCCGCCACGGTGCGGTTCCTCACCTCGGACGACGCCTCGTACATCACTGGAGCCGTCATCCCCGTTGACGGCGGATTGGGCATGGGTCACTGATCACCATGAGCGGAATTCTCGACGGCAAGCGGATCCTGATCACGGGTGTGCTGATGGAGTCCTCCATCGCCTTCCACGCTGCCAAGGTCGCGCAGGAGCAGGGTGCCGAGGTCATCCTGACCGCCTTCCCGCGGCCCACGCTCACCGAGCGCATCGCCAAGAAGCTGCCCAAGCCCGCCAAGGTCATCGAGCTCGACGTCACCAACGAGGAGCACCTCGCCCGCCTGGAGGGCGTGGTCCGCGAGGAGCTCGGCGGCCTCGACGGCGTCGTCCACTCCATCGGCTTCGCCCCGCAGGACGCGCTCGGCGGCAACTTCCTGAACACGCCGTTCGAGTCGGTGGCCACGGCCATGCACGTCTCGGCGTTCTCGCTGAAGTCGCTGACCATGGCCCTGCTGCCGCTGATGCCGGAGGAGGAGGGCGGCGCGGTCGTCGGCCTGACCTTCGACGCGCAGTTCGCCTGGCCGCAGTACGACTGGATGGGCCCGGCCAAGGCCGCCCTGGAGGCCACCAACCGCTACCTGGCGCGTGACCTGGGCCCGCGGAACATCCGCTGCAACCTGGTCTCCGCAGGCCCCATCGGCTCCATGGCCGCCAAGTCCATCCCGGGCTTCGGCGACCTCGCCAAGGTCTGGGACAGCCGCTCCCCGCTCCAGTGGGACATGGCCGACCCCGAGCCCGCGGGCCGCGGCATCGTCGCGCTGCTCTCGGACTTCTTCCCGAAGACCACGGGCGAGATCATCCACGTCGACGGCGGCGTGCACATGATGGGTGCCTGACCCCTCCTGAGGCGTCGACGCCCCGTTCCCGCAGCGCGCGGGGGCGGGGCGTCGCCCGTTCGGCCCCGCTGACCGGGCGGCGCCGGGGCCGGGCCGCGCACCCTGGAGTGTGCGCTGGTCCCCCGGTGCGGCGCTCGCCGCGCTCGCCCTCCTGATCACCCTGCCGTACGACGCCGTGTCCCACGCGGCGTCCCACGCGGCCGGGCAGCGCGCGCGGGAGGACCAGGAGCGGCCCGCGAGCGCGGCCCCCGACCCGCGCCCGGCCGCGGCGGACCGGCCGTTCGGCGCGGAGTGCCGCAGCAACGTCGTCGGCTCTCACGTCGTCGCGTACTGCCACAACCCGTACCCCGACACCGACCGGCTGCGGCTGCACATCGAGTGCGACCGGTGGTGGGACATCGACAGCGACAGCCGTCCGGTCGCGGCCGGGCCCGCCATGACGGTGCGGCTCGCGGGCCGCTGCTGGAAAGAGGTCCGCTCGGTGTGGATCAGCCACCAGCGCTGACCCCGGGGGCCGCTCAGCCGCTGAGCCGCTCCGGGTGGCACAGGTAGGGGTAGCTGGCCGCCTCCGTGGCTGCCGCGTCCGCGTCCCGCGCGCGGATCGCCTCGACGAGACGGCCGTGGTCCATGTACGCCGCCGGAGTCAGCTCCTTGCCGATGTCCTCGCGCAGCCAGTCCCGCAGCACCTCGCCCAGGTCCGCGTAGAGCGCGATCAGGACGTCGTTGTGGGACGCGGCCACCACCGCCATGTGCAGGGTCGCGTCGGCCGCCACGAACGCCTCGGCGTCGCCCGACGCCCACGCCTCCTCGCGGCGCGCGAGCAGGGTGTCCAGCTGCTTCAGGTCCCGCTCAGTGCGCCGCTCGGCGGCGAGCTTCGCGGCGCTCGACTCCAGCGTGGCGCGCAGCTCCGCGATGTGCCGCGGATCGGCGTCGGCGAACCTGCGCTGCATCACGCCCGCCAGCTCGCTGGTCGCGACCACGTACGTGCCCGAGCCCTGCCGGATGTCGAGCAGGCCGTTGTGGGCGAGGGCGCGCACGGCCTCACGGACCGTGTTCCTGGCCACGCCGAGCTGCTCGACCAGCTCGGGTTCGGTGGGGATGCGGGAGCCGACCGGCCACTCGCCCGACGAGATCTGATTGCGCAGGGCGGCGATGACCTGCTCGGACAGCGCGGAGCGGCGCGGGGTGGTCAGCGGCATGTGCTTCCTTCGGCGAGGTCGGCGGCGATGTCGTCGGGCACGGCGGGCTCACCGCGCGCCGGGCGGGACCTTGTGGACCCGCTCAGCCTGTCGGTCCGGTGAGCCCCTCTGAGCCCGGTGAGTCCATCGAGGATTGGACAGGCAATCATCCCATGATTCTATGATGACTCTCATGGTCAGTGAGGAAGCGGATACGACACGCGGGACGATGACACCACCGGGACCGGCCGGAGCGGCCGTGCGGCAGGCGCCCGCCGCGGCGGGCCCGGCGGGTGCGAACGGCGGCGGACCGGCGCGCGGCGCCGCGGACGCGCCGGTCGAGCCGGGTGGAACGACCGCCCCGCGCGCGTGGGCGACGCGACTGATCGTCGTCGGCATCGTCCTCGCCGCCCTCAACCTCCGGCCCGCCATCACCAGCCTCGGCGCGCTCCTCGAAGAGGTGCGGGACGGGCTCGGCATGAGCGGCACCCTCGCGGGACTGCTCACCTCCGTGCCGCCGCTGTGCTTCGCCCTCTTCGGCAGCCAGGCCCCACGCCTGGCCCGGCGCTTCGGCTCCGGCGCCGTGGTGTGCGCGGGCATGGCCGCGATAGCCACCGGCCTGCTGGTCCGCCCCTTCATCGGGGGCACCGCGGGCTTCCTGGCCGCCACCGCGTTCGCCCTCATGGGTATCGCCGTGAGCAACGTCCTGATGCCGGTCATCGTCAAGCACTGGTTCCCCGACCGCGTCGGCTCGATGACCGGCCTGTACTCGATGGCCCTCGCCCTCGGCACCTCCCTGGCCGCCGCCGTCACCGTGCCCCTGACCGACGCGCTCGGCGGCAGCTGGCGCACCGGGCTCGGCGTCTGGGCGGTGCTCGCCGTCGTCGCCGTCGTGCCGTGGCTGCCGCTGGTGCGCGAGCGCGGCACCGGGGCGGCCGCCGCCGAGCGGGCCCCGGCCGCCGTCCGGCGCGAGGACGACGCGCTGCGCGTCACCCACAGCCGCACGGCCTGGGCCCTCGCCTGCTTCTTCGGGCTCCAGGCCACCGCCGCCTACATCACCATGGGCTGGCTGCCGCAGATCTTCCGGGACGCGGGCGTGCCCGCGAGCGAGGCCGGGGTGCTGCTCGCCGTCACGATGGCCATGGGCGTGCCGCTCGCCTTCGTGATCCCGCGCGTGGCGACCCGGCTGCCCCACCAGGGCCCCGTCGTGGTCGTCCTCGGCGCCTGCGGTCTCGCCGGGTACGCGGGCCTGTACCTCGCCCCGGCGGGCGGCGCCTGGGCGTGGGCGCTGTTGTGCGGCATCTCCAACTGCGCCTTCCCGCTCGCGCTCACCATGGTCGGCATGCGCGCCAGGAGCAGCGCGGGCGTGGCCAAGCTCTCCGCCTTCGCGCAGAGCACCGGCTATCTGATCTCGATTCCGGGTCCGCTCCTGGTGGGCGTGCTCTACCAGCACAGCGGGGGCTGGGGCCTGCCGCTCGCCCTCATGGCGGGCCTGATGGTGCCGCAGATCGCGGTCGGCTTCCTGGCGGGCCGCGACCGCACGATCGAGGACGAGGTGGCGGCGAAGGCCGCGGCCTGACCCGGCGGCCCGCCCGCCACCGGGGGCGAGCCGCCCCGGGCCTAGGGCGGGTCCCCGCGGGCCGAGGGCGGGTCCCGCGGGTCGAGGGCGGGCGTCGGCGGCCCCGGCCGGGGCCCGCGCACCCCGACGGCGGGCCCACCGGCCCGGGATGGGAGACTTGCGGCATGCCAGTGCTCGACCCGAACCCCCAGAACGGCCAGAAGAAGCTCCTCATCGTGCTCGGCGCGATGCTGGCCATCACCGTGATCATCGGGATCATCGCGTCCGTCGCCTCGCCCTGAGGCCCCGCCGGATCACCGGCGAACCCGCCCTCCACCGCGGGATGGTGGTGCTAGCCCCACCATCCCCTAGGGGGTCAGTGTCAGGGTTATCTGGGTGGATCACCGGATGGGCCGAGGGGCCGGGACTCCGTACCTTCGAGATGTGGCCGCGACAACGCGGCACGGAGCACTCGAAGGTTCTTGGAGGCGGCATGTCGGCCCGTGCGCACACCCGACGCGACCCGGCAGAGCGGGCGGAGCCGGCCGCGGTCGAGATCCAGCTCCCGTGGTGGGCCATCGCCCTGCCCGCGGTCGCCTTCGCCGCCCTGCTCCTGCTGATACTGAACCCGGTGGATGCCCACGCGGCCAGGGGCGAGCCCGTCGTCACCCACCTCTTCGAGCGCGTCAGGGAGCTTCTCGCCTCCCTCCAGTAAGGCGTTCGTACCTGGTCGTGGGCGTCCTCGCCACCTCAGGAGACACCCGGTGGACGCCCCGTCACCCCTGGCGGGAGAGCCCGCCAACTCCCTGCGCCCGATGGCGTGTTTCATGCGAAGCTGGGACGCATGAGCGTCGCAGAACCCCGCAGGATTGTCCTTTTCCGGCATGCGAAGGCCGATTGGCCCGAGGTGTCCGACCACGAGCGTCCGCTCGCCGAGCGCGGCCGCAAGGACGCCCCCGTGGCCGGCCGCAAACTCGCCGACACCGGAATCGTCTTCGACCTGGCCCTGTGCTCGACCGCCGCCAGGACCCGCGAGACCTGGAAGCTCGCCGTCCAGGAACTCCCGCAGCGTCCCCGGACGGTGTACGAGGACCGGGTCTATGAAGCCTCCCCGGGCGAGCTGATCGCCGTGCTCAACGAGACCCCGGACGACGTGCGCGACCTGATCCTCATCGGCCACAACCCCGGCGTCCACGGCCTCGCCGACGTCCTCGCCGGGGAGGCCGAGGGCGACGCCCAGGTGCGGATGAACCGCCGGGGCTTTCCCACCTCGGCGTTCGCCGTCCTCACGTACACCGGCTCGTGGAAGGGCCTGGAGCCCGGCACGGCGACGCTGGTGGACTACTGGGCGCCCTCCGCCTAGCGGCACGGCAGGACCCGCCGACCCATGCGAAGGGCCCGGCACCCCAGGGGTGCCGGGCCCTTCGGAGAGCGGCGGGCTACTCGTGGTCCAGGTGCATGTCCGCGGCCTCGACCTCTTCGCGGGTGACGCCGAGCAGATACAGGACGGTGTCGAGGAACGGCACGTTGACGGCCGTGTGGGCGGCCTCGCGGACCATCGGCTTGGCGTTGAACGCGACGCCGAGACCGGCGGCGTTGAGCATGTCGAGGTCGTTCGCGCCATCGCCGATCGCGACGGTCTGCTCCAGCGGGACGCCCGCCTCGTCGGCGAAGCGGCGCAGCAGCCGGGCCTTGCCCGCGCGGTCCACGACCTCGCCCGTCACCTTGCCGGTGAGTCTGCCGTCGACGATCTCCAGGGTGTTGGCGTGGGCGAAGTCCAGGCCGAGACGTTCCTTCAGATCATCCGTGACCTGGGTGAAGCCGCCGGAGACCACGCCGACCTGGTAGCCGAGGCGCTTGAGGGTGCGGATGAGCGTCCGCGCGCCGGGGGTGAGCCGCACCTCCGAGCGGACCTTGTCCACCACCGAGGCGTCGAGCCCTTCGAGGAGGGCGACGCGGGCGTGCAGCGACTGCTCGAAGTCCAGCTCGCCGCGCATCGCGGCCGCCGTCACCTCCGCGACCTGCGGCTCGCAGCCCGCGTGCGCTGCGAAGAGCTCGATCACCTCGTCCTGGATCAGCGTCGAGTCGACGTCCATCACGACCAGGCGCTGCGCGCGGCGGTGCAGCCCCGCGGCGACGACCGCGACGTCGACGCCGAGCGCCGCGGCCTCCAGCGCGAGCGCCGTGCGCAGGGGCTCGGTCTCCGTGCCGGACACCGCGAACTCCACCGCCGTCACCGGGTACTTGGCGAGTCGGAAGATGCGGTCGATGTTCCCGCCGGTCCCCGTGATGCTCGCCGCGATCGCGGCGGTCGACTCGGCGGTGAGCGGGTGGCCGAGCACGGTCACGTGCGAGCGGCCGAGGCCGCGCGGGCGGTTGTCGCCCCGGCCCGAGATGATCTCGGCCTGCAGGCTCACGGAGTCCGCCCACGAGTGGACGGTGGCCCGCAGATCCCCTTCGAGGCCGTGCGGCGGCGCGGTGACCAGTGCGCACAGCACTATCCGGCCCCGGGTGACGACCTGCTCGATGTCGACGACGTCCACGGAGTACGCCGCGAGCGTGTCGAAGAGGCCGGCGGTGATGCCGGGGCGGTCCTTGCCGAAGATCTTGACGAGCAGCGTGGGGAGATCAGCGTTGGCGCCCACCGGCGAGGGGGTGCCGGGCGGCGCGGGGGCGCCCGGGGGCGCGGGGGGCGTGGAGGCACTCATGGTGATCCCCACGGTAGCTGGCGGCGCGGGCCGGGTGACGGGGGTGTCCGGCTGCCGGACACCCCCTCGCCCCCTTGTTCATCCCCCGGCCCCGCTGTGCTCGCTCGGTGCCCGTCTTGCTGTCACTCCCCGCCTGGGCGGGAGTGCCGTCGCTGCCGCGCGGGCTGCTCGGCTCCCCCGGGTGCTGCGGCTCGGTGGGTGCCGCCGCTGTCGCGGCGACTGCCCTCCCACCCGCCCACCCAAAGCGCTCCGGCCTTGCGGGGCCCGGCCCCGACGCGGAGCGCCGCGGCTCGGTGGGTTGGGGGCACCCTGCGTGGGGTCAGGGCCTCCGCTTCGGGGGTGGCGGTGGCGGCGGCGGGGGAGGCGGTGGCGCAGGCCACTCCCGCGCCCCCCGCCGCCCCCGCTTCGCCCCGTCCGGCGGCGGCGGTGGCACAGGGCTCGCGACGGTCGGCGCCCCGCTGCCGGGCGGCGGCCCACCCGCCCCAGGGGCAGGCCCCCCGTCCGGCACCCGCAAGTACGGGTTCGTCTCGGCCCGCGGCGGCCGGTAGGGCGTGCTCTGCCGGTAGGGCCCCACGTCGTCCGGGGCCGACGCGGCCTGCGGGCCCGACGCCAGCGGCGCCACCCGGCCCCCCGCCGCCCCGGTGGCCCGCGCGAGCAGCGCCCCGGCGGCCCCGGCCCCCGCCCCCCACGCCGCGCCGAGGAGCGCGGCGAGCGTCAGGTCCCCGTGCAGTTCGAGCCCGGCCCCGAACGCGTCGAAGCCGAGGACGGAGAGGGAGGCGTCCGCGGACACCCCGGTCAGCCACGCCATCAGCGGCAGGGCCACCGCCGTGACCGCCCCGAGCGTCAGCGCGCACCGCGCGACGAACCCGGCCACGCCCCTCGGGTGCGCCGAGGCCCGCGCCAGCGGACTGCGTACCGCCGTGAGCACCCCCGCGAACAGCATCATCACCGCGGTCGCGACCCCGAGCAGCCACACCCGGCCGTCGAGTTCGGCGAGTCGCCCCAGCGTCAGGGGCTTGTCGGAGCCGCTCAGCAGATCGTCCACCGGGTCCGGCAGGAACCGCGTCAGGGCGCCCGAGGCCTCGCCGTCGTAGGGGACGAAGAGACCGACGGGCAGGCCGAGGAAGACGCCGTTGGGGGTGCCGAGGAGCGCGCCGCCCACGACCCGCTTGGGGTGGTCGTCGCCGATCGCCGCGTACGCGGCCGCGGCGAGCCCCGCGGCGACGGCCATCAGGGCGACCGCGACGAGGGCAGACGCGGCGGGCCGCAGCAGCCGGTGGACGACGTCGAAGCCGGGCGGCAGGGGCGTCCGGCGGGACGCGAGCAGCGCGATGAGCAGCACCACGACCGACCAGATCGCGCCACCGAGCAGGGTGGCTCCGGTGTCGACGGTGAAGCCGACCGCGGCCTTCGCCTCGACGAGGTCGCGCAGCCGGTCGGGCAGGAGCCCGCCGATGTCACCGATGCCGCCGATGTCCTTGAGGCCGTCGGGAATCCGGTCGCCGATGCCGCCGGGAAGGTCACCGAGCCCTTTGTCGATTCCCTTGTCAATTCCTTTGTCGATGCCGAGCTGTTCGCCGTTGATCGTGATGATGTCGTGACCGGCCCAGGCGAGTCCGCCGAGCATCCCGACGAAGAGCGCGATCACCGCACCGGCGCGCGCGGCGAGTTCGGCGGGTGAGATCACAACTCCCGCGCCGCGCAGGGAACGTAAAAAGAAGTAGGCGAGCAGGACCGCCCCGGCAAGACCCACGCCCAAGGGCGCGATGTCAATGGCCGTGGTCGCCTCGGCACCCTTGAGGCCGAAGGCCGACACATCACCGGATGGGGTGATGGAGCCGCCGACGCCCAGGGCGATCGCCGCCGCCGTCATCGGCCCGAGCGACGCCGCGGCGTCCGCGCCGAGCAGGTGCAGACCAAAGGCCGCCGTACCCGCCATGCCGATCAACGCCCAGCTGACCGCTGCGATCGCGGAGAGCAGGACGTCCCCCCAGGGCACGCTCCGCCGCCCGCCCTCGTACCCGCCGCTCACCATCAGACCCCCCGAGCTCGCCGCGCGTCGCCCTCGGCCCGTGGACGCACGGCAGGGGCGACATCGACGACATGGGTGACATGGTCGATATGTGCGGCATGCTCGTGATCCGTACTCGCTGAGAGCCCTTACCACTTTCCGAGGCGATATCTGCCCCGTCAACGGGGCAGTCATAGTGGCCCGTACGCAGTCTTCACAAGGCCCGACTTTCGGTCAGAGGCCTTCGCCTGAAATAGTTCCTCCCGATGTTCGACATCCCTAGACTCCCCATAGATGGGGGCAACTCGGGGGACAACTCAGTGGGGCATGGAGTGCCGGAACTCGTACTGGAATTGAATGGCAGGTCCTGGACGCTCGACGCGTCCCGGACCTACACCCTCGGACGCGATCCGCAGGGTGACATCGCGCTCGACGACGCCAGGGTCTCCTGGCGGCACGCGACGATCAGCTGGAGCGGCCGGAGCTGGGTCATCGAGGACCACGGCTCCACCAACGGCACCTTCGTGCAGGGGCAGCGGATCCACCAGAGGGAAATCGGCCCCGGGTCGGCCGTCCATCTGGGCAACGCGACGGACGGGCCGCAGCTCGTCCTCTCCGGCGGCGCGCCCGGCGCCGCCGCCGCTGCCATGTCCGCGCCGGGCGCGCAGCAGCAGACGCAGCACGCCCCGCCACAGGCAGCGCACGCCCCGCCGCAGCAGGCCCCTGGCCAGGCAGGACCTGGCCATCAGGAGGCCCCGGGCTGGGCGGCACAGCCGCAGCACCAGGCGCCGCAGTATCAGCAGCACCAGCAGCAGATGCCGCAGCAGCAGGCCTGGCAGCAGGCGCCGCAGCACCACGCACCGCAGCCGCAGCACGCGCAGGTGCCACCGCAGCAGGGCCCGGGCGCGGGCGTGGGACCCGGTGGCGCGGCGGGGGCCCCGCCGGTCTACGGCGACCGCAGCCCGACCACGTACCACCAGTTCGCGCTTGGCCGAAAGATGCGCATCGGCCGCGCCCTGGAGAACGAGCTGGTGGTCTCCGACCTCCAGGTCTCGCGGCACCACGCCGAGTTCACCTCGACGCCCGACGGCCGCTTCGAACTGCGCGACCTCGGCTCGCACAACGGCACGTACGTCAACGGCATGCCGATCGCCAAGGCGTCGACGGTCCTGATCGGCCCGAACGACATCGTCGGCGTCGGCCACTCCACGTTCCGCCTGGTCGGGGACCGCCTTGAGGAGTTCGTCGACACCGGTGACGTCTCCTTCTCCGCGCGCCATCTGACCGTCACGGTCGACGGCGGCAAGCAGATCCTCAAGGACGTCTCCTTCGGCGTCCCGGAGAAGTCCCTGATCGCGGTCATCGGCCCCTCGGGCTCCGGCAAGTCCACCCTGCTCAAGGCGCTGACCGGCTACCGGCCCGCCAACCAGGGCGACGTCCTCTACGACAACCGGAACCTGTACAAGCAGTTCGCCGAGCTGCGGCAGCGCATCGGTCTGGTCCCGCAGGACGACATCCTGCACAAGGAGCTGACCGTCAACAAGGCGCTCAAGTACGCGGCCAAGCTCCGCTTCCCCGCCGACACCAGCGAGCAGGAGCGCCAGCAGCGGATAGGCGAGGTCCTGCGCGAGCTGAAGCTCGACATCCACAAGGACAAGAAGGTCACCTCCCTCTCCGGCGGCCAGCGCAAGCGCGTCTCGGTCGCCCTGGAGCTGCTCACCAAGCCGTCGCTGATCTTCCTGGACGAGCCCACGTCGGGCCTCGACCCGGGCATGGACCGCGACGTCATGCAGCTCCTGCGCGGGCTCGCCGACGACGGCCGCACGGTCCTCGTCGTCACGCACTCCGTGGCCGAGCTGGCGCTGTGCGACAAGCTCCTGGTGATGGCGCCGGGCGGCTCGGTGGCGTACTTCGGTCCGCCCGAGGAGGCCCTGAACTTCTTCGGCTACGACACCTGGGCCGACGTCTTCTCCGCCTTCGAGAACTACCGCGACTACGACTGGGCGGGCCGCTGGAAGGGCTCGCAGCACTACCAGATGTACGCCGCGGACATCGACGCCGTCGCCGCGCAGTCCGTACACATGCCGCCGCCGCAGGCGATCAAGCCGCCCAAGCCGCAGGGCTGGGGCTCACAGCTGATCACCCTGATCCGCCGCTATGTGTCGGTCATCGCGTCCGACAAGGGCTTCATGGCGCTGATGCTGATCCTGCCCGCGGTGCTCGGCGCGGTCAGCCTGCTCATCGACCCGGACAAGGGCCTGCTGCCGGTCGTGAACCCGAAGACCGGCAAGATCATCCCGAACGGCACGGCCACGACGGTGCTCCTGATCCTCGCGGTCGGCGCCTGTTTCGCGGGCGCCGCGAACTCCGTACGTGAGCTGATCAAGGAGCGGGTGATCTACGAACGCGAGCGCGCGACCGGTCTGTCGCGCTCCGCGTATCTGATGTCCAAGGTCATCGTCCTCGGCATGATCACGGTGCTCCAGGGCGCCCTGGTCGGCGCGATCGGCTTCTCCACCCGGGAGATCCCGGACAAGGGCCTGGTCCTCGGCAGCCAGGTGCTGCTCGAACTCTCCCTGCCGATCATGGGCCTCGGCTTCACCTCGATGATGTTCGGCCTGATCATCTCGGCCCTGGTGAAGACCGCCGAGAAGACCATGCCGCTGCTGGTCATGTTCGCGATCATCCAGGTCGTGTTCACCGGCTGTCTGTTCATCCTGCACGGCACGGTCGGCGTCAACGAGTTCTCGTATCTGATGCCCTCGCGCTGGGCGGTGGCCGCCGCCGGCAGCACGCTGGACTTCAACAGGATCAGCCCCAACCCGGACGACCCGGGCAGCACCGACCCGCTGTGGGACCACGAGGGCGGCGCCTACGTCATGGACATGGCCGCGCTGCTCGCCCTCGGCGCGTTCTGCGGCTTCCTCGTGGCCCGCTTCCTGCGCCGCCACGAGCCGGAGGTCATGCGCAAGTAGCACCGCTCGCCCGCGGAGTCACGCGGAGCGGGCACACGAAGAAGGGCGGCACCCGCACGGGGTGCCGCCCTTCGGCGTCTGTGAGCTCGGCCTCGGGGGAGGTCCGATCCTGGAGGTGCGGCTCAGTAGGCGCCGTTGACGTTGTCGATCGAGCCGTACCGGTGGGCCGCGTAGTTGGCGGCGGCGGTGATGTTGGCGACCGGGTCGTAGATGTTCGTCGAGGTGCCCTCGACGTGGTACGCGCTGAACGTCGGCTGGATGACCTGGAGCAGGCCGATCGACGGGGTGCCCTTCTGGGCGTTGATGTCCCAGCCGTTGATGGCGTTCGGGTTGCCCGTGGACTCCCGCATGATGTTGCGGTGCAGGCCCTCGTACGAGCCGGGGATGCCCCTGCTCTTCATGATGTCGAGGGACTGGCGGATCCAGCCGTCGAGGTTGTTGGCGTAGACCGGCTTGCGCGCGGCGGCGCGGCTCGCGGCCTCCTTCGCCTTGCGGTCCTCCTCGACCTTCCTCTTCGCCGCGGCCTCGTCCTCGGCCTTCTTCTTCGCGGCGGCGTCCTTGGCCTGCTTGTCGGCGTTGGCGTGCTGCTTGCTGACGTTCTCGTGCACGGCCTGCTGCGTCTTGGCGGGCACGGACCAGGCGGCGGCGTGGGCGCCCAGGGCCTCGGCCTGCGTCGCCTCGGTCTGGGAGCTGCCCGGCGCGATGGAGAAGGCGAGGGCGGCGGCGCCGAGCGTGGCGACACCGGCGATCGAGAACTTCTGGGCCTTGGTCAGGGTCGAGCGACTATGACCAGAGGGGGTGCGCTTGGACATGCGGAGTGGACCTCTTCGTATCGGGAGGCCGCTCTGGCACCGGCGGGGGACGTGTTGCTACCGGCAAAACGCCGCGGTGCGAGGACCGCGGCGCCGAGCGACGGGAGCAATTCTTAGCGGGCGCAAAATTCGGTGGCAAAGCTGCGACGTACGATCCGCGATAGTGGACCGGGGGGTCGACGGCCCGCGCCGAGACCCGCGCTTAGCCTTCCTTTACTGCGTCCTGTCCTCCACTAAGGCGCTTCGTACGTGATGTGCGTCCTATGCGCGGGCTCACATCGGACGCGTAACAGTTTCACCATCAGTTGCTGAAGCAATGCTCTCGGTGAGCAGACTCCTCCCGGAGGACGAGGTGTACGTCGCCGAACTCGTGCCACAGGTAGAGACGGCGTACCGCCTCGGCATAACCCCGCTCCACGGCGGCCCGGCCCGCCACCGCCTCCAGCATCAGCAGATGCGAGGCCTCCGGCTCGTGCAGACCGGTGAGGAGCCCGTCCACCACCCGCACGCCCCGCTCCGGCGTCACCACCAGGCCGGTGCGCCCCGCCGCCGCCCGCACCACCCCGTCGGGACCGGCCGCCGACTCCACGGCCCGCACCGCCGTCGTACCGACCGCGATCACCCGCCCGCCCCGCCCCGTCGAGGAAGCGCCGCCCGCCCGTGCCGCCTCGATCGCCCGCGCCGACGCCGCCGGCACCTCGAACCGCTCCGGGTACGGCGGCTCGTGCGCCTCCGGCGACGCCACCCCCGTATGCAGCCGGACCGGCGCGAACTGCACGCCCCGGCTCACGAGCCGCGTCACCAGGCGCGCGGTGAACGGCCGCGCCGCACTCGGCATCTCCGCGCTCCCCATGCCGTCGGCGGACGGCACGGCGAACACCGTCTGGTACGCGGACAGCGGCTGGTCCCGCTCCGTATAGGAGTAACGAATGGGCCGCCCGTGGCGGCGCAGCAGCCGCGGCACGTCCACGGCCGCCCGCGCCCACCACAGCCGCCCGCTGTCCGCGCTCAGCGGCTCCTCACAGACCAAGCCGACCTTCCCGGGGAGCTCGACCACCGCTCCCTCGGGCCCGCCCGCCCGCGCGCGGGTGGTGCCCCTCCCGTCGGGCTCCCGCAGCTCCACGGCCCACCGCCCGTCCGGCCCGAGCGTCGAGAAATGCACCACTACGCGCGCGTGGCCCATCCGCCCGTCGACCGCCGCGGGCAGCGTCGGCGAGGTGTTCACGACCAGCACGTCACCGGCCCGCAGCAGCTCCGGAAGCTCCGTGAAGGCGTGGTGCGACACCGCACCGCCCCGCGACACCAGCAGCCGTACGGAATCCCGGCGCAGACCACGGCCCCGCCGCTCCACCGGCAGCGCCGCGCGCAGGCCATCGGGCACCCGCACCGAGAGCGTCATGACACCGACAGGAGCGCCGGGGCCGCGTACCGCCCGCTCGCCGGACGCTCGTCCAGCAGCCGAAGGAACGCGGGCACGACCGTCTCCGGCAGCGGCCGCCCCGAGGTGTCGTCGACCGGCACCGCCGCCTGATAGAGGTCCGTGCGCATGTCGCCCGGATCGACGGCCCACACCCGAAGCCCCGGCTCCTCCTTGGCGAGCACCGCGGTCAGCTGGTCGAGGGCCGCCTTGGACGCCCCGTACCCGCCCCACGTCTCGTACGCCTCCGCCGCCGCGTCGGAGCTGACGTTGACCACCGCCCCGCCCGCGCGCGAGGCACGCAACAGCGGCAGCGCCTCCTGCACGAGCCCCAGCGCAGCCACCACGTTCGTCTCCAGGGCCTGCCGCAGGCCGTCGAGGGGATGCGCCTCCAGGCGGACCAGTGGCGCGGCGCCGAGCGCGCTCGCGTTGTTCACCAGCAGTTCGAGCCCGCCGAAGGCGCGCGCCGCCGCCACCAGGGCGCCGCGGTGCCCGGCGTCCGTGACGTCCCCCGCGACGGCGCGCACGCGCCCGCCACGGCCGCCGAGCTCCCGCGCGGCCTCCTGGAGCACCGCGTCCGTCCGCGCGTCCAGGACCAGGTCCCAGCCGCGCCCCGCGAGCGCCGCCGCCAGCGCCCGCCCCAGTCCCTTCGAAGCCCCCGTGATGATCGCCACCGGCATGGCCTGCCCCCTTCGTCCTGTCGGTCTGTCGTCGCGCTGGTGGGTCCGTCGGTGCGCACGGCCCGTCCGGCCCCTGTGCCGCGGCCGGTGGCCTCACGGTAGGAACGGACCCCGCCTTGGCGCCTCGTACGCCGGACGGGACGTTCCGGGGCTCTTCGGCCTACGGCGCCGGGCCGTCCTACGGCGGGGGATCGAGGGCCCCACGACCTAGTCCCAGCGCCCTACCCCCCCTGCCGCCACAGGTCGGATACGGCCTGTCACACCCCGCCGGTACGGTGGGCGCATGAGTCAAGGTCCCCGGTCCGGGCTGTACGCGGTCAGCTCGGCCCTGCTCGCCATGAGCAGCCAGCTGGAGGTGCGCGACGTCCTCAAGACGATCGTCGTCTCGGCCCGCGAGCTGCTCTCCGCGGAGTACGCGGCACTCGGCGTCCCCGACGACCACGGCGGCTTCGCCCAGTTCGTGGTCGACGGCGTCACCGAAGAGCAGTGGAAGGCCATCGGCCCGCTCCCGCGCCAGCACGGCATCCTCGCCTCGATGCTCCAGAAGGCCGAGCCGGAGCGGCTCGCCGACGTCCGCGAGGACCCCCGCTTCGAGGGCTGGCCGTCCGCCCACCCGGACATGTCCGACTTCCTCGGCCTGCCCATCCGGCACGGCGACGAGACACTCGGCGCCCTGTTCCTCGCCAACAAGAACTGCTCGAAGCCCACCGGCGGCTGCGGCTTCGACGAGGACGACGAGGAACTGCTCTCGATCCTCGCCCAGCACGCGGCGATCGCCCTCACCAACGCCCGGCTGTACGAGCGCAGCCGCGAGCTGACCATCGCCGAGGAGCGCTCCCGGCTCGCCCACGAGCTGCACGACGCCGTCAGCCAGAAGCTGTTCTCGCTGCGCCTGACGGCCCAGGCGGCCACCGCCCTGGTCGATCGGGACCCGGCCCGCGCCAAGGGCGAGCTCCAGCAGGTGGCCGCGCTCGCGGCCGAGGCGGCCGACGAGCTGCGCGCGGCCGTGGTGGAGCTGCGCCCCGCCGCCCTCGACGAGGACGGCCTCGTCGCCACGCTGCGCACCCACGTCCAGGTCCTCGACCGCGCCCACTCGGCCACGGTCACCTTCACCAGCACCGGCGTGCGCGCCCTGCCCGCGGCCCAGGAGGAGGCCATGCTGCGCGTCGCCCAGGAGGCCCTGCACAACGCGCTGCGGCACGCCGAGGCCGCGTGCGTGGGCGTCGCCCTGGAGCGGCACGGCACGGGCGCGGTGCTGCGCGTCACCGACGACGGCAAGGGATTCGACCCGCGCGCGACGCGCCGCGCCGGGCGGCACTTGGGCCTGGTCTCCATGCGGGACCGGGCCGGCGGGGTCGGCGGACGGCTGACCGTGGCATCGGAGCCCGGCAAGGGCACCACGATCGAGATGGAGGTTCCCGGTGGCTGAGAACGAAGGGGCGGTGCCCGCCCCGGTCACACGGCGGATCCGGGTGCTCCTGGTCGACGACCACCAGGTGGTGCGCCGCGGCCTGCGTACGTTCCTGGAGATCCAGGACGACATCGAGGTCGTCGGCGAGGCCTCCGACGGCGCCGAAGGCGTCGCGCACGCCGAGGAGCTGAAGCCGGACGTCGTCCTGATGGACGTCAAGATGCCCGGCATGGACGGCGTGGAAGCCCTGCGCAAGCTGCGCGAGCTGGCCAACCCCGCGCGCGTGCTCATCGTCACCAGCTTCACCGAGCAGCGCACGGTCGTGCCCGCCCTGCGCGCGGGCGCCGCCGGCTATGTGTACAAGGACGTGGACCCCGACGCCCTCGCCGGAGCCATCCGCTCCGTGCACGCCGGACACGTCCTGCTCCAGCCCGAGGTGGCGGGCGCCCTGCTGTCCCAGGAGGAGGCCAACAACTCGCAGGGGAGAGGCGGCTCCCTGACCGAGCGGGAGCGCGAGGTGCTCGGCCTGATCGCGGACGGCCGCTCGAACCGCGAGATCGCCCGTGCCCTGGTCCTCTCCGAGAAGACCGTCAAGACGCACGTGTCGAACATCCTCATGAAGCTCGACCTCGCCGACCGCACCCAGGCCGCCCTCTGGGCCGTGCGCCACGGCGTGGCGGGCTGAATCCCCTGGTGCGCCGGGGCGGCGAGCGCCCCGGGCGCACACCGGGCGCGGTCAGTACGGACCGTCGCGTTCCGGGATGAGATTCATACCGTCGTGTGGATGTCCCCCGGATGGCGCATCCCCCAGGGTGCGCGGCCGTTCTCCAGTGCGTGCTGCGGCACCTCAGCCGCAGCTTCCGCTAGGAGGGTTTCAGCAGTGAAGAACGTGAAGAAGGCCGCGGCCATCACGATGATGGCGGGTGGCCTGCTGGTCGCCGGCGCCGGTATGGCCTCCGCCCACGGTGGCGCCGACGCCAACGGCCAGGCCAAGAACTCCCCGGGTGTCGTCTCCGGCAACCTGGTCCAGGCCCCGGTGCACATCCCGGTGAACGCCTGCGGCAACAGCGTCAGCGTCGTCGGCATCCTGAACCCCACCTTCGGGAACGTCTGCGAGAACGTCTGACCCGCTCGCGCGCGGCCTCCCCCCACCCGGCCGCGCGCGTCGGTGTCGCCCCGCACAGCCCCGGCCGCACGGCCGGGGCCCCCGCCACCAGCGCCACCAGAAGGAACACACCCATGAGCATCGCCAAGAAGGCCGCCCTGGCCGTAGCCGTCGCCGGTATCGCCGCGGGCGCCTCCGCCGGAGCCGCCTCCGCCACCGACGCCCACGCCGACGGCAACGCCAAGAACTCCCCGGGCATCGGCTCCGGCAACCTCGTGCAGGCCCCGATCCACATCCCGGTGAACGCCACCGGCAACAGCGCGAACGTGGTCGGCATCCTCAACCCCGCGTTCGGCAACCAGTCGGCGAACCACTGACGCGACACCCACGGGCCCAGGACCCCGCGGACCCCGGTCCGCGGGGTCCCGCACACCCACCCCCACCCCCGCACACCAGCCGCGCGCGACACCTCTCGCGCGTCTGCCGCCGCGCGTCTGCCCACGACGGTTCTCGGGCATCCGCCCCGCATCGACGCCCTGAGCACCACCCCTGCGCCCACGCCCCCGGCTAGAGCCGCCCTGCGTCCGCGCCCAGGCTGACGCCCCGCGTCGCTTCCCCGGCATCCGCCCGCCCCCGGGCACCCGCAAAGGCCCCCCTACCCCCGCCCGCCCTCCAGCACCTCCACGTACGCGTTGTACGCGGCTACCTGTGCTCGCCGAGCCGTTCGCTCCACCGGCTGTAGGGCGCCTGCCCGCGCCGTCATCTCCGAGGCGCTCACGGCCCCGCCGTGCCCGTGGTCGTAGGCCATCGACACCAGGAGGCCCACGCGCTGCGCCAGCTCCAACACGCGTACCGCGCGCGGCGGATACCCGGGCGCGAGGAGTTCGCGCCCCCGCTCCGCCCGTGCCCGGTAGGCGTCGAGCGCCGCCTCGGCGAGCGGCCCCGACGCCGCCACGTCGAGCCGCGAGAGCACCCGCGTGGCCTCCCGCATCGCCTCCGCGAGCTCCCGCTCGGCCTCACCGAGCGACGGCACGTCGGCGGGCGGAGCCTCCCGCACCGGCAGGCAGTGCCACACGACCTCCACATGGACGTCCTCGGCGTCCGCGGCCTCCTCGGGCCCGGCCTCGTACACCTCGGGCACGAGACCGAACGCCGCGCCGGACGCGACGACGGCCTCCTCGGCCTCCAGCGCCCGCGCGTTGAAGTCGGGCGGCCCGCTCAGCCCCAGCGGATGGCCCGGCACGGGCAGCGCCACCCGGAACCCGGTCGCGCCGAGCCCTCGCAGCCGCCCGAGCGCGAGCGTCAGACCGACGGGCGCCGACTCCCCGGGCAGCCCCTCGACGCGGTGCACCGCGTCGTCACCCACGATCGCGTGCACCGCGTCGTCCGGTGAAACAAGTCCGGCCAAAAGGGCGTTTCCCCATGCGGCCAAGCGTCCTGAGCGTGGTTCCGAGAGCATGCACACAGCCTAAGGACCGGCCTCCGCACGGGAACGGTCGGCCAGTGGCGTAGGTTTTATCCGGGGGCTGCGTCCACAGCGAAATCCACGGGCGCCGCGACAGCCGAGACTGCAATGGGAGAGACCGCGCTCATGAGCGAAGTACTGGAGCTTAAGGACGTATCCGTGGTCCGCGAGGGCCGGGCTCTGGTGGACCAGGTCTCCTGGTCGGTCAAGGAGGGGGAGCGCTGGGTCATCCTCGGCCCGAACGGGGCGGGCAAGACCACCCTCCTCAACGTTGCGTCCAGCTACCTCTTCCCGAGCAAGGGCACCGCCACCGTCCTCGGCGAACAGCTCGGCAAGGTCGACGTGTTCGAGCTGCGCCCGCGCATCGGCGTGGCCGGCATGGCCATGGCCGACAAGCTGCCGAAGCGCCAGACCGTCCTGCAGACCGTCCTCACCGCCGCGTACGGCATGACCGCGGGCTGGCGCGAGGACTACGAGGACGTCGACGAGCAGCGCGCCCGCGCCTTCCTCGACCGCCTCGGCATGAGCGACTACCTGGACCGGCGGTTCGGTACCCTCTCCGAGGGCGAGCGCAAGCGCACCCTGATCGCCCGCGCCCTGATGACCGATCCCGAGCTGCTGCTCCTCGACGAGCCCGCCGCGGGCCTCGACCTCGGCGGCCGCGAGGACCTCGTGCGCAGGCTCGGCCGCCTCGCCCGCGACCCCATCGCCCCCTCGATGATCATGGTCACGCACCACGTCGAGGAGATCGCCCCGGGCTTCACGCACGTCCTGATGATCCGCCAGGGCGAGGTCCTCGCCGCGGGCCCCCTGGAGCTCGAACTGACCTCGCGCAACCTCTCGCTCTGCTTCGGCCTGCCGCTGGTCGTCGAGCAGCGGGGCGACCGCTGGAGCGCGCAGGGCCTGCCGCTCGGCTGACCCGGCACGCCCTGTCCGTAACGGGAGCCGCGGCCCTACCATGATTATGTGGACATCGACGCATGGGTGTGGTGGCTGATCGGCGCGGTCGGTCTGGGAATCCCGCTGGTAATGACCGCGATGCCGGAGTTCGGCATGCTGGCCGTCGGCGCCGTGGCGGCCGCGGCGACCGCGGCCGTCGGCGGCGGAGTCGCGGCGCAGACGATCGTCTTCGCCGCCGTCTCCGTCGCCCTGATCGCCGTCGTACGGCCCATCGCCAACCGGCACCGCTCCCAACGGCCCGAACTGGCCAGCGGAATCGACGCCTTGAGGGGCAGGTCCGCAGTCGTCCTGGAGCGGGTCGACGCCTCCGGGGGCCGCATCAAGCTCGCCGGTGAGGTGTGGTCGGCCCGCGCGCTCGACACCGAGCAGACCTTCGAGGCCGGCCAGCAGGTGGACGTCGTCGAGATCGACGGAGCGACCGCCGTCGTCATGTGACGGCGCGAAGCCGTCCGCCGGGCCGCCGTACGACGCCGCCGGGTGATCGGAACCCCCCACGGGGCAGGCGGCGTTCTGACAGACTCGCAGCGAGATCGCCAAGATCCTCCGGAAAAGCCGAAGCACGAAGGGTTGTGGGGAACCACGATGGAACCAATCATCATCGTCCTGATCATTCTGGTGGTGCTGGTCTTCATCGCCCTGATCAAGACGATCCAGGTCATCCCGCAGGCCAGCGCCGCCATCGTGGAGCGCTTCGGCCGCTACACCCGCACCCTGAACGCGGGCCTGAACATCGTCGTCCCGTTCATCGACTCCATCCGCAACCGCATCGACCTGCGCGAGCAGGTCGTGCCCTTCCCGCCGCAGCCGGTGATCACCCAGGACAACCTGGTGGTGAACATCGACACGGTCATCTACTACCAGGTCACCGACGCCCGCGCCGCGACGTACGAGGTCGCCAGCTACATCCAGGCCATCGAGCAGCTCACCGTCACCACCCTGCGCAACATCATCGGCGGCATGGACCTGGAGCGGACCCTGACCTCCCGCGAGGAGATCAACGCGGCCCTGCGCGGCGTCCTCGACGAGGCCACCGGCAAGTGGGGCATCCGCGTCAACCGCGTCGAGCTCAAGGCCATCGAGCCGCCGACCTCCATCCAGGACTCGATGGAGAAGCAGATGCGCGCCGACCGTGACAAGCGCGCCGCGATCCTCCAGGCCGAGGGTGTCCGGCAGTCGGAGATCCTGCGCGCCGAGGGTGAGAAGCAGTCCGCGATCCTGCGCGCCGAAGGTGAGGCCAGGGCCGCCGCCCTGCGCGCCGAGGGCGAGGCCCAGGCCATCCGCACGGTCTTCGAGTCCATCCACGCGGGCGACCCCGACCAGAAGCTGCTGTCCTACCAGTACCTCCAGATGCTCCCGAAGATCGCCGAGGGCGACGCCAACAAGCTCTGGATCGTGCCCAGCGAGATCGGCGACGCCCTCAAGGGCCTCGGCGGCGCGCTCGGCAACTTCGGCCCCATCGGGGGCGGCGGCCCCGCCGCCCCCAAGACCCCGGGCAGCGTGGAGCGCCGCGAACAGCCGCCCATCGACTGACGCGCGTACGGTACGAGGCTGGGGCCGCACTCTTCGAAGAGTGCCGCCCCAGCCTCGTACCGGCACTCAGGCGGCCGGTTGTCCCAGCCAGTCGGGCAGGGCCTCCAGGTCCTCGCGCCCGAGCGCGAGCAGCATCGCGTCGGCGGGCGTCGGCTCGAACGGCTGCCTGAGCAGCGGCATCCCCGCCTGCTCCGGCGTCCGGTCCGCCTTGCGGTGATTGTCAAGGGCGCACGACGCCACCGTGTTCAGCCAGCTGTCCGCGCCGCCCCGGGACCGCGGCACCACGTGGTCCACGGTCGTCGCGCGCCTGCCGCAGTACGCGCAGCGGTGCCGGTCGCGCACCAGCACACCGCGCCGAGACCATGGAGCACGTCTTCGGAACGGCACGCGTACGTACCGGCAGAGCCTGATCACCCGGGGCACCGGAAGATCCAGGTCGGCGGCGCGCATCCGCAGCCCGGGGTGGGCGTGCTCCACGACGGCCTTGTCCTGGAGGACCAGCACGACGGCGCGGTTCAGCGTCACCGTCGACAGCGGCTCGAAGCTTGCGTTCAGGACCAGCGTGTCTCGCATCTCGCCCACCTCCCGTGTGCACCGGCCCACCCCCTGGCGGGCTTGGATCAACTCTGGCCGGGCACGCCGGGATGGACAACGCAATAAAAGATGCCCGCCCCTGATCACTTCCAAGACCAGGGGCGGGCAAACGTTCCATGAACGGTCGGCGGGTGTTAGTCCTCCGCGAGCGCCGCGTACTCGGCGACCACGTGCGCCCGCGCGAGCGTGTGGAACCGCAGGTTGAAGCCGACCACGGCGGGCGTGGCGTCCGCGTCCGGGCCCAGCTTCTCCTGGTCGACCGCGTACACGGTGAACACATAGCGGTGCGCCGGGTCACCGGGCGGCGGGGCGGCGCCGCCGAAGTCCTTCGTCCCGTAGTCGTTGCGCACCTGGACCGCGCCCTCGGGCAGGCCGTCGAACTTGCCGGTGCCCGCGCCGGTCGGCAGCTCGGTCACCGAGGCCGGGATGTCGAACACGACCCAGTGCCAGAATCCGCTCCCCGTGGGGGCGTCCGGGTCGAAGCACGTCACGGCGAAGCTCTTCGTCTCCGGCGGGAACCCCTCCCACCGCAGCTGCGGCGACGTGTTCCCGGCCGCGTACACCTGAGCGTCCGGCAGCGTCGCGCCCGCCTCGAAGTCCGTGCTCGCGACCGTGAACGACGGCACGGGCGGGTGGAAGTCGTGCGGCAGCGGCGGCCTGTTGACCTCGGCCACGTAGGCACCTCCTGATCGGTAGGGACTGATCGGTACAGACAACGGTCCTGCTCCGCGGCGACCGTCCACGATCACGGCGGTCGTCCGCGCTGCCGAGCCTAGGCCTTAGAACCAGTTGCGCCGACTGCCGACCTCGGACAGCCACGCGTTCAGATACGCGGCCCAGTCCGTGCCCTGGAAGTCGTGGAGACCGACCGTGAACGACTTGTAGGAGTCGCTGCCCTCGCTGAACAGGCCGGGCTTCTTGTCCATCTCCAGGACGACGTCCATCTCGCGGTCGTCGGCGACGAAGCTCAGCTCGACCTGGTTCAGACCGCGGTACTGCTCCGGCGGGAAGAACTCGATCTCCTGGTAGAAGGGCAGCTTCTGGCGCGTGCCGCGGATGTGGCCCTTCTCCATGTCGGCGCTCTTGAAGCGGAAGCCCAGCTGCCCGAAGGCGTCGAGGACGGCCTGCTGCGCGGGCAGCGGGTGGACGTGGATCGGGTCCAGGTCACCGGAGTCCACGGCACGGGCGATCGCCAGCTCCGTCGTCACGCCGATGTTCATGCCGTGCAGCTCGCGCCCGGCGAAGTGGGTGATCGGCGTCTCCCAGGGGATGTCGAGCCCGAACGGCACCGCGTGCACCGCGTTCGCCTTCAGTTCGAAGGCCCCGCCGAGGCGCTGCTTGGCGAACTCGATGTCCTGCTTGAACTCCTGGTCGTTGCCCTCGACCTCGACCCGGGCCTGCAGACCCACGGAGAGTCCCTCGATCCGCTGGTCGACGGAGCCGCCCTGGATGCGCACCTCGCCCTGGACCACACCACCCGGCACGACGTTGGCCTCGGTCAGCACCGTCTCGACGGACGCGCCGCCGGCACCCAGACTCGCAAGGAGCTTCTTGAACCCCATGACTCTCCTCCCCAGGACCCTGCCTGTGGCTTGATTCGATCGGATCGTCGACTTCGATCCGTACAAACGCGACCAGCGCGCGTGTGGTTCCGCGCTCTCACCCTCGTGTCCCCACCCTCGCGGCGAGAAGGCCCTCGGGCCAGGCTCCGCCCGCCCTCCGCGCCGAACCCGCACACATCCGGTGCACTACGCTCGTTCGGCATGATCGCGGGACCTGACCGTACGCCCCTGCCCCGAGAGTTCTTCGACCGCCCCGTCTTGGAGGTGGCCCCCGACCTGCTCGGCCGCGTCCTCGTGCGCGCCTCCCCGGACGGCCCGATCGCGCTGCGCCTGACGGAGGTCGAGGCGTACGAGGGGGAGGCGGACCCCGGCTCGCACGCCTATCGGGGCCGTACCGCTCGCAACGACGTGATGTTCGGCCCGCCCGGGCACGCGTACGTGTACTTCACCTACGGCATGTGGCACTGCCTCAACGTCGTGTGCGGCCCGGAGGGCACCGCGAGCGGGGTGCTGCTGCGCGCGGGCGAGGTGGTCGAAGGCGCCGAGCTGGCCCGCAAACGTCGACTCTCGGCCCGGAACGACAAGGAACTGGCCAAAGGACCCGCACGCCTGGCCACGGCCCTCGACGTGGACCGCGCTCTCAACGGCGCCGACTTCTGCGCGGGCCCCGAGGCGCCGCTCAGCCTCCTCACCGGGACGCCCACCCACCCCGACCAGGTCAAGAACGGACCCCGAACCGGAGTGGGCGGCGAGGGCAGCGGCCACCCCTGGCGCTTCTGGGCGGCCAACGACCCCACGGTCAGCCCTTATCGGGCCCATACGCCCCGGCGCCGACGAACTTGACGCGGCGTTGGCAGGTCCGTAATGTGGCCCGAGCCGCTTGACCCGGGTACGGCATTCAGCCTGCAGCCGGAAGCGGCCAACCACTACCTACGACTTCCCCTTCGCGGGGTCCTATTTCGCATGTCCGCATGCCGAAATTCGAATCCGCAGACTCGATTATGAGTCGCCGGGAGAATCCGCTAAAGTAGTGACCACGCCGAAAGGCAAAGGCCCTCCAACGGCCACCGGAAATGAAATCCGAACCGGAAACGGAACGGAAAACGGATCTGGTAGGGTTGGAAACACGAAATACCGAAGGGAAGCGCCCGGAGGAAAGCCCGAGAGGGTGAGTACAAAGGAAGCGTCCGTTCCTTGAGAACTCAACAGCGTGCC